>NZ_JBIURS010000006.1:397415-438812 GCF_044740965.1 Streptomyces sp. NPDC088252 | reverse complement strand
TACGCACCGAAGGCATCGAGAAGAACACCCACGACAACCCCTTCGGCGCCGTCCTCTCCTTCCGCGGCACCGTCACCGACACCACCGTCGAACACACCCTGAGCGCGGCGATGCCGGACCTCTCGGACCTGTTCGAGGTGGGCGACTCGTCGAAGTTCACCGTCGGCCAGTGGTGGGCCGTGGAGATCAACGCCCTGGCGGGGAAGTACGAGAAGGAGATCCAGCGCCTCGTCCAGGTCACCGACGTCGTCGACTCGACGCACATCCGGGTCAACTACCAGATCGGCTGGGACCTGGCCGCCGGCCGCACCCTCACCTGGACCCGGATCGAACCCGTCGACCGCGCCCATGTCCGCAACATGGTCTTCGAGGGCTGGGGCGACGACGAGATGACCGGCTCGCACCCGGTCGCGTACGAGTACGCGGTCCGCTGCGACGTCTCCGGCATCGAGGCGATCGGCACCTTCTGGCCGGTCGTGATGCGCCGCTGGTGCACGTACTACCGCACCGAGCAGTGCTCGCTGACCAACCCCAAGTCCGTCACGTACGGCGGCGCGGGCTACCTCACCCAGCAGATCTACTGTCTGTACGGGCACGTCGAGGACTGTCACACCTCCAACGCCCGCCATCTCAACGACTTCACGGCCTCCGCCTACTGCTATGTCACCAACTGCCACGGCGACGGTGACGACGAGGGGCCGTTCGTGACGCACGGCCAGTTCGAGCACGATCTCGTCTACACCGGCAACTCCGGCCTGATGACGTTCGCCAACTCCGGTGCCGCCTGGGGTGGCAGGGCCAAGCGGATCACCGTACGCAGACATGCCTGCTCCTGGTTCGTCGCCCGGGTCAAGATCACCGATCTGACGCTGGAAGACGTCCTGGTCGTCGGCAAGAAGTCGCTCTCCGGCTCCGGCATGCTCTGGGTCAACGCCGACGGTGTGCAGATGCGCGGCTGCACCGCCACCGGTCCGCTGATCGTCTCCCGGGCATCGGACCTGTCCGCCCGCCCCAATGTGATCGCCGACTCCTCGTTCGCGTTCGCCGCGGGCGCGGAGATAACCCAGGCCAATGTGACCGCGCCGCTCACCCTGCAGCGCAGCACACTGAAGGGCGTCGACGGCGCGGTCTTCAACGGCACCGGGCCGCTCGTCCTGGACCAGTGCACCCTGACCGGCTCCAAGGACACCGCCCCGGTCTCGCTCGCGCACACCGACATCACCGTCCTCGGCGGCGAACTCCGCGACTCCGGACTGAAGCTGACCTCGTCCAAGGACCAGCGACTGCGCGTCGACGGCACGCGGCTGACCGGCACCAACAAGGACGGCGCCCTGCTGGCCCGCACCGGCTCCGGACGGACCGTCGACTGGCAGCTGACCGGCCTCGACTCGACCGCGCCCAAGGGCACCGCCCACGTGCTGGTCACCGAGGGCCCCAACCGCTACCGGGCCACCGGCTCCACCTTCACCGGCGGACGGCTCGAACTGCGGCCCGCGGGGTTCGGCGGCACCACCAGCCATCTGCTGCACACCGGCTGCGTCGAGGACGGCACCGAACGCACCGCACTGCCCGACGAAGGCGACCGGGTCGCCCACACCGCGGCCACGCTGCGCTTCTGACCACCTCGGGGACTCTCGTTCGGATCAGGCCGGGCTCCCGAGGTCCGGCCTGATCCAGACGGAAGACCCCCACCCATCGAGCACCAGGGATTCCCGTGTCCACGCATACCCCGATCACCGGCCGCCCCGTACGGGTCGCGCTCGTCGGCGCCGGCAACCGCGGTCTGACGTACGCCGAGTGGATCAAGGCGCACCCCGAGCGCGCCGAACTCGTCGCCGTCGCCGATCCGCGCCCCGCGGCGCGGGCCGCCGCCGGCGCACCCGTCGAGTTCGACGACTGGCGGCCGCTCGTCGAGAACCGCATCGCCGACGCCGTCGTCGTCGCCACCCAGGACCGTTTCCACGTGGAGCCGGTACTGGCCCTGGCCGAGGCCGGATACGCGATCCTCGCCGAGAAGCCCCTCGCCCCGACCGAGGACGAGACCCGGCGGATCGTCGAGGGGGTGGAGCGGGCCGGGGTCCTCTTCGCCGTGTGCCACGTCATGCGGTACACCCCGTACACCGATCTGGTGAAGGAGGTCGTGGACTCCTGCGTGCTCGGTCAGCTGGTCTCCCTCGACCATCTGGAGCCGGTCGGCTGGTGGCACTACGCCCACAGCTATGTACGCGGGCCGTGGCGCAGCGAGAAGGACTCCTCCCCGATGCTGCTCGCCAAGTCCTGCCACGACCTGGACTGGATCACGTACGTCATGGGCGGCCGGATCGAACAGGTCACGAGCTTCGGCGGGCTGAAGCACTTCCGGCCCGAGAACGCTCCGGCCGGGTCAGCCGACCGCTGTCTGGACTGTGCGGTCGAGTCCGGCTGCCCGTACAGCGCACTGAAGCTGTACATGCCGACCCTGCGCGACAAAGGCGCCGTCTGGCCGGTCACCCATGTCACCGAGGCGACCGACGAGGCCGGTCTCGTGCAGGCGCTTCGCGAGGGGCCGTACGGCGTCTGCGCGTACCGCGGCGACAACGACGTGGTCGACCACCAGGTCCTGGCGATGCAACTGACGGACGGAGTGACCGCGACCTTCCAGATGGTGGCGTTCACCGAGCAGACGCACCGGCAGACCCGGATCTTCGGCTCGCACGGCTGGCTCATCGGTGACGGCGAGCGGGTCACGGTGCAGGACTTCCGGACCGGCGAGACCACTGTCCACGAACTCGGCGCGTCCGGGTCGAACGCGGCCGACGGGCACGGCGGCGGGGACGCCGCGCTCGTGGAGGCGTTCGTCACCGCCGTCGCCACCGGTGACGCCGGTGCCGTCCGCTCCGGTCCCGCCACCTCGCTCGGCAGCCATCTCGCGGCGTTCGCCGCGGAACGTGCCCGGCACACCGGCACCGTCCAGACGGTGCCGGCCAAGTGACACCCCCTGAAGGGCATGTCGTTCGGACCAGGCCGGGCTCGCGGGGTCCGGCACGCACATCTGCCGCGTTGTCGTCAATCACCAACGCTCCGCGTTGCCTCAATCCTCCGCCTTGCAGCAGCACGCACCAAACCCCCCTCCCTGATCCGGCCTGATCCGAACGACAGGCCCTCTTCCCCAGCCCACCCTCACGTCCTCGGAGGACCACCTCATGTCCCGTCTCCTCAGCCGCCGTTCCAGAGTGCGCGCAGTCGCCGCCCCCGTCCTCGCCACCGCCCTCGCCGCCGGCGTGCTGGCCGGCTGCTCCGGCAGCGGCAGCGACGACAACACCGTCACCATGTGGACCTACCCCGTCATCTTCGACGAGGCCAAGAACAAGGCCTACTGGGACGGTCTGGTCAAGGCGTTCGAGAAAAAGCACTCGGGCGTCAAGGTGAAGGTGGAGACCTTCCCGTGGGCCAACCGCGACACCGCCCTGGCCACCGCGATCGCCTCCGGCAAGGGTCCGGACGCGGTCTACCTGATCCCGGACCAGTTGCCGAAGTACGCCAGGAGCATCGTCCCGGCCGACGAGTACATGCCGTCCGACGCCAAGTCGGACTACACGGACTTCGCGCTGAAGTCCGTCGCCATCGACGGCAAGGCGCTCGCCACCCCGATCCTGACCAGCGCCAATCCGCTGATCTGCGACAAGCGGGTGTTCGCCGCGATCGGCGAGAAGAACTACCCGACGAGCTGGGCGGACCTTCAGGCGCTGGCCCCGAAGCTGAAGAAGAAGGGCTACTACGCCACCACCTACTACGGCGACACCCAGCAGACCCTCAACATGACCTTCTACCCGCTGCTGTGGCAGGCCGGCGGGGACGTCTTCTCCGAGGACGGCAAGACCGTCACCTTCAACGACGCGGCGGGCGTCAAGGCCCTGACGTACCTGAAGGAGCTCGTCGACGGCGGCTACACCGACAAGGACCTGGTCACCACCACGCCCAAGCTGGAGCAGACCCCCACTGCCAAGGGCAAGATCGCCTGTACCTGGCAGAACACCCCGTCGGACGTCGAGCCGTTCTGGGGCAAGGAGAACATCGTCGTCCAGCCGCCGCTGAAGGACGTCGACTCGGTGGGCTACGGCACCGTGGGCGCCCTGTCGATGCTGAAGGGCGCCGACAAGAAGAACACCGGCGCCTGGCTGAACTTCGTCGCCGAGTCGAAGAACGCGGCCGGTCTGCAGAAGGCCGCGGGCTACTTCCCGGCCCGCAAGTCCGGTGGCGACCTGTACCCGGACGACGCGCTGCAGACGGCGGTCGGCGCGACGCTGCCGAGCATGACCGTGGGTCCGCTCCAGGACAAGGCCCGTGAGGTCCAGGGCGTGCTCGCACCGGAGATCCAGGCGGCGCTGCTGGGCAAGAAGAGCCCGCAGGAGGCGCTGAACGCCGCGCAGAAGGCCGCGCAGGCGATGCTCGGCCGCTGATCACACGCGGGGCCGGGGTCCGGCCGCACCCGGACCCCGGCCCCGCACCCTCCGGGGGAGCACGCTCCCCCGGCCCCCCGCAATTCCCCCGTACCGCAAGGAGATCCCCGTGGCAGTCGTCGCGGAACCCACCCGCCGGGGCCGTCGCAGCGGGCCGCAGGCGCGCCGCGAGGCCCGGATCGGCCTGCTCTTCGTCCTGCCCTGCTTCCTGCTCTTCCTGGCCTTCCGGTTCGGTCCGGGCATCGCCGGTGTGCTGATGAGCTTCACCGACTACTCCCTGACCGGCGGCGGCAGCTTCGTCGGGCTGGACAACTTCACCCGCCTGTGGGACGACCCGCTGTTCTGGCAGGCGTTGAAGGTCACCGTCCTGTACACCGTGCTCGCCGTGCCCGGCACGCTGATCGCGTCGGTGTCCCTGGCCCTGATCACCCGCCGCGCGTTCCGCGGCGCCAAGTTCTTCCGTTCGGTGTTCTTCCTGCCGGTCGTCACCTCGCTGGTGCTGGCCGCGACCGTCTTCGTCTGGATCTTCTCGACCGGCGGCCCGTGGTCCACCCTGATGGGCTGGTTCGGGATGTCGGAGGGCTCCTGGCTCTCCGACGACGTGCTGGTGCTGCCCGCGCTCGCGATCGTCGGCGTCTGGTCCCGGTTCGGGTACGGGATGCTCATCCTGCTGGCCCGGATGCAGGACATCCCGCGGGAGCTGGAGGAGGCGGCCCTCACCGACGGCGCGGGCCCCTGGCAGCGGTTCCGGCACATCGTGCTGCCACAGCTCAAACCCGCCCTCTTCTTCCTCGCCGTGATCGAGACGACGGCCTCGTTCCAGGTCTTCGACGCGGTCTACACGATGACCGGCGGCGGCCCCGCCAACGCCAGCTACACGCTCGTCTTCCAGCTCTACGACGCGGGCTTCAAGTACTTCGACCTGGGCTACGCGTCCGCCATCGGCGTCGCACTCTTCGCGCTGACCGTGGTGGTCGCGGTGATCCAGCGGCTCGTGATCGGGAAGGACCAGTGACCATGACCGCAGCACCCGTAGAGACCGAGACCCCGCCCGCGGACACGGCTCCCGAGCCGCCCGACCGGGCCGCCCGCCGCGCCGAACGCAAGCTGCGCAAGCTCTCGGAGCAGGACACCGTCCCGCACGGCATGCGGCCCACCCGGGCCGGCCGGATCGGCCGCGCCGTCCTGCTGACCGTGGCCGCGATCGTCACGATCTTCCCGTTCTACGCGATGGTCGTGCTCTCACTGAAGCCCGCCGCGGCGGTCGAGTTCCCCGGCAGTCTGCTGCCCTGGCCGCTGACCGGCGAGGCGTACGACACCGTCATGAACTCCCAGGACGTGCCGCGCTGGCTGGTCAACACCCTGCTCTACTCGGTCGTCTCGGTCGTCGGCGTGCTGCTGCTCGCCTCGCTCGCCGGGTACGCCTTCGCCAAGAAGCGCTTCCCGGGCCGGGAGACGATGTTCTGGTCGTTCCTGTCGATGGTGATGGTCCCGTACCACGTCACGATGATCCCCACCTTCGCGATGATCGCGAAGCTGGGCGGCGTGGACACCTACTGGGGTCTGATCGTGCCGACGCTGGCCAACGCCCAGGCGGTCTTCCTGATGCGCCAGTTCATCCAGGGGCTGCCGGACGAACTCTTCGAGGCGGCCCGGCTGGACGGCTGCAGCGAGTGGCAGATCTTCTACCGCATCGTGCTGCCACTGCTGAAACCGATCCTCGCCACGCTCGGCGTCTTCGTCTTCCTGTGGCACTGGAACGACTTCCTGTGGCCGCTGGTCATCGGCCAGTCCACCGACATGCGCACCCTCACCGTCGGCATCGCCTCGCTCCAGCAGCAGAACGTGCCGCTCAATGTGGTGCTCTCCGGCTCCGTCATCGCGTTCGTGCCCATCTTCGCCGCGTACATGGTGGGCCAGCGCTACTTCACCGAGGGCGTCACCGCGTCCGGAATCAAGGGATAGCTACGAATGTTCACCGATGAGGCCGCTCTGGAAGAGCGGCTCGCCACCCCCTCCCCCGCGCTCGTCGCCGACCTCGGCCGCCTCGAAGGCGATCTGCTCGTGCTCGGCGCCGGCGGCAAGATGGGCCCCAGCCTGTGCAAGCTGGCCCGCCGCGCACTGGACGCCGCTGACCGCAGCGATGTGACCGTGTACGCCGTCTCCCGCTGGTCCGACAAGTCCGCCGCCGACGCGCTGGAGGCGGCCGGCGTCTCCACCGTCGCCTTCGACCTGATGGACCCGGCCGCCGATCTGGCCGAGCTGCCCGACGCCGGGAACATCGTCTTCATGGTCGGCGCCAAGTTCGGCTCCGCCGGCGCGCCCTCGCACGCCTGGGCGGTGAACGCCGCGATGCCGGACCGGGTCGCGCGCCGCTGGCCGGACGCGCGGATCGCCGCGTTCTCCACCGGCAACGTGTACCCGCTGGTGCCGGTCGCCTCCGGCGGCTGCACCGAGAGCGACCCGGTCGGCCCGGTCGGCGAGTACGCCATGTCGTGCCTGGGCCGCGAGCGGATGTTCGGCCACGCGGCCCTCACCCGCGGCACCAGGGTCGCCAACATCCGTCTCAACTACGCGGTCGACCTGCGCTACGGCGTCCTCGCCGACATCGCGCACCGCGTACAGTGCGGCGAGCCCGTCGATGTGACGACCGGTCACGCCAACGTCGTATGGCAGGGGTACGCGAACGAGGTCGCGCTGCGATCCCTGCTGCACGCCACCGACGGCGAGGCGTTCACCATCAACCTCACCGGGCCCGAGACCGCGTCCGTACGGCGCGTCGCGCGGTGGTTCGGCGAGGAGTTCGGCCGGGAACCGGTCCTCGCGGGCGAGGAGGCACCCACCGCGCTGCTCTCCGACGCGAGCCGCTGCCACGCCCTCTTCGGCTATCCGGATGTCGCCCTGCGCACCCTCGTCGAATGGCAGGCCGACTGGCTGCGCCGCGGGCTGCCGCTGTCCGGCAAGCCCACCAAGTTCCAGGTCCGTGACGGAAGGTTCTGATCCACTCCATGTCCACTCCCTCCCTCCTGTCCTCTCCGGCCCTGGACGCGCTGGCCCGCGGTGCCGTGATCCCCGCCCACCCGCTGGCCCTGCACGCCGACGGCTCCTTCGACGAGCGGCGGCAGCGCGCGCTGACCCGCTACTACCTCGCCTCCGGCGCGGGCGGGGTCGCCGTCGCCGTCCACACCACACAGTTCGAGATCCGGGAACCGGACGTCGGTCTGTTCCGGCCGGTCCTGGAGCTGGCCGCCGAGACGATCGACACCGAGGCCGGACGGCCGTTCATCAAGGTCGCCGGGGCCTGCGGGTACACCGCGCAGGCCGTCGCCGAGACCGAGACCGCCGCCGCGCTCGGCTACGACGCGGTGCTGCTCAGCCCGGCCGTGCCCGGCGCGGACGAGAAGGGTCTGCTGGATCGGGCCAGAGCGGTCGGCGAAGTGCTGCCGGTGATCGGCTTCTACCTCCAGGAGGCCGTCGGCGGGCGGTACCTGTCGCCGGGCTTCTGGTCCGCGTTCACCGATCTGCCGAACACGGTCGCGGTGAAGATCGCCCCCTTCGACCGGTACCGCACGGCCGATGTCGTACGGGCGGTGGCCGCCGCGGACCGGGCCGACGAGGTGGCTCTGTACACCGGCAACGACGACGACATCATCGGTGATCTGCTCACCCCGTACGAGACGGCGGGCGGCACACCGCGCTGGTTCGCGGGCGGCCTGCTCGGTCAGTGGGCCGTGTGGACGAGCTCCGCGGTGACGCTCCTCGACGACGTCCGCAGGGCACGTCGCGGGGACCACGAGGCGATGGTGCGCTGTCTGACGCGTCGCTCCGAGCTGACCGATGCCAACAGCGCGGTCTTCGATGTGCGCGGCGCCTTCCGCGGCTGCATCGCCGGCGTGCACGAAGTGCTGCATCGTCAGGGGCTGTTGGCGAACATCCGGTGCCTGGACCCGGCCGAGACGCTCTCCCCCGGACAGGCCGAGGAGATCAGCCGGGTGGCCGCGGCCTACCCTTGGCTGACCGATGACGCCTTCGTTGCGGAGCACCTCGATGACTGGCTCTCCTGATCCTGCCGACCGCTCACGGGTGGTCGTCGCCGTTCCGCCGGGCCTGCGGGCCCAGTTCTTCACCGCCGAGGTCTGGCGGGAGCTGGAGCGCGCGGCGGAACTGACGGTTCTGGACGACCACTCCGACCGGGCGGCGGTGGCCGCGGCGCTGCCCGGCGCCCGCGCACTGATCACCTCGTGGCGCGCGCCCAAGGTGGACGCCGAACTCCTCGCGTCGGCCGACCGGTTGGAACTGGTGGCGCACACCGGTTCCGCGGTCGCGCCCTATGTCACCGAGGAGGTGTTCCGGCGGGGCGTCCTGGTCACCCAGGCCGGGGACGAGATGGCTCGTCCGGTCGCCGAGGTGGCTCTGGCGTTCACGCTCTCGCTGCTCCACCGTGTCCAGCGCTTCGACCACGCCCTGCGCGGCGGGGTGGAGTGGGCGGCGGCGAGCGAGGCCCCGCCGCGCCATGAGATCCACGGCAGCGACATCGGCGTGATCGGCGCCTCCCGCACCGGGCGTGCCTACATCGCCCTGGTGCGGGCGATGGGGGCGCGGGTGAGCGTCACCGACCCGTTCCTGTCCGACGCCGAGGCCGAGGCGCTCGGTGTCCGGTCCGTGCCGCTGGAGACGCTGCTCTCGCAGAGCAGGATCGTGGCCGTGCACGCGCCGGTCACCGAGGAGACCCGCAGGATGATCGGCGCCGAACAGCTGGCGCTGATGCCGGACGGGGCGGGCCTGGTGAACACCGCCAGGTCGTGGCTGGTCGACGAGGACGCGCTCCTCGCCGAGCTGTCGACCGGACGGCTGGACGCGGCGATCGACGTCTTCGACGCCGAGCCGCTGCCCGTCGCTCACCCCTTCCGCTCCCTGCCTAACGTGCTGCTCACCCCGCACCAGGCGGCGGGCACTGTGGAGTGCCGGCGGCGGCTCGGCACGAGCGCCGTCGACGAGGTGCTGCGGCTGCTCTCCGGACGCCCCCCGCTCCACGCCGTCACCGCCGACGCCCTCGTCCGTCTGCACTGAGGGCTGTCCCGCGAGGCGGGCCATGTCCGTCTTCCCCCCGACCCCCCATACCTGTCAGGAGAACTCACCTCCATGCGACTGATGCGCATCGGTGAACCGGGCCATGAGCGCCCTGTCGCCCTCTGCCCCGAGGGCCGTCACCACGATCTGTCCGGCATCACCGACGACATCGACGGCGCGTTCCTCGCCGCGCTCGCCGACCGTCCGAACCTGGTGCCCGCCGAGCCGGCGCTCCCCGGGATCGACATCACCGGTCAGCGGATCGGCGCCCCGGTGGCCCGCCCCTCCGCGCTGCTCTGCATCGGCCAGAACTACGCGGCCCACGCGGCGGAGTCGGGCAGCGAGCCGCCCGAGCAGCCGATCCTGTTCTACAAGTCGCCGAACACGATCGTCGGCCCGTACGACGACGTGCTGATCCCGCGCGGCTCGAAGAAGACCGACTGGGAGGTGGAGCTGGCCGTCGTCATCGGCCGCCGCGCCTCCTACCTGGACTCCCCAGCCGACGCCGCCGCGCACATCGCGGGATACGCCGTCAGCAACGACGTCTCCGAACGCGCCTTCCAGCTGGAGGAGTCGGGCGGCCAGTGGTCCAAGGGCAAGAGCTGCGCCACGTTCAACCCGCTGGGCCCGGTGCTGGTGACGGCCGACGAGGTCGGTGACCCGCAGCAGCTGCGGCTGCGCAGCTTTGTGAACGGGGAGCCGCGGCAGGACTCCAGCACCGCGGACATGATCTTCAGCGTGGCGCATCTGGTGCACCATCTGTCGCAGTACCTGGTGCTGGAGCCCGGCGACATCATCAACACCGGTACTCCGCAGGGGGTGGCGCTGTCGGGCCGGTTCCCCTACCTGGGCCCGGACGACGTGATGGAGGTCGAGATCTCGGGCCTCGGCCGGCAGCGCAGCGTCTGCCGGCCCGCGTAGCGAACGGCACGCAAACCAGCCTCAGTCCTCCGGGAGTTCGACCGGGGCGATGGCGTCGAAGACATCGCCGGGGCCGGGGTTCGTCGCATCGGTCGCGCCGCCGAACTGGGTCATCACGCCCCAGACGGCGTTGAGCGCGGTCTGTACGGCGCCCTCGGCCCATCCGGCCGTCCAGGAGATGTCGTCGCCCGCGAGGAACAGACCACGTCGGTCGGCGGGCAGCCGGTCCTGCATGAAGTGGGTGAACAGCCGCCGCTGGTAGCGGTAGTGGCCCGGCAGGTTGGCCTTGAACGCCCCCATGAACCAGGGCTCGTTCTCCCACGAGACCGTCACCGGGTTGCCGATGACGTGCTTCCTGATGTCGACGTCGGGATAGATCTCGCCGAGCGACTTCAGCATGACGTCCATGCGCTCGTTCGGGGAGAGCGGCAGCCACTTCAGGCTGTCGTCGCACCAGGTGTACGAGAGGCAGATGACGGCCGGCCTGTCGGGGCCGTCGTCCAGGAGGTACGTGCCGCGGGTCATCCGGTCGGTGAGCGTCATCGACATGGTGTCCCGCCCGGTCGGCGCGCCCCGGTCGTCGACGGCTCCGTCCAGCCAGAACGGCCGGTCGACGGGCACGAACAGCTTGGACGACTCCATGTAGTGGGTGCGCTCCATCGCCGTCCAGTGATCGATCGGGAAGAGCGCGTCGTCACAGTCGATCTTCGAGAGCAGCAGCCAGGACTGTCCGGTGAAGATCGCGGCCGGGTACGTACGGATGTCACCCGTGGTGTCGGTGACGGTGATCCGGTTCCCTGCGGTGCGGTTCAGCCGGGTCACCGCGGGGCGCGGTTCTCCGCCGTGCAGCGAGGACAGCGAGGTGCCGAGGGGCCAGTGGACGATCTTGCGCGGTTCGCGGTCCCAGAGCCGCAGCGGGAGCTGCTGGCTGCCGCCGACGATGCCCCTGTGGTGATCGTCCGCCTCGGTGTACACGACGCGCAGGATCTCCAGGATGGAGTTGGGGAAGTCGGTGTCCCAGCCACCGGTGCCGAAGCCGACCTGGCCGAAGATCTCCCGGTGCCGGAACGACTTGAAGGCGTCGGAGTCGCAGAGGAACCCGTAGAAGGTCTGGTTGTCGAGCTTCCGGACGAGCTCCGCCCAGATCTCGCGGATCCGCGGCACATCGCGTTCGCGCATCGCGCGGTTCATGTCGGAGAAGTCGGCACCCTCCTCCAGGCACCGGTTCCAGGCGTCCATCACATCGCGGTAGACCTGCGGCAGATCGTCGATGGTCCGCGCGTAGTGCGACTCGCCCTTGAGGTCGACGACGGTCGACGGGGTGGCCGGGGAGAGCGGGTTGGGGAACGGCTTCGTCTCCAGGCCCACCAGATCGATGTAGTGCTGGAGCGCGGTGGACGACGGCGGGAAGCGCATCGCGCCCATCTCGGCGGTGAGCCGCGGGTCGCAGCCGTCGAACCCGACGGTGCGCAGGCGGCCACCGATCCGGTCCGCTTCGTAGACGACGGGCTTGAGCCCCATCTTCATCAGTTCGTACGCGGCGACGATGCCGGACAGCCCGCCGCCGATGACGGCGACCTCGGTGCCGTGCTCGGTCGCCGGTATCTGCCCGATGCCCGCGGGGTGGGCCAGGAAGTCGTCGTACGCGTACGGGAAGTCCGGCCCGAACATGGTGATCGGCTCGGCGGCGTCGGTGTGCTGGACGGCGTTGGGCACCGTGGACGTCATGGGGTACGGACTCCTTGCACGGAAAAGAGGGGTGGAACGGTGCGGCCGGCTCAGACGAGGGAGCCGTACAGGCCGGGGCGGCGGTCGTTCAGGTACGGGTTGGCGGCGCGCGACGCGCGTAGGAATTCGGGGTCGACCTCACCGATGACCAGTTCCTCGCCGCGTCCTGCGCGGGTGCGGACGGTGCCGTCGGGACCGGCCAGGCAGCTCAGCCCGACGAACTCGAACTCGCCTTCCGGTCCGGTCCTGTTGACGTACGCCACGTACAGCTGGCTCTCGAAGGCGCGGACCGGTACGACGGATTCGGCGACGAACTGGAAGGGGTGCATCTGCGCGGTGGGCACCAGCAGCAGATCCGTACCGGCGAGGGCGTGCGAGCGGACGTTCTCCGGGAACTCGACGTCGTAGCAGATCATGATCCCGACGCGAACGCCGTCCAGCTCGGCCTGCACCACGGTCCGCTCGCCCGGGGTGAACCACTCCTGCTCGAAGCAGCCGAAGAGATGGGTCTTGCGGTAGTTCGCGAGCGCGGCCCCGTCCGGTCCGATGAGCTGCGCGGCGTTGAAGATCTGCTCGCCCGCGCGCTCCGGGTAGCCGTAGAGGACCGCGAGACCGTGCCGTGCGGCGATCCCGGCGACGGCACGGGCCGACGGCCCGTCGGCCGGCTCGGCCAGCCGGGGGACGTCGGCACCGATCGCGTATCCGGTGAGGAACAGTTCGGGACAGACCAGCAGGCGGGCCCCGCTGTCCGCCGCCCGCCGCGCGGCTTCGTCGAGCACCTCGATGTTCTCGTCCACATGGCCGGGTCGTCCGGAACTCTGGAGCAGGGCGGTGCGCAACGGCGGCATGGCTGACCTCGGGCGGTGCGGGCTGGGCGGGGACGTATCGAAGGTACGGTCCGCCGCTCGGCCCGGACAAGGCGCGACTGTTGCGCGTACACCGTCGATCCATTGCGCTCCGACGGCCTGCCGCGGCGATTCGTTGCGCAGGACGTCTTCCCAGGTCAAGTGGGTGACGCAGGTCTCATTCCCGGCATGTCCCGGTCCGCACGCCCAAGTCGCCCCGCACGAGCCGGCCTCCGCCCGGCGCGCCTCGGGCCCGTCCGGTGACGGCGGACGCCCGTGGGACGCCCCGCGCCCCTATCCCGGCGACCCCGACGAATACCGCCGCAGCAACGGCGAGAGCACCAGCACGGACTTCGTCCGCTCCACGTACGGCTCTCCGGCGATCCGTTCAAGCACCTGCTCGAAGTGGCGCATGTCCGCGGCGAAGACCTGCACGATCGCGTCGGCCTCACCCGTCACCGTGGAGGCCGAAGCGATCTCCGGGTACCGCGCCAGTCCCTGCTTGATCGCTTCCGGCGAGGTGTTGCGGCTGCAGTAGATCTCGATGAAACCCTCGGTCTCCCAGCCCAGCGCGGCCGGGTCCACCCGCACGGTGAAGCCGGTGATGGCGCCCTCGGCGCGCAGGCGGTCCACGCGGCGTTTCACGGCGGGCGCGGACAGGCCGATGATCGCGCCGATGTCCGCGTAGGAGCGCCGGGCGTCTTCGGCGAGGGCGTGGACGATGCGTTCGTCGAGGTCGTTCAGGCGCACTTCGGGCGGTTCACTTCTCTGCGGTGGTCTACTTCGGGGGCGGCGTGGGCCGCCCCCGAAGTAGACCACGGCCCCGCCCCGCCGGGCGCGCTCACCGCATCCGGTGACCGGTCAGAACGGGAACTGCGAGCGGCCGTGCTGGACCGAGATCCACTTCTGGGTGGTGAAGGCCTCGACCATCGACTCGCCGTTCAGCCGGCCCAGGCCGGAGCTCTTCTCGCCGCCGAACGGGACGATGGGCTCGTCGTGGACCGTGCCGTCGTTGATGTGGATCATGCCGGTGTGGATGCGCCTGCCGATCCGTACACCGCGCTCGATGTCACCCGTGTGCACCGCCCCGCTCAGACCGTACGGGGTGTCGTTGGCGATCCGGACCGCCTCGTCCTCTCCGTCGAACGGCACGAGGAGCGCGACCGGCCCGAAGATCTCCTGGGACAGGACGGGGGAATCGGCGGCCAGACCGGTGAGGACGGACGGGCTCACCAGATTGCCGTCCGCCCGGCCGTGCAGCAGGGCCGTCGCCCCGGCCTCCACCGTCTGGTCGACGAGCGAGGAAATGGCCTCGGCCTGCGAGGAGTTGATCAGCGGGCCGATCACGGTCCGCGGGTCGGCCGGGTCACCGACCGGCAGCGACGCGACCTTGGCGACGAACTTCTCGGTGAACTCCTTCTCCACCGCCCGGTCGACCAGGATGCGGTTCGCGGCCATGCAGACCTGGCCCTGGTGCACGTAACGGCTGAAGACGGCCGCGTCCACGGCGTAGTCCAGATCGGCGTCGTCGAGGACGATGAGCGCGCTGTTGCCGCCGAGTTCGAGCACGGCACGCTTGAGGTGCGCCGCGCACACCGTGGCGACGTGCCGTCCCACCTTGTCCGAGCCGGTGAAGGAGATGACCTGCGGCACGGGGTGTTCCAGCAGCGCGTCACCGATCTCGGCGATGTCGGTGACCACCACGTTCAGGAGCCCGGCCGGCAGCCCCGCCTCCTCGAACACCTTGGCCACCAGCGTGCCGCCGCAGACCGGGGTGTTCTGGTGCGGCTTGAGCACCACGGCGTTGCCGAGCGCCAGCGCGGGGGCGACCGACTTCAGCGACAGCAGGAACGGGAAGTTGAAGGGGCTGATGACACCCACGACACCGACGGGCACCCGGTAGACACGGTTCTCCTTGCCCTCGGTCGGCGAGGGCAGGATCTGCCCGGCGGGCCGCAGCGCGAGCTGGATCGACTCCCGGAGGAACTCCTTGACGAGATGCAGCTCGAAGGCGGCCTTCAGCCGGGTGCCGCCGAGTTCCGCGACGATCGCGTCGCCGATCTCCGACTCGCGCTCCTCGACGACGCGCAGCGCCCGCTCCAGCACCTGTCGGCGGGCGTACGGGTTGGTGTCGCCCCATGCCCGCTGGGCGGCCTCGGCGGACCGGTACGCCTGGTCCACCTCCTCGGCCGTGGCGACCGTGATCGAGGCGAGCTTCTCCCCGTTGTACGGATTGAAATCGATGATGTCCCAGGATCCCTTGCCCGGCCTCCACTCTCCATCGATGTACTGGTGGGCCAGTTCAGTGAAGAAGGACATGAGATCCCTTACCGCAGAGAGGCGGACAGCTGATTGCGCTTCATATTACTTACATTTCAATGGGGTTGAAGCGGATCACCACGGGATCCGCGGGCTGGAATCGGACATCTCCGGTGTCCGCGAGGACACCCGGGAACGACGTCGCCCCCCACGGCGCGAACGGCCGTGAGGGGCAACGGTGGTGCGGGAGGGCGGGATCAGCTCCAGCTGGCGTGCAGCGGCTTGCCCTCGGCGTAACCGGCGGCGCTCTGCACCCCGACGACGGCCTTCTCGGCGAACTCCTCCAGGGAGGCCGCCCCGGCGTAGGTGCAGGAGGAGCGGACGCCCGCGATGATCGAGTCGATCAGGTCCTCGACGCCGGGCCGGGCCGGGTCGAGGAACATCCGCGAGGTGGAGATGCCCTCCTCGAAGAGCGCCTTGCGGGCGCGGTCGTACGCCGACTCGTCCGACGTGCGGTTCTTCACCGCACGCGCGGAGGCCATGCCGAAGGACTCCTTGTAGAAGCGGCCGTCGGCGGACTGCTGGAGGTCGCCCGGCGACTCGTACGTACCGGCGAACCAGGAGCCGATCATCACGTTGGACGCGCCCGCGGCGAGCGCCATCGCGACATCGCGCGGGTGACGGACGCCGCCGTCGGCCCAGACGTGCTTGCCGTACTTCTTCGCCTCGGCGGCACACTCCAGGACGGCGGAGAACTGCGGACGGCCCACGCCGGTCATCATCCGGGTGGTGCACATGGCGCCGGGGCCGACACCCACCTTGATGATGTCCGCGCCGGCCTCGATGAGGTCGCGCACACCCTCGGCGGCGACGATGTTCCCCGCGACGATCGGCACCTGCGGGTCGAGCGCCCGGACGGCCCTGACCGCGTTGATCATGGACTCCTGGTGGCCGTGGGCGGTGTCCACGACGAGCGTGTCGACACCCGCGTCGAGCAGCTGCTTGGCCTTGCCCGCGACATCGCCGTTGATCCCCACGGCCGCGGCGATCCGCAGCGTGCCGTCGGCGTCGGTGGCGGGGGTGTACAGAGTGGCGCGCAGTGCGGCCTTACGGGTGAGGATGCCGACGAGCCGGCCGTCCGCGTCGACCGCGGGGGCGAGCTTGCGGTGGGCGCCGTCGAGCTTGTTGAACGCGTCGCGCGGGTCGATGTCCGCGTCGAGCAGCACCAGGTCCCTGGACATGACCTCGGAGAGCTGGGTGAAGCGGTCGACGCCGGTCAGGTCGTGGTCGGTGACGACACCGACGGGGCGCCGGTCCTCGTCGACGACGACGCCCGCGCCGTGCGCGCGCTTGGGCAGCAGGGACAGCGCGTCGGCGACCGTCTGGCCCGGGGTCAGCACGATCGGCGTGTCCAGCACCAGATGGCGCGCCTTCACCCAGGAGACGACATCCGTGACGACCTCGATCGGGATGTCCTGGGGGATGACGACGAGCCCGCCGCGACGGGCGACGGTTTCGGCCATCCGGCGGCCCGCGATGGCCGTCATGTTCGCGACGACGAGCGGAATGGTGGTGCCGGTGCCGTCGGGCGAGGAGAGATCGACACCCTGGCGAGAACCGACCGCCGAACGGCCCGGAACCATGAAGACATCGTCGTATGTGAGGTCGTACGGGACCGAGGGGGACTCCGTATAGCGACCGGTGCCGGGCTCAAGAAAACGCATAAGTTCATTTTTTCATACGAAACGGAGCAGGTCGCTTCCACGAAGACACAGCAAACGACCCCCGCGCTCGTATGTTCCTCCAAGGGAACCGCGGGAGTCCCGGGCAAGTGGAACCTGCCTTGCTCACGGACCCTACCCGAACGGCATGCGAATCATTCGCGATCATCTTCCCTGGACCTGGCGACAAAGGGTCGGGTAGCTTCAAACCCGCAGGTCCCGTGGGTCACCACTGCGCCCCGGAGGAACAGGCGGAGAGGTCACAACTTCCGTCACCCGTACGACCGGAGAGGATCACGACCCACCCGTGGAGAGCGAACTGCCGGACATCTACTGCCCGTTCCCCCAGCGGACGAATCCGCACGTCGGGCACACCCGAGTCCACCTCGACAGCTGGATCCGCAACACCGGTCTGGTGCACCGTGATTCAGCCATGAAGCGCTTCGAGCAGGCGGACTTCGGCGCGTTCGTCGGCATGGTCTACCCGACCGCCGACAGCAAGAATCTCGACCTCGTCGCCGACTGGTTCGTGTGGCTGTTTCTCGTCGACGACCAGCTCGACGACGGACATCTCGGCCGCAGTCCCGAGCGGGTACGTGATGTGGTCGCGGTGATGTGTTCCGTGATCGAGGGCAAGGGTACGGGCACCCCGCCGGACGAGGAGCTTCCCGCCGCCGTGGTGGCCCTGGTCGATCTGTGGGAACGGACGATCCCGACCGCGGCCGCGCACTGGCGCACCCGGTTCGGCTGGCACCTGACCACATACCTGACCACGACCACCACCTGGGAGGCCGGGAACCGGGCGGCGGACGTGGTGCCGTCCGAGGAGACCTACATCGCCAAGCGCCGCCACACCGGCGCGATACATGTCTGCATGGACCTGATAGAGATCGTGGCCGGGATCGAGGCTCCCGAGTCGATCCACAACGACTCCCGGTTCATCACCGCGCTCGAAGCGTCATGCAATGTCGTGTGCTGGGCCAACGACGTGTACTCGTACGAGAAGGAACAGGTGCTCGGCGAGATCCACAACCTCGTCCATCTGGTCCGTCACCACCGGGGATACGGCAAGCAGCAGGCGCTCGAACACGTCTGCGCGGAGATCGCCACGGAGACCGAGCGGTTCCTCACCGCCGAGGCCGAGCTGCTGACCGCGTACCCGCAGCTTTCCTGGATGCTCACGCCGTACCTGGACGGGATGCGGAGCTGGATGCGCGGCAATCTGGACTGGTCGCGGCAGACGCCCCGCTACAACCCGGCCGATGTGAGCCAGTACACGGCGCCGGAGCAGTACCTGGAGTCGACGGTCCTGGGCACGGCCCGGGACTGACCCCGGGCAGGATCCCCGCCCGGACAGCTCACCGACCGTCCGGGCCGGTCCCCGCGACGGTCGGCGGGCGGCCCCGGTGCGGGCCGCCGCCGCCCGCCCGGTCACTCCCCGTCCGGGTCCGCGCGCTCCAGGGCGGGCCGCCGCGGCGCCGCCGACTCGGTCAGCAGGTAGTCGGCCGCCGCCGTGTCCGTCACCAGACTGGTGACCAGACCGGACCGCAGCACCGCCCCGATCGCCGCGGCCTTGCGCTGGCCGCCCGCGATCGCGACCACCTCCGGGATCCGGCGAAGCCGGTCGGCCTCGACCGTGATGCACCGCTCCCCCAGGTCCCGGCCGACCCGCCGCCCCTCCTTGTCGAAGAGGTGCGCGGACATCTCCGCGGCGGCGCCGAGCGAGGCGTAGTGCGCCCGCTCCTCGTCCGTGAGCATGTCGTGGACGGTGGAGATGCCCGGCTCCCAGGAACCGATGGAGACCGCGGCGACCGTCACCTTGTCGAAGTACTCGAAGGCGCGGGCGATGCCGGTCTGGTGACGCAGCGCGGCGGCCGTGGCCGGGTCGGGCAGCAGCATCGGCGCATAGATCGGGTGGGCCTCGCCGCCCGCCACCTGGGCGGCCCGCCGGACCGCCTCGACCGAGCCGCGCTCCGCCGTCCCCGCGTCGTACACCCCGGTGAGCTGCACGACCGTGCACGGGGGCAGCCGGTCGAGCGCCGCCGCCATGTGGATGGTGGACCGGCCCCAGGCGAGGCCGAGCACATCGCCCTCGTTCACCAGTTCGCCGAGGAGATCGGCCGCGACCTCCCCCAGATTCTCCGGGTCGGGAGCGTCGTCCTGCTCCTCCGCGGGAGATTCGACGACGACCGCGTGACGCAGCCCGTAGCGGGCCCGGAGAGCGTCGGACCGCTCGGCGTCCAGCTCGGCGGGAACGCGGATCTCGATCCGTACGAGGTCGCGTTCCAGAGCCGTCTCCAGGACCCGGGCCACCTTGAAGCGGCTGACGCCGAACTCCTCGGCGATCTGGATCTTCGACTTTCCTTCGAGGTAGAAGCGGCGGGCCATGGCCGCCGCCTGCACCAGCTCCGCGGGCCCCATCCGCAGGGCGGACCGTCCCGCCGACATTGCAGACACCGCGATCTCCTCACTGCTGTTCACACTCTCGATACGCCGTTCATCCTGTCAGATCCGGCGATCCCTGATCGGTCCCGTCGGACCACGTTCATCTGCCCTTGGCCGGACCGACCCGCATTCGGGCCGGGGCCGGTCCCGACGTCAGTGACGGCACGCCCAGGCCGCCGAGGAGGTGGCCCCGTCGGCCTTGGCCCGCAGGGCGCGCACCGCTTCGGCGGGGTCCTCGGCCCCGTACACCGCCGAGCCGGCGACGAACACGTCCGCGCCGGCCTCCGCGCAACGCTCGATGGTGGACGCGGAGACGCCACCGTCCACCTGGAGCCACAGTTCGAGGCCGTGCTTGGAGATCAGCTCACGGGTGCGGCGGATCTTCGGCAGCATGATGTCCAGGAACGCCTGGCCGCCGAAGCCCGGCTCCACCGTCATGATCAGCAGCATGTCGAGCTCGGGAAGCAGGTCCTCGTACGGCTCGATGGGTGTGGCGGGCTTGAGCGCCATGGAGGCGCGGGCGCCCTTGGCCCGGATCTCCCGCGCCAGCCGTACCGGGGCGGCGGCGGCCTCCACGTGGAAGGTGACGGAACCGGCGCCCGCCTCGACGTACTGAGGCGCCCAGCGGTCCGGGTCCTCGATCATCAGGTGGCAGTCCAGCGGGGTGTCCGTGGCCCGGCTGAGCGATTCCACGATCGGTACGCCGAGGGTCAGATTGGGCACGAAGTGGTTGTCCATCACGTCGACATGGAGCCAGTCGGCACCTTCGACCGCCTTCGCCTCCTCGGCGAGGCGGGCGAAGTCGGCGGACAAGATGCTGGGATTGATCTGGGCCATGTGCCAAGCCTGCCATGTTCCGCGGCACTTCCCCGCCCTGGTGAGGGCCAAAGCCTCACGGGATCATTACAGTTCGTGAAATCCGGGCCGTCCGGCCGGGCGATCCGGGCTTTTCAGCCCGTGAAGCGCCCTTCGGGGGCGGTGGGCCCCGCAGACGGGCCCGCCCCGTCCCCTGTCCGATTCAGGCGGTACGCCGCAGCAGGGCCAGGTACATCGCGTCCGTTCCGTGCAGGTGCGGCCAGAGCTGGACATCGGGACCGTCGCCGAGCGCGGGAACTCCGGGCATCAGCGGGCGGGCGTCGATCCACTCCGCCTCGACCGGCTGCCCGCCGCGCCCCTTGAGCACGTCCTCGACGACGACCCGGGTCTCCGCGAGATGCGGCGAACAGGTCGCGTAACCGACGACGCCGCCGACCCGTACCGCCTTCATCGCCTCGCGCAGCAGGCCGCGCTGGAGCGGGGCGAAGCTCTCCAGATCCTCCGGGCGCCGACGCCACCGCGCCTCCGGACGGCGGCGCAGCGCACCGAGGCCCGAACACGGCACATCCATCAGGATGCGGTCGAAGGTGCCCGGCTGCCACGGCGGGCGGGTGCCGTCGGCGGTGATCACCTGGTACGGGCCGGGGTTGCCGGCCAGCGCGCGCTCGACGAGGCGGGCCCGGTGCGGCTGCTTCTCGGCTGCGAGCAGGGCGGCGCCGCGTTCGGCGGCGAGCGCGCCGAGAAGGGCTGCCTTCCCCCCGGGCCCGGCACACCCGTCGAGCCACCGGGTGTCGCTGCCCTCCACCGGCGCGGCGGCGAGGGCGGTGGCCACCAGCTGGCTGCCCTCGTCCTGGACCCCGGCGCGGCCCTCCCGCACGGCCGTCAGGGCACCGGGCTCACCGCCCTCCGCCATCCGTACCGCGTAGGGGGACCAGCGGCCCGGCAGGCCGTTCCCGTCGCCGAGAGCGCTGAGCAGCTCGTCGGTGCCGGCACGGCCGGGACGGGCCACCAGGGTGACCTCCGGCCTTTCGTTGTCCGCTTCGAGAAGGTCCTCGATCCCGGCACGACCGCCGCCCAGCGCGTCCCAGAGGGCGGACACGACCCACCGCGGATGCGAGTGCACGACGGCGAGGTGGTCCTCGGGGTCCTCGTCGTACGCCGGGGCGACGCGCGCGACCCAGCCGTCGAAGTCGTCCGCGGAGACCTTGCGCAGGACGGCGTTGACGAACTTGGCCCGGCCTTCGCCGAGCACCACCCGGGCCAGTTCCACGCTGGCGGAGACCGCGGCATGGGTGGGGATACGGGTGCCGAGCAGCTGATGCACCCCCATGTTGAGCACATCGAGGACCGGCGGGTCGACCTCGCGCAGCGGCCGGTCGATGCAGGCCGCGACGATCGCGTCGTACGTCCCCTGCCGACGCAGCGTCCCGTAGACCAGCTCGGTCGCCAGCGCCGCGTCCCGGTTGTCGAAGTCGCCCTCGGCGCGGGCCTTCTTCAGGAGCGGAGGCAGTACGAGGTTGGCGTACGCGTCACGTTCGTCGACGGCCCTGAGCGCTTCGAAGGCCAGGAACCGGACGGGGTCCTTCTTGGGGCGGCGATGGGGCTTGGCGGGACGGCGACGCTGCTGGTCGTTCACGTGAAAGGTGCTCCGCTGATGATGAGAGGGCGAACCCTCCCAGCCTACGTCGCCGCCCCGGCTCCCCGGTGCCGTGGCCAAAAGGGTCCACCGGCTCGCGAGTCCCGGCGGGCCTCCTCGGCCACAGCACCAGTGCCGCGACCGGCGCTGTCCGCCCGGAGGGGCACTAGCTCCCCAGCAGCTCGCCGTGGACGATCCTCACCCCGCGGGCCCAGTCGGCGGCCCGCATCGGCTTCTTGCCCTGCGGCTGCACCCAGAGCAGCTCGACGGCGTGCGACCCGGTGCCCACATACACGTTGTTCTTGGCGGCGGACAGCTCTCCGGGCGCCAGATCCGCGCGGTCCAGCACCGGCACCGCCTGGATCAGCTTCAGCCGTTCCCCCCGGAACAATGTCCACGCACCGGGAGCGGGCGTGCAGCCGCGCACCACGCGGTCGACCCGCAGGGCGGGGGCGGACCACTGCACCTGAGCGTCCTCGACGGTGATCTTCGGTGCGAGGGTGACTCCCTCGACGGGCTGCGGCACGGCGTGCAGCGTGCCGTCCTGGATCCCGTCCATCGTCGCGACGAGCAGCCCGGCACCGGCGAACGCCAGCCGGGTGAGCAGATCACCGCTGGTGTCGGTGGGCCGTACCTCTTCGGTGAGGACGCCGTACACCGGGCCGGAGTCGAGCCCCTCCTCGATCAGGAAGGTCGACGCACCGGTCACCTCGTCCCCGGCCATGATCGAGTGCTGCACGGGGGCCGCGCCGCGCCAGGCGGGCAGCAGGGAGAAGTGGAGGTTGACCCAGCCGTGAGCGGGTACGTCGAGCGTGGCCTTGGGCAGCAGTGCCCCGTAGGCGACGACGGGACAGCAGTCCGGGGCGATCTCCCGCAGTCGCGCCAGGAAGTCCTCGTCGCGCGGCCGGGCGGGCTTGAGCACCTCGATCCCTGCCTCCTCGGCGCGCTCGGCGACGGGGCTGGCGACCAGTCGGCGGCCTCGCCCGGCGGGGGCGTCGGGCCGGGTGACGACGGCGGCGACCTCGTGCCGGTCGGAGGCGATCAGTGCGTCCAGGGCGGGTACGGCTACCTCGGGGGTGCCTGCGAAGACGAGCTTCATGGGTGGCTGACTGCCTCTCAGGCCGGAACGTACGGGTGACGAGCAACGCACAAGTCTATGGGCCGGGCGACCGGGGGGCGTACGCACCACTGCGCGCCCCTTGGACATGCGCACGCGCCCCTCCAGCGTGACCAGATCCCCGGCTGCCGCGTTGGTCAAGAGAGATTGACCGAAGCGAGCCGCCACGGAGCGGCCCGATCCCTTTCAATGCCGGTTCGAGAGGCTTCTTCATGGCCGACCACGCAACCCACGACGCTCAAGCGCGGGCCAGCCTGCACCTGTTGGTGCGGGACATCGAGCGGGTCCGGCGGCAGGTGGACGCGCTGCGCACGCTCACCGCCCAACTGGGCAACGTCTACCGTCCGCGCCGCTCCGGCCCGTCCACGGGCTTCGTCGTCTACGGCAGGGCCCCGGCCCCCACTGTCAGGCTGGCGCAGGAACTGCGCGACAGCGTAGAGACCCTGGTCACCGCGGCGGTGGATTTCGACCGCTCCCTGGGCTTCTCCTGGGACGCGGTGGGCTCCGCGCTCGGAGTCACCAAGCAGGCGGTGCACCGCCGCTACGGCGCACGCCGCAACGCCCGTCAGCCGGGGGCGGCGGAGGCCGTCGCGGAGACCGCGGTGCCGCGCCCCCTGCCCGCCACGCCGGGCCCCACCAACGCGGCCGGCCTGCCCGTCGTACCCGCCGCACGCACCATGCCCCCGCAGCCGTCGGTGGACCGTCCGTCACTGCGCGAGGACCTGCGCCCCGGGGTCTTCCCCGGCCCACGCAACGGCTGACCACCCCACTCCTGCCCCGCCGCGCCCGACGCACGGCGGGGCAGCCGCGTCTCCACGCCCGGCCCCTCCGGCCGATCCGCGCCCGGCAGCATCTCGCCGTCACCCGATCTCCGGCGGATCCACCCTGATCCGGACCTGTTCACCACCGCCCCGGGACAACCGCGCAGCCTGCGCCGCCTTCAACGCGGCCGCGAGCGCCGCCCCACTCCCCGGAGGCACCCTGAGCAGCGCCCGCTCCCAGGACTCCCCCGGCGGTGCGTCGCCGGATCGGCGGGGTCCGCCGTATTCGGCTCCGGGCACCGGGACCGGGCCGAGCACCTCGGTCTCCGGCGGCAGTTCCGCGGTCGTGAGAAACGCGGCGAGCACGTCCGGCGAGCCCGTCACCGCGGCCATCCGGGAGACCGGCGGAAAGCCGAGCTCGGCGCGCTCCGCCAGCTCGCGGCGGGCGTGCCCGACCGGGTCCCAGCGCACCAGGGCCTGCACCGGCCGCAGCGTCGGCTCGGCGACGATCACCACCGTGCCGCCCTCCGGCTGTCCCCGTACCAGCGAGGCCGCGGCCGTCCAGCGGCGCAGCGCCTCCTCGCCCGCCCTCAGATCGGGGCGCCCGACCATCGCCCAGCCGTCCAGCAGCAGCGCCGCCGCGTAGCCGCCCTCGGCGACGGGTTCGGCGCCCGGCGTGCTGACCACCAGCGCCGGCGCCTCCGGCACCGAGTCCAGGATGTGGTCCCGGCCCGACGTCCGTACCGGCACGGCGGGGAACGCGCGGCCCAACTCCTCGGCGGTCCGGCGGGCGCCGACGATCCGGGCCCGCAGCCGACCGGACCCGCAGGCGACACAGTGCCAGGCGGTCTCGGGCCGCCCGCACCAGGCGCAGTCGAGATCCCGCTGGTCCGGCGCCTCCAGCGGTCCGGCGCAGTGCCGGCACCGAGCGGGTTCCCGGCAGCGCTCACAGGCCAGCCGCGGCGCGTATCCGCGGCGCGGAACCTGGATCAGGACAGGACCGCTGCGCAGTCCGTCCCGTACCGTCTGCCAGGCCAGGCTGGGCAGACGGGCCGCCCGCGCGGCCCCGTCCCGCGCCAGCTCCCCGTCGCCGACCGTCCTCACCAGCGGCGCCGCGATCCGCAGCTGCTCCCGGTCCGCGCGCAGCGGCAGCGCCCAGCCGCTCTCCACCAGCTGGGCGGCCTCCACGGTGCAGCTCGTGCCGCCGAGCAGGAATGCGCACCGGCCGTGCGCCGCACGTAGTTCGAGCACCTCGCGGACGTGCGGGAAGGGTGCGTGATCGTCGCTGTGGCTGGAGTCCCCGTCGTCCCAGACGGCGACCAGGCCGAGATCGGTGACGGGCGCGAACATCGCGGCCCTCGTCCCGACGACGGCCCGCACGGAGCCTCGCCGCACGGCGAGCCACTCCCGGTAACGCTTCTCCGGTCCGGAGTCGGCGGTCAGCAGTGCGTGCTGCCCCTTGCCGAGCAGTCCGGTGAGCGCGGCATCCACCCGCCCGGCGGCCCGGCCGTCCGGCACGACGACGAGTGCGCCGCGCCCGGAGGCGAGCGTCGCGGCCATGGCCCTGGCGATCTCCTCGGGCCAGTGCGGTCCGGGCAGCGCGGTCCATACCGCCCGGGGCGCACCGCCGTCGGCCAGCGCGCGCAGGAACGCCGGCCCCTGCGCGTACCGCTCCCAGCTCCCCGCCGAGGGCGCGGGCGGCGGTGGCAGGGGGGCGGGCGAGGGCTTGGACTCGGCCCTGCCGTTCCTGGGCGGCACAGCCAGTTGCAGCACGTCGGCGAGGCTGCCCGCGTAGCGGTCGGCAACGGCCCGTGCGAGGGTGAGCAGCTCCGGTCCCAGCACCGGTTCCGGCGAAACGACGTATGCGAGCGCGGCGAGGGCTCCCGTGTAGTCCGATTCGGCGAGCCGCTCGACGAGGAAGCCGTCGATCAGCCCGCCCCCCTCGCGCCGGCCGCCGCGGACATGGCGCGCCCCGGCCCCGAATCGCACCCGCACCCGCACTCCGGGCTGCGCGTCGGCGTCCAGCTCCTCGGGCACGGCGTAGTCGAAGTACTGGTCGAGATGGAGCGCGCCCTTGTTGACCAGCACCCGGGCGACGGGCAGCTCCTTGGCGAGCGCGGCGCCGCGCCAGGTCCGCGGCTTGGCTCGCGGCACCTTGGCCTGCCGTACCGTCTCCCGAATCAGCGCAAGCTGCTCCGGGGCCCCGTGCCCGGGGTCCTCGGATCGCTCGTTGTCGCTGCTCACAGCCAAATTCCTACCAGACACCACTGACAGTGGCGCGGGCGTCGTACCCACCGGCGGCCGCACGCGCCGGGGCCCGGACACCCTGTGCGGCGTCCGGGCCCCGGCGCGGGAGGGAAGGCGGCGGACCTACAGCCCGGCCGCCGTGCGCAGCGCGTCCACGCGGTCCGTGCGCTCCCACGTGAAGTCGGGCAGCTCGCGGCCGAAGTGGCCGTACGCCGCGGTCTGGGCGTAGATCGGACGGAGCAGGTCGAGGTCGCGGATGATCGCGGCCGGACGGAGGTCGAAGACCTCGCCGATGGCGTGCTCGATCTTCTCGGTCTCGATCGCGGCGGTGCCGAACGTCTCGACGAACAGACCGACGGGCTCGGCCTTGCCGATGGCGTACGCGACCTGGACCTCGCAACGGGCGGCGAGACCCGCGGCGACGACGTTCTTGGCGACCCAGCGCATGGCGTACGCGGCCGAGCGGTCGACCTTGGACGGGTCCTTGCCCGAGAAGGCGCCACCGCCGTGGCGCGCCATGCCGCCGTAGGTATCGATGATGATCTTGCGGCCGGTCAGACCGGCGTCGCCCATCGGGCCGCCGATCTCGAAACGGCCGGTCGGGTTGACCAGCAGCCGGTATCCCTCGGTGTCCAGCTTGATGCCGTCCTCGATGAGCTGCGCGAGCACGTGCTCGACGACGAACTCACGGATGTCGGGCGCGAGCAGCGAATCGAGATCGATGTCGCTGGCGTGCTGCGAGGAGACGACGACGGTGTCGAGACGGACGGCCTTGTCGCCGTCGTACTCGATGGTGACCTGCGTCTTGCCGTCCGGGCGCAGGTACGGGATGGTCCCGTTCTTGCGGACTTCGGAGAGCCGGCGCGAGAGCCGGTGCGCGAGGTAGATCGGAAGCGGCATGAGCTCGGGCGTCTCGTCGCAGGCGTACCCGAACATCAGGCCCTGGTCACCGGCGCCCTGCTTGTCGAGTTCGTCGTCTTCCTCGCCCGCGGCGGAACCCTCGACCCGCTTCTCGTACGCGGTGTCGACGCCCTGCGCGATGTCGGGCGACTGCGCGCCGATGGACACCGAGACACCGCAGGAGGCGCCGTCGAAGCCCTTCTTGGAGGAGTCGTAGCCGATTTCGAGAACCTTGTTGCGCACGAGGGTCGGAATGTCGGCGTAGGCCTTGGTCGTGACCTCACCCGCAACGTGCACCAGACCGGTGGTGATCAAGGTCTCGACCGCGACGCGGGACCGGGGGTCCTCACGGAGGAGTGCGTCGAGAATGGTGTCGCTGATCTGGTCAGCGATCTTGTCGGGGTGACCCTCGGTGACGGACTCCGAGGTGAAGAGACGGCGGGACACATCGCTCCCTGGGGTTGCAGCGGCTGCTGGCTGATCATTTGGCGGACCGCCGGGAGCTGCGCCCGACACGGTCCGGGACCAGTTTATCTGTCGCTTTCGTTCGGCGGACAGCGTGTCTCGCCCTTTGGGAGTTCTGTGACCTCTGGCACGGTCGGCGACTGTACGAAAATCGCCTGCCGAGAAAGCCATTTACCCCCATATTTCAAGGGACTCGGCCCGTTCGAAGGCGCGAAACGAGAAATTCACGCCCACCGTGACGACACGAGATCCCAGACCGTGTCGGCCAACGCCTCCTTGGGGCCGTACGGCACCGGGGTCTCGCCGCCGTCGGCCGCCAGCACCACCGCTTCGTTCTCCTCGGAGCCGAAGGTCCTGCGCTCACCGACCTCGTTGACGACGAGGAGGTCGCAGCCCTTGCGGCGGAGCTTCTCACGGCCGTTGGCGAGGACGTTGTCGGTCTCGGCGGCGAAACCGACGACGATCTGGTCCGGCCGGGCGCGCGCACCGGCGACCTCGGCGAGGATGTCGGGGTTCCGGACGAGCGTGATGGGCGCGGGCTCCTGGCCGTCCTTCTTCTTGATCTTCCCCGGCGCGTACTCGGCGGGCCGGAAGTCGGCGACCGCCGCCGCCATCACGACCACATCGGCGTCCGCGGCGGCCTTCAGCACGGCTTCGCGCAGCTGTACGGCGGTCCCGGCGTGCCGGACGTCGGCACCGGCCGGATCGGGCAGGCCGGTGTTGGCCTCGATCAGCGTGACCCGGGCACCGCGGGCGACCGCGGTGCGGGCCAGTGCGTAGCCCTGCTTGCCGGAGGAGCGGTTGCCGAGGTAACGCACCGGGTCGAGGGGCTCTCGCGTACCGCCCGCGCTGATCACGACGTGCCGGCCCGTCAGATCGGGTTCGGCGGGGCCGCGCGTGAGCACCCGGCGGCAGACCTCGAAGATCTCCCCGGGGTCGGGGAGCCTGCCCTTGCCGGTGTCGACACCGGTGAGCCGGCCGACGGCGGGCTCGATGACGACGGCGCCGCGGCGGCGCAGCGTGGCCACGTTCTCTCGGGTGGCCGGGTGTTCCCACATCTCGGTGTGCATGGCGGGCGCGAAGACGACCGGACAGCGAGCGGTGAGGAGCGTGTTGGTGAGCAGGTCGTCGGCGAGACCGTGGGCGGCCTTGGCGAGCATGTCGGCGGTGGCGGGGGCGACGACGACCAGGTCGGCACTCTGGCCGGTCCTGACGTGCGGCACCTCGTGGACGTCGTTCCAGACCTCCGTGGCGACCGGGTGGCCGGAGAGCGCCGACCAGGTGGCCGCCCCCACGAAGTGCAGCGCCGACTCGGTCGGGACGACCCTCACGTCGTGGCCGGACTCGGTCAGCCGGCGCAGCAGTTCGCACGCCTTGTACGCGGCGATGCCCCCGCTGACCCCAAGAACGACCTTCGGCTTGTCCACTGCGTCTCCCCGCACTCGGATACGAACACCCCCATGCTGCCTCACCGCCCCCGGTCCGTTGCTGTCGCCCCGGACACACCACAGGCCCGGCGGTCGCGGCCGCCGGGCCTGTGGTGAAGGTGGTACTCCTGCTTACTGCGCGGGGCCCTCGATGGCCTCGGAGGTGAGCAGGCCCGCGTTGATCTCGCGGAGCGCGATCGAGAGCGGCTTCTCGTGCACGTGGGTGTCGACGAGCGGACCGACGTACTCCAGGAGACCTTCGCCGAGCTGCGAGTAGTACGCGTTGATCTGGCGCGCGCGCTTGGCGGCGTAGATCACGAGGCTGTACTTCGAGTCGGTGGCCTCAAGGAGCTCATCAATCGGCGGGTTGATGATGCCCTCGGGCGTGGTGATGGAAGAGGACACTCTCTGCCTTCCGAAGGGGGTAAAGATCAAAGAAACCTTTGACAGTGCGGAACTCCGTGATACCGCCCGTGCCGGCTGCGTCAGTCGCTGCCCGCCCGGTGGCCGGAGGAATCCAGCATCAAGGCTAGCAGCTCACGCGCCACGTCCTCGACGGAGGTGTTGACCAGCGTCGTATCGAACTCGGACTCGGCGGCCAGCTCGATCCGGGCGGCGGCGAGCCGGCGCTCGATCACCTCGGCGGACTCGGTGCCCCGGCCGGTGAGCCGGCGCACCAGTTCCTCCCAGCTCGGCGGGGCCAGGAAGACGAGCCGGGCGTCCGCCATCGACTGCCGGACCAGCCGCGCGCCCTGGAGATCGATCTCCAGCAGCACCGGCTCGCCCGCCTCCAGGCGGTCGAGCACGGCGCGGCGCGGCGTGCCGTACCGGTTGCCGGCGAACTCGGCCCACTCCAGCAGCTCACCATTGGCGATCAGCTTGTCGAACTCGTCGTTGTCCACGAAGAAGTAGTGGACACCGTTGCGCTCGCCGGGGCGCGGCTTGCGGGTCGTCGCCGACACCGAGAGCCATACCTCGGGGTGGGCCTTGCGCATATGGGCGACGACCGTGCTCTTGCCGACCCCCGAGGGGCCGGAGAGCACGGTCAGCCGCGGACGTACGTCCGGGGGTACGGGGGACGTCCCCCGGGATGTTGCAGCCATGAGGCGATTATCCAGGTTCTCGGGCGTGCCCGAGAACGTCAGGCAGCCTTGCTGCCGAACTCACGCTCCAGGGATGCGATCTGGTTGGAGCCCAGACCCCGGACCCGGCGGCTCTCGGAGATGCCGAGCCGCTCCATGATCTGCTTGGCGCGGACCTTGCCCACGCCCGGCAGGGACTCCAGGAGGGCGGAGACCTTCATCTTTCCGATGACGTCGTTCTCCTGGCCCTGCTTGATGACCTCGTGGAGGGAGGCGCCGGAGTGCTTGAGTCGATTCTTGACCTCGGCCCGCTCCCGGCGAGCCGCGGCGGCCTTTTCGAGCGCGGCTGCGCGCTGTTCAGGGGTAAGGGGCGGAAGAGCCACGCCTACGTCACCTCGGATGTCGATCTGTCGGATACGGACCGGTGAGGAAGCTGGACGCTCCACACCAGGTGAGCGACGGACAACTTGTGTACGTCGGCTCTCGACGGAGACTAGCGGCCAAGGCCGCCCGAGTCAGCGAGAACCAACGAAAAGTCCTGGTCAGCCTTGGCCGACCAGGACATTTCAGGCATAACAACCGAGTTTTTTGGTCAGGATTCAGTCAACACGCCGTGGACGTGGCCCGGTCACCCACCCGCGACGGCCGTCCGGACCTCGTCCGTGAGCCGATCGGCGGCCGCGCGCAACCCCGCCGCGTCCGGCCCCCGGCTCAGTACGCCGCGGCTCACACTGGGCAGTACGTTGCGCACCGCGTCGCCGAAGACCCCCGGCAGATCCGCGGGCGTCGCGCCCTGCGCACCGATCCCGGGGGCGAGCAGCGGGCCGTTGATGGCGAGATCCACACCCGCGTCCCCGAGCGTGGCTCCGACCACCGCGCCGACGGAGCCGAGCGGCGTCGCCCCCTCGTTCTCGGCGGCCATGTGGTCGAGCATCAGCTGGGCCAGCGGCCTGCCGTCGGCGGCGGTGGCACGCTGCACCTCCGCGCCCTCCGGGTTGGAGGTGAGGGCGAGCACGAAGACTCCCGCGCCGGACAGCACCGCCGCGTCGAGCGCCGGGCGCAGGGAGCCGAAGCCCAGGTACGGCGAGACGGTGACCGCGTCCGAGAACAGCGGCGAGTCCTGGTCCAGATAGGTCGCCGCGTAGGCACCCATGGTGGAGCCGATGTCACCGCGCTTGGCGTCCATCAGAACGAGTGCGCCGGCCGCCCGCGCCTCCTCGACGGCCTTCTCCAGGACCGCGATGCCGCGCGAGCCGAACCGCTCGAAGAACGCGGACTGCGGCTTGAGCACGGCGACCCGGTCCGCAAGTGCCTCCACGACCGTGCGCGTGAAGCGCTCCAGCCCCGTCACGTCGTCGTTCAGGCCCCAGGCGGTGAGGAGCGAGGCGTGCGGGTCGATGCCGACGCAGAGCGGCCCGCGGGTGTCCATGGCGCGGCGCAGGCGTGCGCCGAACGGTTCCGGGATCATGCGGTGGCCTTCCTGGTTTCTGCGCCGACGGCTTCGGCGAGGGTCGCGTACGGGGAGGCGGCCAGGCGCGCGGCCAGGCCCTTGTGGATCGCCCTGGCGTAGAACGGTCCCTCGTAGATGAAGGCGCTGTAGCCCTGGACGAGGGTGGCCCCGGCGAGGATGCGCTGCCAGGCGTCCTCGGCGTTCTCGATGCCCCCGACACCCACCAGGGTGATCCGGTCACCCACCCGTGTGTACAGACGGCTCAGGACCTCCAGGGACCGTGCCTTGAGCGGTGCACCGGACAGCCCGCCGGCTTCCGCGAGCAGGGACGGCGAGGACTTCAGACCGAGTCCGTCCCTGGCGATGGTGGTGTTGGTGGCGATGATGCCGTCCAGCCCCAGTTCGACCGCGAGATCGGCGACCGCGTCGACGTCCTCGTCCGCGAGGTCCGGGGCGATCTTGACGAGCAGGGGGACCCGTCGGCCGGTGACGGTCCGGTCGGCTGCCTCGCGCACCGCGCCGAGCAGTGGCCGGAGCGCCGCGGTGGCCTGGAGATTGCGCAGGCCGGGGGTGTTGGGCGAGGAGACGTTCACGACGAGGTAGTCGGCGTGGGCGGCGAGGCGCTCGGTGGACTTCACGTAGTCGTCGGCCGCTTCGGCCTCCGGCACGACCTTCGTCTTGCCGATGTTGACGCCGACCGTGGTCCTGAAGACCGGCCTGCGGGCGCCCAGGCGCTCGGCCACTGCGGCCGAGCCCTCGTTGTTGAAGCCCATGCGGTTGATCAGCGCGCGGTCCGCGAGGAGGCGGAAGAGGCGCTTCTTGGGGTTGCCGGGCTGCGGTTCGCCGGTGACCGTGCCGATCTCGACGTGGTCGAAGCCGAGCATCGCCATGCCGTCGATCGCCACGGCGTTCTTGTCGAAGCCGGCGGCGAGGCCGAAGGGGCCGTGCATCCGCAGGCCGAGGGCCTCGGTGCGCAGTTCCTTGTGACGGGGGGCGAGCGCCGCGGCGACGAAGGTGCGCAGTACGGGGACGCGGGCGGCGAGACGGATCCAGCGGAAGGCCAGGTGGTGCGCCCGCTCCGGGTCCATCCGCTTGAAGACCAGTCGGAAGAAGAATTTGTACATCGGGTGTCCTCGGTGTCCTCACGAAGAGGGGGACACCGTTTCCGGTGTCCCCCTGCCTGCTGCTAGTCGCGGGCCGCGGTCAGATGTTCCGCGTGTTCCTGGAGCGATCGGACGTCGACGCCTCCGTGGGTGAGCGCGTCGATGCCCTGCACGGCGGCGGCGAGCGCCTGGACCGTCGTCAGGCACGGCACGGACCGTGCCACGGCAGCGGTACGGATCTCGTAGCCGTCGAGACGGCCACCGGTCCCGTACGGCGTGTTGACGATCAGGTCGACCTCGCCGTCGTGGATCAGCTGGACGATGGTCTTCTCGCCCTGCGGGCCCACGCCCTCCGACTGCTTGCGCACGACGGTGGCGTTGATGCCGTTGCGCTTGAGGACCTCGGCGGTGCCGGAGGTGGCGAGCAGCTCGAAGCCGTGGGCGACGAGTTCGCGCGCCGGGAAGATCATCGAGCGCTTGTCGCGGTTGGCGACCGAGATGAAGGCGCGGCCCTTGGTGGGCAGCGGGCCGTAGGCACCGGCCTGCGACTTGGCGTACGCCGTGCCGAAGACCGAGTCGATGCCCATGACCTCGCCGGTGGAACGCATCTCCGGGCCGAGGACGGTGTCGACGCCGCGGCCGTGGATGTCGCGGAAGCGCGACCACGGCATGACGGCCTCCTTGACCGAGATCGGCGCGTCGAGCGGCAGGGTGCCGCCGTCGCCGTTCGCCGGGAGCAGGCCCTCCGCGCGCAGCTCGGCGATGGTCGCGCCCAGCGAGATCCGGGCGGCGGCCTTGGCGAGCGGGACCGCGGTCGCCTTCGAGGTGAAGGGGACGGTCCGGGAGGCGCGCGGGTTGGCCTCCAGGACGTACAGGATGTCGCCGGAGAGCGCGAACTGGATGTTGATCAGTCCGCGTACACCGACGCCCTTGGCGATGCCCTCGGTGGAGGCGCGCAGCCGCTTGATGTCGTAGCCGCCGAGCGTGATCGGGGGCAGTGCGCAGGCGGAGTCGCCGGAGTGGATACCGGCCTCCTCGATGTGTTCCATGACGCCGCCGAGGTAGAGCTCGGTGCCGTCGTAGAGCGCGTCGACGTCGATCTCGATCGCGTCGTCGAGGAAGCGGTCGACCAGGACCGGCCGGGTGGGGCTGATCTCGGTGGACTCGGCGATGTACGAGGAGAGGCGCGTCTCGTCGTACACGATCTCCATGCCCCGGCCGCCGAGCACGTACGACGGGCGTACGAGGACGGGGTAGCCGATCTCGTCGGCGATGGCCTTGGCCTCGTCGAAGGTGGTGGCGGTGCCGTGCTTCGGGGCCGGGAGTCCGGCCTCGGCCAGGACGCGGCCGAAGGCGCCGCGGTCCTCGGCGGCGTGGATCGCCTCCGGGGACGTACCGACGACCGGCACGCCGTTGTCCTTGAGCGCCTGCGACAGACCCAACGGGGTCTGACCGCCGAGCTGGACGACGACGCCGGCCACCGGGCCCGCGAGGGATTCGGCGTGCACGATCTCCAGCACGTCCTCGAGCGTCAGCGGCTCGAAGTACAGGCGGTCGGAGGTGTCGTAGTCGGTGGAGACGGTCTCCGGGTTGCAGTTGACCATCACGGTCTCGTAGCCCGCGTCGCTCAGCGCGAAGGAGGCGTGGACGCAGGAGTAGTCGAACTCGATGCCCTGGCCGATGCGGTTGGGGCCGGAGCCGAGGATGATCACCGCGGGCTTGGTGCGGGCCGCGACCTCGGTCTCCTCGTCGTAACTGGAGTAGAAGTACGGCGTCTTCGCGGCGAACTCGGCGGCGCAGGTGTCGACGGTCTTGTAGACCGGGCGGATGCCGAGCGCGTGCCGCACCTCGCGTACGACGTCCTCGCGCAGGCTGCGGATGTCGGCGATCTGGGCGTCTGAGAAGCCGTGTCGCTTGGCCTCGGCGAGCAGTTCGGCGCCGAGTTCGTCGGCGGCGGCCAGTTCGTCGGCGATCTCCTTGATCAGGAAGAGTTGGTCGACGAACCAGGGGTCGATCTTCGTGGCGTCGAAGACCTCCTCCTGGGTGGCACCGGCCCGGATCGCCCGCATGACGGTGTTGATCCGGCCGTCGGTCGGGCGGACCGCCTCGGCCAGCAGCTCGGCCTTGTCGCCGGGCTCACCGGTGAAGGAGAACTGCGAGCCCTTCTTCTCCAGGGAGCGAAGCGCCTTCTGGAGGGCCTCGGTGAAGTTCCGGCCGATCGCCATGGCCTCGCCCACCGACTTCATGGTGGTGGTGAGGGTGGAGTCGGCGGAGGGGAACTTCTCGAAGGCGAACCGCGGGGCCTTGACCACGACGTAGTCGAGGGTCGGCTCGAAGGAGGCGGGGGTCTTCTCGGTGATGTCGTTCGGGATCTCGTCGAGCGTGTAGCCGACGGCCAGCTTGGCGGCGATCTTGGCGATCGGGAAGCCGGTGGCCTTCGAGGCGAGCGCCGATGAGCGGGAGACGCGCGGGTTCATCTCGATCACGATGACCCGGCCGTCGGTCGGGTCGATGGCGAACTGGATGTTGCAGCCGCCGGTGTCGACGCCGACCTCGCGGATGATCGCGATGCCGATGTCGCGCAGCCGCTGGTACTCGCGGTCGGTGAGCGTCATCGCCGGGGCGACGGTGATCGAGTCACCCGTGTGGACGCCCATCGGGTCGAAGTTCTCGATGGAGCAGACGACCACGACGTTGTCGTTCTTGTCGCGCATCAGCTCCAACTCGTACTCCTTCCAGCCGAGGATGGACTCCTCCAGGAGCACCTCGGTGGTCGGGGAGAGCGTGAGGCCCTGACCGGCGATGCGGCGCAGCTCGTCCTCGTCGTGGGCGAAGCCGGAGCCGGCGCCGCCCATGGTGAAGGAGGGGCGGACGACCACGGGGTAGCCGCCGAGCGTCTCGACGCCCGCCAGGACGTCGTCCATGGAGTGGCAGATGACCGACCGGGCGGACTCGCCGTGGCCGATCTTGGCGTTGACGGCCTCGACGACACCCTTGAAGAGGTCGCGGTCCTCACCCTTGTTGATGGCCTCGACGTTGGCGCCGATGAGCTCGACGCCGTACTTGTCCAGGACGCCGTTCTCGTGCATCGAGATCGCGGTGTTGAGGGCGGTCTGGCCGCCGAGGGTGGGGAGCAGCGCGTCGGGGCGCTCCTTGGCGATGATCTTCTCGACGAACTCGGGGGTGATCGGCTCGACGTACGTGGCGTCGGCGATCTCCGGGTCGGTCATGATCGTCGCCGGGTTGGAGTTGACCAGGATGACGCGCAGGCCCTCGGCCTTGAGGACGCGGCAGGCCTGGGTGCCGGAGTAGTCGAACTCGGCGGCCTGGCCGATGACGATCGGGCCGGAGCCGATGACCAGGACGGACTGGATATCGGAGCGCTTAGGCACGCTGGCCCTCCATCAGGGATACGAAGCGGTCGAAGAGGTACGCGGCGTCGTGCGGGCCCGCGGCTGCTTCGGGGTGGTACTGGACGCTGAAGGCAGGCTGGTCGAGGAGTTGCAGCCCCTCGACGACCTGGTCGTTCAGACAGACGTGGGAGACCTCGGCGCGGCCGAACTTCGTGTCCGACACCTTGTCCAGCGGGGCGTCGACGGCGAAGCCGTGGTTGTGCGCGGTGACCTCGACCTTGCCGGTCGTGCGGTCCTGCACCGGCTGGTTGATGCCGCGGTGGCCGTACTTCAGCTTGTAGGTGCCGAAGCCGAGGGCACGGCCCAGGATCTGGTTGCCGAAGCAGATGCCGAAGAGCGGCGTCCGCCGCTCCAGGACGCCCTGCATGACGGCGACCGGGTGGTCGGCGGTGGCCGGGTCGCCGGGGCCGTTGGAGAAGAAGACGCCGTCGGGCTGGACCGCGTACACGTCCTCCAGGGTGGCGGTGGCGGGCAGCACGTGCACCTCGATGCCGCGTTCGGCCATCCGGTGCGGGGTCATGCCCTTGATGCCGAGGTCGACCGCGGCGACGGTGAACTTCTTCGTGCCGATCGCGGGGACGACGTACGCCTCCTTGGTGGCGACCTCGGCGGAGAGGTCGGCGCCCACCATCTCGGGGGCCTGCTGGACGCGGGCCAGCAGCGTGGCCTCGTCGGCCAGGCCCGCGGCGGAGCCGCTGTTCAGCGCAGGACCGGAGAAGATGCCGACACGCATGGCGCCGCGCTCGCGCAGGTGGCGGGTGAGGGCGCGGGTGTCGATGCCGCTGATGCCGACGACTCCCTGACGCTCCAGCTCCTCGTCGAGCGAGCGCCGCGAGCGCCAGTTGGACGGCACCCGGGCGGGGTCGCGGACGACGTAGCCGGAGACCCAGATCCGTCCGGACTCGGGGTCCTCGTCGTTCACACCGGTGTTGCCGACGTGCGGGGCGGTCATCACGACGACCTGGCGGTGGTACGAGGGGTCGGTCAGCGTCTCCTGGTAGCCGGTCATGCCGGTGGAGAACACCGCCTCGCCGAAGGTCTCCCCCACGGCCCCGTAGGCCCGGCCGCGGAAGGCGCGGCCGTCCTCCAGGACGAGTACGGCGGGAGCTTTGGCGGCTCCCCGGGTGGAGATCGTCATCGTGCGGTGCCTTCCGTAGTGCTGGTGAGATGGTTGACGGCCTCGACCCAGGCCGGGTGCTCGGCCGAGCGGTCGGAGCGGAAGCCGGAGTCGATCAGCTTGTCGCCGTGCGCCCAGGTGATGATCAGCAGGCCGCCCTCGGGCAGGACCTTGCCGGCGATGCCCTTGTCGAGCCGGGCCTCGCGCAGGGCGGCGGCCGGTACGAAGAAGTCGGCCGCGCCGGGTCGTACGACGTCGAGGCCCTGGTCGGTCAGGGTGAGCTCGACGCGGCTGCGGGTGCCGAGGCCGTGGGCGACGATGCGGTCGAGCCACTGCCCGGCGGTCGTCGAGGCGTGGTACCGGCCGGTCAGCGTCAGCAGCGGCTCGCCGTCCGCGAACCCCTCGGGGGTGGAGTCGAGTTCCGGCAGATCGGACTGGAGGCTCCCCCGCCACTTCCATCCCTGGCGCATCAGCCAGTAGACGAAGGCGATGAGGACGAGCAGTCCGACGACCCAGCTGATGCGAGCGGACCAGTCGGTCACTTCGGCCGACTTCTGCTCGGCGGCCAGCTGGAGGTACAGGGGGGTGAGTGATGTCACGCGAGCTTCCCGTCGACGACCGTGGCACGGCCCCGCAGGAAGGTGTGGGTGACTCGGCCCGGCAGCTCGCGACCCTCGTACGGAGTGTTGCGGCTGCGGGAGGCGAAGCCTGCGGGGTCCACGACACCACGGTATGCCGGATCGACCAGGGTGAGGTTGGCCGGCTCACCCGCCGAGACGGGCCGGCCGTGTCCGTCGAGACGACCGATCGCGGCCGGGCGGAACGACATCCGGTCGGCGACGCCCGCCCAGTCGATGAGGCCGGTGTCGACCATCGTCTGCTGGACGACGGAGAGCGCGGTCTCCAGCCCCACCATGCCCATGGCGGCGGCGGCCCACTCGCAGTCCTTGTCCTCGTGCGGGTGCGGGGCGTGGTCGGTGGCGACGCAGTCGATGGTGCCGTCCGCGAGCGCCTCGCGCAGGGCCATGACGTCGGCCTCGGTGCGCAGCGGCGGGTTCACCTTGTAGACCGGGTTGTAGGACCGTACGAGCTCGTCGGTGAGGAGCAGGTGGTGCGGGGTGACCTCGGCGGTGACGTTCCAGCCCTTGGACTTGGCCCAGCGGACGATCTCGACGGAGCCGGCGGTCGACAGGTGGCAGATGTGCACCCGGGACCCGACGTGGGCGGCCAGCAGGACGTCGCGGGCGATGATCGACTCCTCGGCGACGGCGGGCCAGCCGCCGAGACCGAGTTCCGCGGAGACGACGCCCTCGTTCATCTGGGCGCCCTCGGTGAGGCGGGGCTCCTGGGCGTGCTGGGCGACCACGCCGTCGAACGCCTTCACGTACTCCAGCGCCCGGCGCATGATCACCGCGTCGTCGACGCACTTGCCGTCGTCGGAGAAGACCTTCACTCCGGCGGCCGAATCGTGCATGGCGCCGAGCTCGGCGAGCTTCTTGCCCTCCAGGCCGACGGTGACGGCCCCGATCGGCTGCACGTCGCAGTAGCCGGACTCCTTGCCGAGCCGCCAGACCTGCTCGACGACACCGGCGGTGTCGGCGACCGGGAAGGTGTTGGCCATGGCGTGCACGGCGGTGAAGCCGCCGACGGCCGCGGCCTTGGTCCCGGTGAGGACGGTCTCGGAGTCCTCGCGGCCGGGCTCGCGCAGGTGGGTGTGCAGGTCGACGAGGCCGGGCAGCAGGATCTGGCCCGCGGCCTCGACGACGGTCGCGTCGCCGGTGTCCAGTCCGGTGCCGACCGCCGCGATGGTCTCGCCGTCGATCAGGACGTCCTGGGCCTCGCCGCCGAGGACCTTCGCGCCGCGGATAAGGATCTTGCTCATGATTACTTGTTCTCCTCGGTACGGGAGGCGGGCGACGGGTGGGCCGGGGCGGCGGACTCGTAGCCGCCCAGCAGCAGGTACAGGACGGCCATGCGGATCGAGACGCCGTTGGCCACCTGCTCGACGGCCGTGCACCGGTCGGAGTCCGCGACCTCGGCGGTGATCTCCATGCCGCGGACCATCGGCCCGGGGTGCATGACGATCGCGTTCCCGGGCATCTTCGCCATGCGGTCGCCGTCCAGGCCGTAGCGGCGGGAGTACTCGCGTTCGGTCGGGAAGTACGCGGCGTTCATCCGTTCGCGCTGCACACGGAGCATCATCACCGCGTCGGACTTCGGCAGCACCTCGTCGAGGCCGTAGCTGACCTCGCACGGCCACTGCTCGACGCCGACCGGGACGAGGGTCGGCGGGGCCACCAGAGTGACGTGGGCGCCGAGCGTGGTCAGCAGGTGGACGTTGGAGCGGGCCACCCGGCTGTGCAGGATGTCGCCGACGATGGTGATCCGGCGGCCTTCGAGGTCCCGGCCGAGACCGGCGTCGGCCCCGACCAGGCGGCGGCGCATGGTGAAGGCGTCCAGGAGGGCCTGGGTGGGGTGCTCGTGGGTGCCGTCACCGGCGTTGACGACGGCGCCGTCGATCCAGCCGGAGGTGGCCAGACGGTACGGGGCGCCGGATGCGCCGTGCCGGATGACGACGGCGTCGGCGCCCATCGCCTCCAGGGTCAGCGCGGTGTCCTTGAGCGACTCGCCCTTGGAGACGGACGAGCCCTTCGCGGAGAAGTTGATGACATCGGCGGAGAGGCGCTTGGCGGCGGCCTCGAAGGAGATGCGGGTACGCGTCGAGTCCTCGAAGAAGAGGTTGACGACGGTACGGCCGCGCAGGGTCGGGAGCTTCTTGATCGGCCGGTCCGCGACCCGTGCCATCTCCTCGGCGGTGTCGAGGATCAGGACGGCGTCGTCGCGGGTGAGGTCGGCGGCCGAGATGAGGTGACGCTTCATCTGGGTGTTCTCCGGAGGGCTGGAGGATTCAGGCATGCGGGCGTGCGGAAGCCGCCCTACGGGCTCGACGTCGCCCGTACGGGTGTGCTGCGGCTACTGCTCGTACGCCGGGGCGGTCTGCTGGACACCGAGCAGCACGGCGTCGCGGCCGTCCTCCTCGGCGAGCTGGACCTTGACCGTCTCCCGCAGCGACGTGGGGAGGTTCTTGCCGACGTAGTCGGCACGGATCGGAAGTTCGCGGTGACCGCGGTCGACGAGGACCGCGAGCTGCACCGCGCGGGGACGGCCGATGTCGCCCAGCGCGTCGAGCGCGGCGCGGATCGTGCGGCCCGAGAAGAGGACGTCGTCGACGAGGACCACCAGACGGCCCTCGATGCCCTCGCCGGGGATCTCGGTGCGGGCCAGGGCGCGCGCCGGGCGCAGCCGCAGGTCGTCGCGGTACATGGTGATGTCGAGGGAGCCGACCGGCATCTTCCGGCCGGTGATCTCCTGGAGTTTTTCGGCCAGCCGGCGGGCGATGAAGACACCTCGCGTCGGAATGCCGAGGAGCACCACGTCGTCGGCGCCCTTGGCGCGTTCGACGATCTCGTGGGCGATCCGGGTCAGTACCCGGGCGATGTCGGGAGCCTCCAGAACGGGGCGTGCCGCGTTGCCGGTGGCTTCATGCTGTGCGTCCATAAGAAACGGACCTCCTTCTCCGCCTCACTGGACGGACCTTAAAGGACGTCGAAATTGCGTCATCAACGTTACCAGGGCTTGCGCCGGGCCCAGGTCACACCCCCGGGAGGTGCCGGTCCGGACCATTCGGCTTGACGCACCAAGTAACGCTGCGTAACCTCACAGTGAGTTACCAGCCACGCGGCGGAGCCGCGCAATGTTCCAGCGTCCGGGGAGCCTTATGTCCAGCGAATACGCAAAGCAGCTCGGGGCCAAACTCCGTGCCATCCGCACCCAGCAGGGCCTCTCCCTCCACGGCGTGGAGGAGAAGTCCCAGGGCCGCTGGAAGGCCGTCGTGGTCGGTTCGTACGAGCGCGGCGACCGTGCCGTGACCGTGCAGCGCCTCGCGGAGCTCGCGGATTTCTACGGGGTCCCGGTGCAGGAGCTCCTGCCCGGTACGACGCCCGGCGGCGCCGCCGAGCCGCCGCCGAAGCTCGTCCTGGACCTGGAGCGCCTCGCCCACGTCCCGCCGGAGAAGGCCGGACCGCTGCAGCGCTATGCCGCGACGATCCAGAGCCAGCGCGGTGACTACAACGGCAAGGTGCTCTCGATCCGCCAGGACGATCTGCGCACGCTGGCCGTGATCTACGACCAGTCGCCGTCCGTGCTCACGGAACAGCTGATCAGCTGGGGCGTGCTGGACGCGGACGCGCGTCGCGCCGTCGCCCACGAAGAGGGCTGACGGCCCTCTGGAGAAACGTACCGCCGTGGGGGGGGGGGGGGGCCCCCCCCCCGGCCCCCCCCCCCCCCCCGGGGGGGGGCGGGGGGGGGGGCGGACGCGACGGGTCCCGCCCCCCGGGCCCGGCCGCCCCGGCCCGCCCGGGGGCGGCCCGAGACC
>NZ_JBIURS010000006.1:154540-397405 GCF_044740965.1 Streptomyces sp. NPDC088252 | reverse complement strand
GGCGGGCGGCGGACGCGGGGCGCGCGGGCCCCCCCTACGGGGGCGGCCGGCCCGCTGCATAACCGTCCCGCGGGGCGGGGGGGGGCCGCCGGGCCGGGCGCCCGCCCCGGCACGGCTTTTCTGTACGCGGCGGTCGGACGCCCCATGCCGAAGGGCCCACGGTCGGATGACCGTGGGCCCTTCGTCGGCTGAACGCCACCGGCGGCTACTGCTCCCGGCGGAGATTCGGCTTGAGGTCCTTGAACCGGGCCAGCAGCCCGTTCACGAAGGACGGGGAGTCGTCGGTGGAGAACTCCTTGGCGAGCTGGACCGCCTCGTCGATCACCACCGCGTCCGGGGTCCCGTCCACCCAGATCAGCTCGTACGCACCGAGCCGCAGGATGTTCCGGTCGACGACCGGCATGCGGTCGATCTCCCAGTCCACGGCGTAGGTCACGATGAGGTCGTCGATCCGGTCCGCGTACTGCGCGTACCCCTCGACGAGCTCCATCGTGTACTCGGTGACCGGCGGCTGACGGCTGTCGGTCCGCGAGTGCCGCACCCAGTCCGCGAGGACCGTCTGCACGGACTCACCGCGCTGGTCGGCCTCGAAGAGGATCTGGAAGGCGCGCTTGCGGGCCGTGTTCCGAGCAGCCACGGTTAGCCGTTCACCCGGCCGAGGTAGTCGCCCGTGCGGGTGTCGACCTTGATCTTCTCACCCGTGGTGATGAAGAGCGGGACGCCGATCTCGTAGTCCGTCTCCAGCGTGGCGGGCTTGGTGCCGCCCGTGGAGCGGTCGCCCTGGACGCCCGGGTCGGTGTGCTTGACCGTCAGCTCGACGGCGGCGGGCAGCTCGACGTAGAGCACCTCGCCCTCGTACTGGGCGACGGAGGCGGTGAAGCCCTCGATCAGGAAGTTGGCGGCGTCGCCGACAGCCTTCCGGTCGACCATGAGCTGGTCGTAGGTGTCCATGTCCATGAAGACGAAGTACTCGCCGTCCATGTACGAGAACTGCATGTCGCGACGGTCGATGGTGGCCGTTTCGACCTTCACGCCGGCGTTGAACGTCTTGTCGACGACCTTGCCGGACAGCACGTTCTTGAGCTTGGTGCGCACGAAGGCCGGGCCCTTGCCGGGCTTGACGTGCTGGAACTCGACGACGGACCAGAGCTGGCCTCCGTCGAGCTTGAGCACCAGGCCGTTCTTGAGGTCGTTCGTGGAAGCCACGGTTGCGGAATCTCCTGGACTGAAGCTGGTGGAACGACCGAGGATGCGCGCTAGAGCGCGAGCAGCTCCTTGGTCGTAATGGTGAGTAGCTCGGGTCCGCCGTCCGCCTCGGGGCGCACGACGAGCGTGTCATCGATCCGGACCCCGCCCCGGCCCGGGAGGTGGACCCCCGGTTCGACGGTGACCGGCACACAAGCGTCCAGTTTACCCATGGCCGCAGGTGCCAGCTGCGGGTCCTCGTCGATTTCGAGCCCCACCCCGTGCCCGGTCCAGGGCGCGAGGCCCCCGCCGTGACCCGCCGAGTCCAGGAGGTGGCGGGCGGCGCGGTCCACATCGCGGTACGCGGCACCGGGCACGAGGGCCTCGCGTCCGGCCCGCTGAGCGGCGAAAACCAGGTCGTAGAGCTCGATCTGCCAGTCGGCGGGCGTCGTCCCGATGACGAACGTGCGGCCGATCTCGCAGCGGTAGCCGCGATAGTTCGCACCGAGGCAGACGGAGAGGAAATCCCCTTCCTCCACCCGCCGGTCCGAGGGCCGGTGGCGGCCCTGGCCGGAGTTCGGCCCCGTGGCCACCGAGGTGGCGAAGGCGGGGCCGTCGGCGCCGTGGTCCACCAGGCGCCTCTCCAGCTCCAGGGCGAGATGCCGTTCGGTGCGGCCCACCAGGATGGATTCGAGGAGTTCGCCCAGGGCCTGGTCGGTGATCTCCGCGGCGATCCGCAGACAGGCGATCTCCTCCTCGTCCTTGACGACCCTCAGCTGTTCGACCGTGGCCCCGAGATCGGCCAGCCGGAGCCGGGGGGCGACCGAGCCCATGGCCCGGTGGCGGGCGACCGTCAGATGGTGTTCCTCGACGGCCAGGGTCTCCGCACCCGAGGTGCCGGCCAGATCGGCGGCCGCGACCGCCGGATCGCCGTCGGTGGCGGGCAGCGACGAAACCCGCAGCCGATCGTCGGTCCGTCCCTCGGCGGGGTCGCCGGTCGGCTCGCCGGAGCAGAGCAGGACGTCCTCGCCGGGGCCGAGCAGCAGCACGGCACCGGCGGGCGCTCCGCCTGCGAGGTAGCGGACGTTGGCGGGGCGGGAGACCAGAGCGGCCGCGGATCCGACGGCGGCGCACCGGTCGCGGAGCAGCCCGCGGCGGACGGCGTACACGTCTGACATGTCACGAGCCTACGAGCGCTTGCGCGGGCCTGCTCGGTCAGCGCATCCGACCGGGGCCCCGGACGGACCCGTCACCGGGGCGGGTCCACCGTCCGTCCGGGGCTCACCAGGCCGGTGGGCTCGCCAGGGAACGGGCGAGTATGTCGTCCAGGACGCGGGCGGTGGTCTCCACGTCGTAGGTCGAGTTGTCGATGATCGGCAGCCCGGAGCCGTACCAGCCGGCCATCCGGCCGTGGATCCTGGCCACCTCCTCGTCCGAGAGGCGGCGGTTGCCGCTGCGGGCGGCATTGCGCTCCAGCACGATCTCCAGGCCGGGCAGCAGCACGACGGGCAGCAGTCCGGGGCCGACATGGCGCTTCCACCCGCCGAGGCCGACGACCGGCCGGTCCGGGAAGACGGCGTCGTCCAGGATGCAGGAGATGCCGTTGGCCAGGAAGTTGCGGGCGGCGAAGCCGCAGGTACGACGGGCGAGGCGGTACTGGGCCTCGGAGTGGTCGTTCCAACCGGCCTGGGGGTCGGCGAAGCCGGAGCAGACCCACTCACGGACGTCGTCGAGGCTGACGTGGGCCGTGGGGACCCGACGACGGCTGGCCCAGAGCTTGGCCACGGTGGTCTTGCCGGCGCCCGCGGGGCCGATCAGGAGGACGGCGAGGGTCGCGCTCCCGGTGCCGGGCCCGGCGGGCGGCGCGGGCAGCGGAACAGGGCCGCCGGGCGGCAGCTGGACGAGTCCGGTGGTCTCCCTGGAGGGAGGCGGGGCGTGCTGCGGGGCGGGTCCGCTCCAGCTCTGGGGCGTGGGAGGGGTGGTGGGCGGCGGCCCCGGCGGTCCGGGGTGCCGGGCCTGGTGCGTCCAGCCGACAGGTCCGCTTCCGGGGCCTTGTGGCGGCGGCAGCGGGGCCCCCACTGCGTGCTGCATCCGGTGCCACTCCGTCTCGTACAGGCAACTAGGGGCTGGCGCTGGTGGAACGGCAACCGTACCGTCCCCGGCCGCCACAGAGGCAACGGTCGGGGACGGCGCACAGTGCCCGGTCGGCCGCTCGGCCTTCCGGTGTGCCGGTCCGTCAGTCGGTCAACTCGTCGGCGAGAGCGCGCAGGGCGAGACGGTAGGAACCGATGCCGAATCCGGCCACGGTCCCCGTGGCGACCGGCGCCACCACGGAGTTGTGGCGGAATTCCTCCCGGGCGTACGGGTTCGAGATGTGCACCTCGATCAGCGGGGCGGTGCGCTGGGCCGCCGCGTCCCGCATTCCGTACGAATAGTGGGTGAACGCCCCCGGGTTGAGAACGACCGGAACTGAACCGTCCGCTGCCTCGTGGAGCCAGCGGATCAGCTCTCCCTCGTCGTTGGTCTCCCGGACGTCGACATCGAAGCCGAGCTCCTTGCCGACGGCCTGACAGGTTTCGACGAGTCCGGCGTACGACGTGGCGCCGTACACATCGGGCTCGCGGGAGCCGAGCCGGCCGAGGTTCGGCCCGTTGAGGACGAGAACCCGACGGGTCACGCCGACACCTCCCCGTAGGCGGCGAGCAGCACGGCCGGGTCGGGGCCCTCCAGCACGGTGGGCTTGCCGAGCCCGTCGAGGACGATGAAGCGCAGCAGGTCGCCGCGGGACTTCTTGTCGACCTTCATGTTCTCCAGCAGCTTGGGCCACTGGTCGCCGCGGTAGGTGAGCGGCAGTCCGACGGACTCCAGGACCGCGCGGTGCCGGTCGGCGGTGGCGTCGTCGAGGCGTCCGGCCAGCCGGCCCAGCTCGGCGGCGAAGACCATGCCCACCGACACGGCCGCGCCGTGCCGCCACTTGTAGCGCTCGTTCTTCTCGATGGCGTGGGCCAGGGTGTGGCCGTAGTTGAGGATCTCGCGCAGTCCGGATTCCTTGAGGTCGCCGGAGACGACCTCGGCCTTGACCCGGATGGCGCGTTCGATCAGCTCGCCGGTGTGCGGCCCGGTGGGGACACGGGCACCCTCCGGGTCGGCCTCGATGAGGTCGAGGATCACCGGGTCGGCGATGAAGCCGGCCTTGATGATCTCGGCCAGTCCGCTGACGTAGTCGTGGACGGGCAGCGAGTCCAGGGCGGCGAGGTCGCAGAGGACCCCGGCGGGCGGGTGGAAGGCGCCGACGAGGTTCTTGCCCTCGGCGGTGTTGATGCCGGTCTTCCCGCCGACGGCCGCGTCGACCATGGCGAGGACGGTGGTGGGTACGGCGATCCAGCGCACCCCGCGCAGCCAGGTCGCCGCGACGAATCCGGCCACATCGGTGGTGGCTCCGCCGCCGACGCCGACGATGACGTCGGTGCGGGTGAAGCCGGTCTGCCCGAGCGCCTTCCAGCAGTACGCCGCGACCTCGACGGTCTTGGCCTCCTCGGCGTTCGGCAGCTGGATCGCGATGGCCTCGTAGCCCTGCGCGGCAAGGTCCTGGCGGACCGCCTCACCGGTCTCGGCGAGCGCCTCGGGGTGCAGGACGGCGACCCTCTTGGCGCGGTCGCCGATGAGCGAAGGCAGCTCGCCCAGCAGCTGCCGGCCGATCAGCACCTCGTACGGGTCGGTGCCCGCGCTGCCGGCGATCCGGATACGGGTGGGGTCCTGCTCGGTCATGTGTTCTCCCGGCCGGGGGTGACGGGGTCGTCCGTGCGTTCCGGCAGTTCCAGTGCGTCGAGGACCGCCTGGGCGACCTCTTCGGGGGTGCGCTCGTCGGTGGCGACGGTCGCGCGGGCCACCTCGGTGTACAGGTGGCGGCGGGCGTCCATCAGCTCGCGCCACTGGCGGCGCGGGTTGACGGCGAGCAGCGGGCGGGCGGTGTTCAGGCCGACCCGCTTGACGGCCTCCTCCACGTCCATCGAGAGATAGACGACGGGGTGGTCGGCGAGCAGTGCTCGGGTCGTGTCGTCCAGCACGGCACCGCCGCCGAGGGAGAGGACACCGGTGTGCTCGGCGACGGCGGCGCGCACGGCCTGTCGCTCCAGCTCCCGGAAGTGTTCCTCGCCCTCGTCGTAGAAGATCTCCGGGATCGGCTTGCCGGCCGTGGCGACGACGTCCGCGTCGGTGTCCCGGTAGGTGGTGCCGAGCCGGTCGGCGAGCAGTTCACCGACGGTGGACTTGCCCACGCCCATCGGGCCTACGAGGACGATCAGGGGGCCGCTCATCGGATCTGGAGGTGGTCGAGGTACGACCGCACATTGCGCCGGGTCTCGGGGACGCTGTCCCCGCCGAACTTCTCGGCGACGGCGTCGGCCAACACCAGCGCGACCATCGCCTCGGCGACGATGCCCGCAGCCGGCACGGCGCAGACATCGGAGCGCTGGTGGTGAGCCTTGGCGGGTTCGCCGGTGACGACGTCGACGGTGGCGAGCGCGCGGGGCACGGTCGCGATGGGCTTCATCGCGGCGCGCACCCGCAGCAGCTCGCCGGTGGTCAGACCGCCCTCGGTGCCGCCGGAGCGGCCGGAGGCACGCTTGATGCCGTCCTCGGTGACCAGGATCTCGTCGTGTGCCTTGGAGCCGGGGATCCGGGCCAGGTCGAAGCCGTCGCCGACCTCGACCCCCTTGATGGCCTGGATGCCCATCAGGGCTGCGGCGAGCCGGGCGTCGAGACGGCGGTCCCAGTGCACGTGCGAGCCAAGACCGACGGGCACCCCGTACGCCAGCACCTCGACCACACCGCCGAGGGTGTCGCCATCCTTGTGGGCCTGGTCGATCTCGGCGACCATCGCCTTGCTCGCGTCGGCGTCCAGGCAGCGCACCGGGTCGGCGTCGAGCCGCTCGACGTCGGCGGGCGTCGGCAGGACGCCGTACGGCGCCTTGGCCGCGGCCAGCTCGACGACATGGCTGACGATCTCGATGCCCGCGGTCTCCTTGAGGTACGACCGCGCGACGGCGCCGAGCGCGACCCGGGCCGCCGTCTCACGCGCGCTGGCGCGCTCCAGGATCGGCCGGGCCTCGTCGAAGCCGTACTTCTGCATGCCCGCGAGGTCGGCGTGACCGGGCCTCGGGCGGGTCAGCGGGGCGTTGCGGGCCAGCGCGGCCAGTTCCTCGGGGTCGACCGGGTCGGCCGCCATGACCTGTTCCCACTTGGGCCACTCGGTGTTGCCGACCATCACGGCGACCGGGGAGCCCATCGTGAGACCGTGGCGCACCCCGCCGAGAAAGGTGACCTCGTCCCTCTCGAACTTCATCCGCGCACCGCGGCCATATCCGAGCCGCCGCCGGGCGAGTGCGTCCGCCACCATCTCCGTGGTGATCGGGACACCGGCGGGAAGACCCTCCAGCGTCGCCACGAGTGCGGGGCCGTGCGACTCCCCCGCGGTCAGCCAGCGCAACCTGCTCAACGGTGCTCCTCATGCTCGCGCCTGGAACTGCGACGGCGCGACCGGGTGCGCGACCCTGGCCCGCCGCCTTCGATCCTCCCACGCCCAGGGGCGTGAACCGGCCGCCGGTCCAGCAGACGGACGCGCCCCCGGACGGGCGCGGGGGTCAGCGGGCGGCGAGCGCCGCTTCCCCGGCCCGCCGCATGGCCGCGAGCGGAGCGGCCGCACGGCCGGTCATCTGCTCGATCTGGAGGACCGCTTGGTGCACCAAGAGGTCGAGACCTCCGACGACTGCGCCTTCGTGGGCCGTCCAGGCGGCGGCAAGTCCGGTCGGCCAGGGCTCGTACAGCACGTCGAAAAGGGTGCCCGGCCGATCCGGTACGGCGTCGATCAGCGCGTCAGTGGCCCCGGCCGGGGTGGTGGCGACGACCAGCGGAGCGTGCAGCGCCTGCCCGGCCTCCGCCCAGTCGGAGATCCGGACGTCGACGCCGAGGCGTTCGCCCCAGCCGCGCATCTCCTGGCCCCGTTCCTTGCTGCGGACGTACGCGGTCACCGGTCCCGTACAGATCCCGGCCAGCGCGGCGAGCGCCGAGGAAGCGGTCGCTCCGGCGCCGAGGACGGCGGCGGAGTCGGTCTTCTCCACACCGCGTTCGCGCAGCGCGGCGATCATGCCGGGGATATCGGTGTTGTCGCCGATCCGGCGGCCGTCCTCCGTGAAGACGACCGTGTTGACGGCTTCCACCGACGACGCCGTCCCGCTGATGGAGTCCAGCAGCGGGATGATCGCACGCTTGAGCGGCATGGTCAGCGAGAGCCCCGCCCAGGTGGAGTCGAGCCCCGCCATGAAGGCGGGGAGGCCCGCCTCGTCGACCTCGAACCGGTCGTACGTCCAGTGGGTGAGGCCGAGTTCGGCGTACGCGGCCCGGTGCAGGACCGGGGAGAGCGAGTGGGCGATGGGCGAGCCGAGAACGGCTGCCCGTCGGATGGTGCTCACTGGCCCGACTTCTCCTGTTCGTATTTCTTGCGATTCCGCTCGTGCTCCGCGTTGGTCACCGAGAACACCGTTTTGTCCGCGGTCACGGACACGAAGTAGTACCAAGGGCCGGGGGTGGGCTTGATCGCCGACTGCAGCGCGGCATCACCGGGGTTGTTGATCGGGCCCGGCGGCAAACCGTGGATGTAATACGTGTTGTACGGGTGCTTGAACTCCCGTAGGCCCGACACCGCTCCTATATCGAGTGTGCTCTGCTTCTTCGCGTAATTGACGGTGGAGTCGAAGTCGAGCAGGCCATTGGTCTCGGTGTTGTTGGGCTTGAGCCGGTTGTAGACGACGCGCGAGACCTTGTCGAAGTCGTGCTTGTACTTGCCCTCGGCCTGGACGAGGCTGGCGACCGTGATCAACTGCCAAGGGCTCTTGAGACCCAGCTTCTGGGCGTTGCCGTCCAGGTCGACCTTGTCGTACTCCTCGTTGGCGCGGGAGACCATCTTCTTCAGGACGGCCTCCGGCTTCATGCCCTTGGTGACCGGGTAGGCCGCCGGGTAGAGGAACCCTTCCAGAGGATCGAGGACGTTCGGGTGGCCGTCGGCCCAGTCCGGCAGCCCCAGGCTGCCCGACTGTTTCTTGGCGATCCCGCTGGTCGTCCCGCTCTTGAGGCCCAGCCTCTTGTCGATCTTGGTGTAGACGTCGCGGTTGGGTGTGCCCTCGGGAAAGATCAGAAGATTCTGGCTCTTCGGGTCGAGCATCAGCTTCAGCGCCTCGGCCGCGGACATCTTCTCGTGGAGCAGATAGACGCCGGCCTGGATGGACTTGCCCTTGGGGTTCTCGTTCTGCGCGGCGACGAACGCGTCGACGCTCTTGACAACACCCTTCTGCTTCAGGATGTTGCCGATGTCGTAGCCGAGGGCGCCCTTCGTGATCTCGACCTCGACCTCGCCGGTGCCCGTCCCGGCGTAGTCGGGTGCCGGGCCGAACTTGTCCTGCCAGTACGTGTACCCGAGGTAGCCCACTCCCCCGAGGCCGCCGGCGAGGACCAGCGAGACGACCAGGCACGCGCAGCCGCTGCGGCTCTTCTTCTTGCCCTTGCCGCGGCGCTCGTTGCCGCCGCGACTGCCACGGCGTGACTCACGCGGGTCGTCGTCGTACTCGTCGTCGTCCTTGTCGCCGTCGTCGCCCGTGAAGAAGGGGTGGGTCTCCTCCGGCTTGTTCTCCGGGTCCCAGTCGGGGTTCTGCGCGGGGGTCTGCTGGGGAGAGGCCTCCCGGCGGCCCGGAGGCTGCGGCGGCGGATAGGCCTCCGGCGTGCCGTAGTGGTCGGGCGTCTCGCCGTAGCCGGCCTGCCTGCCGCCGTAGGGGTCGGCCGACGTCTGGGGGTCGTAGGGCATCCCGGCGGACTGCTGCCCGGTGTCCCAGCCGCCGTTGTCGTACTGAGGCTGATGAGGTTGCTGGGGTTGCTGCTGCTGCGCATACGGATCCTGCGGGGCCCCGTACGCCGGCTGCTGCGGCTGGTAAGGCTGCTGCTGGGCGTACGGGTCCGGGAAATGCTGTTGCTGCTGTTCGTACGGATCCTGCTGTTGTGCGTACGGATCCTGCTGCTGCGGGTGCGGCTGCTGTTGGTACGGGTCCTGAGGGTAGGGCTGCTGCCCGCCGCCGTACTGGTTCTGGCCGTGGGCGGACTGCTGTCCTCCCCATCCCTGGTCCCCGTACAGGGGATCCTCGGGATGCCACGGTTCGGAGCCGGGGCCCCGGCCATACTCAGTCATCGATCCCCTAGTGCCGCGAGACGACGTTCCGTCTCTTTGCTGTGCGGTGTGTGTTCGAACACCGCCACATCGCGCGGAACGTTACCGTATCGCGATCAGCCAACCGTTTCGACGCCTTCGCCCGGGGCTTTGCCTGACGCCCGTTCGGACTCCAGAGCGTTCTGGAGGATCACCACAGCGGCAGCCTGATCGATGACGGAACGGCCTTTTCTGGACTTCACGCCCGAGGCGCGCAGTCCTTGACTCGCCGTTACTGTGGTCATCCTCTCGTCCACCAACCGCACCGGAATGGGTGCGACCGAGCGTGCCACCTCCTGGGCGAAGACCCGGATCTTGGCTGCGGCAGGCCCCTCACTGCCGCCGAGGGACCGCGGCAGGCCGATGATGATCTCGATCGGCTCGTACTCCTCGACGATCTGCCCGAGCCGCCGGTGGGCCGCCGGGACATCGCGTCCCGGAACGGTCTCCACCGGCGTGGCGAGGATCCCGTCGGGGTCGCACGAGGCGACCCCGATCCGGGCGTCCCCGACATCGATCGCGAGACGACGACCGCGGCGCATCCGAGTCATCCCCGCCGTCACGCCGTCTCGGTGACGAGACGTTCGACCGCGGCCACGGCCGCGCCGATGGCCTCCGGGTCCTGGCCGCCGCCCTGGGCGACGTCCGGCTTGCCGCCGCCACCACCACCGAGGGTCTTGGCGGCCGTACGGACCAGGTCACCGGCCTTGAGTCCGCGTTCACGGGCGGCCTCGTTGGTGGCGATCACGGTCAGGGGACGGCCGTTGGCGGTCGTGAACAGGGCCACGACGGCCGGGCGGCCGCCCTGGATACGTCCTCGGACGTCCAGGACGAGCTTGCGCAGGTCATCGGCCGAGGTGCCGTCCGGTACCTGGCCCGTGACCAGGGCGACGCCGCGTACGTCCCTGGCGGAATCGACCAGTCCGGCGGCGGCCTGGAGGACCTTCTCCGCGCGGAACTTCTCGATCTCCTTCTCGGCGTCCTTCAGCTTGCCGAGCATTCCGGCGATCTTCTCCGGCAGCTCCTCGGGACGGCCCTTGACCAGCTCCTGGAGCTGGGCGACAACCGTGTGCTCCCTGGCGAGGAAGTTGTACGCGTCGACGCCTACGAGGGCCTCGATGCGGCGCACGCCGGAACCGATGGACGATTCGCCGAGCAGCTTCACCAGACCCAGCTGGGCGGTGTTGTGCACGTGCGTGCCGCCGCAGAGCTCCTTGGAGAAGTCGCCGATGGTGACGACCCGGACCCGCTCGCCGTACTTCTCGCCGAACTCGGCGATGGCGCCCTGCTTCTTGGCCTCGTCGATCGGCATGACCTCGGCCTGGACGTCGAGTTCGCGGGCGAGGACCTCGTTGATCTTCTGCTCGACATCGGTGAGCACCGTGCCGGGTACGGCGGCGGGCGAACCGAAGTCGAAGCGGAAGCGGCCCGGCGAGTTCTCCGAACCGGCCTGGGCGGCCGTCGGGCCCAGGGCGTCGCGCAGCGCCTGGTGCGTGAGGTGCGTGGCGCTGTGGGCGCGGGCGATGGCGCGGCGGCGGGTGTTGTCGATGGCGGCGTAGGCACTGGCGCCGACGGTCACCTCGCCGACCTGCACCGAACCCTTGTGGACGGAGACGCCGGGAACGGGCTGCTGGACGTCGCGGACGTGAATGACGGCGCCGCTGTCGAGCCGGATACGCCCCTGGTCGGCGAGCTGGCCACCGCCCTCGGCGTAGAACGGGGTGCGGTCCAGGACGACTTCGACCTCGTCGCCCTCGGAGGCGGCGGGCGAGGGCACGCCGTCGACGAGCAGACCGACGATCGTCGACTCGCCCTCGGTGGCGGTGTAGCCGGTGAACTCGGTGATGCCGGAGTTGTCGGCGACCTCGCGGTAGGCGGAGAGGTCGGCATGGCCGGTCTTCTTGGCCTTGGCGTCGGCCTTGGCCCGCTCCCGCTGCTCCCTCATCAGACGGCGGAAGCCGTCCTCGTCCACCGAGAGGCCCTGTTCGGCGGCCATCTCCAGGGTGAGGTCGATCGGGAAGCCCCAGGTGTCGTGGAGCAGGAACGCCTTGTCGCCGGCGAGGACCTTGCCACCGGCGGCCTTGGTCTCCGTGACGGCGGTGTCGAGGATGTTGGTGCCGCCCTTGAGGGCCTTGAGGAACGCGGCTTCCTCGGCGAGGGCGACGGTCTCGATGCGCTTGCGGTCGGTGATCAGCTCCGGGTACTGCTGCCCCATCGTCTCGATCACGACGTCGACCAGGTCCTTGACCACCGGTCCGGTGGCCCCCAGCAGCCGCATGTTGCGGATGGCGCGGCGCATGATCCGGCGCAGTACGTAGCCGCGGCCCTCGTTGCCGGGAGTGACGCCGTCACCGATGAGCATCACGGAGGTGCGGATGTGGTCGGCGACCACGCGCAGCGAGACGTCCGAACCGTGGTCGGCGCCGTACCGCACACCGGTCAGCTCGGTGGCCTTGTCCATGACGACGCGCAGGGTGTCGGTCTCGTACATGTTCTGTACGCCCTGCAGGATCATGGCGAGGCGTTCCAGACCCAGGCCCGTGTCGATGTTCTTCGACGGCAGGTCGCCGAGGATCGGGAAGTCCTCCTTGCCGTCACCGGCACCCCGCTCGTACTGCATGAAGACCAGGTTCCAGATCTCCACGTACCGCTCGTCGTTGACGGCCGGGCCGCCCTCGACGCCGAACTCGGGGCCGCGGTCGTAGTTGATCTCGGAGCAGGGGCCGCAGGGACCGGGGACACCCATGGACCAGAAGTTGTCCTTCTTGCCCAGGCGCTGGATGCGCTCGGCCGGTACGCCGATCTTGTCCCGCCAGATCTGCTCGGCCTCGTCGTCGTCCAGATAGACCGTGATCCACAGCCTCTCGGGGTCGAGACCGAAGCCGCCGTCCGCCACGGAGGCCGTCAGGGCCTCCCAGGCGTAGCTGATGGCGCCTTCCTTGAAGTAGTCCCCGAAGGAGAAGTTGCCGCACATCTGGAAGAACGTGCCGTGCCGGGTGGTCTTGCCGACCTCCTCGATGTCCGGCGTACGGACACACTTCTGCACGCTGGTGACCCGCGGCGCGGGCGGCTTGACCTCGCCGAGGAAGTACGGCTTGAAGGGGACCATGCCCGCGGGGACCAGCAGCAGAGTCGGGTCGTCCGCGATGAGCGACGCCGAAGGGACGACGGTGTGACCGCGCTCCTCGAAGAAGCTCAGCCAGCGGCGACGAATTTCAGCCGACTCCATCAGTGGTCCTCATTCCGGTTGTACGAGTTGTAGGGGAGCTTGCGGTGGTTGCCGACTTCGAGGGGCCTGTCCGGTCCGACGGGTTCGGCCGCCTCGACGGCAAAATGACGCCGTACGGGGAGGTCCGGGGCGACCGGCGCCTCCAGGCCCAGCGCCTCGCCCAGCTCGGCCTCTCGCCGGGCCATCGACTCACGGACGTCCAGAGCGAAGTCCTTGAGCTTGTGACCGGTCTCGATCGCCTTGTCCGCGGCCTGCGCCGCGAGACTCTCCGGGGTCAGCTGCCTGAGCTTCCGGTTGACCTTGGTCGTGGCCCAGACACCGGCGGCGGCACCGGCGGTGAACCAGAACGTACGGCGGAGCATCGCTGCGTCAGTCCTTAGATCCGCGGGAGTTTCTGCCGCCGCGCTTCCTGCCACGCGCGGACGGCACCGTGCGCCCGACGATCACCGTGCGACGGGCCGGCCGAGGGGCGGGGCCGGGCTCCGGACCGGCCTTGCGGCCGATGGCCTGCCGTACCCCGTAACCGAACGCGGCGACTTTGACGAGCGGTCCGCCGAAGGTCGAGGCGACGGTGGTGGAGAGCGCCGAGGCGTTCGAGGTGACTTCCTGGACGTCCGTCGCGATCGCGTCGACCTTGTCGAGCTGGGTCTGTGCGGAGCGAACCGTGGCTGAGGCGTCGGCAAGCAGCGGGACCGCCTGCTCGGTCACGTCCGCCACGAGCTTGGTGGTCGCCCTGAGCGTCTGGGCCAGCCTCACCAGTACGACGGCGAGGAACGAAACCAGGATCGCCCAGAAGACGGCCACCAGGATCCCGGCCACCTCTCCACCGGACACAGTGCACCGCTCTCTAGCTTGTCGCTGTCTCTGTACTGTCTGTCTCTGCTCGGTCCGGCGACCGCTGTCACAACAGCCGGTCGTCGTCTCCCGAGCCTATCGCGCCGGTGGTCGCGCCCCGTACCGCATTACCGGCGGGAGGGGGCGAGTTGCCATAAGGAGATTGTACGGAGAGCTTCCGAACCAGTACTCTGCGTGTTTCATGCGACGCCCCCAGCGCTCCCGCCCGTCCCCCCACGATCCGAGCGACCCCGTCGGCGCCCTCGGCAATCTCCCGGCGGAACTGAACAGATTCGTGGGGCGGAAGGACGAACTGGCCGCCCTCGGTCGGCTGCTGAACGAGTCGAGGCTCGTCACCGTGGTCGGGGTCGGCGGAGTGGGCAAGACCCGCTGCGCCGCCAAGATCGCCAAACATTTGGAGAAACGGTACTGCGACGGAGTCTGGATGGCGGAACTGTCCGCCCTCCACGATCCGGAGCTGCTGGACCACGCGCTGGTCGACGCCCTCGGGCTCACCGATCACACCGGCAGACCACCGCGCACGACGCTCCTCGAACATCTCGCGGGTCGCCAACTGCTCCTGGTGATCAACGGCTTCGAGCACTTCGTGGACGCCTGTGCCGAGCTGGTGCGTGAACTGCTGCGCCGGGCGCCGCGACTGCGGGTGATGGCCGCCGGCCGACTGCCTCTGGAGCTGGACGGCGAGGTCACCTTCCCGCTCGCGCCGATGACCGACGAGGACGCGATGCTCCTCTTCGAGGAGCGGGCCGCCGCGGTACGGCCGGAGTTCCGGCTGACCGACCACAACCGAGCGATCGCGCGCGAGCTGTGCCACCGGCTGGACGGAATCCCGCTCGCGCTGGAACTGGCCGCCGGACGGCTGCGCGCGCTCTCCACCGAACAGGTGCTGCAGCGCCTGGACGACCGCTTCCGGCTGCTGACCGGCTCCAGCCGCAGCGTGCTGGCGCGCCACCAGACACTCCGCACGGCCATCGGCTGGAGTCATGAACTCTGCGCTCCGGAGCAGCGGCTGCTGTGGGCGCGGCTCTCGGTGTTCGCCGGGCAGTTCGATCTGGAGGCCGTCGAGTACATCTGCAGCGGAGCCGATCTGCCGGCCGAATCGGTGCTCGACGTGCTCTCCGGGCTGCTCACGCAGTCCGTCGTCCTGCGTGAGGACTCGGCGGCCGGCACCCGCTACCGGATGCTGGACACGGTGCGCGAGTACGGCGCCGAGTGGCTGGCGGCCACGGGTGGGACGGACCGGTTGAGACGCCGCCACCGGGACTGGTTCCTGGGGCTGGCGACCATGTGCGAGCTCGACTGGTTCAGCCCGCGGCAGGACGAGGTGGCCGCCCGGGTGGAGAGCGAACTGCCGAATCTGCGGCGGGCGATGGAGTATTCGCTGGAGAGCGCGGGCGAGGCGCATCTCGCGCAGTACCTGGCGGGCACCCTCTGGTTCCTCTGGGTCGGGTGCGGACGTCTCTCGGAGGGCCGGCACTGGCTGCACCATGTGCTGGAGGAGGAGTCACCGTACGACTCCGCGCGGCTCAAGGCGTTGTGGGTGCTCGGACATGTGGCCGTGCTGCAGGGCGACCCGGTCGGTGCGGTCTCCGCGCTGCAGGAGTGCCGGGACGAGGCGGACCGGGCGGGCGACTCCACGGCGCTCGCGTACGCGGTGCACCGGATGGGGTACCTTGCGCTCCTCACGGACGACATGGTCAGGGCACAGGAGCTGCTGGGCGACGCGCTCGGCCGCTACCGGGAACTCGGTGAGCTGAACAGCAATGTACTGATGGCCCAGATCGAGCTGGCGATGGCGGTCGGATTCCACGGGGACCTGGACGGGGCGGCCGCGATCTGCGAGGAGGTCAGGGAGATCTGCGAGGACCACGGGGAGCGGTGGGCCCTCTCGTACGCGCTGTACGTGCTGGCCTTCGCCGCATTGCAACGGGGCGGGCCGGACCGGGCCCGGGAGCTGCTCGGCGAGTGTCTGTCGATCGGTCACGCCTTCCACGATCTGCTGGGCTCGGTCCTCGCGCTGGAGCTGCTGGCACTGGTCACGGCGGTCGAGGGGGACGCGGCGGAGGCAGCGGTGCTGCAGGGCGCCGCCGACCGGATCTGGCCGTCGGTGGGGCTGCCGCTGTTCGGATCGGCCTACTACGGGCAGCCCCGGGTCCGGTGCGAGGAGCTGGCCCGCCGGGAGCTGGGCGACGGCCCCTACGAGTCGGGGCTGCGCGCGGGCGGGCAGCTGGATCTGGACGCGGCGGTGGCCAGGGCGCTCGGTAGCGGGCCCGCGAACCGGGCGCAGCCGGCGGGCCGGCTGCCCGGCCCCCTGCCCGGCCCCGGGAGAACGCGGAGGCCCGCCGCCTCCCGTACATCGGGGAGGGGCGGGCCGGAGCGCTGCTGAATGCGGCTGCGCCTGGATCAGCGGGCGTAGTACTCGACGACGAGCTGCTCGTCGCAGATCACGGGGATTTCCTTGCGGTTCGGGTCCCGGTCGAGGCGGAAGGCCAGGGCCTGCAGGTTCACCTGCAGGTAGCGCGGGGTCTCGCCGTCGGGGGCGTAGCCACCGGCGCGGGCAACCTGGAAGGGGTGCTTGTCGCGGCTGCGCTCGCGGACCATCACGATGTTGTCGGGACGGACACGGAAGGACGGCTTGTCGACCTTGCGGCCGTCGACCTCGATGTGACCGTGGACGACCATCTGGCGGGCCTGGTAGATGGTCCTGGCGATGCCCGAACGCAGCACCAGGGCGTCGAGACGACGCTCCAGCTCGACGACGAGCGCCTCGCCCGTCTTGCCCTCGGCCTTCTTGGCGCGGTCGTAGGCACGCGCCATCTGGCGCTCGCTGATGTCGTACTGGGCACGCAGGCGCTGCTTCTCCAGCAGACGGACCTTGTAGTCCGAGTTCTGCTTGCGACCACGGCCGTGCTCGCCCGGCGGGTAGGGGCGGGCCTCGAAGTACTTGACGGCCTTCGGCGTCAGCGCGATGCCGAGCGCGCGGCTCTTCTTGACCTTGGGACGCGACTGGTTAGGCACGTTCTCCAGACCTCCGTTGTAGGTTAGGTTAGGCTCACCTTACTTGAGGAGATCGCATGTCTCGCCCGGGGAACACCACACACGTCACGGACAGCACTGACAGCGTCGACACCCCTCAGGGCGTCGATACGACGGAGGACCGATCAGATCGTGGTCAGCCGCGTCCCGGCGGGCTTGAAAACACTCGGATGCCGTCAGCAGCCGAGCGCACACGAACTCTCGTACAGAGTACCTGTTCGGCGGTACTGCTCGTCCCCGGGCTGAACGCCGCAGGCCCGGATCAGCTGATGCCGCTGACCAGGGGCGTGGGCCCCGACGGGGATCTGTTCCTCGAACTCCCCACGGATTCCCCGGTCGTACGGGCGGCGACGCACGCAGAGGACGACGAGCTGACGGCTGTGCTGGAGATCACGGACGTCGCCCCGGTCTCCGTGCCCCATCGCATCCGCGGTCGCGCGTGGGTCTCCGGGTGGCTCACCACCGTCCCGGGCATGTCCGGGCCGGGCGGGACGACGCTGCGGCTGGAGACGGGCGAGGCGTACATCGACGATCTGTGGGGCGCCGAGGACGTCGAACCCGACGCGTTCCGGGACGCGGCCCCCGACCCGCTCGTCGGACACGAGGCGGAACTGCTCCAGCATCTGCACGCGGCGCACGGCGAACAGCTGGACGCGCTGTTCGGGCTGCTCGGCGAGCGTCCGGCCCCGTCCCGCGCGTCACGTCGGCCCGTCGTCGTGCCGCTGGCGCTGGACCGGTACGGGCTGCGGGTACGCCTCTGCGAGGACCGCGACCGCTGCTTCGATGCGCGCTTCGAATTCCCCGGGCCGGTGCGCGACGTCGGCGAGTTGCGCCACGCCGTGCACACGCTCTTCGAGGCCGCGGTGGGCTGAGCCGCCGGCCCCGACTGCGCTCCTTGCGCACTCAAGGCTCTGCGCGTCTTCAGCGGCCCCGCGCGTCCCTCTCCGCCGTACTCAGTCGGCGGACGGGCTCGCCCCGCCGTCGGAGCCCGTGCGGCCGAGCCGCTCGCGGACCCGCTCCACCACATCCGCGTAGCGCGCCTCCGCGCCGTAGCGCGTGGGCCGGTAGTACCGCTGGTCACGGACGGCGTCCGGGGCGTACTGCTGGGCGACGATACCTCCGGGGACATCGTGCGGATACACGTAACCCACGGCATGGCCCAACTTGGCGGCGCCCTTGTAGTGGCCGTCGCGCAGATGCGCCGGGACGGGACCCGCGAGTCCCTTCCGCACATCCTCCTGGGCGGCGAATATCGCCAGTGTCGCCGCATTGGACTTGGGGGCGAGCGCCAGGGCGATCGTCGCGTGGCTCAGGACGAGCGCCGCCTCCGGGAATCCGATCATGGCAACCGCCTGGGCGGCCGCCACGGCGGTGGGCAGCGCCGTGGGGTCGGCGAGACCGATGTCCTCGCTCGCCGAGATCATCAGCCGCCGGGCGATGAACCTGGGGTCCTCCCCCGCCTCGATCATCCGGGCCAGGTAATGCAGCGCGGCATCCACGTCGGAGCCGCGGATCGACTTGATGAGCGCACTCGCCACGTCGTAGTGCTGGTCGCCGTCCCGGTCGTACTTGACGGCGGCGCGGTCGACGGTCTCCTCCAGGGTCAGGAGAGTGATCTCCTTCTCCTGCTTGGACAGCGCCGCACCGGCCGCGGCCTCCAGCGCCGTGAGGGCCCGGCGGGCGTCACCACCCGCGATGCGCAGCAGATGCGACTCGGCGTCCTTCGGCAGCGCCACCGTGCCACCGAGTCCGCGTTCGTCGGCCAGGGCGCGCCGCAGCAGGCCGCGCAGATCGTCGTCGGTGAGGGATTCCAGGGTGAGCAGCAGCGAGCGCGACAGCAGCGGCGAGATGATCGAGAAGTACGGATTCTCGGTGGTCGCGGCGATCAGCGTCACCCAGCGGTTCTCCACGGCCGGGAGCAGGGAGTCCTGCTGCGCCTTGGAGAAGCGGTGGATCTCGTCGAGAAAGAGGACCGTCTCCTTGCCGTAGCCCCCGGTGGCGCGGCGGGCACCCTCGATGACGGCCCGCACCTCCTTGACGCCGGCGGTGATCGCGGAGAGCTCGACGAAGCGCTTGTTGGTGGCCTTGCTGACCACGTACGCGAGAGTCGTCTTCCCGATGCCTGGCGGGCCCCAAAGGATCACGGACGACGGGCCCGCCGGCCCGCCGTTCCCCTCGCCGACGAGACGGCGCAGCGGCGAGCCCGGCTTGAGCAGATGCTGCTGGCCGACGACCTCGTCGAGGGTGCGCGGGCGCATCCGGACAGCCAGGGGGCTGCTGGACGGGTCCTTGTCCTGGCGGTCTTCGGCGGCTGCGGTAAAGAGGTCGGGCTCCACGTTTTGAACCCTATGTCACGGCACTGACATCCCTGCCGGGCCGTCGCCCGGCAGGAGCCCGGTGGCGGCGCCGGTCAGCTGGTCCAGAAGTCCCACCAGCGGGTCAGGATCAGCATGCCGATGATGCCGATCCACAGGACCGGCGGCACCCAGTGGAACTCCGTCAGTCCGTTGCGCAGCCAGTTCGGCGCCGGGAGGATCCGGTGCTTGATGTTGTGCGTGGTGACATAGCAGAACATGAAGATCGTGGCGACCCATGCCAGGCAGCACCACAGGCAGAGCGAGTTGATGGTGTAGAGCGACTGGTACTGGAGCCAGGTGCAGAAGCCGACGCCGAACAGCGTGCCGGCGTTCATTCCGAGCCAGTACCAGCTGCGGAAGCGGGCGCCCGCGAGCAGCGCGAGGCCGATGCCGATGATCACGGAGTAGGTGACCAGACCGAGCATCGGGTTCGGGAAACCGAAGGCGGCGGCCTGCTCGCTCTTCATGATGTTGCCGCAGGCGACGACCGGGTTGAGACTGCAGCCCGGCGTGAAGCTGGGGTCCTCCAGCAACTTGAACTTGTCGATCGTGATGACCCAGGCGGCGAGGAGTCCGGCGGCGCCCGTGATCACCAGCAGCATTGCGAACGCCCGACTGCCGCCGATGGTCCTCTTCACGCCGTCCTCGTCCTGGTCGGAGGAGGGATGGTCAACCGCTGCAGTCGTCATATCGCCGTTCCATCAGTGAGTGGCCTGCTGGGCACGGTCATTGTGCCGCACAGCGCCGCTGGGCTTCTGTTCGATGGACATAAAGGTGTACGTGAAGCCCGATGTGCGACCGGACCGGACCACTCGGTCCGGTCATGGCCCCGGACCCGGACCTCGCCCGGGGTGGCGGGGGCGTCCCGCGCGGCAGCGGCGGCGAACCGGCCGTGGTCGACGGCTCGGACCCGGGGATCCGCCGAGGCGAGGGGCAGGGAGCGCTCGGGCCGGGCGGGGCCGGGAGGAGCGCCGCGGGATCGCCGTGTCCCGGTGCGGAGAGGGGCCGGGCGCTCGGCGGGGACCCGGCATCTACTGAACGCCGTCGGGGTATCGGGCAGGAACCGTCCGGCGGGGTGAATCCTCCGCCTCCGGGTTGACGCCGTGCGAGGCGGTGACGCACATCATCCGCGGTCTTCCCGGGCCGCACGGCCACGAGGACGTCAGCACGTCGGCGACGGGCGTGCGGTGCTCGGACCTGCGGCCCTGCGCCGTGCCCGCCTCCCGTCCGCCGGAAGGACCGGCGCGGCGGCCACCGCGCGGGGCGGCGCCGGCCGGCCCTGCGCGGAAGGGGGCTCGCCGGACGAACCGCTGTTCCGGCCCGTCCCGCGAGCCCGCGCCACGCAGGTGCGCCGGTCCGATCCGAACGAGAGGTCCTAGGCCAGTCGCTCGCGGATCGCCCCGGTCACGTCCGCCAGCAGCACCGCCGTCTGCTCGCCGGACTCCATGTCCTTGAGCTGGACGAGTCCCTCGGCCAGGTCCCGCTCGCCCGCCACGATCGTCAGCCGCGCTCCCGACCGGTTCGCGCTCTTCATCGCACCCTTGAGGCCACGGTTTCCGTACGCGAAGTCCGCTGCCACGCCCTCGCGGCGCAGTTGCGTGACGATCCCGAAGAGCACCCGCCGGGCCTCCTCGCCCAGTGGCACGGCGAAGACGCTGGTGGTCGCGGGGAGTTCGAGCTCGATGCCCTCCGCCTCCAGCGCGAGCACCGTACGGTCCACGCCGAGCGCCCAGCCGACCGACGGGAGCGCCGGGCCGCCGATCATCTCGGACAGGCCGTCGTAGCGTCCGCCGCCGCCCACCGCGGACTGCGAGCCGAGCCCGTCGTGGACGAACTCGAAGGTGGTGCGGGTGTAGTAGTCGAGACCGCGGACGAGCTTCTCGTCGTCCTCGTACACCACACCGGCCGCGGAGAGCAGGTCACGCACCTCCTCGTGGTACGCCTTGCAGGCGTCGCACAGGTAGTCGCGCAGCACCGGGGCGCCGACCAGCTGCTTCTGCACCTCGGGCCGCTTGTCGTCGAGGACCCGGAGCGGGTTGATCTCGATGCGGCGACGCGTCTCCTCGTCCAGGTCGAGCTCGCGCAGGAAGCCCTGGAGCGCGTCCCGGTAGACGGGGCGGCACTCCTTGTCGCCCAGCGAGTTGAGCAGGATGCGGAAGTTCCGCAGGCCCAGCGTGCGGTACGCCTGGTCGGCCAGGATGATCAGCTCGGCGTCCAGCACCGGGTCCTCCGCGCCGATCGCCTCGGCACCGACCTGCGAGAAGTGCCGGTAGCGGCCCTTCTGCGGGCGCTCGTAGCGGTAGTACGAGCCGGAGTACCAAAGCTTCACGGGCAGGTTGCCGAGCTTGTGGAGGTTGGCCTCCAGAGCCGCGCGCAGCACGGACGCGGTGCCCTCGGGGCGCAGCGCCAGCTGGGAGCCGCCCTTGGTGGTGAGGGTGTACATCTCCTTGGTCACGATGTCGGTGGACTCGCCGACACCGCGCGAGAAGAGGGCGACGTCCTCGAACCCGGGCGTCTCGATGTAGCCGTAGCCGGAGTTCTTCAGGGGTGCGGCGATCGCCTCGCGCACCGCGAGGTACTTCGCGGAATCGGGCGGGGTCAGGTCGTACGTGCCCTTGGGGGCCTTGAAGGTGCTCACGGGTATTTCTCTCGTCACATTCCTCGTCGGGGCGCGTCCATACCGTGCAGATACGGATTCGAGGCGCGCTCGCGGCCGATGGTCGTCTGGGGGCCGTGGCCGGACAGCACCACGGTCGAGTCGTCGAGCGGCAGGCACACACGGGCCAGCGACTCGAGCAGCTCGGCGTGGTCGCCGCCGGGCAGGTCGGTGCGTCCGACGGAGCCGGCGAAGAGCAGGTCGCCCGAGAAGAGGATCTGCGGAACATCCGCGGCCTCGGGCATCCTGAACGTCACCGACCCCTTGGTATGGCCGGGCGCGTGCGCGACACCGAACTCCAGACCGGCCAGCTTCAGCAGGGCCCCGTCGCTCAGTTCCCGGACATCGTCCGGCTCCCCCACCGTCAGCTCACCCATGAGCGGCATCCCGATGGAGCGGCCGAGGGCCTTCTCCGGGTCGCTCATCATGAACCGGTCCTCCGGATGGATCCAGGCGGGGACGTCGTGCGCGCCGCACACCGGGACGACCGAGGCGACGTGGTCGATGTGGCCGTGGGTCAGTACGACGGCGACGGGCTTCAGCCGATGCTTCTTCAGTGCTTCCTCGACTCCTGACGCGGCCTGATGGCCGGGGTCGATGATCACGCACTCCTCGCCTGCGGCCGGGGCGACCAGGTAGCAGTTGGTCCCCCAGGCCCCGGCGGGGAACCCGGCAATGAGCACGATCGTCCTTAATGGTCGTCCGACGGCGAATCGCGACTGAGGAGGTCGCAGCACTTCAGAGCCTACCGGCGCTCCTCATTCCACAGCTAACCCATATACGGTACGGGCAGCCCAGGCCCCAATCACACGACCCACAAGGAGATCACCCGGTGGTCAGCAGCGATCAGCGGCGGCGGCAGCTCGCCAGGGAGAAGTTCGAGCGGCAGCAGCAGCGCCGGGAGGAGGCCCGCCGCAGGACGCGGCGGCTGACCGTCGTCATCGCTTCCGCGGTCGCCGTGGTGGCGGTCGTCGGGGTCGGTGCGTATCTCGCCATCGACGGCGACGGCAAGAAGGACAGGAGCGACGCGGCCGCAAGCCCCTCCGACTCCCCGTCGGCGAGCGAGAGCAGCGCGCCCGAGCCCGCGATGAAGATCGACAAAAAAGCGAAGTACACGATGTCGCTCAAGACGAGCCAGGGCGACATCGCGTTCACGATGGACGGGGCGAAGACCCCGCACACCACGAACTCCTTCAAGTCGCTGGCCGACAAGGGCTTCTTCGACGGTACGAAGTGCCACCGGCTGACCACGCAGGGCATTTTCGTCCTGCAGTGCGGTGACCCCAAGGGCGACGGCACGGGCGGCCCGGGTTACACGATTCCCGACGAGAATCTGACGGCGTTGGGCAAGGCGGGCAAGGACGGCACGGTCACGTATCCGGCGGGCACGGTGGCGATGGCGAACACCGGCCAGGCGCACACCGGCGGCAGCCAGTTCTTCCTCGTGTACAAGGACAGCAAACTGCCGCCCACCTACACGCCGTTCGGCACGATGGACGACGCCTCCCTGAAGGCCGTCAAGGACATCGGTGCGGCGGGGGTGACCGGCGGGGCGGCCGACGGTGCGCCGAAGAAGGCCGTGGACATCTCGAAGGTCGCTGTCGACAAGTCGTGACGGGACCGGGCCGGCCGGTGACGGCGAGGCGGGCCGGATTATTTTCGGCCGCGCTGAGTGCGGACAGCCGGGCGGCCGGTCGCCTAGATTGGCGTTGTGCAGGGCGGGCGCTGCCCGCCCCAGGAAACTGTGGACGATGCCAGGGGGGCGAACCCTCTCGCGGGCATCAGGTGGAGGAGGCGCTGTGAGCAGCGACCCGTGGGGCCGCGTCGATGAGACGGGCACCGTGTACGTGCGTACAGCCGATGGCGAAAAGGTCGTCGGATCGTGGCAGGCGGGTTCCCCCGAGGAGGCTCTGGCCTACTTCGAGCGCAAGTACGAGGGCATTGTGGTCGAGATCGGCCTCCTCGAACGGCGGGTGAAGACCACCGATCTGTCGGCGAAGGACGCCACGACCGCCATCGAGCATCTGCGGCTCCAGGTGGACGAGCATCACGCCGTCGGAGACCTCGACGCGCTGCGCAAGCGGCTCGACGCGCTGGTCGCGACGGTCGACTCGCGGCGCGAGGAGCGCAAGGCCCAGAAGGCGAAGCAGACCGACGAGGCGAAGCACGCCAAGGAGGCGCTGGTCGCCGAGGCCGAGGAGCTGGCGCAGAGCGAGCAGTGGCGCTCTGCCGGCGAGCGGCTCCGTGCGCTCGTCGACACGTGGAAGGGCCTGCCGCGGCTCGACCGCAAGTCCGACGACGAGCTGTGGCACCGCTTCTCGCACGCCCGCTCGGCGTTCTCCAAGCGCCGCAAGGCCCACTTCGCCTCGCTGGACGCCCAGCGCGAGGAGGCCCGTAAGGCCAAGGAGAAGCTGGTCGCCGAGGCCGAGTCGCTCTCCGGCTCCACGGACTGGGGAGCGACGGCCGCCCGCTATCGCGACCTGATGACGGAGTGGAAGGCGGCGGGCCGCGCCCAGCGCGAGGCCGAGGACGATCTGTGGAACCGTTTCCGCGGTGCTCAGGACGTCTTCTTCGCCGCCCGCAGCGAGGTCTTCGCCGAGCGGGACGCGGAGCAGGGCGAGAACCTCAAGCTCAAGGAGGAGCTCGCGGTCGAGGCCGAGAAGCTGGTGCCGGTGAAGGACCTGAAGGCGGCCAGGGCCGCGTTCCGGGCCATCAACGAGCGCTGGGAGGCCATCGGCCATGTGCCGCGTGACGCCCGCCCGAAGGTCGAGGGGCGGATGCACGCGGTGGAGCGGGCGCTCCAGGAGGCCGAGGAGTCGGAGTGGCGCCGGACGAACCCGGAGGCGCGTGCGCGTGCCGCCGGTCTGACCGGTCAGTTGCAGGCGGCCGTGGACAAGCTGCGTGCGCAGATCGACACGGCCCGCGCCTCGGGCAACAACGCCCGTGCCGACAAGCTGGCCAAGGAGCTCGAAGGCCGGCAGGCACTGCTGGACCAGGCGCTCAAGGGCCTGGAGGAGTTCGGCGGCTGAGCAGGCGGCATCCGCCGCCGACCGGCCTCACCGTTGATCGGCGTGCGGCAGGGCCCCTTGTACATGTCCCAGGACGTGTACAAGGGGCCCTTTCAGTGTGAAGCGCCCCCTACGGCCTGCGCGCCGAGGTCACCCGGTAGACGTCGTAGACGCCCTCCACGCCCCGTACCGCCTTCAGTACGTGCCCGAGGTGTTTCGGGTCCCCCATCTCGAAGGTGAAGCGCGAGGTGGCGACGCGGTCCCGGGAGGTCTGCACGGCCGCCGACAGAATGTTGACGTGCTGGTCGGACAGGACGCGGGTGACATCGGAGAGCAGCCGCGACCGGTCGAGGGCCTCGACCTGGATGGCGACCAGGAAGACCGAGGACTGGGTCGGCGCCCACTCGACGTCCAGGATCCGCTCCGGCTGCTGCGACAGGGAGTCGACGTTGACGCAGTCGGCACGGTGCACGGAGACGCCGCTGCCGCGGGTGACGAAGCCGATGATCGGGTCGCCGGGTACGGGCGTGCAGCAGCGGGCGAGCTTGACCCAGACGTCCTCGACGCCCTTGACGACGACACCCGGATCGGCGTTGGATCGGCGCTTGCCGCGGCTGCGCGAGGGCGGTGAGCTCTCTGCGATGTCCTCGTTGGCGGCGTCCTCGCCGCCGAGCGCCTGCACCAGCTTCTGCACGACACCGGCGGCGGCCACATGGCCCTCGCCGATCGCCGCATACAGGGAGGAGATGTCGGGGTAGCGCATCTCATGGGCGAGGGTGACCAGGGAGTCGCCGGTCAGGATGCGCTGGATCGGCAGGTTCTGCTTTCGCATGGCACGCGCGATGGCGTCCTTGCCCTGCTCGATCGCCTCGTCGCGGCGCTCCTTGGAGAACCAGGCACGGATCTTGTTGCGGGCGCGGGGCGACTTGACGAAGCCCAGCCAGTCGCGGGAAGGCCCGGCGCCGGCCGCCTTGGAGGTGAAGACCTCCACCAGGTCGCCGTTGTCGAGGGTCGATTCGAGCGGTACGAGCCGCCCGTTGACCCGCGCGCCTATGGTCCGATGGCCGACCTCCGTGTGCACGGCGTAGGCGAAGTCGACCGGTGTCGCACCCGCGGGGAGCGCTATGACGTCGCCCTTGGGTGTGAAGACGAAGACCTCGTTGCGGGAGAGGTCGAAGCGCAGGGACTCCAGGAACTCGCTGGGGTCCTCGGTCTCCTTCTGCCAGTCCAGGAGCTGGCGCAGCCACGCCATGTCGTTGACGGTGTCCTGGCCCCGTCCGGTGTTCTTGGGGACGTCGGTGCGCACCTTGGAGGCGCCCGCGACGGCCTCCTGCTTGTACTTCCAGTGCGCGGCGATGCCGTACTCGGCGCGGCGGTGCATGTCGAACGTGCGGATCTGCAGCTCGACGGGCTTGCCGCTGGGACCGATCACCGTGGTGTGCAGCGACTGGTACATGTTGAACTTGGGCATCGCGATGTAGTCCTTGAACCGGCCGGGGACCGGATTCCATCGCGCGTGGACGGTGCCGAGCGCCGCGTAGCAGTCGCGGACGGTGTCGACGAGGACCCGGATGCCCACCAGGTCGTAGATCTCGGCGAAGTCCCGGCCCCGCACGATCATCTTCTGATAGACGCTGTAGTAGTGCTTCGGACGGCCGGTGACGGTGGCCTTGATCCGGGCGGCGCGCAGGTCGGCCTGGACCTCGTCGGTCACTATGGCGAGGTACTCGTCGCGCTTGGGGGCCCGCTCGGCGACGAGGCGGACGATCTCGTCGTACATCTTGGGGTAGAGGATCGCGAAGGCGAGGTCCTCCAGCTCCCACTTGATGGTGTTCATGCCCAGGCGGTGTGCCAGCGGGGCATAGATCTCAAGCGTCTCGCGGGCCTTCTTCTCCTGCTTCTCCCGCTTGAGGTAGCGCATGGTGCGCATGTTGTGCAGCCGGTCGGCGAGCTTGATCACGAGGACCCTGGGGTCCTTGGCCATGGCGACGACCATCTTGCGCACGGTCTCGGCCTGTGCCGCCTCGCCGAATTTGACCTTGTCCAGCTTGGTGACGCCGTCGACGAGCAGGGCGACCTGGTCGCCGAAGTCGCGGCGCAGGGTGTCCAGGCCGTATTCGGTGTCCTCGACGGTGTCGTGCAGCAGCCCGGCCATGAGCGTCGCCGGGTCCATGCCGAGCTCGGCGAGGATCGTGGTGACGGCGAGAGGGTGCGTGATGTACGGGTCGCCGCTCTTGCGCTTCTGGCCGCGGTGCCAACGCTCGGCGACCTGGTAGGCGCGCTCGATCTGGCGCAGCGTGGCCGTCTCGATCTTGGTGTCGTTGCTGCGGACGATGCGCAGCAACGGCTCCAGGACCGGGTTGTACGGGCTGGAGCGCTGCACGCCCAGGCGGGCGAGCCTGGCCCTGACCCGGTTGGAGGATCCGCCCGAGCGGGTCGCGGGAGCGGCCGGGGTCACCGGCTTCGCCGGGGGCTTCGGGGCGGACGCGGCCGAGGAGGCGGGGACGGCCGGCTGGGCGGGGGCAGCGGGCGCCGGGCGCAGCGTCGCGGCACCGGCCCGCTCCGGGCCCGCGCCGGGCTCGGGAGCCGGAGGCTTCGGCTTCTGTGCGGGCTGCTTCTTCCCAGGCGTGGCTGGGGCCGCCGCGGGCTTGTCGGGCTGCGGGGCGGCGACTGGCTGGGCCTCGTCTGGCAAGAGCGCTCCTCATGCGGATCCGGATACCCGGAAAGGCCATCGTATCGATCCTGTGGCCGGACCTCCCCCGGGGACCGTGGGACCCCCGGAAACGCGGGACGGGCACCCGGTTGTTCCCGGGTGCCCGTCCTTGGTGCCTGCGAGTGCAGCGAGCCCGTCACGGGCCGATGGTCCGAGCGCCGGCCCGGCCCGAGGAGAAACCGCGGACCCGCCATACGGCCACAGGCGCCGTTCGGACCGTGAGAGCGGCGAGGTGCACTGCCGCCTCCTGCACTTCTCCCGTCAGGGCCGCAGGTCACTGCGCGCAGACCTGACCGAGGTCAGGTGAAACCTCAGTTCCAGCGCAGAAGCGCTGCCCCCTTGACCTTCATCTCCTTGTTGGCGGCGACGTTGCCCCACGGCACCGTGATCTGGCCGCTCTTTCCGCAGCCGGCCTCGTGCCAGGTCTTCTTGCCCTTGGCATTGAAGCCCTTGACCTGCACACATATGCTGCCGCCCTTGAAGACCTTCCAGCCGTAGACCATCTTCATGCCCTTGAAACCGAAGTGGGCGCAGCCGTCGTTGAGCGTGCTCCACTTCCCCGGGATCGACCCGGCGTTCTTCCAGCCGGAGCAGACGCCCTTCGCACCCGGGGTGTTCTGGGCGGGCACAGCTGCCTGGCTCGCGTGCGCAGGAGCAACTCCCACAGCGATTGCGGCAAGCGAAAGAAGAGAAACCGCCCCCGTGGCGATCTTGCGCGAAATCCTCATGTGTTTCCTCCGTTGAGATGCCTGGTCAGTGGCATCAGGAAGATCCAATCAGACAGTCATGCTGTGCGAAAGCGAATTTGAGCCATCACTGAGCTTCCTTTTCGCTGCTTCTGATACGCACATGCGAATCGGGTGTCCAGAAGAAACCCTGAACACCCGATTCATGTGCGCCGCACTCACACGCGGATGAGAGCCTCCAGCGGAGCACCCGCCAGAGCCTGCTCCATGCGGGCACGCCCCTCCAGGAAGCCGAGCTCCATGAGGACCGCGACGCCTGCGACCTCGGCGCCGGCCCGCCGGATCAGCTCCAGCGACGCCTCGGCGGTGCCACCGGTGGCGAGGATGTCGTCGATGACCATGATCCTGTCGCCGGCGGACAGATCCTCCGCGTGGATCTCGATCTCGGCCGTGCCGTACTCCAGCTCGTATGCCTGGCTGAGCGTGGCTCCGGGCAGCTTCCCCGCCTTGCGGACGGGTACGAACCCGAGACCGGCGCGCACCGCGACCGGGGCGGCCAGGATGAAGCCGCGTGCCTCAAGGCCGACGACCTTCGTGGCGCCGTGCCGTACGCACATCTCCGCGAGAGTGTCGGTGAGGGCCGCGAAAGCCGCCGGGTCCGCGAGCAGCGGGGTGATGTCCTTGAACATCACGCCCGGCTTCGGGTAGTCCGGCACGTCACGGATCCGGCTGATCAGGAGCTCACGAATGCTCTCGGTGGTGCTGCTGGTCATCAGCGCTTCCCCGGGGTCCGGCCGCGGCCCCTGGGGGGCTGCTGGCGCTGGCCGACGACCGCGGCAGCGGGCGCCGTGCCCGCCGGGAGGCCGTCCTCCGGCCGCTCGTCCTCGGCGGACTCGCCCTTGGCGGCGGCTGCCGCACGCTTGGCGAGCACCCGCTTCTTGAGCGCCTTCATCTGCGGGTCGCGTCCCTTGAGGTCGGCGACGAGCGGGGTGGCGATGAAGATCGAGGAGTACGCACCGGCCGCGAGGCCGACGAACAGCGACAGCGAGATGTCGTTCAGCATGCCGGCGCCGAGGACGCCGCCGCCGATGAAGAGCAGACCGGCGACGGGGAGCAGGGCCACGACCGTGGTGTTGATGGAGCGGACCAGGGTGCCGTTGATCGAACGGTTGGCGATCTCGCCGTACGTCCACCGCGTCTGCTTGGTGATGCCGTCGGTGCTCTCCCTGAGGCTGTCGAACACGACGACCGTGTCGTAGAGGGAGTAGCCGAGGATGGTCAGCAGACCGATCACGGTGCCCGGGGTGACCTCGAAGCCGACCAGGGCGTAGATACCGACCGTGATGGTGATGTCGTGGATCAGTGCGACCAGGGCCGCGACGGCCATCCGCCATTCGAAGGCGATGGCCAGGTAGATCACGACGAGAACCATGAAGACGCCGAGGCCGGTCCAGGCCTTGTTGGCGATCTGCTCACCCCAGCTGGGGCCGACCAGGTCGGCGGCGATCTTCTCGGTCGGGACGTCGAGGTCCTTGGAGAGCTGGGTCTTGATCTGGTCGGACTTCGCGGTGTCGACTTCGGTGATCTGGATGCGCAGACCGCCGTTGCCGAGCTTCTGGACGATCGCCTGATGGCCGGACGCCTCGGTCGCGATGTTCTCCGCTTCGTCGACGCTCACGCTCGTCTTCGGGGTGGTGAAGACGGCACCGCCCTTGAATTCGATGCCCATGTTCAGGCCACTGACCGCCAGGCCGACGATGGCCGTGATGGTGATCAGGATCGAGACGCCGTACCAGATCTTGCGCTTGCCGATGAAGTCGTAGCCGACTTCGCCGCGGTAGAGACGGGCGCCGAGAGTGCCGAGTCGCGACATCTCACGCCTCCTTCGGGTGGTCGGTGGGGGCGTTGACACGGCGCGAGCGGCGCAGTGGCGGCTTGGCGCCGAGCCGCTTCGGATCCAGACCGGACCACGGGTGGCCACTGGCGAAGAACTTCGTGCGGGCCAGCATCGTCATGACCGGCTTGGTGAAGAGGAACACCACGACCACGTCGAGCAAGGTGGTGAGCCCCAGCGTGAAGGCGAAGCCCTGGACCTTGCCGACGGTGACGACGAAGAGGACCGCCGCGGCAAGGAACGACACGAAGTCGGAGACCAGGATGGTGCGCCGGGCACGCGGCCACGCCCGCTCGACGGCGGGACGCAGGGTGCGGCCCTCGCGGATCTCGTCGCGGATCCTCTCGAAGTACACGATGAAGGAGTCCGCGGTGATACCGATGGCCACGATGGCACCGCAGACCGCCGGGAGGTTCAGCGCGAAGCCGATGGCCGGGCCGAGCAGCGCCATGAGGGTGTAGCTCAGGATGCCCGAGGCCAGGAGGCTCAGAAGGGCGATGAATGCCAGGCCGCGGTAGTAGCTCACCAGGTAGATGATGACCAGGGCCAGTCCGATGGCGCCGGCGATCAGACCCGCTCGCAGCTGCTCACCCCCGAGAGCGGCCGTGACGGTGGTGACGGTCTGCTCCTTGAAGCTGAGCGGCAGAGCACCGTAGGAGAGCACGTTGGCGAGGTCCTCGGCGGACTGCTGGTCGAAGCTGCCGGAGATCTCGGCGTTCGCGCTCAGCGCCGTGCGCACGTAAGGAGCCGAGACGACCTCGCCGTCGAGCACGATGGCGAACTGGTTCTGCGGCGACTGCTGCTGCGCGAGCCGGCTCGTGATCTTCTGGAACTTCTTGGCGCCGTTTTTGGTGAACTCCATCTGAACGATCCACTGACCGTTCTGCTGGTTGATCGCGCCCTTGGCGCTGTCCACGTCCGTGCCGGAGACCTCGGCCGGGCCGAGGATGTACTTGGCGTCACCTTCGGAGCTGCACGCGACGGTGGGCTCGGTGGGCTTCACATTCGCGCCCGCCGACGCCCGGCCTGCCTTCGTGGAGCAGTCCAGAGCGCTGAACTTCTTCTCCAGCGCGGCGGTGGCCGGGTCGGGGGCCGAGGGGGTCGTGGACGCCTTCGGCGTGCCGGACGCGTTGGGGCTGGGCGTCGTGTCCTTCAGCAGGGCGCCGGTGACCGCACGGCCCTGGGTGGTGGCAGTGGCCGAGGGGGTGGCCGTGGAGCCGGACGCCTTCCCGCCGGTGTCGGCGGACTCGCCCGGCTTCGGCGAACCGGAGGGCGAGGGGCTTGCGGTGTCCTCGGGCGTCGGCGCCCCCGCGGCGACGGTCAGCACGGGCCGGAAGTAGAGCTGGGCGGTCGTACCGACCTGCTCCCGGGCCTGCTGCGAGTTCGTCCCCTTGGGGATGTTGACGACGATGTTGTCCCGGCCCTGGGTCTGGACCTCGGCCTCGGAGACACCCAGACCATTGACACGGCGTTCGATGATGCTGACCGCGGTGTCCATGTTGGTCTGGTTGATCGCGTCCGGCTTACCGGGCTGGCTCTGCGCCTTGAGCGTGATGGATGTGCCGCCCGCCAAGTCGATACCAAGCCGGGGCGTGGTGTGACCGGACAAGAACATCCCGCCGGTGAGCGCGACCATGGCGATCAGGATCAGAGCCAGGGAACGCCCCGGCCTGCCCTGACCGCCGGCCGGCCCTCGGCTCTTCTTCGGTGCTGCCACCTTCTCGTTTCTCCCTGTCCAACCGCCCCGCGCCGGGTACGCGCCCAAGCGGCCACGAAGTGTAGTGGGGACCCGCCCCCGCAGAAGATCGCACGGTCCGGGGAGTACCGGGTGCCGATGGGCTCACGACACTCCCCGGGTCGTGGGCTACTTCGCGTCGGCCTCGCCGTCGGTCTTGCCCTCGGACTTCTTGTCGGACTTGTCGGACCCGGCGTCCGTCGGCTCGGCGTCGTCGGCCTCGGCCTTCTTGCCCAGGTCGATCTTGGCGTCGTCCGAGGTGTCCTCGTCGTCGCCCGCCTCGGTCAGCGAGGAGGCGTCGTCCGGCACGACGGTGCCGTCGAGGTCGAGGGCGTCCTCGCCGTCGCCGTGGACGATGCGGTTGTACTCGGCATCGTCGAGGACGGCGCCGATCGCGTTCTTGGCGTAAATGGCGTGGACGCCGGGCGCGATCTCAAGGAGGACCGTGTCGTCGTGAAGCTCCTTGACGGTGGCGTACATGCCCCCGATCGTCCGGACGCCGGTGCCGGGCTGCATCTCATTGCGCATCTGGGCAGCGGCCGCCTGCTTCTTCTTGGCGGACCGCGTCATCAGGAACATGGCCCCGATGAGCACGATGAAGGGGAGGAGAGTCACGGGATTCACGGGACGAGTTTCCTTCGCACGACCGCGCTGGAAGGCGGCCTGATCTACGGGGGTGGGTACACCGACCTGTAAGGGCGGCATCGGCGGAGTCTAAGCGAGTCCGCATCGATGGAACAACGCCCGACGACGCCCGGTGGTTCCTGTCCGGGTGAACCTGTGACGCATCACGCCCCGAACAGGCCCTGTTGTCCCTTTCCGCCATGCTGCGGAGGAACGAGACCGAGGTGGGCCCAGGCCGCGGGTGTCGCGACACGCCCGCGCGGCGTCCTGGCCAGCAGTCCTTCGCGTACCAGGAAGGGCTCCGCGACCTCCTCGACGGTTTCGCGCTCCTCGCCCACGGCGACCGCGAGGGTGGACAACCCTACGGGACCGCCGCCGAAGAGCTTGAGCAGGGCGCCGAGCACCGCACGGTCCAGCCGGTCGAGGCCGCGGGCGTCCACCTCGTACACCCCGAGCGCCGCGGCGGCGACGGCGCGATCGATCCGCCCGTCGGCCTTGACCTGGGCGTAGTCCCGGACGCGGCGCAGCAGCCGGTTGGCGATACGGGGGGTGCCGCGGGAGCGCCCGGCGATCTCGGCTGCTCCGTCCGTGTCTATCGCCACGTCGAGCAGGCGCGCGGAGCGGTGGATGACGCGTTCAAGCTCGGTGGGGGCGTAGAACTCCATGTGTCCCGTGAAGCCGAACCGGTCGCGCAGCGGGGGCGGCAGCAGGCCGGCCCTGGTGGTGGCGCCGACCAGGGTGAAGGGGGGCAGTTCCAGCGGGATGGCGGTGGCTCCGGGGCCCTTGCCCACGATGACGTCGACCCTGAAGTCCTCCATCGCCATGTAGAGCATCTCCTCGGCCGGCCGCGACATGCGGTGGATCTCGTCGAGGAAGAGGACTTCCCCCTCCTGGAGCGAGGAGAGAATCGCGGCGAGATCACCCGCGTGCTGGATCGCGGGGCCCGAGGTGATCCGGATCGGCGCACCCATCTCGGCCGCGATGATCATGGACAGGGTGGTCTTGCCGAGGCCGGGCGCGCCGGAGAGCAGGACGTGGTCGGCGGTGGCGCCGCGGGCCCTGGCCGCCTTGAGAACCAGGTCGAGCTGTTCGCGCACCTTCTCCTGGCCGACGAATTCGTCGAGGTCCTTCGGCCGAAGTGCCGCTTCGACCGCGGTGTCCTCGCCGTCCGCGCCGGCGGCGACGAGGCGCTCGTCGAATCGCTCGTCGGTGTCGGGTCCGGTCTCGTCCCAGTTCATTCAGTCTGTCCCGCCTCGGGTGTTTCGGTGCCGCGCGGTGCCCGGCCCGGCGTCGGGGTGCACCCCGGATGTGGCGCGCTCGGGTCAGCGCGCGCGGTTGAGGGTCTGCAGCGCGGCGCGCAGCAGTTGCGCCACGGGCGCCTGCCCGCTCTCGGCCAGCGCCGCCTCGGCCTGCGGGGCGACGGTGGCGACCGCTTCGTCGGCCTCACGGGTGGCGTAGCCGAGACCGATCAGGGCGGCCTGCAGCTGATCGCGCCAGGAGGAGGTGACCGGGGTGCCGATGCCCTGCTGACCGATGTGGGCGCCGACGGGCTCGCCGAGTCTGTCCTTCAGTTCGAGGAGGAGTTTCTGCGCCCCCTTCTTGCCGATGCCGGAGACGGCGGTCAGCGCCTTCTCGTCACCGGTGGCGACCGCGATCCGCAGGGCGTCCGGGCTGTGGGTGGCGAGCATGGCCTGGGCGAGCCGGGGGCCGACCCCGCTGGCGGTCTGGAGCAGCTCGAAGACCTGCCGCTCGTCGTCGTCGGCGAAGCCGTACAGGGTCAGCGAGTCCTCCCGCACGACGAGGGAGGTGGCCAGCCTGGCCTCCTTGCCGATCCTGAGGCCGGCGAGGGTGTCCGGCGTGCACTGGACGGCCATGCCGATTCCGCCGACCTCGATCACGGCCGTGGTCGGGGCGAGTGCGGCGACTGGGCCGCTGACGAAGGCGATCATCGGGGGACCTTCCGGACGGGAACTGCGGGTGTACGGGGAACGCGCGGGGTGCGGGCCGCAACGGCCGCTGCCGCGTGCGCCTGCTGGAGGCGGTTGACGGCGGGGGCTCGCCAGATGTGGCAGATGGCGAGCGCGAGGGCGTCGGCCGCGTCGGCGGGTCTCGGCGGGGCGTCGAGTCTCAGCAGGCGGGTGACCATCGCGCCGACCTGCGCCTTGTCCGCGCGGCCGCTTCCGGTGATGGCCGCCTTGACCTCGCTGGGGGTGTGCAGGGCGACCGGTATGCCTCGCCGGGACGCGCAGAGCATGGCGACCGCGCTGGCCTGGGCGGTGCCCATCACCGTACGGACGTTGTGCTGGCTGAACACCCGCTCCACGGCGACGAACTCGGGCCGGTGCTTGTCGAGCCATTCCTCGATGCCGCGTTCGATGGCGACCAGCCGGTGGCCGAGTTCCGCATCGGCCGGGGTCCGGACGACACCCACGCCGAGCATCGTCAGGGGCCGGCCCGCGACGCCCTCGACGACACCGACACCGCACCGGGTCAGCCCCGGGTCGACACCGAGTACCCGCATGGACGCCCCCTCCGTACCGATCGGTCAACTGTTCCCGCAGGCTATCGGCTCGCACTGACAATGCGACGGGCCGACGGGGTGTGTCCCCGTCGGCCCGTCGGTGAAGGCTGTGCCGAGCATGGCTCAGGCGTCGACCTTCTCCATGACCTCGTCCGAGACATCGAAGTTGGCGAAGACGTTCTGGACGTCGTCGCTGTCCTCCAGCGCGTCGATCAGCTTGAAGATCTTGCGCGCACCTTCCTCGTCCAGCTCGACCTGCATGGTGGGCAGGAAGTTGGCCTCGGCGGAGTCGTAGTCGATGCCGGCCTGCTGGAGCGCGGTGCGGACCGCGACCATGTCGGTGGCCTCGCTGACGACCTCGTAGCTCTCACCGAGGTCGTTGACCTCCTCGGCGCCCGCGTCGAGCACGGCACCCAGGACGTCGTCCTCGGTCAGCTCGCCCTTGGGGACGATCACGACGCCCTTGCGGTTGAACAGGTACGAGACCGAACCCGGGTCGGCCATCGAACCGCCGTTGCGGGTCATGGCGACACGCACGTCGGACGCGGCACGGTTGCGGTTGTCGGTGAGGCACTCGATGAGCACCGCGACGCCGTTCGGGCCGTAACCCTCGTACATGATCGTCTGGTAGTCGACGCCGCCCGCTTCGAGACCACCGCCGCGCTTGACCGCGGAGTCGATGTTCTTGTTCGGTACGGAGCTCTTCTTGGCCTTCTGGATCGCGTCCACAAGGGTCGGATTTCCATCGGGGTCCACACCGCCGGTGCGCGCCGCGACCTCGATGTTCTTGATCAGCTTCGCGAAGAGTTTGCCGCGCTTGGCATCGATCACGGCCTTCTTGTGCTTCGTCGTAGCCCATTTAGAGTGGCCGGACATCTGCCTTCTCCTTCGCGTCACCAAAATCGATTCGAACCCGAGAGATCCTACCGGGATCGAGTCAGCCGACTGCGCGCACCATGTCCACGAACAAGGCGTGAACCCGGTGGTCCCCTGTCAGTTCGGGATGGAAGGACGTCGCCAGGGCGTTCCCCTGGCGAACGGCGACGATGTGACCGCCGTGCTCCGCCACCACCTCGGCCCGTGCGCCGACCGATTCCACCCATGGGGCGCGGATGAACACGCCTTCGACCGCGCCGCCCTCGATACCGGCGACCTCCACGGCCGCCTCGAAGGATTCGTTCTGCCGTCCGAAGGCGTTGCGGCGCACGATCATGTCGATCCCGCCGACCGTCTCCTGGCCCGAGCGCGGGTCGAGGATCTTGTCGGCGAGCAGAATCATTCCGGCACAGGTGCCGTAGACCGGCATTCCGTCCCGTACCCGCTCGCGCAGCGGTTCCAGCATGCCGAACAGGGACGCCAGCTTGGACATCGTGGTGGACTCGCCACCGGGAATGACCAGGCCGTCGACCTCGGCGAGTTCCTCGGGACGCCGGACCGGCCTGGCCAGGGCATCCGCCGAGGCCAGGGCGATCAGGTGTTCCCGTACATCGCCCTGGAGAGCCAGGACTCCGATCACAGGGGTGTCGCTCATCAGTGCTTACCAGCCGCGGTTGGCGTAGCGCTCGGCCTCGGGCAGCGTGTCGCAGTTGATGCCGACCATGGCCTCGCCCAGGTTCCGGGAGGCGTCCGCGATGATCTTCGGGTCGTCGTAGAAGGTGGTGGCCTTGACGATGGCGGCGGCGCGCTTGGCCGGGTCGCCGGACTTGAAGATGCCTGATCCGACGAAGACGCCCTCGGCGCCGAGCTGGCGCATCAGCGCCGCGTCGGCGGGAGTGGCGACGCCACCCGCGGAGAACAGCACGACCGGCAGCTTGCCGAGCTCGGCGACCTCCTTGACCAGCTCGTACGGGGCGCGGAGCTCCTTGGCTGCGGCGTACAGCTCGTTGTTGTCGTAGCCGCGCAGCCGGGCGATCTCGTTCTTGATCTGACGCAGGTGGCGGACGGCCTCGACGACGTTCCCGGTACCGGCCTCACCCTTCGAGCGGATCATGGCCGCGCCCTCGGCGATACGGCGCAGCGCCTCGCCCAGATTGGTGGCCCCGCAGACGAACGGGGTGGTGAAGGCGAACTTGTCACTGTGGTTGACCTCGTCGGCCGGGGTGAGCACCTCGGACTCGTCGATGTAGTCGACGCCGAGGGACTGCAGGACCTGGGCCTCGACGAAGTGCCCGATCCGGGACTTGGCCATCACGGGGATGGAGACGGCCTCGATGATCTCCTCGATCATGTTCGGGTCGGACATCCGGGCCACGCCGCCGTCCTTGCGGATGTCGGCCGGCACCCGCTCCAGGGCCATGACGGCCACTGCGCCCGCGTCCTCGGCGATCTTCGCCTGCTCGGCATTGACGACGTCCATGATCACGCCGCCCTTGAGCTGCTCGGCCATGCCGCGCTTGACGCGCGCGGTGCCGGTGGCCGGGGAGTCGGCGGACTGCGGGGTGGTGGGAAGCGTGGACACGGATCGACCTCACTCGGAGAAAAAGTCGCTGAAAGCGCTGATTGGTGCAGTGCTGAGCAAACTCTCCGGGACCAGTCCACAGCAAGGGCCAATGGAAGGCCGGTGGATCGTTTTGAACGTGTACGGGACGGCTTGTGAGCCCGGTCACGCACGGGGTGGTCAGGCCGCCGGGTCAGCTGACGGGGCGGTCCGCCAGGGCGACCGGAGGTTCGTCGTCCATCTCGAAGGCGAGCGGGAAGGGCGCGTGCCCGGCCAGCCGGAACCACCGCACCGTGCGGTGCCGCCGCAGCGCGCGTGCCGCCCGCACCGCGTCGTTGTGGAACCGCCGGGCCATCGGGACCCGGCGCACGGCGGCGGCGAGTTCAAAGGCCGCCTCCTCGCCACCGGGGATCTCCTTCACGCTCTCCACCTGGGCCGGCTCGCCGAAGACCGCCCGCAGCGCGGTGCTCAACTCACTCTCCGCGACCTCGCGGTGCTCCTCCTCCGCCTGCCGGGCGGCGTGCGCCGCCTCGTACAGCACGATCGACGCGGCCGGGTCGAGGACACCCGAGGTGGCCAGTTCCTGGGTGACCGAGGCGCGGCGCAGGAGTTGGGCGTCGAGTGCGGCACGGGCGGCGTCGATGCGGGTGTGCAGCCGGTCCAGCCGTCCGGCGGTCCAGCTGAGGTACATACCGATCGCGACCACCGCGACGACGATCCAGATGAGGGTTTCGATCACGGGCGGCAAGGCTACCGTCGGCCCGGGGGTGGTGTGACCGTCCCACCGACGGCGGCGGATGCGGCAGGGGCGGACGGGCTTCGCCGCCGGGCACCCCGGCCCCGCGGCACCGGCCCGGCGTGATCCGGACGAGAGCTCTGGGACGTTTCGTCCGGATCGGGCCGGATCGGCCCCGCGAGCCCGGCGTGATCCGGACGAGGGGCCCTAGTCCCGCGCCAGTCCGAAGCGTGCCCGCAGACCCGTGCGCTCGTCGGCCGCCACCGATGCCGCTCCGTCCGTCACCGTCTCGTACACGGCGAGGATGTCCGCCCCGACCGTCGACCAGTCGAAGCGCCGCACGTGCGCCGCACCCCGCTCACGCAGTTCGGCACGCCGCTCCGGGTCGCCGAGCAGCCGGATCGCGGCCACCGCCAACGCGTCGGCATCCTCGTTGGCGAAGAGTTCGCCCGCCGAGCCCAGGTCCAGGACCTGCGCGAACGCGTCCAGATCGCTCGCGAGGACCGGCGCGCCGGCCGACATCGCCTCGACCAGGATGATGCCGAAGCTCTCTCCGCCCGTGTTGGGCGCGACGTACACATCGACGCTGCGCAGCAGCCGTGCCTTGTCCTCGTCGCTCACCATGCCCAGGAATTCGACGCGTCCTCGCATCTCCTCGGGCAACGAGGCGACGGCCTCCTCCTCGTCGCCGCGGCCCGCCACCAGCAGCCGTGTGTCCGGGCGTGCGGTGAGGATCGCGGGCAGCGCCCGCATCAGGACGGGCAGGCCCTTGCGGGGCTCGTCGATGCGCCCGATGAAGCCGATCGTGCCGCCCTCCCGGCTCCCGCCACCGCCCTCGACCGGGCCTCGCGCCCCCTCCGACTGCCACTCGGCCTTGGGTTCGGCCGTGGCGAAGAAGTCGACGTCGACCCCGTTGGGGATGACGACCGCGTCGCCGCCCAGGTGCTCGACCAGGGTCCGGCGCGCGTACTCGCTCACCGCGATCCGCGCGCTGATCTTCTCCAGCGCGGGCTGCAGGATCGGGTACGCGGCGATCATGGCCCGGGAGCGCGGGTTGGAGGTGTGGAAGGTGGCGACGATCGGCCCCTGCGCGGCCCAGCAGGCGAGCAGGCCCAGCGAAGGAGAGGTCGGCTCGTGGATGTGGATCACGTCGAAGGTGCCGTCGTGCAGCCAGCGACGCACCCGGGCGGCCGAGAGGAAGCCGAAGTTCAGCCGGGCCACGGAGCCGTTGTACGGGACGGGCACGGCCCGGCCGGCCGAGACCACGTAGGGCGGCAGCGGTGTCTCGTCGTCGGCGGGTGCCAGCACCGACACCTGATGTCCCAGACGGATCAGATGTTCGGCCAGGTCCCGGATGTGGAACTGCACGCCGCCCGGGACGTCCCAGGAGTACGGGCACACGATGCCGATCTTCAAGGCCGGTCCTCCCGGTTCTCCAGGTCGGCCGACCAGAGCCGCTGCAGCATGTGCCAGTCCTCCGGATGTTCGGCGATCCCGACGGCGAAGGCATCGGCCAGCGCCTGTGTCATGGAGGACGTCGTCTCCGTACGACTGCCTGACTCCGGCACCTCGACCGGCGGATGGATGCGCGCCTTCATCACGGGGGTGTCGTCATAACTGAGTGTGACGGGCAGGAGCAGGGCCCCGGTCTGCTGGGCCAGCAGCGCCGGTCCCGCGGGCATCCGCGCGGTGTCGCCGAAGAACGTCACCTCGACTCCGGACGCCGACAGATCACGGTCGGCGACCAGACAGACCAGCCCACCCGCGCGCAGCCGCCGCGCCAGGGTGCCGAAGGCAGCGCCGCCGCTGTGCGGCAGGACCTCCATGCCGAGCCCCTCGCGGTAGGCCACGAACCGGTCGTACAGCGTCTCGGGCTTGAGCCGCTCCGCGACCGTGGTGAAGGGCACCTTGAGGTCGGTGGTGACCCAGGCCCCCGCGAGGTCCCAGTTCCCCAGGTGCGGGAGCGCGAGGATGACACCGCGGCCCGCGTCCAGCCCGTCGGTCAGCCGGTACGCGTCCGTCACGTGTATGGACGCCTTGATCCGTTCCGGACTCCAGGTGGGCAGCCGGAACGACTCCATCCAGTAGCGCATGTACGAGCGCATCCCGGCCTTGGAGAGCGCGGCGAGCCGGGCCGGGGACGCTCCGGGCACGACCCGCGCCAGATTCGACTCCAGCCGCAGCACGCCCTTGCCCCGGCGCTTCCACGCCTGGTCGGCGATGGTGCGGAAGAGAGCGCGGGCGGCCGGTTCGGGGAGCTTCTTCACGGCGGCCCAGCCGAGCCCGTACAGCCCGTCGGTCAGCCGGTCCCGCAGGCCGGTCCGTGCCCCGCCCGGTGCGCTGCTCACTGCGCGGCCCCGCTCCCCCGGTCCGCAGCTGCGGCCTTGGCCGCATCGGCCGCATCGGCCTCCGCGGACTCGCGACGTACGGTCACGACCCGCTGCACCAGCGTCACCAGACTGCCCGCGGCGACGATCCACAGCGCGATCGGCAGCAGGATCTGGATCCCCGGGACGCCGAACTTGTGCAGACCGGCGAATCCGGCCGCGACCAGCGAGATCACGAGCCGCTCGGCGCGCTCCACGAGCCCGTTGACCGCGACCGGCAGCCCGATCGACTCGCCGCGCGCCTTCGTGTACGAGACCACCTGGCCGCTCGCCAGGCAGAAGATCGCGACCGCGCACAGCACGTTGTCGTCACCCTTGCCCGCGTACCAGAGCGCGAACCCGCCGAAGATCGCGCCGTCGGCGACCCGGTCCAGGGTCGAGTCCAGGAACGCGCCCCAGCGGCTGGAGATGCCGGCCTGCCGGGCCATGTTGCCGTCGACGAGGTCGGAGAACACGAAGATCGTGATGACGACCGTACCCCAGAAGAACTCTCCCATCGGGAAGAAGACCAGCGCACCTGCCATCACCCCGGCCGTACCGATCAGAGTGACCGCGTCAGGGCTCACGCCGAGACGGAGCAACAGTGCGGCGAACGGTGTGAGGACACGCGTGAAAAATGCACGCGCGTACTTGTTCAGCATGGCCTTCCCGAGGGTCGGTGGGCCGAGCGGCCCCTTCGGCCACCGGCTGGCCCATCGTAGTCACGCTCGCCGGACTCCACCGTCCGGGCACCCGGCCTCGCGCGGCGGGGAGCGACGTATGGACGCAATCCGGCCCGAGTGGAAAGCTCGAATTACCGCGGGCGTCGCCGCAGCCGCCGCGGCGGCTCGCCGTGCCCGAGCACCTTCTCCCCCACCGCGCCGGTTCTTCTTCCCGCTCCGCGCCACTCACTGGGAGGCACGCATCATGGGCGACAGGACACACGCACACACCGGGGCCGCCGGCAGGGCAGCGACGGCCGACCGGCCCTCATCCGTACGGAATGTGGTGCTGGTCGGCCACAGCGGCTCCGGCAAGACCACCCTCGTCGAGGCCCTCGCGCTGACCGCGGGCGCGGTCAACCGGGCCGGCCGCGTCGAGGACGGCGCCACGGTCTCCGACTACGACGAGATCGAACACCGCCAGCAGCGTTCCGTACAGCTCTCCCTGGTGCCCGTCGAATGGGGCGGGTACAAGATCAATCTGCTGGACACCCCCGGATACGCCGATTTCGTCGGGGAACTCAGGGCCGGTCTGCGTGCGGCGGACGCGGCCCTGTTCGTCGTGTCCGCGGCGCAGGAGGCCGACGCCGTGGCGGGCGCCACCCGCGCCGTGTGGGAGGAGTGCGCCGCCGTGGGCATGCCCCGGGCGATCGTCGTCACCCACCTCGACACGGCGCGCACCTCGTTCGACGAGATGACCCGGGTCTGCGGAGAGATCTTCGGCGGCGACGACCCCGACGCCGTACTCCCGCTCTATCTGCCCGTCCTCGGCCCCGAAGGCCCCGACGGGCACGCGCCGCTCACCGGGCTCACCGGACTGCTCACCCAACGGATCTTCGACTACTCCTCGGGCGGGCGACGGGAGAACCCGCCCGCCGACGCCCAGCGGCCCCGGCTCCAGGAGGCCCGCAACCGGCTCATCGAGGGAATCATCGCGGAGAGCGAGGACGAGACCCTGATGGACCGCTACCTCGACGGGGCGCAGATCGACATCGAGACACTCGTCGACGATCTGGAACGCGCCGTCGCCCGCGGCGCCTTCCACCCCGTGCTCACCGCGGCCCCCGCCGCCGAGGGCGCCCGCCAGGGCATCGGCACGGTCGAGCTGCTGGACCTGATCACCGGCGGCTTCCCCACCCCGCTGGAGCGACCGCTGCCCGAGGTGACCCCCCTGCACGGGGCCCCTCGGCCCGTCCTGACCTGCGACCCGCGGGGCCCGCTGGTCGCCGAGGTCGTCAAGACCGCCTCCGATCCCTACGTCGGCCGGGTCTCCCTCGTCCGGGTCTTCTCCGGCACCCTGCGTCCCGACGAAACCGTCCACGTCTTCGGGCACGGCCTCACCGCTCCCGGTCACGAGCCCCGGCCCTTCCACGAGGCGGAGATCCGCGTCGGCGCGCTCTCCTCGCCCTTCGGCAAGCAGCAGCGCCCCCTCACGGCATGCATCGCCGGAGATCTGGCCTGCGTCGCCAAACTGGGCGACGCCGAGACCGGGGACACCCTCTCCGCCAAGGACCGGCCGCTGCTGATGGACCCCTGGACGACGCCCGACCCGCTGCTGCCGCTCGCCATCGAGGCACACAGCAAGGCCGACGAGGACAAGCTCTCCCAGGGACTCTCACGGCTCGTCGCCGAGGACCCGACCATGCGCCTCGAACAGAACCAGGACACCCATCAGGTGGTTCTGTGGTGCCTCGGCGAGGCCCATCAGGACGTGGCCCTGGACCGGCTGCGCAGCCACTACGGCGTCCAGGTCGACGCCGTACCCCACAAGGTGTCGCTCCGGGAAACCTTCGCAGCCCCCTCGACCGGGCGCGGCCGGCATGTGAAACAGTCCGGCGGCCACGGCCAGTACGCCATCTGCGAGATCGACGTGGAACCGCTGCCGCCGGGCTCGGGCATCGAATTCGTCGACAAGGTGGTCGGCGGGGCGGTGCCGCGCCAGTTCATCCCCTCCGTCGAGAAGGGCGTGCGCGCCCAGGCCGCCCGCGGAGTGGCGGCGGGACACCCGCTCGTCGACGTACGCGTCACTCTGCGGGACGGGAAGTCCCACTCGGTGGATTCCTCCGACGCCGCGTTCCAGACGGCGGGCGCGCTGGCCCTGCGCGAAGCGGCCGCGGACACCCGCATCCAGCTCCTCGAACCCGTCGCCGAGGTCCAGGTCCTGGTCCCGGACGACTACGTGGGGCCGGTGATGAGCGATCTGTCGGGGCGGCGCGGCAGGGTGATCGGAACCGAGCAGTCCGGCGCCGGACGCACCCTCGTGCGGGCCGAGGTGCCCGAACTGGAGATCGGCCGCTACGCGATCGACCTGCGCTCCCTGTCCCATGGCGCCGGCCGGTTCGACCGGGCGTACGCCCGGCATGAGGCCATGCCTCCACAGCTCGCGGAACGCATCCGCGAACAGCAGCAGAACAACCCGAACGACGCATAATCGACGGTGCTGCCCGCCCTTGTCCACAAGGGCGGGCAGCGCGTTGATCCGGACGATACGCTGTGGTGCCAGCTCAGAAGGTGTGCCGGGCACGGCAGTTGGGAAACAGCCGCAGGAGCAGATGCTCGGCGGCGAGTGGGGGCGACAGTGGCCAACGACGGATTCGATTTCTCTCCGGGAGCGCAGATCCCGATCCAGGGTTCGGGCGGACAGGCGGTGGCGACGAACGCACTCGCCTCGGCGGCGTACCGCGACAGCCCGGTGGAGCAGATCCTTGACGCCAACAGCGAGTGGCACAAGTCCGAAGTGAAGGCGGGCCGTTCCGAATTCCTGAAGTCCGACTACTTCAAGCCCAATCTCGGTGAGGCGTTCTCCCGTGCCGTCCAGGAGCGGATGCTGGGCGGCGCCCGGAAGGCTCTCGTCCAGTCCTTCGGGACCGACCCGCAGACGGTGGTCGAGCACTGTCTGTCCGCGACCCGCCTGCGCAGGGCGCGCGATACCAAGCTGACCGCCATCACCGCCCTGTTCGGCTTTCTCTTCCTGCCCGGAATGCTCCTGTGGGTCATCGCCTTCCGGCTGCGCGACGGGCTCAGCGGCACCAAGGACAAGGCCCTCGCCGCCCTGGGCAACGCCCTGCTCCCGGTCGTCGGCATCGTGGCCCTGTTCTTCCTGATCAAGCTGCCGCTCACCGGATTCCTGGCGATCTACGCACGCGCGATGATCGTCGCCCCCGTCGTCGGCTGGCTCCTCGCCAAGCGGATCGCCGAGTCCTCCGCCAAGGACATGCGCGCCCGCTGGGAAGGGCTGCTCTCCGGCGGCGGCGTCATCGCCAAGATCCCCGAGGCCGTCCCCAAGAACCCGAACGAGACCGCCCGCGAGGCACTGCGCCAGGGCCTGGAGAAGCTCTCCGCCGAGCAGCAGTCCAACTCGGTCTTCTACGCGGGTCCCAAGGGAATCCTCGGCATGGGCACCCGCTGGGGCAGCTGGCAGCTCGCCGAGGAGCTCGTCTCCAAGGAGCCCGGCAAGGAATTCCACCAGTTCCGCAGCTGGGACCTGATACGGGCCATCCACGACCAGCTCAAGGTGCTGGAGCGCGGCCCGCTGAACACCGGAGGATTTCCCACTCCGTCGGTCACCCACTGGATCGTGTCACCCGTCGGCGAGAACGCCGACTCGATCTCCCGCCCCGACGGTGAGGACGTCGCCACCTTCCAGGTCAAGCCGCACGAGATACAGCGGATCTGCAACCACCAGCAGTTCGGCGGCGGTGACCGGCACTACCTGGGCGTTCAGTTCACGCTCTGGGACGGTCAGTTGGTCATCACCATGATGATCACGGTCACCGTGCTCTACGAAACCCTGCGCATCGAGGTCACCGGGCACGCGCTCGGACCGGTCCACTCGCTCTTCACCAGCAAGCCGTCGGCGAAGACGAAGACGGTCAACAAGACCGTCCGGTTCTGGGAGACCCGCGACATCACCCTCGCACTGGTCGAACCCCACGAGGTCGTCCGCCTGGCCCTGCGCGCCCCGTTCACCTGGTACCCGCCGCTCCTCGACTACCTGGGCGGCAAGATCGCCCTGCCCGAGCCGTTCGGGCTGCGGCACGCCTGGGCCGAGAAGCCGTGGCGCCACCGCTTCATGGCCGATGACGCGATGCGCGCCGCCACTCCCGTCCTGCGCGCCGTGCACACCGCCGCCCTGCGCGTCCTGGAGGAGAACGGCGTCGACACCGAACGCTTCGACAACCGCTCGATGATTCTGAGCGGAGCCGTGCAGGACCCGACTCCGCGCAAGGCCGACCTGTACGACGCGTAGACGCGCGTGGGCGCCCCGGCACAAGCGGGGCGCCCACGCGGGAACGACAGCCCGGATCAGGCCGCGGGCCAGGCGTCGGCCAGCATCTTGCGCGTATCGGCGAGCAGCTGCGGCAGCACCTTCGTATGCCCGATCACCGGCATGAAGTTGGTGTCGCCGCCCCAGCGCGGCACCAGGTGCTGGTGCAGGTGCGCGGCGATACCTGCTCCTGCGGAAGCCCCCTGGTTCAGCCCGATGTTGAACCCGTGCGCGCCCGACGCCGCCCGCAGGGCCACCATCGCCCGCTTGGTGAAATCGGCGAGTTCCATGGTCTCCGGACCGTCCAGCTCGGTGTAGTCGGCGACGTGCCGGTACGGCACGACCATCAGATGCCCACCGTTGTACGGATACAGGTTGAGCACGGCGTACACCTTCTCGCCGCGCGCGACGACAAGCCCGTCCTCATCCGATTTCGACGGGATCGCACAGAATGGGCAGCCGTCGCCGGCCTCCGGACCGGTCGGCTTGTTCTCGCCCTGGATGTACGCCATCCGGTGGGGCGTCCACAGGCGCTGGAACGCGTCGGGCGTCCCCACTCCGATCTGCTGCTCCGGCTCACTCGTCATGCCGATCAGCATATTGCTTCAGCCCCTGGCAGCGTGTCGCCGGGGCCGCACCCGTCGGGGCCCGGCAATGCTGAGGCGATGAGCGACCGGCCCGCGGAATCCGCCCCCCTTCGTTTCAGGCGCTGGGAGCAGCGCACGGAATTGCCGCTCCTCGGCGCCTCGCTGCTCTTCCTGCTCGGATACGCGGTCCGCGTGCTGGCTCCCCACGACGCGGAGCCCTGGCGCGGCCTCGCCCTCGCCCTGGTCTGCGCCACCTGGCTGCTCTTCGCCGCGGACTACGTCGTGCGGTTCCGCCTCAGCGGACTCGGCCACCGCTTCCTCCGGGTGCACTGGCTGGACACGCTGGTCCTGCTGCTCCCCCTGCTGAGGCCGCTGCGCCTGATCCGCGTCTACACCGCGGTCCAGCGCCGCAGGGAACAGCCGAGGCTGAGCCTGTACGCCCGCGTGATCGCCTACGCGAGTGCGTCCGCTCTGCTGCTCGGCTTCTCCGCTTCACTCGCCGTGTACCACGAGGAACACCTGGCGGAGGGGGCCTCGATCCGTACCTTCGGTGACGCGGTGTGGTGGGCGTGCGAGACGCTCACGACGGTGGGGTACGGGGACACGGTGCCGGTCACACCGAGCGGCCGCACCGTCGCGGCGTGCCTGATGGCCTGCGGGCTGGGGCTGCTGGGCGCGGTGACCGGTTCGTTCTCGTCGTGGCTGTTGCATGTGTTCAGACGGGAGGACGAGAAGAGGCCCTCGGAGGGCGGGTAGCTCTCCGGGGGCCTGCGACTCCGTTCCCGTCGGGCCCGGACTCCGCACCTGTCGGATCCGGGCTCGGCAGCCGTCAGACCTGGACGCGGTCCTCGACGGCCTGCTGGATCTTGGCCAGGGCGTCCTCGACGGGGATGCCGTTCTCCTGCGATCCGTCGCGGTAGCGGAAGGAGACGGCGCCGTTGGCCATGTCCTCGTCGCCCGCGATGATCATGAAGGGCACCTTGGCCTTCTGCTGGTTGCGGATCTTCTTCTGCATCCGGTCGGACGAGGCGTCCACCTCCACCCGGAGCCCCTTCTTCCGGGCCTTGGCCGCGAAGTCCTGGAGGTACGGGATGTGCGCGTCGCCGATCGGGATGCCGACCGCCTGGACCGGGGCCAGCCAGACCGGGAACGCACCCGCGTAGTGCTCCAGCAGCACGGCGAAGAAGCGCTCGATGGAGCCGAACAGGGCACGGTGGATCATGACCGGGCGCTGCTTGGCACCGTCCGGGCCCGTGTACTCCAGGTTGAAGCGCTCCGGCAGGTTGAAGTCGAGCTGGACGGTCGACATCTGCCAGGTACGTCCGATGGCGTCGCGTGCCTGCACGGAGATCTTCGGGCCGTAGAACGCGGCGCCGCCCGGGTCCGGGACCAGCGGCAGGCCCTGCTTCTCGGCGACCTGGCGCAGCGTCTCGGTGGCCTCTTCCCACACCTCGTCGGAGCCGACGAACTTGACCGGGTCCTTGGTGGAGAGCTCCAGGTAGAAGTCGGTCAGACCGTAGTCGCGGAGCAGATTCAGGACGAAGGTGAGCGTCTTGTCGAGCTCCTCCGCCATCTGCTCCTTGGTGCAGTAGATGTGCGCGTCGTCCTGCGTGAAGCCCCGGGCCCGGGTGAGGCCGTGCACGACGCCGGACTTCTCGTACCGGTACACCGTGCCGAACTCGAAGAGACGCAACGGCAGTTCACGGTACGAACGTCCGCGCGCATCGAAGATCAGGTTGTGCATCGGGCAGTTCATGGGCTTGAGGTAGTAGTCCACGCCCTCGTCGAGCTGCATGGGCGGGTACATGCCTTCGGAGTACCAGTCCAGGTGGCCGGACTTCTCGAAGAGCTTGCCCTTGGTGGCGTGGGGCGAGTAGACGAACTCGTAGCCCTCCTCCTCGTGACGCCGGCGCGAGTAGTCCTCCATGGTGCGGCGGATGATGCCGCCCTTGGGGTGGAAGACCGCGAGACCGGAACCGATCTCGTCCGGGAAGGAGAAGAGGTCCAGCTCGTTGCCGAGCTTGCGGTGGTCGCGCTTGGCGGCCTCCTCCAGGAACTCCAGATGCGCCTTGAGCTCGTCCTTGGTGGGCCACGCGGTGCCGTAGATGCGCTGCAGCATGGGGTTCTTCTCGCTGCCCCGCCAGTACGCCGCGGCATTCCGCATCAGCTTGAACGCCGGGATGTTCCGGGTGGTCGGCAGGTGCGGACCTCGGCAGAGGTCCTTCCAGCACAGCTCGCCGCTCTTCGGGTCGAGGTTGTCGTAGATGGTCAGCTCGCCGCCGCCCACCTCGACGTCCGCGCCGTCGCCGGCGCTCTCGACGGAGTCGGAGCCCTTGATGCCGATGAGTTCCAGCTTGTACGGCTCGTCGGCCAGCTCCTCGCGGGCGGCCTCGTCCGTCACGACCCGGCGGGAGAACCTCTGTCCCCGCTTCTGGATCTCCTGCATCTTCTTCTCGATGGCCTTGAGGTCCTCCGGAGTGAACGGCTTCTCGACGTCGAAGTCGTAGTAGAAGCCGTCCTTGACCGGCGGACCGATGCCCAGCTTGGCCTCGGGGAAGAGCTCCTGCACAGCCTGCGCCATGACGTGCGCGGTGGAGTGCCGGAGGATGTTCAGGCCGTCCTCGGAGGAGATCTCCACAGGCTCGACGACCTCTCCGTCGGCGACGGCGTACGCGAGGTCCTTCAGCTCGCCGGCGACCCGGGCGGCGACGACGGTGCGCTCGCCGGGGAAGAGCTCGGCAGCCGTAGTGCCCGTCGTCACCACGCGCTCTTCCCGCTCGGAATCGCGTTGGATGATCACACGGACGTCTGACACCGGTCTCTCCTGACTCAGGGGGTACGCACGCCATGCGTGGTGCGCGTGCGATACGAATCGTACCGAGCCGCGGGCCCCCTCTGCGAAACGGTCGAGCCGCGAAGGCCTCTCGCTCCCCGCGGCACGCCCCCACGTCACTGTTCGCCGGTGCAGGCCTCCTCGAAATGGTCGACGTTCTCCTGGAGCGACTTCATCAGCCGGTCCCGTTCCGCCTCGTCCACCTGCACGGGCACCACCTGCGAGGCCCTGGTCAGCCGCCGGAAGCCGCCGCGGCTCTCCAGCCTGCCCTCCACCCGGACCGGCAGCCCTACGAGGTGGGCGTGGCCGGCGATCCGGTACGCCTCCTCGTCCAGCTCCAGCCGTACGTGCGGTACCTCGGCGCCGGCCAGCACCCGTAGCCGCACGACTCCGGCGCCACGCGGTCCCGAGCGGCGCAGCCCGACGACGGCGCCGGTGATCCGTACCGTCACCGCGGGCTCCTCCCTCAGGTAGCGGGCGCCCGCCAGGCGCAGGGCGGGCAGGTCCCCCGGGGTGAATTCCACCGGCTCGGGGCGGGCCGGGCAGCCTGCGGGAATTCCGGCGGCGGGTGCCCATTCCAGCGCGACGCCGGCCCCTTCCGAGCCCCGGACGAGTGTGATGAGGGCCTCGGTGAGTTCCCGGCTGACACCCGCCCCGACGGCGGCGTCGAAGGCTTCGAGCCCCCCGGTGGCCCGCTGGTAGTCCACGGCGTCACGCGTGGCGTGCAAGGCGTGGTGGAGCCGTACGGCGACGGCGCGGCCCGGTTCCACGGGGACGAACGCGGTGAGGTCGCGCCCGTCGGACACGGGTCCGACGAGGACGCCTTCGAGGGCCGCGCGGGCCCGGCGGCGGTGGCGCGCCCCGTGGTAGCCCGTGCGTCCCCGCACGGCCAGGGCTCCGGCGAGCAGGACCTGCCGGGCGGCGGTGCGCAGTTGTTCCGCGCCCGTCCAGCTGGCCGCTCCCCCGACCGGTTCGGGGGCCTCGCGCCACCAGCGGATCTCGTCGCTGGGTACGGCGAGGGAGATCAGGACCTCGCGGGCGGAAGGGGCGGCGCTGCGGGCGAGCGCGGTCAGCGCCTCGCCGAGAAGGTCCTCGCTGTCGGGAAAGGCGGTGGTGTCGGGGACGAGGAGGCTCGTACCCCCGCCGGGCGGAGCCGGTGGTCCCGGTGGCGTCCAGCGGCTGTAGCGCCCGGTCGCCCCGCCGCGGCGGTGCCAGCCGTGCCGGTCGAGCAGGGCGCCGAGCACCGCCGGGTCGACACGGGCGGGGTCGGGGACATCCCCGAGCGGCTGGAAGGCGGTGGGCCACGGCGCCGCGGGTTCGCCGGGGTGCGAGCGGGTGGCCGACGGGATCGCTTCGTCGGCGGATTCGTCCATCGACCGGTGCATCAGGGTCTCCCTCCCGCCCCTACGCGGGTCATGATCTCGCAGAGTGCCCGGTCGTCGAATACGCGCGAGGTCGGGATCCGCACGGTGGTCCGGTGCCGGCCCGTCACCGCGTGGCCGGCCAGGTTGGTCCAGTAGCAGCAGTGCCGCAGGTCGAGCCGGTCGTGTCCGGCGCGCAGCCAGTCGTCCCGGCTGCGCGGCACGATCATCACGACCAGGATCTTGTGCACCGAGACGGGGGTGCGGGCGAGCTTCACGAGGTGCGCGTTGTCGAGCGTGAAGGCGAACGAGGGTCCCGGCGGCTGCGGCGGGATCTGGTAGGTGCTCTTCAACTGCACCTTGATGGTCACTTCGTCGTCCACGGCATGACCGGGGGCGCCGTGGCTGACGTGCCAGTCGATGCCGTTGTCGGGGAAGGGCTGCGACAGGGAACATCCGGCCGCGGCCGCGACCGCGTGCAGGTAGCCCACCTGAAGAGTCTCCATACAGGCGGTGGTGGCGAGTGTGCCGCGCAGCGGTGCGATCCGCTGGGGCAACAGCCCGCTCGGTTCGGGCTTCGCGAGCGCCATGGCTGCGTGTGCCTTCCGGGCTGCGCCGATCGGTTGCTCGGTGCGGGGACGACGGGCAACTTCCTTGCTCGTCACTTGTGTTGTCACCGCACGGGGCGGCCCGCAAACGGCGTATCAGGCAAACAGGGCGGGTATCACCGGACCGGGCAGGGGAATCACTCCATCTGCCGTTCGGGCACGAGGAGTTCGGGGATGACTCACTGGTACGAAGGGCCACTGGCCGCTTTTGACACCGAGACAACGGGAGTGGACGTCGAGGAGGACCGGATCGTGTCGGCCGCCCTGGTCGTGCAGGACACGGCAGGCGGGCGGGTGCGGGTCACCCGTTGGCTGGTGAATCCGGGGGTTCCGGTACCCGTCGGGGCGACCGAGATACACGGCCTGACCGACGATCACCTTCAGCGCAACGGCCGTTGGCCTGCGCCGGTGATGGAGGAGATGGCCCGCGCGCTGACCGAGCAGTGCGCGGCCGGCCGCCCCCTCGTCGTGATGAACGCTCCGTTCGATCTGACGCTGCTGGACCGCGAACTGAGGCGTCATCGCGCGTCGTCGCTCGCCGGCTATCTGCAGAACACTCCGCTGTGCGTGCTGGATCCACGCGTGCTCGACAAGCATCTGGACCGCTACCGCAAGGGGCGGCGGACCCTCACCGATCTCTGCGAGCTGTACGGCGTGGTGCTGGACGGCGCACATGACGCGGCGGCCGACGCGACGGCGTCGCTGGAGCTGGTACGGGCGGTGGCCCGGCGCTTCTCGTCCCGTCTGGAGCGGCTCACGCCGCCGGAGCTGCACACCTTGCAGGCCGTCTGGCACGCGGCGCAGGCGCGGGGCCTCCAGGCGTGGTTCGCGAAGAACGGCACGGCGGAGACGGTGGATCCCGCGTGGCCGCTGCGCCCGGAGCTCCCGGCCGCGGCATGACCGGACGGCCGTGGCGGTGGACACCGGCACGGTCTCCGCGTCCGGACACGCAGAAGCCGGTCCGTCGATTCTGCTGACGGACCGGCCTCTCCCGGGTGGGCGATACTGGGTTCGAACCAGTGACCTCTTCGGTGTGAACGAAGCGCTCTCCCACTGAGCTAATCGCCCGGGAACGGGTTGAACCATACAGGGCCCGGCGGGTCTGGTTCAAACCGCTTCCAGCCTGGCCGTGAGGCCCCGGCGTCCGGCACGCATCATCAGGGCGTGGTTGGCCCGGAACACAGCGCGTCCGGGCACCGCGAGGAGTCGCATCAGCCGTCTGCGGACCTCGACCTCCTGCTCGTAGGTGGCCCGGCTGCCGCCTTCGCGCGCGGTGACCGTCCACCTGGCCCACCCGTCGAGGTCCCCACCGAGGGCCGCTTCGAGTACCCGGGCCGCGGGGTCGCGGCGGCGCTCACGGACGGTCATGACGAGGTCGTACGGGAGGAAGGAGCGGATCCGGGTGGTACCGGTGGTGTCGTCGACCGAGGTGACCTCACGGACCTGCGGCCACCAGCACGGGTAGTCCTCGGGGCGTCCGAGGATCTCGTACACGGTGTCGGGCTTGCCCGGCAGGTCCCAGACACTCACGAAACGGTAGTGACTCCAGTCCATGACCCCAGTCTGCTCGTACTCAGCCGGGGAACTGAGTATCCGAGCGCATGTCCGCTCCTGCGGCCGGCGCCACACTCCGGTCCATGGAACATGTGCCGCCACCCGCCGAGGAATTGGCGCTCCTCGATCGTGAGCTGGCCCGGCTGGACGCCCGCCGGTCCCAGTTGCTGATGCGTCGTGCCTGGCTGCTGAGTGCGCTCGGGAGCCCGGTCGCGCCATCCGCCGCGCCCCCCGCGCCGCCGTTCGCGGCTCCGCCCGGACACCCTGCCGCACCGGCCGGACCGCCGCGCAGTGCGCAGAATGTGCTGCTCGCCCTGGGCGGTCTGCTGCTGACCGTCGCGGCTGTCGCGTTCACCCTGGTGAGCTGGGGCGACATGGGGATCGCGGGCCGCTCGGCGGTACTCGCGGTGGTGACGGTGGCGGCGCTGGCCACTCCTGCCGTGCTGCTGCGGCGCGGTCTCGCCTCGACTGCCGAGTCGCTCGCCGCGCTGGCGGCGGTGCTGATGGTGCTGGACGCGTACGCGCTGCACCGGGTGGCCGTGCCCGAGGCCGACGGGCGCGGATTCGCCGCTGTCGCCGCGGCGGTGCTCGCCGCACTGTGGGCGGCCTACGGACTGCTTCTCGACCGGCTCCGGCTGCCGCTGCCGCTCGCGGTGGTGAGTGCGCAGCTGCCGCTGCTGCTGTGGGCGTGGTCGGCGGGTGCGGGCGCCACGACGTTCGGCTGGGCGCTGCTGCTGACGGCCGCGTCGGACTGTGCGATCGCGTTGTGGGGCAGGGGCGTTGCGGTACGGGTGACGGCCTGCGTCGGTGGCTGGGCGACGGGTCTGCTGGGGCTGCTGGTGGCCCTGGCGCAGTCGGTCTCCGCCGATGGGGTGCAGGCCGCTTCGGCACCGGGCGCATTGTTGCTCGTGGGTGCGGCGGTCGCGGTGTTCGGGGCGTGGCGTGCGCCGTCGGCGCAGGCGGTCGCCGGTGGTCTGGTGGCCGGGCTGTGCGGGGTGGCGGCGGTGGGCGGTGTGCTGCGTGCCGGGGTGACCTGGGACTGGTCGGTGCCGGTGTATCTCCTGTGCGGTGTGGTGCTGCTGGCGGCGGTGCGCACTCCGCTGCCGCGCCCGGTCGCGCAGGGCCTGGCGTGGGCTTCGGCCGCGGTGACCGCGGGGGCGGTGCCGGCCGCGCTGCCGGCGGTCGGCATGTCGCTGATCGGTACCGTGACGCAACTGGTCCGGGTGTGGTCGGGGGTGCCCGACGGCGGTGTCCGAGGTGCGCTGGCCGCCGAGGGGCCGGCCTGGTCCCATCTGGTCTCCGCGCCGGTGGTGCTGCTGGCGGTGGCCGGTCTGCTGGGGGCGGTGCACCGGTTCTGGGAGCGGGTACTGCGGGCTGCCGGACCGGTGCTGTCGCCGGGCCCTGGGTGGCGGGCCGCCGCGGGGGCCGGGGCGGTGGCGCTCGGCTGGGCGGGACTCACCGCCCTCCCCGCGGTGCTGGGGTGGTCGTACGCCGCTGCCGTGACGGTGCAATTGGCGCTGACCGCCGGAGTCTTCGCGGTCGCGGTACGCGGTCTGCGCGGCGGCCCGGGCGCGGTGGGGGCGACCGCCCTGGTGTGCGGTCTGCTCGGTGCGGCGGGCGCGGGGATGCTGTCGCTCGCCACGGAGGCCTCGACGTACACGGCGTTCACGGTCCTGCTGGTGGTGTTCGGGACGGCCGCGGTGGTGCTCGGCGGCGCCGCGGCTTCGGCGGCGCGGGCGTTGCCGCCGCTCCCGGCCGTCCGGGCGGCGCATGCGGTGCGGATGTCGCAGCTCGTGCAGGCGGTACCCGCGTGCGGCGCGGTGGTGTGCGCGACGGTGCTGGCCCGCGCGGTCGGGGAATCGCTGGGGCTCGCCGGGTATCGGGCGGCGCCGGTCATGCTGGTCGTCCCCGCGGTGACGGTGCTGCTCGGGGGGCGGCTGCGGAGCCGCCCGCCCGCTCTGCCGGTCGAGCTGTCCGGAGGCGTCGCAGGTGTGCTGGCGGTGGGCATGGCGGTGCCGGACCTGCCGTTCCTCGCACTGGTGCTGGCGCTGTGCGGGGTACTGGCGGCGGGCACGGCCGTGCGGCCCGAGCGGCGACCGGTGGCCGGCCCTCTTGCGATGGTGCTGTTCGTCCTGGCTGCCTGGCTTCGGCTGTCGGCTTCGGGGGTGTCGGTCCCGGAGGCGTACACCCTCCCGGTGACGGTGCCCGCCCTGGCGGTCGGCGTGCTGCGCCGGCGCCGTGATCCGCAGGCGTCGTCGTGGACGGCGTACGGAGCGGGGCTCGCCGCGACGTTGGTGCCGAGTCTCTTCACGGCGTGGGCCGATCCGCACTGGTTGCGGCCGCTGCTGCTCGGCGTGGCGGCGCTGGTGATCACCCTGGCAGGCGCACGGCTGCGGCTGCAGGCGCTGCTGCTGCTCGGTGGTGCGGTGCTGGCCCTGGACGCTCTGCACGAACTCGCGCCTTACGTCGTCCAGGTCGTCGGCGTGCTGCCGCGCTGGCTGCCGCCCGCGCTGGCCGGGGTGCTGCTGCTGGTGGTCGGCGCGACATACGAGCAGCGGCTGCGCGATGCCCGACGGCTGAAGGAGGTCCTGGGCCGGATGCGTTGACGGTGATGCGTCGACGGTGTGCCGCACGGCCGGTCCGGGGCCTTGACGGGTCCGGGCCGGCGGGTGGCCGTCAGGACCTCCGGCGGGGTGCGCCGGAGACGGCGCTGACACGGCCGAGCTGTCCCCGGCATTCGCACAGCAGGCGCTTTCAGCCTGCCCGAATGCGTAAAGTTCCGGAAGACGTCGGGAAAGATGGCCCGGCGAGGTCCGGAGCCCGAACGCCTTCCGGTAATTCCGTGATCCGGTGAGGCGGCCGCGGAACTCCACTCCGATCCCGATATCCGGATGTTTCTTCTCGAAGAGTGGATTCCTGCGATGTGCGCGGCCACGGCGATTGAATCGATGAAGAAATGCAGAGAGTCCGTGAGACTCTGCGGTCTCACGGACTCTCTGTCCCGGGTGGGCGATACTGGGTTCGAACCAGTGACCTCTTCGGTGTGAACGAAGCGCTCTCCCACTGAGCTAATCGCCCGGGCGCAGGCCAAACATTACCCCATGTCAGCGGTGCCCCATGACCACGCCCGGGTCACTCGTGGATCTTCCACGGCATGGTGACGCCGAACTTCCAGACGTAGATCCCCACCAGCACCACGATGATCACCAGACCGGTCACAGTGAGGAGGATGTTGCGCCGCCGGACCTTGGGATCGAGCGCCCTCTGAGCGGCCTCGGTGACCTTCCTCCGCGTCCAGCGCAGCACCAGCTGCGCCCACACGAACTCGGTCGCCCAGATCGCCATGCCGCCGAAGATCACCAGCCAGCCGGGACCGGGCAGCGGAAGCATGATGATCCCCGCCACGACCACTGCGAGGCCGACCACGAAGACGCCGACCTGCCAGCTCAGATGCAGCGTCCTGGACGCCTTGATGAAACCGGGCGCCCGGGATCCGAGCTCCCGGCCCTCCCTGGTCACGCCCTCCGTGACGCCTTCCGTCACATCCCCCGTGGCGGACAACGGTCTCGCCGGTACGACGCCCCCGCCCCGCTCGTCGCTCTCCGCGTTCATGGGAGCCAACCTACCGGAACGGCCTTCGTCACCGGAATGGCCGCATAACCCAAAGTTACACACCGCCGTACGAGCTACCTGAAGGGGCACAAAAAGGTCAGAGGGGTTTACAACGCCACCGTAGGTGGCATGTCGATTTCGCCGACGTGCGAATCCCCGAGCGCACACTGAGCGAAAGGCCCTGGCGCTTATGAACACCACGGTCAGCTGCGAGCTGCACCTGCGCCTCGTTGTGTCGAGCGAGTCCTCACTGCCTGTACCCGCGGGCCTGCGGTATGACACGGCCGATCCTTATGCCGTGCACGCCACCTTCCACACCGGAGCGGAGGAAACGGTCGAATGGGTTTTCGCCCGTGACCTCCTTGCCGAGGGGCTGCACCGGCCCACCGGCACCGGAGACGTCCGCGTCTGGCCATCCCGTAGTCACGGCCAGGGCGTCGTCTGCATCGCACTGAGCTCCCCAGAGGGCGAAGCCCTGCTCGAAGCCCCGGCGAGGGCGCTGGAGTCGTTCCTGAAGCGGACCGACGCCGCAGTTCCGCCGGGCACCGAGCATCGACATTTCGACCTCGACACGGAGCTCTCACACATCCTGGCCGAGAGCTGAGCCAGGCCGAGAGCTGCACGGCGCCGTCCGACTCGGGGAGACGGCGCCGCGCGGACAACCACATAGGGCTGACACCGACGCCGTCATCACGGAATCCACCGTGGTGACGGCGTCGGCGCGCGTCGCCCGGCGGTCGTACGCGCACGCCCCGGAGCACCGGCGCGCACGCCGAAGCTCCGGGGAGACCCTCCGGGCCCGGACGGACGCCTGCGGCCCCACGGTGCCACCAGGTGGCCGGTAAGCGCTCCCAGCACCCGTGACGGGCCCTCTCGGCCCCTGTGCGCCGCCGCCGAGCCAGTAGAGTCAGCCGGCATCGGCGGACACCCGCCCGCCGGAGGCCAGGGAGCGAAAGCGTGCTGATCCCCCACGACACCCGGATCGCCCTCGACACGGTGGTCGATCTGCTGAACACCGCACCGGAGAGCGAGCCACCGGCGAGCGGGCAGCCGGAGGCCGGGCCGGCCGACGGGCTCGCCGGTATCGAAGCGCTGTACGACTTCGCGCGACGTCATCGCATCAGCGGCGTGGGCGAGCTCCACGAGAAGGACCTGCGCGCCGTACGGGACGTGCGCACGCGTTTCGCCGCGATCTTCGCGACGGACGACGCCCGGACCGCGGCCTCGCTCGTCAACGCCCTCGTGGCCGCCGCCGGCACCACACCGCAGCTCAGCAACCACGACGGCTACGACTGGCATGTGCACTATTTCGCGCCGGACGCCTCGATCGCCGATCACCTCGCGGCCGACTGCGGCATGGCGCTGGCCTTCATCGTGGTGGCGGGCGAGCAGGAACGGCTGCGGCGCTGCGGGGCGCCGGACTGCCGGCACGCCTTCGTCGACCTCTCGCGCAACCGCTCCCGCCGCTACTGCTCAAGCCGGACCTGCGGTAATCGTCTGCATGTGGCCGCGTACCGGGCACGCCGCAAGGAAGCGGCCGACTGACCGTTCACAGCATGAAGAGATCATGCACCGCGGCCATCAGCAGCAGGCTGCCGATCACCGCGAGGAAGATCATCAGAGGGGGCTGGGAAAGCGCGAAGAGGCAGCCGCGCGGCTCTTCGGCAGGGGGTGCGGGGGCATCGCCCGGGGAGGTGTCGACCATCTCGGGACGATCATGACTCAGTTCGGCCCCCGTTGGCGATCAACACGCTTTTTCGCACGGGGAGTTCACCCACCCTCGTACCGGGCGGAATTCGCTCCGGCGTCCGATCGGCCGTCAGGTTTTCGGCACGGCTGCCGGTGAACGGCCCCGCGCGGACAGGGGCGTTGCCCAACACTGGGCCGCACACACCGAATTCGGGAACCGCAGGAAGACGGTCCGACCGGCCCCCGACGCACCACCGGAAGGGCCGGGGTCGACCGGATCGCCGAAATCCGCTCCGTGGCCGCGGAGTTGGACGGGAACGGCGCGAGCGGGGGCGGAGCCGACGGGCCCCGGTCTCAGCGTGGCGCCGCGCTGGAGGCGCGCACCACGAGCTCCGGCTGAAGCACCACGCTGCGATGCTCGTGGGTGCCGTCTTCGTCGTCCGCCTCCTCCAGCAGGAGTTCCGCGGCCATCCGGCCCATCACGACCGCCGGCTGGCGGACCGAGGTGAGGGGTACGGCAGCGGCTGCGGCGAATTCGATGTCGTCGTAGCCGACGATGGCGATGTCGTGCGGCACGCGCACGCCCGCCGCGTACAGGGCCTGAAGCACGCCGAGGGCGAGCAGGTCGTTGGCACAGAACACCGCGGTCGGCCGGGGGACGAGACCGAGCAGCCGGGCCCCGGCGTCGCGGCCGGCGGCCACGTCCAGGCGGTCGGAGGGGATCTCGACGAGTGCTTCGGCCGGCAGTCCGGCGTCGGCCAGCGCCGACAGGGCACCCTCGCGCCGGTCCCTGATCTGGTGGAGGTCGCCGGGTCCGCTGACGTAGGCCACCGAGCGGTGCCCGGCCGACACCAGATGGCCGACGGCGAGAGCGCCCCCGCGCACATCGTCGACGGAGACCGCGCAGGTCCCCGTGCCCGATGCCACCCGGTCCACCAGCACGTAGGGGATGCGGTGGCGGCTGAACGTCTCCAGGTTGCGGCCGGTCGCGTCGGCCGGGGTGACCAGCACGCCGCACACCCGCTGTTCAGCGAAGAGTCCGAGGTATTCGGCCTCCTCCGCCGGGCTCTGGTCGCTGTTGCAGACCATGACGCCGAGGCCGGCCGCACGGGCGGCACGCTCGGCGCCACGGGCCACGTCGACGAAGAACGGGTTGCCCATGTCGAGGACGAGCAGGGCCATGATCCGACTGCGGCCCGCCCTGAGCTGCCGGGCCGACTCGCTGCGGACGTAACCGAGTTCCTCGATGGCCGCCAGCACCCGGGCGCGGGTCTCCGGCAGCACCGCCTCGGGCCGGTTGATCACGTTGGACACGGTGCCCACGGAGACTCCGGCCTGCCGGGCCACATCCTTGATCCCTGCCACACGCGCCACTGCCCTGCCCCACCGATGCCCTCTGCAGCACGGGTCCGCGGCGTCGCACCGTCGTACGGACGCCGTGCGCGGAACCCGTCGTCCCGGTCCGCCGCCCGGGTGTCACCACTGCACAATGAATTGTTTCAATCCGACCTCGGGACGCTAGCCGCATCCCCGGACGTCGTCAAGGTGATCAATGAATCGATTCATCACCAGGGACACACCTGCCCCCGCCCCGAGAGGGCGGGGGCAGGGGGGCAGAGGTCAGATGCCGTGCTTCTTCAGGATGGCCTCGATGTCACTGAAGTCGTCGCCCGAGGCGGCGGACCGCTCCGGCTTCGCCGGCGCGCCCGGCTGCGTCCGGGTCGCCGGGAGTCCGGACCCGAGGGAGGGTGCCGAAGCCGCGGGAGCCACGGCTCCGCCCTGCGCCGCGCGCGCGGCGGCCTTGCGCTCCTTGCGGGTTCCGAGGCCGCGGCGCTCGATCGCACGCGTGGTCATGAACAGCAACCAGGCCACGGCCAGCAGCCCGAAGCCGAGCCAGACACTGGGCTTGAAGGCGATGCCGACGACCCAGTCCACGACCCCGGTGAGCACCAGGCCGACCGGGACCAGGGAGTAGGCGGCGATCCGGGCCGCGGCGAGGAAGCGCTTCCGGTATGCGGTGACGGCGGCGATGCCCAGGCCCGCCGCGGACACCGCGGAGCAGATGGTCTCGGCAAGCATCGGGGCCTCCAGGGCGCAAGGGGAAACGACCCTTCCATCCTGCACCGCCCACCGGCCGAGCGGCCACGGTCCGGGCCCACATCAGGGACATTTCAGGGCCGGGATCATCCCCAGGTGCCGATACGGCCGCGCTGCGGTCATCCCGGGCCGGAACGGGGCCGGGCGCCGATTGGGACGCAGGGAGGAGCCCTGGGAGACTGACCGCATGAGCGATTCCACCCCCGCGTCCCCTGTCGTCCTCGACCTCTGGTGCGAGCTCCAGTGCCCCGACTGCCACCAGGCCCTCACCGATGTACAGGCCCTGCGGGCCACATACGGGGACCGCATCGAGGTGCGGCTGCGGCACTTCCCGCTGGAGAAGCACAAGCATGCCTACGCCGCCGCGCAGGCGGCCGAGGAGGCGGTGGAACAGGGCAGGGGCTGGCCGTACATCGAGGCGGTTCTCGCCCGCACCGCCGACCTCGGCCGCACCGGTGAACCGCTCCTGATCGAGGTCGCACGGGAACTCGGCCTGGACGCGGAGGAGATGGACACCGCTCTGATCGACGGACGTCACATGCTGATCGTCGATGCCGACCAGGCCGAGGGCAAGGCGATCGGTGTCACCGGCACGCCGACCTATGTGATCGGTGACGAGCGGCTGGACGGCGGCAGGAGCCAGGACGGGCTGCGCGAGCGCATCGAGGAGATCGCCGACCGGCTGCTCGCAGAGCGGGACTGAGCCGTCGGGGCCCCGGGACGAACGGGGCCGCTTCCGAAAGCCCTACAGCGTTTTGCTCAGGTTGTACCGAGTCGTCCGGTATCCGAGCGACTCGTACAGCCGCAGGGCCGGTGTGTTGGACGCGAAGACGTGGAGCCCGAGGAGATGGGCACCCGCGTCCAGCGTGATGCGCTCGGCCTGCCACATCAGGGCACGTCCATGGCCGCGACCCCGGAACTCCTCGCCCACCTCGACATCGAAGACGAATCCGGTCGTTTCGCCCGGACCGTCTTCATGCACCGACACCCACACGTGGCCGACGACCACGCCCCCGACGACCAGCACATGGAAACGCATGCCCGCGGTGTCGATGCCGTTCGGCAGGTTACGGGCGTGGTCGGACCGGGACTTCTGCAGGGCCTGATCGACGGGGACGCCCTGGTCGATCCAGGACCGCGCGTACGTGTCGACGCTGGTGCGCTGCCATTGCGCGAACTCCTCGGCACTCATCGGGCGGGCGTCGACACCGTCCGGGAGCTCCGGAGCCGTCGGTTCGAGGTGCTTGAGCATGTTCCGGCTGCGTTCGGTGTAGCCGAGCGCGGCGACCAGCCGCCGGGCTCCCTCGTTGCCCGCCGGTGCCGAGAGGGACACCTGGTCGCATCCCCATCCGCGCAGCACCTCTTCGGCGGCGAGCGCGGCTATGGTGCCACGGCCTCGCCGCCGGCTCGGCTCGTCGATGCTCAGGGAGCGGAGCTCACCGGCCTTCGCACCGAACCTCGGATCCGTGCCGATCTCGACGGCGCCGACCGGGCGCCCGTTGTCGCACACGTCGTACGCGCGGCTCTTCGCGCCGTCGGCACCTTGCTGGATCGGCCCCGTGGGCCGGAGGGTCGTGGTCATCGCAAACGTTCTATCCGCCGATCCCGGGCCCGTCACCCGGTTTTACCGATCCGAGGTGCACGTCCTACGGGTCGAGGTCGTTCCCGGCCCGCTCCTCGAAGATCCGCATGGCCTTGGCCGTCACCGGTCCCGGTGCACCGGGCAGCACCCGGTCGTCCACCCGGTGGACGGCCTGCACGTCGCGCAGCGTGGAGGTCAGGAAGATCTCCTCGGCCCGTTCCAGGACATCGAACGGCAGGTCGGTCTCCTGAGCCCCTGTCCACTCCACGGCCAGCGCGCGGGTGATCCCGGCGAGGCAGCCGGAGGCGACCGGCGGGGTGTGCAGTTGTCCGTCGAGCACGACGAAGACATTGGACCCGGTGCCTTCGCAGAGCCGCCCGACCGTGTTGGCGAAGAGCGCCTCCGACGCGCCCTGCTCATGGGCGCGGGCAAGAGCGACGACGTTCTCGGCGTACGAGGTGGTCTTCAGCCCCGCGAGCGCACTGCGTTCGTTGCGCGTCCAGGGGACGGTGATCACGGCGGTGGTGTCGGGGCGGCGCCCGGCCTCCCCCAGGGCGACGACGAGGCCGGGACCCGCGTCACCGCGGTCGGAGCCGAGCGGGGAGAGTCCTCCCGTATAGGTGATGCGCAGCCTGCCGAGCGCCATCGGGTTGGCCTCCACGACGACGGAGCAGGCGCGGCGCACCTCGTCGAGGTCGGGCTCGGGGAGACCCAGGCCCCGGGCCGAGCGGGTCAGCCGGTCGAGATGGCGGGTGAGGGCGAAGGGCCTGCCGTCGACGGTCTTGACCGTCTCGAAGATGCCGTCCCCCACGGTGAGTCCGTGGTCGAGCACGGACACCCGGGCGTCGTCGGCGTCCCGCAGTTCGCCGTTGACCCAAATCCTCATCACGCCGTCCTTCCCATTGTTTCGTCAATGCCCGACGCCACAGCGAGCAGCCGGGACGCCTTGAGTTCGGTCTCGTCCCATTCGCGCTCCGGATCGGAGCCCCAGGTGATGCCTGCCCCGGTGCCGAAGCGCAGTACCGGGGCGCCCCCGGTCCGGTCGATCCAGAACGTCCGTATGCCGACGGCCACGGAGGCGGTGCGGCGGTCGGCGTCGACCCAGCCGATACCGCCGCAGTAGGGCCCCCGCGGCGCGGTCTCCAGCTCTTCGATGATCCGGAGCGCGCTGGACTTCGGTGCCCCGGTGACGGAGCCCGGCGGAAACGCGGCAGCGAGGAGTTCGGGCCAGCCGACCCCCTCGGCAAGCTCTCCGCGCACGGTGGAGACGAGGTGGACGAGGCCGGGGTGCTTCTCCACCACGCAGAGGTCGGGGACCGTGACCGATCCGGTGGCGCAGACCCGACCGAGGTCGTTGCGGACCAGGTCGACGATCATCACGTTCTCGGCGTGGTCCTTCTCCAGCAGATCGTGCTCGGTCCGTCCGGTGCCCTTGATCGGTCCGGACTCGACGGTCCGGCCGTCGCGCTTCAGGAACAGTTCGGGAGACGCGGTGGCGATCTCCACGCCGTGCGCGGGCAGCCGGATCGTTCCCGCGTACGGAGCGGGGTTGCCGCGCGCGAGCAGCGAGGTCAGCGCGTCCACGTCCGCGGCGGCGGGGTCGGGCAGCTCCGCGGTCATCACCCGGCAGAGGTTGGCCTGATAGACCTCGCCCGCCGCGATGTACGCGCGGATCCGCCGTACGCCCTCCGTGTACGCGGCACGGTCCAGGGACGAGTTCCAGTCGCCGGCCGCGGGCCCGCGCCAGGCGCCGCGCACCGGGGCGGGTACCGCCTCGGTGCGTACGGTGCCGAAACGCGCGCAGACGAGGCGGCCCTCGAAATCGGCGGATACGGCCCAGAAGCCGGACGAGTCGAGGGCTGCGGGATCACTGGTCACGTCCTGGAGATCGGAGGCGACGAGGCCGCCGAAGCGGGCCATTGGAGCGAGGTCGTGCACGCCGTTGAGTCTAGGACGGCGCCCGATGACCTGCGCCGGGGCGAACGCACCTCAGCACGCTGCACAAACGCGTTTTTGTACTGGCCCGGGAATCCGCTAGAGTTCAACACGTCGCCGGGACGCGCAAGCGGACCGGGAAAGACAAGCGGACGTAGCTCAGTTGGTAGAGCGCAACCTTGCCAAGGTTGAGGTCGCCAGTTCGAACCTGGTCGTCCGCTCGCAGAAAGTGGGGGATCTTCCCGAACCCCCACTCCTGGTGGAGTGGCCGAGAGGCGAGGCAACGGCCTGCAAAGCCGTCTACACGGGTTCAAATCCCGTCTCCACCTCCAAGGACGATTAGCTCAGCGGGAGAGCGCTTCCCTGACACGGAAGAGGTCACTGGTTCAATCCCAGTATCGTCCACTGGTCCACTAGGATCCCCCGCGCGATTAGCTCAGCGGGAGAGCGCTTCCCTGACACGGAAGAGGTCACTGGTTCAATCCCAGTATCGCGCACGCAGTACACGCAGGTTCACCCTGCGCGATTAGCTCAGCGGGAGAGCGCTTCCCTGACACGGAAGAGGTCACTGGTTCAATCCCAGTATCGCGCACCAGCAGAAGCCCCGGTCGTCTCGACGACCGGGGCTTCGTCGTTCCGCGGCCCGTACCGGTGAGCAGCTGGGCGACGGAACGCTTCGCGGGCCCGGACGCACGGCGGCCGGGCCCGAGATCGGGCGCTCAACGGTTTCCGGACCCGCGCTCAGGCCTTCACCGGTGTCGGGCCGGTCAGGACGAGAAGAGCATGTGGCCGAAGCTCTTGTGCCGGTAGTGACCGCCGTGGTGGCCGCCATGGTGCTGCGGGGCACCCCAGGCCGGAGCCGGGGCGGCCGGGTACGCCTGCGGGGCGGGCGGCGGAGGCGGGGCCTGCTGGGTCCACTGCGCCTCGATGCGGGTCAGGGTCTCCAGCTCGCCGTAGTCGAGGAAGATCCCCCGGCAGCCGCTGCACTGTTCGATCTGTATGCCGTTGCGGTTGTACGTGTGCATCTGCGCGTGGCACTTGGGACACTGCATGGTTCGGCTCACTCCTCGCCGTCGGTTCGCCGTCGCCGGAATGCGTGCCCGCCGACGGTCGGTTCAGCCTACGACGAGTGCTCCGGGGCCAACTCGGGCGGGAGAGCGGCGATTCGGGCACAGGCATCGATCATCGTCCGCTCCACCCCATCCGGAGCTCGCCCCTCCGCCGCGGACCTGGCGAATGCCAGCGCCGCGGTCTGAATGGTCAGGGTCCGGGCGGGTGCGTCCAGTTCGGGCCAGACGTCGCCGTCGGCGCGCACGGCGGGTCCGCCCGCCGCCCGGTAGGAGTCCAGGAAGCGGAGCCAGACGTCGGGGGGCAGCAGCCCGGCCGCGTACCAGGCGGCGGGGCGGGCGAGGTCCCAGGCGGGATCGCCGAGGCCGGCGTCGTCGACGTCGATGAGCAGCCAGGGGCCGCGTGGCGCGGGGTGACGGACGAGCTGCCCGAGGTGGAAATCACCGTGGCAGAGGAAGCGCGAGCGGTGCGGGGGCGTGTCGGCTTCGCCCCGGGCCCAGGGGGGCAGTCGGTGCCAGGCTTCGAGCACGGGAGCGGTGGCCGGGTCGCCGGGCCGGGCGGCGCGCATGCGGGCGACGGCGAGCGCGGCCTTGGCGGGGCCACGCATGGGCGGGAGAGCGAGGGAGGGCGGGGGCGGGGTCCGGTGCAGCCCGGCCAGCAACACGGCGGCCTCCTGCCAGGGGGCGGCGTCGGGGTCGCCGGGGTCGACCGGCTCGCCATGGGGCCACAGGGTGACGGCGCGGCCGTGGAGGGCGGTGGAACGCGCGGGTGGTCCGGCGGGTGCGGCGGACGGCCCCACCGGACCGGCCGGTGGGGTGGACGACGGCAGCGGGGCGAGCAGGATGCCGGCGAGGAGCGGGTCGTTCGCGAGGGCGAGGCGGGCCGGCAGGTCGGCGCTGTCCGCGTCGGGGGCATGGGCCTTGGCGACGACGGCTCCGCTGCGGACCACGGTGCCGTCCGCGCGGTCGGCGAGCACCGCCGGGGGCGGGCAGTCGCAGGGGTGCTCGGGGCGTCCGTGGGCGGCCCGATGGGCGAGGGCGCCGAGCGCGCGTACGACTGCGGTGGTCACGGTCTCCCCCGGTGGCGAACAGGTGTGGGCTGCGGCCCGGCTTCCGTGTCGGGCCTCCACGAGAGTACGGGCGGCTCGATTCGCGACGGGTCCGCCGAGGAGCGAACGAGGCGGAGCGAAAGCCGTGGACACCACGTGGTCCCTGGACGGCGCGGACAGCGCGGGCGCCACGCACACCCTGGGCGGTGTGGAATCCATGGGCGGCGGGGACGTCGAGTTGCCGTGAAAAGAGCCCCGGACAGCGCGATGTCCGGTCAGCTCCCCAGCTGACCGGACAAACGCTGCCGTCCGCCGCACCCCCGTCCCCACGGGGTTGTTGGCCGGATGTCCCGGTCCGGACCGCTCTTCCGGACCCGGGGCGCCGCTCAGCGCCCCAGCATCACGCCCACGGACGACGCCTGTGTGACCACTGCGTCCCAGCCGCCGAAGACGACTACGAGCAGGGCCGCCAGAGGAAGAACCATCGCCGTCGCCACCAGCGGGTGCCGCGTTCCGGACGACGGGCGATTGCCGAACGACGCCTGGAACCTGCGTCCCCGCGTGCGGATCATGGTCCGCGTTGCCGTGTCCGCCATGGTTCCTCTCCTGACTCGATGTGGGGCGGCGGGCGTGTGACCTCGGGGGACGAGTGCTGCGCCCGCCGCTTGACCTCAACATTAGGGAAGCGGGAGACGTACGACGTCATGCCCGCGTACCGATTGCCGGGCCTCCCGGAGGATGAGCCGTGGGTAGTCGACGTACTCCCCTGGGTGGAGATCGGCCGCCTCGTACCGGGGTCTTCCCGGAGGGGGAGCCCGCCGCCTTCCACCCGGCAACCGCCGATGTATTCGGCCTCCGGCACCGAGAGGCGCCTCGCGTGAGAATGCGCCGAGCAGGGACTGGGGCCGCCAGATCGGGGATCAGGAGGGCGGACGGATACGGCGGCAGGTCGCAACGGAGGACATGCACCCGATTTCTGATGTCAGCACTCCCCGTCTGATCGGTCGTGGTCCGGAACTGGAGCGGGTGACCGCCGCGCTCGTCCGGACGCCCGCTGCGGTGCCGGGGGAGGGCGAGGCGGGCATCGGCGAGAACAGGCTGCTGCAGGAGGCTCTGGGCAGCCGGACCACACGGCATCTGCGGACACCGGTAGCCGCCTGTCCGCCGTTTCGCGAGGCGCTGACGCCGGGGGGGACGACCGTGTTCCCGCGGAGCCGCGGGCCGCCGTGACTTCACTCACTCGCCCGCCCCCCGCCTCCCCGCCCCCGGCCGCGGCTGCGCAGCGGCGATCTGCGAGGTCGCACGCCCGCCGGGCCGAGCGCATGCGAGCGGCCAACCTCCTGCCCCCGCAACCGCTTTGGGACCGGCCGCCACGGCGTCTCGGGGAGGGGTCCGCCCCGACTCCCCGTCATGGACCGGGCCGCGCAGCGACAATCGGTCGGCGGGCGAGGGCGCGGCCTCTGAGCGCCCCGGGCGCCGGGTACGTAAGCTGTGCCTCGTCAGGCGTACCAGGCAGCGGGGATGGGCAGACATGGCGATGATGCGGCTCCGGCGCGAGGACCCGCGTGTCGTCGGCTCGTTCAGGCTCCACCGGCGGCTCGGGGCGGGCGGCATGGGTGTCGTCTATCTCGGTTCCGACCGCCGGGGCCAGCGGGTGGCGCTGAAGGTGATCCGGCCGGATCTGGCGGAGGACCAGGAGTTCCGCTCGCGGTTCGCGCGCGAGGTGTCCGCCGCGCGGCGGATCCGCGGCGGCTGCACGGCACGTCTGGTGGCCGCGGACCTGGAGGCGGACCGCCCGTGGTTCGCCACGCAGTACGTCCCGGGGCCGTCGTTGCACGACAAGGTGGCCGAGGAGGGTCCGCTGTCGGCGGCCGAGGTGGCCTCGATCGGGGCGGCGCTCTCCGAGGGCCTGGTGGCGGTGCACGAGGCCGGTGTCGTCCACCGCGACCTCAAGCCGTCGAACATCCTCCTCTCCCCCAAGGGCCCCAGGATCATCGACTTCGGGATCGCCTGGGCGACCGGCGCCTCGACGCTCACCCATGTCGGTACGGCAGTGGGTTCGCCCGGATTCCTCGCTCCCGAGCAGGTGCGCGGCGCGGCGGTGACGCCCGCGACGGACGTGTTCTCGCTCGGTGCCACGCTGGCCTACGCGGCGATGGCCGACTCACCTTTCGGGCACGGCAGTTCCGAGGTGATGCTGTACCGAGTGGTGCACGAGGAGCCGCAGTTGTACGACGTGCACGACGCGCTCGCGCCGCTGGTGAGCGCCTGCCTGGCCAAGGATCCCGAGGAGCGGCCGAGCACGCTTCAACTCTCCATGCGGCTCAAGGAGATCGCGGCGAGGGAGGCGCAGGGACTGCACGAGAGGCGCCCGCCCGTCCAGCGTTCGGCACAGGAGCTGGACCGGCCGACCGGCCGTCTCGACGGCCCGTACACCGAGCAGCACACCCGGCGCACGGCTCCCCCGGCGCCCCGTCAGCAGAAGCAGCCTCAGAGCGGCCGGCAGGCCACGTCGTCGCGGGCGGGGTCGCCCCGTACCGGGGGTTCACGCCCCGCGCCGCATCACACGTACCGGCCCCCGCGCAGCACCACGCGGTCCGGCAGGCGCCCGCAGGGCACGAACGGGACGAACGGCCGCCCGGGAACGCGGCCCGGGGCACGCAAGACCTCGACGGGGCGTCGTCCGGCGAATCCGCGGCTGCTGCGACAGCGGCTCGTCGTCTTCGTCGTGGTGACGCTGCTGGTGGCGCTCGGCATCGCGGCGGCACAGGGCTGCCAGGGCCCGGCCCGCGGTCTGGGCACGGGCCGGACGCAGCCCGTGAAGCAGCCACAGTCGCAGACGCAGACACAGACACAGGACCGGAGCGAGACGGCGCGGAGCCTGCGGGTGCAGTAGCCGGCCGGCTCCGCGGTCAGCTCTGCGGGCGGCCCGATGCCACGGCGTAGAACGCGACCGCGGCGGCCGCTCCCACGTTCAGTGAGTCGACGCCGTGCGCCATCGGGATGCGGACCCATTCGTCGGCGGCGACCAGGGCCTGCGTGGACAGCCCGTCGCCCTCGGCACCGAGCATCAGCGCCACCTTGTCCATCCGGTGCGGTGCCGCCTCGTCGATGCTGCTGGCCTTTTCGTCCGGGGTCAGCGCGAGAAGCTCGAAGCCCGCTTCCCGTACCGTCTCCAGAGCCTTGGGCCAGGTGTCGAGACGGGCGTAGGGCACGGAGAAGACCGCGCCCATCGAGACCTTCACGGAGCGCCGGTAGAGCGGATCCGCGCAGTCCGGGGAGAGCAGCACGGCGTCCATGCCGAGAGCGGCGGCGCTGCGGAAGATCGCCCCGATGTTGGTGTGGTCGTTGACGGCCTCCATGACGACCACCCGGCGGGTCGTCGCCAGCAGTTCGTCGGCGGTCGGCAGCGGCTTGCGCTGCATCGAGGCGAGGGCACCGCGGTGGACGTGGTAGCCGGTGACGCGTTCGGCGAGTTCGGGGCTGACCGCGTACACCGGGGCCGGGACCTCGTCGATGACGTCGCGCATCAGATCGATCCACTTCGCCGAGAGCAGCATCGACCGCATCTCGTAGCCGGCGTGCCTGGCGCGTCTGATCACCTTCTCGCCCTCGGCGATGAAGAGGCCCTCGGCGGGCTCTCTCCTGCGTCGGAGTTCGACGTCGGTCAGTCCGGTGTAGTCGCTCAGGCGGGGGTCGTCGGGATCGTCGACGGTGATGAGATCAGCCACGGGTTTGATACTGCCTTGTCCGGTGTGTGGTGCCAACGGCTGGGAGGAAGATCTGTTACCGCTGGTTACTCGTCGGGATGGGGAAAGCGCTCGTGCCGGCTATTCGGCGGGCACCGTCGCGGCGCTCGTGCCGACCGCGACGACGTCGCCGATGACGATGACGGCCGGGGGACGCACGTCTTCGGCCGCGGCCCGTTCGGCGACGGTCGCCAGCGTGGCGTCGACCCTGCGCTGGGCCGCCGTGGTGCCCTCCTGGACCAGGGCGACCGGGGTCCCGGGGGCCTTGCCGTGGGCGATGAGGGTACGGGCGATGGCACCGATCTTGTCGACGGCCATCAGGAGCACGAGGGTGCCGCGCAGCTTGGCGAGGGAGGGCCAGTCGACCAGCGAGCGGTCGTCGTCGGGGGCCACATGGCCGCTCACCACGGTGAACTCATGGGCCACACCACGGTGGGTGACGGGGATTCCGGCCGCGCCCGGCACGGAGATCGAGCTGGAGATGCCGGGGACGACGGTGCAGGCGATGCCCTCCGCGGCGAGCGCCCGGGCCTCCTCCATGCCGCGGCCGAAGACGAACGGGTCGCCGCCCTTGAGCCGCACGACGGCCTTGCCCGCCTTGGCGTGCTCGATGAGCGCCTGGTTGATCGCCTCCTGGGCCATGTAGCGGCCGTACGGGATCTTCGCCGCGTCGATCACCTCGACGTGCGGCGGGAGTTCGTCGAGCAGGTCGCGCGGGCCGAGGCGGTCGGCGATGACGACGTCGGCCTCGGCGAGGAGGCGGCGCCCGCGCACCGTGATCAGGTCGGGGTCACCGGGCCCACCGCCGACCAGGGCGACACCGGGGGTCCGGGTGCGGTGGTGGGGTGCGGCGAGGGTCCCGTCGCGCAGGCCCTCGACGATGGCGTCGCGGACCGCGGCGCTGTGGCGCGGGTCGCGGCCGTGGGTGTCGGTGGTGAGGACGGCGACGGTCATGCCCTCACTGCGGCCGGTGGCCGGGGTGAGGGCGGTGGCGGCATCGGCGTTGTCGCTGCGGACGCACCAGGTGCGGGTGCGCTCGGCCTCGGCGGAGGCGGCGTCGTTCGCCGCGGTGTCGTCTGACGCGATGAGTGCGTACCACGTGTGGGCCAGGTCGCCTTCGGCGTACGGTCGGCGTTCCCAGCGGATCTCGCCGGCGTCGGCCATCGCCTCGACGGACGGGGTCGCGGTCGGCGATACGAGGACGATGTCGGCGCCCGCCGCGATGAGCGCGGGGAGGCGGCGCTGGGCGACCTGGCCACCGCCGACCACGACGACTCGGCGGCCGCTGAGACGCAGTCCGACGGGGTACGCAGGGTGATCGACGTGATCTGCGTGCTCGGCCATGGCGGTGCGGCTCCTCGTGAGGTGCGGGGTGCGGGCCGCTGCGGCGGTGGAGCGGCTGTGACGTGCGGGTTCGTGGGGCTGGATCCACGATACGGGGTGGCGTGCGCAGGTGGTGGGGGCGTGTGGCCGAGCGGGGAGGGGCGGTGGCGTGCCCGCCTGTTGCCCTGCCCGCCACCGCCCCCGACCGGGACCACGGCCGCACCCCGCGCCCCGAACCCCGTCGGAGCTTGTTCGCGACCCCGCTACTTCTCCGTGACGCCCGCCGAGTCGAACGTCGCCACCTCGTGCATCGCCCGCGCCGCGCTCTGCACGATCGGCAGTGCCAGCAGCGCTCCCGTGCCTTCGCCGAGCCGGAGGTCGAGGTCGACCAGCGGGCGCAGGCCCAGCTTGTTGAGCGCGGCGACATGGCCGGGCTCGGCGCTGCGGTGGCCCGCGATGCAGGCGGCGAGGGCCTCGGGGGCGATGGCTCGCGCGACCAGGGCCGCGGCGCCCGCGCTCACGCCGTCGAGGATGACGGGGGTGCGGAGCGAGGCACCGCCCAGCAGGAAGCCGGCCATCGCCGCGTGTTCGAGGCCGCCGACCGTTGCCAGAACCCCGATCGGATCGGCCGGGTCGGGCTGGTGGAGTTCGAGGGCCCGGCGGACCACATCGACCTTGCGGGCGTGCATCTCGTCGTTGATGCCGGTACCGCGACCGGTGACCTCGGCCGGGTCCAGGCCCGTGTACACGCAGATGAGTGCGGCCGACGCGGTGGTGTTGGCGATGCCCATCTCACCGGTGAGCAGGCCCTTGTTGCCTGCCGCGACCAGATCGCGGGCGGTCTCGATCCCGACCTCGACGGCCGCGAGGACCTCTTCGCGGGTGAGCGCCGGACCGGTCGTGAAGTCGGCCGTCCCGGCGCGCACCTTGCGGGGAAGGAGACCGGGCGTCGCGGGCAGTTCCATGGCCACGCCGACGTCCACCACGCACACCTCGGCGCCCACCTGGGCCGCGAACGCGTTGCAGACCGCGCCGCCGCCGAGGAAGTTGGCGACCATCTGGCCGGTGACCTCCTGCGGCCAGGCGGTGACGCCCTGGGCGTGCACGCCGTGGTCACCCGCGAAGATCGCGACGGCAGCGGGCTCCGGGATCGGCGGCGGGCACAGCCGGGACAGACCCGACAGCTGCGCGGAGATGATCTCCAGCATGCCGAGTGCGCCGGCGGGCTTGGTCATCCGCTTCTGGCGCTCCCACGCCTCACCGAGTGCCTTGGCGTCCAGCGGGCGGATGTTGGAGATGGTCTCCTGCAGCAGGTCGTGCGGCTCCTCCCCGGGCAGGGCCCGGCGGCCGTACGTCTCCTCGTGGACGACCCAGGACAGCGGACGGCGCTTGGACCATCCCGCCTGCATCAGCTCGGGCTCCTCGGGGAATTCGTCGACGTAGCCGACACACAGGTACGCGACGACTTCGAGGTGCTCGGGCAGGCCGAGGGCGCGGACCATCTCGCGCTCGTCGAAGAAGCTGACCCAGCCGACGCCGAGTCCCTCCGCGCGGGCGGCGAGCCAGAGGTTCTCGACGGCGAGCGCCGAGGAGTACGGGGCCATCTGCGGCTGGGTGTGCCGGCCGAGGGTGTGGCGGCCGCCGCGGGTGGGGTCGGCGGTGACGACGATGTTGACCGGGGTGTCGAGGATGGCCTCGATCTTCAGTTCCTTGAACTGCTTGGCCCGGCCCTTGGGCAGCGACTTGGCGTAGGCGTCACGTTGGCGCTGCGCCAGTTCGTGCATGGAGCGGCGGGTCTCCGCCGAGCGGATGACGACGAAGTCCCAGGGCTGCGAGTGGCCGACACTGGGTGCCGTGTGGGCGGCTTCGAGGACGCGGAGCAGGACCTCGTGCGGGATCGGGTCGCTGCGGAAGCCGTTGCGGATGTCGCGGCGCTCGCGCATGACCCGCAGCACCGCCTCGCGTTCGGCGTCGTCGTAGCCGGGGGCGGGCGGCGGGGCGGGGGCCGTGGTCTCCTCGGACCCGGCCCCCTCGGGGGCCTCCGCTTCCTCGGCACCGGGCCGGGGCTCGGGCCGGGGCTCGGGCCGGGGGTCGGGGTGTGCCTCGGGCTGCACGGAGTCCACCTGGGCGGCCTGCGCGGACTCCGCGTCACCGACGGGGGCCGTGACGTCCGGGGTCTCGATGACCTCGGGGCCGGGTTCGGCTGCCGGCTCGGCGACTACCGGAAGCTCAGCCTCCGGGACGGGGACGGGGACGGGCGCGGGCGCGGGAATCGGCTCGGAGGCTTCGACGGGTGCGACGGCCTCGGGTGCGGCGGGCTGGACGGGCTCCATGACGATCGGCACGCGCTCGGGCTCGGGCTCTGCTTCCACGGCCTGCTCCACCGCGGGCGTCGGAGCCGGGTGCGGGGCCGTCGGCACCGAACCCTCCACGGGCTCGAACCGGCCGGTGGGAGCGGCTTGCGCGACCTCTTGCGACGCGCCGTCCGTCAGCGCGGCGGCAGCGGCTTCGACGGGCGTCACGGCCTCGGCCTCGGTCGGCGCCTCGGCCACCACCGCTGCCACCGCTGCCACGGGCGCCTCGACGGAGGCCTCGGCCTCCGTTCCGGCGGTGTCCCCCACCGGAACGTCGACCGGGCTCTCGGCCGGGGGCTCCACGACGGACGCCGCCTCATCGGCCGACGACGGAGCGCTCACGGCCTCCGGCGCCACGGCCGGAGCGGCCTGAACGGGCTGCGCCACGGGGGCCGGCTCGACAGCCGGCTCGGCGGCGGCCGGTTCCGGGGCGGCCGGCTCAGCGGCGACCGGTTCCGGGGTGGCCGGTTCCGGGGTGGGCGGTCCCGGGGTGGGCGGTCCCGGGGTGGGCGGTCCCGCCTCGACCGGGGCGACGACCGGCTCCGGCGCCGGGGCCCCCCAGGGGCTCCCGCCCTGCGGCAGGATCTCACCGAGCTGCGGGCCGGGCAGTACGGCTGCCTCGTCGCCCAGCGTCCCGAAGTACTCGGGTCCGCTCGTGGCCGGGCCGGCTTGCCGCGCGGGGGCCTGGGGCTGGGCCTGCGCCTGGGGCGCGCCCGCGGGTCCCCGGTCGGCGAGCGAACGGACGACACCGCCGGTCGGCGCCCCGCCGTAGGACGGCCCGCCGTCGGCCGCGACCGGGCCGCGGTGCAGCGGTCGACGCGCCGGGGCCTGGGTCTGCGCCGCCGGGGCGGGAGCCGCGGTGGGCGACGGGATGCGTACGCCCCTCAGGTCGACCGAACCGGAGTCGCGGCCGCCGGACTCGTGCGTTCCCTGACCTGTCCCGGGCAGGGACTCCGCCACCACCTGCTGCGCGGCGTACGCGTCCGCGACCTGTACCTGAACCGGTTCCTGGACCTGAACCTGCACGGGTCCCTGTGGCTGCGCGGGAGCCTCGCCGACCGGCTGGAAGTGGGCAGCCTGCGCCGGGGGCCGGACCTGATGGGCGCCCTGTTCGGGGAGCGGTGCCTGGGCGGGAGCGCCCTCGGGGTACTGGCCGGGGGCCGGTACCGCCTGCGGGTCGCTCCAGGCTCCCTGGGGGCTCGGCATCAGCAGGAGATCGTCGTCCTCGGACACCTGCTCGGAGGGAGCGAGGTAGGCGTAGGCATCCGGGGCGGCGATGCCCGGCTGCTCCACCATGCCTGCGTTCTCCGGCAGTCCCTCAACCGGGATCTGGCCGGTGTCACTCATGCGTACCCCTCGCCCATCGTCAGTGCTCCTTCGGCCCTTCGCCCGGGACGCCCGACCACGGCACGCCGGCGCTCGTCAACAAGAACGAGCGGGCGCGCCGCGCGGCACGAAACGGTCGCGGACGTACTGCATTCTCGCGGCCGTTCGCCGCCGCGGCAGCTCATTTCGCCACGGCCCGTTGTGGACTGCGCCACGTCGCGCGTCCCCCGGTTCTGCCGTACCACAACGGGGGCCAAAACGGTCCCCTTTTCCGGACATTGACGAACGAAGCGACGAACGTCCAGCCGCGGTGCAACGATCGGCCAGCCTACCTCGCGCTGTACTCCGACCGGGTCACGGGGCGAGGTCGGAACGGAGCGCGGAGAGCAGGAAGACGACCGAGCGTTCACGCTCCGACCATGCGGCCGTGTCGAGTTCGACGGACTGGAGGAGCGAGCACCGGACGGTGTATCCGTTCCCGGAAAGTGCCGCGCCGAGGGCCTCCGCCTCGTCGCGCGTCGACGCATGGGTCACGATGCGCTCCGGCCGACGTTCGGTGACGGCGGTGACGACGGGGACTCCCCCGCCCCCGATCCGCACGACGTCCGGCTCCGGCAGCCGCTCCAGCACATGCGGTGCCCGGCCCTCGACGACCTGGAGCTGGACCCCGAAGGAGCGGGCCGCCGCCGCGGTGCGGGCGCACGCCGCCGGATCGCTGTCGACCGCCAGGACCGCCGCCCCGAAGCGGGCGGCCTCCACCGCCAGGGCCCCGCTGCCGGAGCCGATGTCCCACACGAGGTCGCCGACACGGGGGCCGAGGCGCGCCAGTTGGGCGGCGCGCAGCCCCGGGGACTCGCCCTCGCCGCTCTCGTCCCCGGCGTCCGTGGTGCCGCCCGGGTAGGCCCGGGCGGGCAGTGCCCAGCCACGTACGCCACGGGGGTAGGCGGGATGGCGGCCGGCGATCCAGGCGCCGGTGGCCTGTGGTTCGGGGCCACCGCCGATGACGACGACCACGTTCGGGTCGCGCCAGACGTGGTCGGCGGCCTTGTCGGAGGTGACGACGCTGACCTGCTCGCGTGCGGTGCCGAGTTCCTCGCAGATGACGAAGGTGCGGTGGACGCCTTCGAGGAGCAGGGCCAGTTCGGCCGGGCCCGCGCCGGGCGAGGTGAGGACGGCGACCTTGTGGTGGGCGCGGCAGACGTTGACGGCGCGACGCAGGGTGCGGGGGTGGGCGACGACGACCTGGGCGTCCTCCCACGGCATTCCGGCGCGGGCGAAGGCGGTGGCGACGGAGGACACCGCGGGCACCACCTCGACTTCGAGGCCGTGCTCGGGTGCGCGGAGGTTGCGTACGACGCCGAAGAAGCCGGGGTCTCCGTCGGCGAGGACCACGGCGCTGCCGCGGTGTCCGGCGATCCGTCGGGCGGCGAGGTCGATGGAGCCCAGGCGGATCCGTTCGGCGTGCGCCGGGATTTCGGGGAGCGCGAGGTGGTGGGCGGCTCCGGCGACGAGCGTGGCGGCCGAGAGGGCGGCCGTGGCCGCTCCGGTCAGTGGCGAGCCGTCCCAGCCGATCACGGTGACCCGATCGGCCATCTGTCGTCAGTCTCCTGGAGTTGTCGCAGGTGGGGTTGCCCGTGAGGGGAGGGCAGGGTGAGAGTACCCGGTCCGTACCCGTACGGCGTCGGGACCCCTCGGGGGGTCAGTTCCAGTCGTTGTAGGCGCCGTAGCCGCCCGCGTCGGCGAGCTGCTCGGCGACCCCTTCCAGGTCCTCGGGGAGCAGGCCCCAGACGATCAGGTCGGTCCTGATCTCGGTCCAGCCCCCGTCCTCCGTCCGGGTGCGCGCTATGCGGGCGTTGCGCAGGACTCCCTCGCTGATGCAACCGAGCTTCTGGGCGACCTGCTGGGAGGCGGTGTTGTCGGCGGCGGTGCGCAGTTCGATGCGTTCGAAGCCCTGGTCGCGGAAGAGCCACTGGGCCAGCGCGAGGACCGACTCGGTGGCGTACCCCTCTCCGCGTGCCCAGGGGGCGGTGATGTACGCGGCCTCGGTGGCCAGGGTGCGCCAGTCGGTGTTGCGCAGCCGGACCGAGCCGACGAGCCGCTGGGTGAGGAACTCGGTGACGGCGAACACGATGCCGTCACCGGTGGTGCGCTGGGCGGGAGCGATCCTGCGGACCCAGCGTTCGGCGTCGACCTGGGTGTAGGGGTGGGGGGCCTCGGTCCAGGCGGTGACGAGCTCGTCGTTCATCATCTCGATGTACGCGGGCACGTCCGCCATGTCGAAGGGGCGCAGCACCAACCGATCCGTGCTGATGGAGATGTCCGGAAAGGTGGAAGTCATGCGCAGCTCCATGCCGAAGACCGTGTAAAGGCACAGCATGCAACATGGGACCCGTGTCGTGCATGGGCGGGTCCGTACGGCGGAGCCCCGCGCCCCCTGGTGGGGTGCGCGGGGCTCTTCGGACAAGTGCCGTGCGGGTGTCAGGACTTGGCCGTACCGAAGGCCGGGACGACGGAGCCCTGGTAGGTGTCCTCGATGAACTTCTTGACCTCGTCGGAGTGGAGGAGCTTCACGAGCTTCTCGACACGGGCGTCCTTCTCGTTGCCCTGCTTCACGGCGATGATGTTGGCGTACGGGTTGCCGTCGGCCTTCTCCAGCGCCAGGGCGTCCTTGGAGGGCTTGAGCTTGGCCTCGATGGCGTAGTTGCCGTTGATGACGGCGGCGTCCACGTCGTTCAGGGCGCGGGGCACGGTCGCGGCCTCCAGCTCCTTGAACTGCAGGCCCTTCTTGTCCGTGATGTCGCTGAGCTTGGCGTCGGTGCCGACACCGGCCTTGAGGGTGATCAGCCCCTTCTCCGCGAGCAGCTGGAGGGCGCGGCCCTCGTTGGTGGTGTCGTTGGGCACCGCGATGGTCTGGCCGGACTTGATGTCGCCGACGGCCTTGAGCTTCTTGGAGTAGAGGCCGAGGGGCTCCAGGTGGACCGTGCCGACGGAGACGAGGTGGGTGTTGTTCTTCTTGTTGAAGTCGTCGAGGTAGGGCTGGTGCTGGAAGAAGTTGGCGTCTACCTGGCCGGTCTCGGTGGCCGTGTTCGGCAGGACGTAGTCCGTGAACTCCTTGACCTCCAGCTTGAGGCCCGCCTTCGCCGCCAGGTTCTTCTTGACGAAGTTCAGGATGTCGGCGTGCGGCGTCGGGGACGCCGCGACGACGAGCGCCTTGGAGGTGTCGGCCTTGGCGCCGGTGTCGCTCTTGGAGGCCGGGTCGGACGACGTGCCGCAGGCGGTGAGGCCGAAGGCCAGGGCGGCGGTCGCGGCGGCAGCTGCTGTGATCTTGATGTTCTTGCGCACGAAAAGTGCCTCTTTCGGTGGTGGTGGTGCGCCCGGACAAGGAGTGCGGGCTCGGGCGGAGCGAAGGTCTCAGGTGGTGCGGCCCCGGCGGGCCAGCAGCCGTACGGCTGCGTCGCCGATCAGCTGGATCACGGTGACGATGACGATCAGCAGCACGACGGTGACGAGCATGAACCGGTTGTCGAAGCGCTGGTATCCGTAGGTGACGGCCTTGGAGCCGAGCCCTTCACCGCCGACCGCGCCGGCCATCGCGGAGTAGCCGATGAGCACGATGACGGTCGTGGTGACGCCGGAGACGAGCGAGGGCAGCGCCTGCGGCAGCAGTACCTTGCGGACGATCGTCGGGATGGATCCGCCCATCGACTGGACGGCCTCGACGAGTCCGTGGTCCACCTCGCGGACGGCGGTCTCGACGAGCCGCGCGAAGAACGGGATGGCGCCGACGGCCAGCGGCACGATCATCGCCGTGGGACCGATGAAGGTGCCGACGACCCAGGTGGTGAAGGGGATCAGGGCGATCAGCAGGATGATGAACGGCAGCGATCGGCCGATGTTCACGATCACGCCGATGACCTTGTTCACCGGGGCGTTCCGGAGCAGTCCGCCCTTGTCGGTGAGGACCAGCAGAACACCGAGCGGCAGCCCCACGAGGACGGTGACGACGGCGGACCAGAGCACCATGTAGAGGGTGTCGATGGTCCCCTGGGTGAGCAGCGGCTGCATGTCGGACCAGGTCACTTCGCCACCTCCTTGGTGAGCGGGACGGGGGTCTGTACGGGGATGCCGGCGGCGTCGTGCTCCACGACCTCGGCCTGCAGGCCCTGCTCGCGCAGGAAGCCGATGGGAACGACGTTCTCCTCGAAACGGCCGGGCAGTTCGATGCGCATCCGGCCGATCTGCTTGCCGCCGACGGTGTCCATCGCGGCGCCCAGGATCGAGATGTCGATGTTGTACGTACGGGAGAGCTGCGAGATCACCGGCTGAGTGGCGGCCTCGCCGTGGAAGGTGACGTCGACGACCGTGCGGTCGGGGCCGGAGGGCGTACCGCCGACGGGGAACAGCTCGTGGGCCAGTTCGGAGCCCGGGGTGGCGAGAAGCTCGCCGACGGTGCCCGACTCGATGACGCGTCCCTTCCGCATCAGCGCGGCGGAGTCGCAGATCGTCTTGACGACGTCCATCTCGTGCGTGATGAGCAGGACGGTCAGGCCGAGCTGCTGGTTGAGGTCGCGCAGCAGCTGGAGGATGGAGCGGGTGGTCTCGGGGTCGAGGGCGGAGGTCGCCTCGTCGGAGAGCAGCACCTTGGGATCTCCGGCCAGGGCGCGGGCGATGCCGACGCGCTGCTTCTGACCGCCGGAGAGTTGACCCGGGTAGGACTTGGCCTTGTCGGCGAGTCCGACCAGGTCGAGGAGTTCGAGGGCCTTGCGGGCCCGGTCCCTGCCGGAGACGCCGAGGATCTCCAGCGGGAGTTCGATGTTGTGCTGGACGCTGCGGGAGTCCAGCAGGTTGAAGTGCTGGAAGACCATGCCGATGCGGCTGCGCGCCTCGCGCAGCTCCTTGCCGGCCCGGCGGCCCCGTCCGGCGAGGGCGGTGAGGTCCTGGCCGGCCACGGTCACGGTGCCCGAGGTGGGGCGTTCCAGGAGGTTGACGCAGCGGATGAGGGAGGATTTTCCGGCGCCGCTCTGTCCGATGACGCCGTACACCTCGCCCTCGCGGACGTGCAGGTCGACGCCGTCGAGGGCGGTGACCTCACGGCCGTGCGACTGGTAGACCTTCGTGAGGCCCGTAGTGGTGATCACAGGGTTTCCGTCACTGTCGAGTGCGCGGCGCGGTGTCCGCCGGGCACGGGGCATTCGGCCGATGAGACCGCTCTGGGCGATCGGACGTTCCGAGCGGGATCCCGGCACGGCTGGACGCGGCATGTGGCCGGGGCAGCGGCGCTCGGGCAGGCTCGTTCCGCTGGGTGCGGACGGCTCGGGCTCGGTCTCGCTTCGGGGCGCGAGGAGCGGGCGGGGGCCCTCAGAAGGTGCGCATTCGACACATACAACGAGCACCGGGCGTCGTGATCGCCTCGGTCGCAAGGGTGCGGCTGCTCATCGTGGTCATGCCCCAAGTAAAACAGACGTAACGTTCCGCCCGATCCGCCTGTCCGAATAGCGGACAGTCGTGGATGGTGCTGCGAGCCGGCTCAGCCGATCGTCCCGATTTCCACTCCCTGGGCTGTGACCTGCACCGATATGGCGGAGAGGTCATCGACGACCACATCTGCGACCAGTTCGGAGCGGTCGTGCGTTGTGGCCAAGGCCACGGTCGTCATGCCCGCCGCCCTTCCGGCCCGCAGTCCGGCCGGGGCGTCCTCGAAGACCACGCAACGGGCCGGATCGACGCCGAGGCGCTCGGCGGCCAGCAGGTAGGGCTCGGGATCCGGCTTGCCCCGGGTGACGTCCTCGGCGGCGATCATCAGGGGGACGTCGACGCCCACTTCGCGCAGCCGTGCCCGACCGAGCGACCGGGTGGCGGAGGTGACGACGGCCCAGCGGTGCGCCGGCAGCGCACCGAGCAGTTCCTTGGTACCGGGCAGGATCACGACTCCACCGGGGGCGTCCTCGACCTCCAGCTGTTCGATACGCGCCAGGGCCTCCTCGACCCGGTCCACCGGGAGCAGTTCGGCGACGATCTCGCCGGCCGTCCGGCCGTGCAGTTCGAGACCCTCGAAGTCCTCCGCCGTGATCCCGTACTCCTTGGCCCATCGGGTCCAGCAGCGGTACACCGACTCGATCGAGGAGAGCAGCGTTCCGTCGTTGTCGAACAGCAGGGCCTGGGCGTGGATCTTCATGTGCATCGACACTACTGGTGCGGCCGGAGGGATCTGCCGGGCCGGTGCCCCCCTTCCGGTCACCACACCGGAGCCTCGCCCGCGCTCCATGTCCCCCCGGGGACGGGGGCGCACGCAGAGGGCGCTTTGGTCCGTAATACCCTCGCCTCATGCTTGACGCCCTGACGGTCGCGGTCGCCGTGACAGCGCTCGCCCTCGCCGCGTGGTGCGGATTCGCCGCGTACCGGGATCAGCCGACCAAGGACTGGCACTTCCTCGCCATGGCCGTGGTGTCGCTGCTGGCGCTGGCCCAGCTGGTGGTGGGCATCGTGCGGCTGTCCGGGGGCGCGCGGCCCGACCAGGGCATGACGATCTTCATCGCGTATCTGATCGGGGCCTTCCTCGCCGTGCCGGCGGCCGGTTTCCTGTCGCTCACCGAGCGGACCCGGTGGGGTTCGGTGACGGTGGCGGCGGGTGCGGTCGTGCTGGCCGTCCTCGAAGTACGGCTCTACGACATCTGGGGAAACTGACCGTGACCGACACCGATCGCGCCCCCGCGGCAGCCACCGGCGAGAAGCGGCCCTTCGACCTCGGGGCCGGCCCCGGCCGGGTACTGGTCTGGTTCTACGGGGTGTTCACCGTCGCCGCCGCCTCGCGCTCGATCGTCCAGATGATCCTGGACTTCGGCCGGGCGCCGCTCGCCTATGTGCTGTCGGCCGTCGCCGCTCTCGTGTACGGATTCATCACGTACTCGCTGGTGCGCGGCGGTGAGAAGGCGCGCAGGTCCGCGCTGGTGTGCTGCGCCGCCGAGCTCCTGGGCGTGCTGGTCGTGGGGACCTGGACGATGGTGGAGCCGTCGGCGTTCGCGGACGCCACCGTCTGGTCCGACTTCGGCATGGGCTACCTGTTCATCCCGGTGATCCTGCCGATCACCGGGATGATGTGGCTGCGCAGCGCGAAGAAGGCGTGACTCCCGCCCGACGGGCCTTCGGTGAGATCGACCGTCGGCCGGGGCCGGCCCGCGGTCGCGCCCCCGTTCGCCGGGCGGGCCCGTTTCACGCGCTGGCCACGTAGTCGGGCGCCGTCGCGTCCTTCTCCAGCAGGATCATCCGGACGCCGTCCCGACCGGTCTCGTTGCCCACCTGGGCATAACCCGCCCGCCGGTAGAGCCGCAGATTGCTCTCGCTGCGATGCCCGGTCTGCAGCCGGAAGCGGGTGGCCGACCGCTCGTCGGCGAGCCCCGACTCGGCGGCCCGCAGCAGCCTGGCACCGAGACCGTGCCCCTGGAGCCTCGGATGAACGCAGAGCCTGCCGATCTGCCCGGTGCCGTCCTGATCGGTGGAGCCACGGACCGAACCGACCACTTCGTCGCCCAGTCGCGCCACGAACACCAGTTGCGTGGCGATCTCGGCGCGCAGCGAATCGAGGCTCTGGACCAACGGGTCGATGCGGTAGTTCCCGTACAGCTCGGCCTCGCTCTGGAAGCAGAGGTACTGAAGTTTCAAGACCTCTTCGGCGTCCCGTGCCGTCGCCGCCGAGATGATCACGCTCATGCCCATCTGCGCATGCCTCCACCCACCTGATCCACCGGTTGTCTCTCACGCTCCTTTCCCCGTGGTTCAGGAGCGACAACCTCCGCCGCGAGCATTCTGCGCAGACATCCAAGGCATCGGGAACGGATCGGGCCCAAGCTGCCCTGTGACATACCCAACTTCCCTGCGATTTCCCGGTACGTGGGATCACCGGGGGCGAGCATCGCCGACAGCAGCCGGGCGCACCGTCCGGGCAGCCGGTCCACCGCGGCACGCAGCGCCCGGCGTTCGTCGGCTCCGACGGCGATCCGCTCGGGGCAGCCGGCCGGATCCGCGGACGTCTCGTCACGGTAGGGGCGTTCGTGCCGGGCGGTACGGCGGGCCCGGCGGGCCTCCGCCCGTACGGCGTTCCGTACCCAGCGTGCCGTGTCCACCGGCGGCCCGCCCCGGGCGAGCCGCTCCAGCAGCCGCAGCCAGACGGCCTGTTCGAGATCGGCGGGTTCGATCGCCGCACCTGTCGCCGAGGCGGCCGCCTCGGCCGTGGCCTCGGCGCTCACCAGTGGATACAGGGTACGGACGATGGTCGCGGAGGCGGCGGTGTCCGCGGGGGCGAGATCGAGAAGCGTCATGCCCGGGCCGACGCGCCCGCGCCGACGGCCGGTTGCCGTCCGGGGCGGTCACCACCCGGCCGGGGCACGCCCCGGCCGGGTGCTGACGCCGGTCTCACCGGGCGGCGAAGTCCGCCGCGGCGAGAAGGGCGGTGTCCGGGTTGTCGGAGAAGATGCCGTCAATACCGGTCGCGAAGTACGTCCGGAACGCACCGAAGGCGTCACCGTACGCGGTGGGGTCCGTGCCGCGCCGGAAGTCGGCGGGCAGAAAGGTGTTCTCGTTGCGCAAGGTGTACGGGTGAAGCACCAGGCCCTGCGCGTGCGCGTCCCTCACCAGGGTGGTCGGCGAGGTGAGCCGCCCCGAGGCGTCCTTGGGAATGATCAGGTCCAGGGTGGGCCCGATCCCCTGGGCGAAGGACGCCATCCACTTCAGGCCCTCGGGCTTCACCAGATCGGCGACGGTGCGCGGATCGTCGGACGTCACGAAGTCCCAGGGGCGCTCGCCCGCGCCGGAGAGCAGCACGACGCGCGGGGTGGCGACGAGTCCGGCCAGCCGCTGGATGCTGCCGGGCTCGAAGGACTGAAGGATGAGCGGCGACTGCTTGCGGTGGCGGTTGTAGCGGCGCAGCAGCTTGGCGAGGGGCTCTTCGAGCCCGAGGCCGAGTCCCCGGAAGTAGGTGGGGTGCTTGGTCTCGACGTACAGCCAGACCGGCTTCCCGCGCCTGCGGCCCTCGCGGTCGGCCCAGCGCAGCACCTCCTCGAAGGTGGGGACCTCCCAGCGGCCGTCGTAGACCGTGTTCTTCTGACGGGTGCCGGGGATGCGCTCCGTGGCCCGCAGCGTCTTCAGTTCGGCGAGGGTGAAGTCCTCGGTGAACCAGCCGGTGAGGGAGACGCCGTCGACCTTCTTCGTGGTCCTGCGACCGGCGAACTCGGGGTGGGCGGAGACATCGGTGGTGGCTGTGATGTCGTTCTCGTGACGGCAGACGAGATGGCCGTCCTTGGTGGGCACCAGGTCCTGCTCGACGATGTGCGCGCCCATGTCGAGGGCCAGCTGGTAGGAACCGAGGGTGTGCTCGGGCCGGTACCCGCTGGTGCCGCGGTGTCCGATGACGGTGGGCACCGGCAGGTCGAGGCGGAAGCCGTGTGCGCCGTCGTGTCCGTCCGACCGTTCGGAGGGGCTCCGGACGATGCCGTCGGCGGCGTCGGCCGGGCCGCCGGTCAGTCCGAGGGCGGCGGAGCCCAGTACCGCGGCCCCCGCCCCCAGCAGGGTTCTGCGGCCGGGTCCTGCCTGCGCGCGCTCAGTCATGAATGCTCCTCACGTGTGATGTCTCGCACCTGTCGGGCGAGGCCCGAGCGTAGGGAGTCGTACCGTCGTAGGAGCAGCTCCTGGACGAACTTGGCGGAAACACACGTCAACACTGCGTATCCGATCGATGAACCCGATGTGCGAACGGCGAGAACCCGCGAGTATCGTCCTCACCTGCATGGACCGTCATGATCCCGCGCCCGGCCGGCCCGGCCACTACACCGGAGGAACCGTTGTCCCGACACGCACTCATCAAGGCAGTGCTCGGACCGATCTTGCGCCTGATGTTCCGCCCCCAGGTGGAGGGCGTGGAGAACATCCCCGGCGACGGTCCGGTGATCCTCGCGGGCAACCATCTGACGTTCATCGACTCGATGATCATGCCCGTCTGCTGCGACCGGCCGGTCTACTACATCGGCAAGGACGAGTACGTGACGGGCAAGGGGCTCAAGGGCCGGGCGATGGCCTGGTTCTTCACGGGCTGCGGCATGATCCCGGTGGACCGGGACGGCGGTCGCGGCGGTGTCGCGGCGCTGATGACGGGCCGCCGGGTGCTGGAGGAGGGCAAGGCGTTCGCCATCTATCCGGAGGGCACCCGCTCCCCCGACGGCCGGCTCTACCGGGGCCGCACGGGGATCGCCCGGCTGACGCTGATGACGGGTGCGCCGGTGGTGCCGTTCGCGATGATCGGCACGGACAAGCTGCAGCCCGGCGGTGCCGGTCTGCCCCGTCCCGGCAAGGTGACGGTGCGTTTCGGTGAGCCGATGGAGTTCTCCCGCTACGAGGGCATGGACCGCGACCGCTATGTGCTGCGGGCGGTGACCGACTCCGTGATGGCCGAGGTCATGCGGCTGTCGGGTCAGGAGTACGTCGACATGTATGCGACGAAGGCCAAGGCCGCGTGAGCTGACGCGCGAGCAGGGCATGCGGACGGGCCCGTACCACCGATCGGTGGTACGGGCCCGTCCGCATGCACCCGGTGCTCGTACGGGCCGGGGCTACTGGTGGACGATGCCGTCCTCCAGCTTCTGACCGCGCAACAGGAACCAGGCCGCGACGGCCGTTGCCAGCAGGACCGCCGCACCGACCCCGGCGGCGATTCGCAATCCCTCGACGAACGACTCCTGCGCCGCGGAGATCAGCGCGCCCGCCTGCTGGGCCGGAAGGCCGTGGGCCGCTTCGACGGCGCCGCCCAGCGATTCATGGGCCGCCGAGGCGTTGGCGGAGGGGACGCCCCGCGGAGTGGCGAAGTCCTGGTAGACGCCGGTGACGATGGAGCCGAGCAGGGCGATGCCGAGGGCAGCGCCGAGTTCGTACGCCGTCTCGGAGACCGCACCCGCGGAACCCGCCTGTTCCTTCGGAACGCTGGAGAGGATCACGTCGGAGGTGACGGTGAAGGCGAAGCCCGCGCCGACTCCGACGATCAGCAGCACCACGCCGATCAGCGGATAGGCGGTCTCCCGGTGGAACAGCGTGACCGCGGCGAGCGCCAGGCCGATCGCCCCGAGCCCGCCGGAGACCACCGACCGCACCGAGTAGCGGCGGGCCGCCACGCCTGCGATCAGACCCGCGGTGACCGCGCCGACGGCCGCGGGCAGTTCGGCGAGCCCGGCCTCCAGCGGTCCTCGTCCCTGTACCAGTTGCAGGAACTGGGAGAGGAAGAAGACCAGCCCGGACAGGCCGAGGATGGTCAGCAGATCGGCGAGAACCGCGCCCGAGAAACCCCGGTGGTGGAAGAGCCGCATGTCCAGCAGGGGTGCGGGAAGCGTGAGTTGTCTGCGTACGAACCAGCAGAGCGCGGCCAGGCCGCCGAGGCCCACGACGGCGACCCCCCAGCTCGTACCGTGTGCGGCCAGCTCCTTGACCGCGTACACGACACCGATCATGCCGATGAAGGAGAGCGCCACACTGACCAGGTCCCAGGGGCCCGGTGCCGGATTCTTCGACTCGGGGATCATCTTGACGCCGACGACCACCAGCACGGCCATGACCGGCAGGTTGATCAGGAAGACCGAGCCCCACCAGAAGTGCTCCAGGAGGAAGCCGCCGACGACGGGGCCGACGGCCGCGCCCGCGGAGGCCATGGCTCCCCAGATACCGATGGCGAGGCTGCGCTCGCGCGGGTCCTGGAAGAGATTGCGGATCAGGGCGAGCGTGGACGGCATCAGGGTGGCGCCCGCGACACCGAGCAGCGCCCGCGCCAGGATCATCATCTCGGAGCTGCTCGCGTACGCGTTGAGCACGGAGACCGCACCGAAGGCCATGGCACCGGTCAGCAGCAGTTTCTTGCGGCCGATGCGGTCGCCGAGGCTGCCCATGGAGACCAGGAGCCCGGCGATCACGAAGGAGTAGACGTCGCCGATCCAGAGCAGTTGCGTGCCGGACGGCTTGAGATCCTCGGTGAGGAAGGGGGTGGCGAGACCGAGGACCGTGGCATCCACGGCCACGAGCAGCACCGCGAGGACGAGCACGGCCAGCGCGATCCACCGCCCCGGACGACGCAGCTCATGGGTGGTTTCCGCGGGCTGTTCGGGACGGCTCATTGCTCTGCGCTCCGGCGTGCGCCGCCGAGCAGCAACTCGACGATCATGTACTGGAAGTCCTGCCCGGCCACCCGGCCCGCCTGGACGGCCCAGGCTCCGGTGGAGACGAGCCCGTAGAGAGCCTCGGTCAGCCACGCGGGGGTGAGGTCGATGCGGAGCTCGCCGCGCTCCTGGCCCCGCCGGAAGAAGGCGGAGACCCGGGCATCGAGGCGGTCCCAGCCCTCGTTCACCTCGTCGCCCTCGAAGAGCTGGTTCTCGGTGACGAGGAAGGAGAAGAGTCCGGCGCTCGGCTCGATGGCCGCGACCAGTCGGCGCAGGGCGTCCTCGCAGCTGCCCTCGTCGAGCGCGGCGGCGTCCAGAGCCGCTTCGAACTCCCGGATGCCCAGGTCCTCCAACGCCTTGACCAGGGCATCCCGACCGGCGAAGTGCCGGTGCAGGGTGGCGCGCCCGATGCCTGCGGCTCTGGCGACCTCGTCCATGGTGGCGGTCGATTTGCGGGTCAGCAGGGCGGCGGCGCTGCGCAGCACCTGCTCACGGTCGAGACTCATGAGACAACCATAACCCACATGAGACACGAATGTCTCACCGAGAAGGCATCGCCTCCCGTGGAAGGGAGGGAGGACCATGTCGTCATGAAGCCGCTGCTGCTGATCGACATCGACGGCCCGCTCAATCCTTACGCGGCATTCGTGCGCCGCCGGATCCCGGACGGTTATGCGCGGCATCTGATGCGGCCGACGGGATGGGACTACGGACCGCCACTGCCCGTCCTGCTCAACCCGGACCACGGGCGGGAGCTGCGCGCCCTCGCCGACCGTTTCGAACTCGTCTGGGCGACGACCTGGAAGGACGAGGCCAACGAGTGGATCGGGCCGCATCTCGGCCTGCCCCCGCTGCCGTACATCGACTGGCCGTCGATGCACGGGAGCGCGCCGGACGGCACGTACTGGAAGACGCAGTACGTCGTGGAGTACGCGGCCGGCCGGCCGTTCGCCTGGGTCGACGACGAGATCGCCGAGCAGGACCGGCAGTGGGTCTCGGGGCAGGGCGCGGCCGAGTCGCTGCTGCTGTGGATCGATCCGCGGATCGGACTGCTGCCGGCCGATTTCGAGGCGCTCGCCGCGTGGGCGGACGGCCGCCGGGGCGGCGACGGGTGCTGAGCCCGCCCCGCCCCCCGGGTCAGTCGTCGAGGGCGACGAGATCGAGGCCGGGAAGGTGGGCCGGGTCGCTGATCGCGGACATCTCGACGACCTTTCCCCGCGCGATCGTGAAGACCATGACCGAGAACCGCCGGTCCTCCCGCGTCGAGATGACGGCCGGTGCTCCGTCCACCAGGGCCGACTGCGACGACCGGGCGAACGGCGCGAACATGATCGCCTGACGGGCCACCGCCTCGGCGCCCCGTACCAGGGCCGGCGCACCGACGCCACCGGCGCCGATGTCGGAACGCAGCACCACGTCCGGGTCGAGGACGGCGACGAGGGCCTCGAAGTCGCCGCCGCGGGCGGCGGCCAGGAAGGCGTCGACGACCTCGCGCTTGCGGGCGAGATCGGGATCCGCATCCGGGTCCGCTCCCTGCACCCTGCGGCGGGCCCGGCTGGCGAGCTGCCGCGCCGCGGCCGGGGTGCGGTCCACGATGCGGGCGATCTCGTCGAAGGGCACGGCGAACATGTCGTGCAGGACGAAGGCGAGCCGCTCGGCGGGGTCCAGTGTTTCGAGCACCACCAGCAGCGCGAGACCGACCGAATCGGCCATCAGTGCCTGCTGCTCGGGGTCGGCCTCCGGCCCGGCGCCGAGGGCCGGATCCGGGACGTGGGTCTCGGGCATCCCCGTGTCGAGGGGCTCCTCACGCCGGGAGCGGCGCGAGCGGAGCATGTCCAGACACACCCGCCCGACGACCGTCGTCAGCCAGCCGCCCAGGTTCTCGATCGCCCGGTCGTCGGAACGGCTGAGCCGGAGCCAGGCCTCCTGGACGGCGTCCTCCGCCTCGCTCGTCGAGCCGAGCATCCGGTAGGCCACCGCGTTCAGCTTCGTCCGGTTCTCCTCGAAGCGTCGGGCCAGGATCTCGTGTCCGTCCACAGTCACATTCCTCCGTAGTGTGCCGTCCCTGCGATGACGAACGGGACCGCATCGATGTGACAGGGGTTCCGCGCCTCTCGCCGCCGTCGGCGCGGCGCACCGGCCGCGGATCCCGGCGGGCCCGCTCAGCTCCAGGGCATCGCGGCGCGGTGCCGCCAGTACGCCTCCGGCTCCTCCACCAGCGCGTCGAGCCGGCCGCACTGCTCCTCGTCGAGGTCGACGCCGGGCGCCTGCAGGTTGCCTGCGAGCTGCTCGACGGTCGCCGCGCCGGAGAGCACCACACCGGCCCACGGCCGGCGCAGTACGAAGGCCAGCGCGACCGCATCGCTGCCGACGCCGGCCTCGGCGGCGGTCTCCCGGATCACGGCCGGGGCGTCCGTTCCGGCGAGCCGGCCGTTGGCCATGGCTTCCTTCACGATCACGGTGAGCCCGGCGTCATGGGCCTCGGCGAGCGCGGTGCCGGCCGAGGTCTCCAGGGCGTTGTAGGTGGCCTGCACCGTACGGAAGAGCGGCTCCCCGTCGACCGTGACGGCGAGGGCGGCCCGGATGGTGTCGGCCTGGGCGGGCCCGCTGGTGGACAGGCCCACGCTGACCCCCTCCGCGGCGAGTCCGGCGAGCCGCGCGTGCAGTTCCTTGTCGGTGAGGGCCGGGCTGTCGGTGGTGACCGAGTGGATCTGATAGAGGTCGAGGCGGTCGCCGAGCAGCGCGTCGGTCTCGTCGCGCTGACGCAGAAACGTGGCGAGGCCGTGGTCCTTGACCTCGTGCGCCTCGGCCTCGACGCTCCAGCCGGCGGTGTAGGTGTAGCCCCACTTGCTGCCGATGACGACGTCGTCCACCTCCGGACGCGCCGTCAGCCAGTCGGCCAGGAACTCCTCCGAACGGCCGTAGGAACGGGCCGCGTCGAAGTAGCGGACACCCTGCGCGTAGGCGGCGTCCAACAGCTCGTGGGTGCGCTCGCGCAGCGCTTCGACACTGCGGTCCGCGGGCAGATCGCGGTCACGGTGGAGGTTGATGTAGCCGGGCCTGCCGACCGCCGCCAGGCCGAGCCCGATGCGGGCGGCCGGAGTCTTCGCTGTGGCCGATGGGGTCTCCCCTGGTCGAGCGAAGCCGAGAGCTCGGGGAAGGGCGAAAGACATCGTGGGCTCCTCGTGGGGTCGGGTGCGCTGCCCCGCCAACGTAACCCGGCTCGGGGAAACCGGAAGGCGGGGAGCGTACCGCCGCTCCCCGCCCGGATCCCGGCCTCGCCGCCGTCAGTTCTTCGCGGTCGCCCACGCCTGCTGGACCGCGAGGTCGGCCTTCACCTCGGCGAGCTGGACGGCGACGGCCGACGGGGCCGTCCCGCCGCGGCCGCTGCGGGACGCGAGCGCACCGGCCACATTGAGTACGGAGCGGACCTCGGGGGTGAGGTGCTCGGAGATCTTCGCGAACTGCTCGTCGGTCAGCTCGTCGAGCTCGATGCCCTGCTGCTCGCACTCCTTGACGCACGCGCCCGCGACCTCGTGCGCGACACGGAACGGGACGCCCTGCTTGACCAGCCACTCGGCGATGTCGGTGGCGAGCGAGAAGCCGGCCGGGGCCAGCTCCTCCATGCGCTCACGGTTGACGGTGAGCGTGGCCATCATTCCGGTGAAGGCGGGCAGCAGGACTTCGAGCTGGTCGCAGGAGTCGAAGACCGGCTCCTTGTCCTCCTGGAGGTCGCGGTTGTACGCGAGCGGGAGGGCCTTGAGCGTGGCCATCAGGCCTGTCAGGTTGCCGATCAGCCGGCCGGACTTGCCGCGGGCCAGTTCGGCGATGTCCGGGTTCTTCTTCTGCGGCATGATCGACGAACCGGTCGAGAAGGCGTCGTGCAGGGTGACGAAGGAGAACTCCTTCGTGTTCCAGATGATGACCTCCTCCGCGATCCGGGAGAGGTTCACCCCGATCATCGCGGTGATGAAGGCGAACTCGGCGACGAAGTCACGGGAGGCGGTGCCGTCGATCGAGTTGCCGACGGAGCCGCGCTCGAAGCCGAGATCGGCAGCGACCGCCTGCGGGTCCAGCCCGAGGGACGATCCGGCCAGCGCACCGGAGCCGTACGGGGAGACGGCGGTCCGCTCGTCCCACTGGCGCAGCCGCTCGGCGTCGCGGGAGAGGGACTGTGCATGGGCCAGGACGTGGTGGGCGAAGAGCACCGGCTGGGCGTGCTGCAGATGTGTACGGCCGGGCATCGCGACGTCCGGATGCGTCTCGGCGAGACCGACCAGGGCGCCCTGGAGCTCGGCGATCAGGCCGCCGATGACGCGGGCGTGGTCGCGCAGGTACATCCGGAAGAGGGTGGCGATCTGGTCGTTGCGGGACCGGCCGGCCCGCAGCTTGCCGCCGAGGTCCGGACCGAGACGCTCCAGCAGGCCGCGCTCCAGCGCGGTGTGCACGTCCTCGTCGGCGACGGTGCCGGTGAACGAGCCGTCGGCGACATCGGCTTCGAGCTGGTCGAGACCGGCGGTCATCCGATTCAGCTCGTCCTCGGTGAGCAGGCCCGCCTTGTGCAGAACGCGCGCGTGGGCGCGGGAGCCGGCGATGTCGTACGGCGCGAGCCGCCAGTCGAAGTGGACGGAGGCGGAAAGCCTGGCCAGCGCCTCGGCCGGACCGTCGGCGAAGCGGGCGCCCCAGAGGCGTACGTCGCTGTTGCCGTTGCCGTTGCTCACTGCGTGCTCCTCGGAAGAACATGGGGGTGGATGTGCGACCGCCTCCCCGCCCGGAGGGCCGGAGAGGCGGTGACGTAACGGATGGGGGTCAGGACAGGTCACGCTTCGCGGCGATCCTCGACGAGAGGCCGAAAATCTCGATGAAGCCCTGCGCCTTGGACTGGTCGAACGTGTCGCCCGAGTCGTAGGTGGCGAGGTCGAAGTCGTAGAGCGACTGCTCGGACCTCCGGCCGGTCACGACGGCGCGGCCCGCGTGCAGGGTCATGCGGATGTCACCGGTGACGTGCTGATCGGCCTCGTCGATGAAACCGTCCAGGGCACGCTTGAGCGGCGAGAACCACAGGCCGTCGTAGACCAGCTCGCCCCAGCGCTGCTCGACCTGCCGCTTGTAGCGGGCCAGCTCGCGCTCGACGGTGACGTTCTCCAGCTCCTGGTGGGCGGTGATCAGCGCGATCGCGCCCGGGGCCTCGTACACCTCGCGTGACTTGATGCCGACGAGCCGGTCCTCGACCATGTCGATCCGGCCGATGCCCTGGGCGCCGGCCCGCCGATTGAGCTGCTGGATCGCCTGGAGGACGGTGACGGGCTCGCCGTCGAGGGCCACGGGCACGCCCTCCTTGAAGGAGATGACGACCTCGTCGGCCTCGCGCGGGGTGGCGGGGTTCTCGGTGTACTCGTAGATGTCCTCGATCGGCGCGTTCCAGATGTCCTCCAGGAAGCCCGTCTCGACGGCGCGCCCGAAGACGTTCTGGTCGATGGAGTACGGGGACTTCTTGGTGGTCGCGATCGGGAGGTTCTTCTCCTCGCAGAAGGCGATCGCCTTGTCCCGGGTCATCGCGTAGTCGCGGACGGGGGCGATGCACTTCAGGCCGGGGCCGAGCGCGGAGATGCCGGCCTCGAAGCGGACCTGGTCGTTGCCCTTGCCGGTGCAGCCGTGGGCGACGATGCCGGCGTGGTGCTTGCCGGCGGCGGCGACGAGGTGCTTGACGATGGCCGGCCGGGAGAGGGCGGAGACCAGCGGGTAGCGGTCCATGTAGAGGGCATTGGCCTTGATCGCGGGGAGGCAGTGGTCCTCGGCGAACTCGTCCTTGGCGTCCGCGACCTCGGCCTCGACGGCACCGCAGGCGAGCGCGCGCTCGCGGATGACTTCCAGGTCCTCGCCGCCCTGGCCGACGTCCACGGCGACGGCGATGACTTCGGCCCCCGTCTCCTCGGCGATCCGGCCGATGGCGACGGAGGTGTCCAAGCCGCCCGAGTAGGCGAGCACGACACGCTCAGTCACGGGTTCCTCCTCACGCTGCAATCGCTTATGAGCATAACTATGCAGTGCTCCGTATGTTTTGTCAAAGCGTGGGTGGTCAGCTCCCGGCGCGCACCGGCCGAAGCGGTGGGGGCGCCGCGAGCGGTACGCGCGGCTTCTCGGCGGCCGCCGCGGGCGACAAGCCCCCGTCGGCGTTCCATCAGCCGAAACGGACCGGTGGCCAACGGAGTTGGCGGCGATAATGACCGCCATGGGAAAGACGTACGAGCGTATCGACGGGCGGATCAGGACCTTCATCGAAGAACAGCACATCTTCTTCACGGCGACCGCACCCCTGGACGGAGAGGGCACGGTCAACCTCTCCCCCAAGGGAGTCAGCGGCTCCTTCGCCGTGATCGACGAGCTGACCGTGGCCTATCTGGACTTCGCGGGCAGCAATGCCGAGACCGTCGCCCACCTCCGCGAGAACGGCCGCATCACGCTGATGTGGTGCGCCTTCCAGGGGCCGCCCAACATCGTGCGGGTGCACGGCCGCGGCGAGCCCGTCTTCCGTGACGATCCCCGCTTCGGCCCGCTGCTCACCCACTTCCCCGGGGTGGACCCCGGCCCGCACGGACTGCGCGCCGTCATCGTGGTCCGGGCCGAGCTGATCCGGGACACCTGCGGATTCGCCGTGCCCTTCATGTCCTACGACGAGGACCGGCCACTGCACGCCCATCGCTTCGCCCGCGAGGACGACGCGTCGCTCAGTGCCTACTTCGAGAAGAAGGAGCACGTCGCGACGAGTATCGACGGGCTGCCCGGTCTGCCGCTCCCGCTGCCGGGCATGCCGCGCGGGACAGGGGATTGAGCCGTACGGCGCAGCTCCGGGGGTGACGTCCCGCCGGACGGTCTAGCGTCCGGTGCATGCGCAGACTCCTGGTGGCGGGTTCGGTGCTTCTCGCGCTCGCGGGCCCGGTCGCGGCCCGGCCCGCCCCGGCGCCGACACTTCCGTCACGGCTCGCCGACACCGGCGGCGGCACCCAGCTGATCACGGCACAGGCCGCGGCCGCGGGCTCCACCACGGGCACCGTCACCTGGTGGAATCTGCGCCGGGAAACCTGGGTCAAGGGCGGGTCGGCACCGGCTCGGTTCGGCGCGAAGGGCCTCGCCGAGGGGGCATCGCGCAAGCAGGGCACCGACACCACGCCCACCGGCCTGTACGACCTGCCGTACGCCTTCGGGGTCGAGGCCGCACCGCCCGGCACCGTCCATCCGTACCGCCGGGTCAACAACCGGTCCTGGTGGTGCGAGGACAACGCGGCACGGTCCTACAACCGCTGGGTGGAGCCGCGTCCCGCCGATTGCCGGGCGGCCGAGGCGGAGCATCTGATCGCCCATCCGACGCAGTACGCCCGCGCGCTCGTCATCGGCTTCAACTATGAACGCCCGGTGCGCGGGCGCGGCGCCGGGATCTTCCTCCACGTCAACGGGCGTGGTGCGACCTCCGGTTGCGTCTCCGTACCGGCGGCCGCGATGGACCGGATCCTCGACTGGGTGGACCCGGCCCGCCGTCCGCACATCGCGATCGGGACCCGGTCGGGCCCGACCGCGATCACCCGCTACTGACGGCGCCGAGCAGCCCGGCCGGCTCAGCGCTCGTTCTGGGCCAGTCGCAGCAGATGGTCGGCGAGCGCCTGTCCGCCCGCCGGGTCACGGCTGATCAGCATCAGTGTGTCGTCGCCCGCGATGGTGCCGAGGATGTCGTGCAGTTCGGCCTGGTCGATGGCCGAGGCGAGGAACTGGGCCGCGCCCGGAGGCGTACGCAGCACCACGAGGTTGGCCGAGGCCTCCGCCGAGATGAGCAGTTCGGCGGAGAGGCGCCGCATGCGCTCCTCCTTCGCGGATCCGCCCAGCGGTGCCTGCGGGGTACGGAAACCGCCCTCGCTCGGCACCGCGTAGATCAGCTCGCCGCCGGTGTTGCGGATCTTCACCGCGCCCAGCTCGTCCAGGTCGCGGGAGAGCGTCGCCTGTGTGACGCTCAGCCCGTCGTCGGCCAGGAGCTTGGCCAGCTGGCTCTGCGAGCGCACCGGCTGCCGGTTCAGGATGTCCACGATCCGGCGGTGGCGTGCGGTGCGGGTCTGCGGCACGGACGGCCCGCCGTGCTCGGATTCCTGCGCCTCGGTCATCGTCGTCGCCTCATTCTCCGGATCGTCCGTCCCCTTTTGCCGCGTCGAGGGCGCCGGGCAGTGCCTGGAGGAACGCGTCCGCCTCGGTGTCACCGATGATCAGCGGCGGCATGAGCCGCAGGACATCGGGGGCGGGCGTGTTCACCAGGATTCCGGCTCCCTGAGCCGCCTGTTGCACCTGAGGCGCGAGGGGCTCGGTGAGCACGATACCCAGCAGCAGCCCGGAGCCTCTGACGTGGGAGACCAGAGGGTGCCCCAGACCCTCCACTCCGTCCCGGATCTTCTCACCGAGCCGCTTCACCCGGTCCAGGGCGCCATCGGCCGCCAGGGTGTCCAGGACGGCGAGTCCGGCGGCGCAGGCGATCGGGTTGCCGCCGAACGTCGTGCCGTGCTGGCCCGGCTTCAGCAGCTCGGCCGCCAAGCCGAACGCGACGGTCGCGCCGAGCGGCAGCCCGCCGCCGAGCCCCTTGGCGAGGGTGACGATGTCGGGCTGCACGCCCTGGTGGGCCTGGTGCTCGAACCAGTGGCCGCAGCGGCCGATGCCGGTCTGCACCTCGTCGAGGACGAGCAGGGCGCCGGTGGCCCGGGTGATCTCCCGGGCGGCCTCCAGGTACCCCGCGGGTGGCACGACCACGCCGTTCTCACCCTGGATGGGCTCGATGATCACCAGCGCGGTGTCGGTGGTCACGGCCGCCCGCAGCGCTTCCGCGTCGCCGTACGGGACATGCGTGACGTCGCCGGGCAGCGGAAGGAACGGCTCGCGCTTCTTGGGCTGGCCGGTCAGGGCGAGCGCGCCCATGGTCCGGCCGTGGAAGCCGCCGTCGGTGGCGACCATGTGCGTCCGTCCGGTCAGCCGGCCGATCTTGAAGGCGGCCTCGTTGGCCTCGGCGCCCGAGTTGGCGAAGAAGACCCGGCCCTCGCGGCCGAACAGCTGGAGCAGCCGTTCGGCGAGGGCGACGGGCGGCGGCGCGATGTAGAGGTTGGAGACGTGGCCGAGGGAGGCGATCTGGGTGGAGACGGCCTCGACGACGGCGGGGTGGGCATGGCCCAGCGCGTTCACCGCGATACCGCCGACGAAGTCGAGGTACTCGGTGCCGTCGGCGTCCCACACATGGGCCCCCTCGCCGCGGACGAGGGACAGCTGAGGGGTGCCGTAGTTGTCCATCAGCGCGTGGCTCCAGCGCTGCGAGAGCTCCTGGTTGCTCATGACTCCCCCTGTGCGTCGGGCACGACCATCGTGCCGATTCCTTCGTCGGTGAAGATCTCCAGCAGGATCGAGTGCTGGACCCGGCCGTCGATGACCCGCGCGGTCTCCACGCCGTTGCGCACGGCGTGCAGGCAGCCCTGCATCTTCGGCACCATGCCGCTGGACAGCTCCGGAAGGAGCTTCTCCAGCTCGTCGGCGGTGAGGCGGCTGATCACGTCGTCGCTGTTGGGCCAGTCCTCGTAGAGACCCTCCACGTCGGTGAGGACCATCAGCGTCTCGGCACCGAGCGCGGCGGCGAGCGCCGCGGCCGCGGTGTCGGCGTTGACGTTGTAGACGTGGTTGTCGTCGGCGGAGCGTGCGATGGAGGAGACGACCGGGATCCGGCCGTCGTCCAGCAGTGCCTGGATGGCTCCGGTGTCGATGGCGGTGATCTCGCCCACCCGGCCGATGTCCACGGGCTCGCCGTCGATGGTCGGCCGGTGCCGGGTGGCGGTGATCGTGTGGGCGTCCTCGCCGGTCAGGCCGACGGCGAGCGGGCCGTGCTGGTTGAGCAGGCCGACGAGCTCGCGCTGGACCTGTCCGGCCAGCACCATCCGTACGACGTCCATCGCCTCGGGCGTGGTGACGCGCAGACCGGCCTTGAACTCGCTGACCAGGCCCTGCTTGTCGAGCTGGGCACTGATCTGCGGGCCGCCGCCGTGCACGACGACCGGCTTGAGTCCGGCCTGTCGCAGGAAGACGACGTCCTGGGCGAAGGCTGCCTTCAGCTCCTCGTCGATCATGGCGTTGCCGCCGAACTTGATGACCACGGTCTTGCCGTTGTGCCGGGTCAGCCAGGGCAGCGCCTCGATGAGGATCTGCGCCTTCGGGAGTGCGGTGTGCTTCCGCGCCGCGGTCATGAGCTGTACGCGCTGTTCTCGTGGACGTAGTCCGCGGTGAGGTCGTTGGCCCAGATGACGGCCGACTCGGCGCCCGCGGCGAGGTCGGCGGTGATCTTCACTTCCCGGTAGCGCATGTCGACCAGGTCGCGGTCCTCGCCGACGCCGCCGTTCTTGCAGACCCACACGCCGTTGATGGCGACGTTCAGCTGGTCCGGTTCGAAGGCGGCCTTCGTCGTACCGATCGCGGACAGGACCCGGCCCCAGTTGGGGTCCTCGCCGTGGATGGCGCACTTGAGCAGGTTGTTACGGGCGATGGAGCGGCCCACCTCGACGGCGTCGTCCTCGGTGGCGGCGTTGATCACCTCGATCCGGATGTCCTTGGAGGCGCCCTCGGCGTCACCGATGAGCTGACGTGCGAGGTCGGCGCAGACGGTCCGTACGGCCTCGGCGAACGCGTCCTGCTCCGGGGTGATCCCGCTCGCTCCGGAGGCCAGCAGCAGCACGGTGTCGTTGGTCGACATGCAGCCGTCGGAGTCGACCCGGTCGAAGGTGGTGCGGGTGGCGGCGCGCAGCGCGGCATCCAGCGCCGGGGCGTCCACGTCGGCGTCGGTGGTGAGGACGACGAGCATGGTGGCGAGGCCCGGGGCGAGCATGCCCGCGCCCTTGGCCATACCGCCGACGGTCCAGCCCTCGCCGCCCGCGACGGCGGTCTTGTGGACGGTGTCGGTGGTCTTGATCGCGATGGCGGCCTTCTCGCCGCCGTACTCGCTCAGCGCGGCGGCGGCGGTCTCGATGCCGGGCAGCAGCTTGTCCATCGGAAGCAGGGTTCCGATCAGCCCGGTCGAGGCGACCGCGATCCCGCCCGCGCTGTGACCGGTGAGGACCTCGGCGGCCTTCTCGGCGGTGGCGTGGGTGTCCTGGAAGCCCTGGGGGCCCGTACAGGCGTTGGCGCCGCCGGAGTTGAGGACGACGGCACTGACCTCGCCGCCCTTGAGGACCTGCTCCGACCAGAGGACGGGGGCGGCCTTGACGCGGTTGGAGGTGAAGACGCCCGCAGCCGCGCGACGCGGACCGTTGTTGACCACGAGGGCGAGGTCCGGGTTACCGCTCTCCTTGATTCCCGCGGCGATGCCCGCCGCCGAGAACCCCTGTGCTGCCGTGACACTCACGGTGCGACTCCGATCGTGGAAAGACCTGTGTCCTCGGGAAGTCCGAGGGCGATGTTCATGCTCTGCAGGGCGCCGCCGGCGGTGCCCTTGGCGAGGTTGTCGATGGCGCTGACGACGACGATCCGGGCCGCCGCCTCGTCGTACGCGACCTGGATCTGCACGGCGTTGGAACCGACGACGGCGGCGGTGGCGGGCCACTGCCCCTCCGGGAGCAGGTCGACGAACGGCTCGTCGGCGAACGCCTTCTCGTACGCGTCACGGACGGACCCGGCGCTCACGCCCGGCTTCGCCTTGGCGCTGCACGTGGCGAGGATGCCGCGGGGCATCGGTGCCAGGGTCGGAGTGAAGGAGACCGTGACCGGTTCACCGGCGGCGGCGCTGAGGTTCTGGATCATCTCGGGGGTGTGCCGGTGGGCGCCGCCCACGCCGTACGGGGTCATGTTGCCCATCACCTCGGAACCGAGCAGATGCGGCTTGGCCGCCTTGCCCGCGCCCGAGGTGCCCGAAGCGGCGACGATCACGGCCTCGGGCTCGGCCAGCTGGGCCGCGTAGGCCGGGAAGAGCGCGAGCGAGACGGCGGTCGGATAGCAGCCGGGCACCGCGATGCGCCTGGACCCGGCCAGCGCCGCGCGCCCGCCCGGCAGCTCGGGCAGGCCGTAGGGCCAGGTCCCGGCGTGCGGCGAACCGTAGAACTTCTCCCAGTCCGCGGCGTCCTTGAGCCGGAAGTCGGCCCCCATGTCGACGACGAGCACCTGGTCGCCGAGCTGCTCGGCGACGGCGGCGGACTGCCCGTGCGGAAGGGCGAGGAAGACGACGTCGTGCCCGGCGAGGACCTCGGGCGTGGTCGGCTGAAGCACCCGGCCGGCGAGCGGCCGCAGGTGCGGCTGCAGCGCACCGAGCTTCTGTCCCGCGTTGGAGTTGGCGGTGAGGGCCCCGATCTCGACCTCGGGGTGGACCAGCAGGAGACGGAGCAGCTCCCCACCGGCGTATCCGCTCGCCCCTGCCACCGCTGCACGTACCACCATCGAAATCCTCCTCGTCGATGGCATGACTATACGCATCACCGAACTTTTATGCAAAGACCCGCAGGCTCTCGTCCCAGCTGTCGAACGTCTTCAGCAGCGCGCGGGCGCCTTCCGGCAACCGCCCAGAAGAGGCGTGCGCGCATGTGCTGCGTGAGGTTCCCGAGGATCTCGCGCAGCCACGGGCTGCGTACGGCCGGCAGCCGGACCAGGGTGTGCCGGAACACTTCCGGGTCGACCCGGAACGCGTGGTGGGGGCGCGGTGCGGGCGGGTCGTCGCGAAGGACGCCGTCGGGCATGCCGCCCGACGCGGGAACGGGCAGGTACGGCTCGGGGAAGGCCAGCCACAGCCACACCCCGAACGGCAGCGGCACCGGGTACGCCGAGGCGGCCGGGCCGGCCGGGGTCCAGGCCTCCCCGTCTGCGGATGGGCCGGCACGAGGAGGATGTCGGCCTCCGTGTCGGGGGCGGGCCGTCCCGGTCCGGCCAGAACAGCGCGTCGCGGGGGCGGACCCGCGGGCAGCAGGGCGTCGAGGGCACGTTGGAACACTTCCTCGATCAGACCGTCCGGGACGGTCACCGGCCGGCCCTCCGAGGCCGCCAACAGATGGGCGAGCGCCCGGCCGGCCGCTGCCTCCCACTTCGGGCTCCATGACCACCAGTGGTGCAGCCCCGGCCGCGATCCCCACGCGGCGATCGGCTCGAACGGGGGCGTGCCCTTCCCTTCCGCCGTCAGCTCCGCCCAGGAGAGCGGTGGGGTGTCGGTGTCGGTGTCGACAGGGTGGCGGTGCACGGCGCCCGGGGCGAGCCACACGGCCTGCCAGAGCGAGCAGTCGTCGATCCTGCTCGCCACGGGCAGGCCGCACGCCTCGCAGGCCATGTTGGGGCCGTTCGCTCCATCGAGGCCGCAGCAGTAGCCGCCACCCTTCTCCGGGATCAGCAGAGTGCCGCGGGCATCTCCGGGCGCGATGACGATCGCGCCGGGTGCGCCGTCGGACAGGGCGTGGACGGGCGCGTGAATGCCGCGGGCCGCCACCTCGTCCGGATCGATCGCCTCCCAGGTCCGCCACGGCGGCCCCCAGGGCTCCGGTTCCACGGCGAACGTGCCGGACTCCATGAGCACCGGGAGCTGAAGCCCGTTCCCGTACTTCTGATGGGCGTGGGCCGGCAGGGCGACCTGGGACAGCGGGGTGGTCAGCCTGGCGCCGCACCCCGCGCACACGAAAACGAACAAATGTCCTCCGCTGGGGAAACACGGGCATCGTCGCAGCCCGGCGGCGGCCGGCCAACGTGTTTTCCGTCCGCCGCGGGGCCGGAGCACCGCCACGGCCTGGAGCATCGGCCCCCACGCGAACGGATGCCGGCCATCGCCCGTGCCGGCGGTGAGCGGCGGGAACGTCGCGACGACGTTCGGATGGGTGCGGCTGGAGGTACAGGGCGGCGGCGGCCTCGCCGACGCCCGGGGTCCGGGCAGCCTCGGCGACGAGGTCGGGGGCGCTGGGCGCACTGGCCCAAAGGGGTATCGGTCACCTCCGCATCGGCCGGGTCACCGCGCCGATACCGTGCCCGCCCGTCGACTCCGAGCGCGTCGATGTCAGGATGGTTGCATGACGAGCAAGGTTTACTTCGATATCACCATCAATGACGAGCCCGCCGGGCGGATCACGTTCAAGCTGTTCGACGACGTCGTTCCCAAGACCGCGGAGAACTTCCGCGCGCTGGCGACCGGCGAGAAGGGCTTCGGCTACAAGGGGTCGTCCTTCCACCGCATCATCCCCGCCTTCATGCTGCAGGGCGGCGACTTCACCCGGGGCGACGGCACCGGCGGCCAGAGCATCTACGGGGCGAAGTTCCCGGACGAGAACTTCAAGCTCGCGCACACCAAGCCGGGCCTGCTGTCCATGGCCAACAGCGGCCCCGACTCCAACGGCTCCCAGTTCTTCATCACGACCATCGTGACGTCGTGGCTGGACGGCAAGCACGTGGTGTTCGGCGAGGTCGACAACCAGGAGAGCATGGACCTGGTCACCAGGATCGAGGCCCTCGGCTCGCAGAGCGGCCGGCCCTCGGCGAAGATCACCATCGCCGACAGCGGCACCCTCTGACCCGTACGCGGGATCACTGACACGAGCGCGCCGCCCGACGGACCCCGTCGGGCGGCGCGCTCCGTCGTACCCGGCAGGCGAAAAGGCGCCCGCGCCGCGCACCTTCGCTCGATACGGTGTCGGGATGGGGAACGTGTTTCATGGCGGGGGCCGCAGTCTGTCCATGTCCAACGGGGGCACGGACGTGTTCGTCGATGTGCTCGTGCTGGCCGTGTCCGATCTTGCCGAGAGCTCCTGGGACCACCGCTTCGCCACGCTGCTGACCTGGCAGGACCAGAACATCATGGGGCGTGGGACCGTCGGGTTCGATCTGGAGGACGTCGACTGGGGACGCTCGCCGCACGAGCGGGCCGCGGCGAAGGACTTCGTCCTGCGGGTGCTCGATCTCGCGCTGCGCAGGCACCGGTGGGACGAGCTGGACTACGAGCCGCCGTTCGCCGAGGACTGCCTGCGGCAGTACCGGGACATGGTCGAGACGTTCGATCCGCCCGACGTCGAGCGGCGGAGCGACCGTTCCTCGTTCCCCGGCCCGGAAGAGGCCGCCATGGCCTCGTGCGTGCGGCACCGCGTCCTGTGCGCGCCGGACCATCAGGAGGGATGCGTCTTCTGTACGGCACTGCTGTGAACCCTGCCGCCGCATGCCGCTCCCACTGTCAACCATCAGTTGACAGTGGACATGTGTCAACCTATGGTTGACACATGGTGAATCCCGTACGCATGACCAATCCCGTGCGCCTCGACGAGCTGATCGAGGCCATCAAGAAGGTCCACACCGACGCCCTCGACCAGCTCTCCGACGCGGTCATCGCCGCGGACCACCTCGGTGATGTCGCCGACCACCTGATCGGGCACTTCGTGGACCAGGCCCGGCGCTCCGGCGCTTCCTGGACGGACATCGGGAAGAGCATGGGGGTGACCAGGCAGGCGGCCCAGAAGCGGTTCGTCGCCAAGGACCCGGGCGAGCCGTCGGACCTCGACCCCAGCCAGGGGTTCAGCCGCTTCACCGAGCGGGCCAGGAACGTCGTGATGGCGGCGCAGAACGAGGCCCGCGCGGCGGGCAACGACGAGGTACGCACCGAGCACCTCGTGCTGGGCCTGCTCAGCGAGCCCGAGGCACTCGGCCCCGCGTTCATCAGGGCCCAGGGCGTCACGCTGGAGAACGTCCGCCGGGCCGCGGCTCAGGCGCTGCCGTCCGCGGCCGAAGCGGTGCCGGAGATCATCCCCTACGACGCCGGGGCCCGTAAGGCGCTGGAACTGACGTTCCGGGAGGCCCTGCGGATGGGCCACAACTACGTCGGCACCGAGCACATCCTCCTGGCCCTGTTGGAGCAGGAGGACGGCGCGGGCGTGCTGACGGGTCTCGGCCTCGACAAGGCGACCGCCGAAACGGGCATCGCCGAGGCCGTCACACTCGTCGCCGGCGCCTCGGACAAGGAGGCCTGACCGGCACCGGACCGCCTGGGACGCGCACAACGGGGCAGGGCCCCGGCACCGTCGCCCCTGGGCCGGCCGCCGGACATCCGTCGCCCCCGGTCGACCCCGTCGGCCGGGGGCGCTCGACGACCTCCTCGGAGAGGATCCGCCGGTCACCCGGCCTCCCCCGCCCGGCGTGGATCCCGTACAGCGCGGCACGGGCGGTGCCGTGGCCATCGGGCCGTGGGGATCTCCGCCACCCGCCCCCGCGGGCTGTCGGCGGTCGCGGCGTACGCGAGGGCGTGACAGCCGGACCGCGTGCACGAGGGCCGCCTCCTCGTCCGCCGCGGCGAATTCCGGCCAGTACGTGGCGACCGGGGCATCAAGATCGAGCAGGCTCGGTCGACGGGGACGCGGGCACACGGGGCGGTCGGCCCGTTGATGGTGGACCAGGCGTTGACCAGGGTCTCCCGCTCCCGGGAGCGGGTGCGCGCACCGTCGGCCCAGCCGCCCCGAAGATCGGCCACGGGCTCTGCGTCCCGGTACGGCCACGGCCGCGACCGGTTCCTCCCGCTCCCGGAAATTCGCTTCGAACGCGCCGCGAACCGCGGAGAACCGGTCGTCGCAGTGGCCGTGGATCATCCGGCACCGTGGCCTCCTCGCCCCGGGCATCCCGGCGGACTCGACGGATACGCGGCGTACCGACCGATCGGACCGGCGGGAAGGCTCCGTGCACGCACGGAACCGGGGTCGTCGGCGACTCCCGCCTCGGGCACCGGGCTCGCGCGGGCGGGGCGGTCAGCGGGCTCCCGCTTCGAGCCTGAGGCTCCAGCGGCCCGGCATACCGGTGAGCGTGACGGCGGACAGCGGTCGGACATCGACGTTCCAGTACGTCGAGGGCGGGGCCTTGAGCGCGTAGACGAGAGCCGCTCGGACGACCGCCGGTTCGGCGACGGCGACGATGGCCCCGTCGCACGCCGGGCGGGTGTCCAACCAGCCCCCTATCCGCGAGATGAAGGCGAGCAGCGGTTCCCCGCCGTGCGGGGCGGAGCGGGGGTCGGCGAGCCAGGCGTCGACGGCAGCGGGTTCGCAGGCCGCGACCTCGGCGAGGGTGCAGCCGCGCCAGCGGCCCATGTCGCAGTCGCGCAGAGCGGGCTGGACGAGTGGCGCGTAGCCGAGGGCCTCGCCGGTGGCGCGGCTGCGCGGGGTCGGTGAGCAGTAGCGCAGTTCGGCGGCGCCCAGGGGCACGAGGGTGTGCGCGACGAGCTGCACCTCGTGCCAGCCGGCGTGGTCGAGCGGCCGGTCGTCGTCGAAGCGCTCGGCGAGCAGGGCGGAGCTGCGCGCCGCAGCGACGAGCGAGACTCGAACATTCATGGCGGCGATCGTGGAGCCGAACGCCACGCGGGTCAAGGGCCCCTTCGCAAGCGCTTCAGGCTCGGCCGAACCTGAAGCGCGCCCACCGGTTCGGGTTCCTCCGTGGCTTGAAGCCGCCCCTCCAGTGAACGCCGTGGGCACCCTCGGCGGTGCCCGTGGGGGCATGGCGTCGCGTCAGGCCGGGGTTCACGCGCCGAAGCCGGTCAGAACCTCGGCGCAGGCGGTGCGCAGACGGTGCACCCCCTCGGCGATCTCGGCCGCCCCGGCGACCGCGGCATAGCTCAACCGGACGTGCGGGGACGGGGGTTCGGCGCAGAAGTACGGGCGGCCGGGTGCGACGGCCACGCCCGCGCGCAGCGCGGCAGAGACCACCGCGGACTCGTCCGTGCCGGCTTCCGCCTCGGGCAGGCGCAGCCACAGGCTGCCGCCGCCCGTGGGGACGAGGGGGAGCGTGAGTGCGGGGAGCTCCAGCCGCAGGGCTGTGGTCATGGCGGTCCGTCGGTTCCTCAACTCGGCCGACACGGCACGCAGATGGTGACTCCACGCCGGGGAACCGACCAGTTCGAGCGCGGCCTCCTGGAGCGGCCGGGGGACGAAGAAACTGTCGACGATCTGGATGGCCCTCAGCCGTCCCAGCACCGGGCCGCGCGCGGCGAGCGCGCCCACGCGCAGGCTGGGCGAGGTGACCTTGGTGAGGGAGCAGACATGGACGACCACACCGTCGGGGTCGTCAGCGGCCAGGGGGGTGGGCAGCGGGCCGGCGTCGTCGTGGACCAGGCGGCGGGCGAAGTCGTCCTCGACGACGAAGGCTCCCGCCGCACGCGCGATCCGGACGACCTCGCCGCGCCGTTCGGGGGCGAGGACCGCGCCGGTCGGGTTCTGGAAGAGCGGCTGACAGACGAAGACCCGGGCGCCGGTGGCCCGGAACGCGGCGGCGAGCAGCTCCGGCCGTACGCCGTCGGCGTCCACGGGCACCGGCACGGGCCGCAGACCGGTGGCGCGGGCGGCGGCCAGCATGCCCGGGTAGGTGGGCGACTCGACCAGGACCGGGGCGCCGGGCGGGGCGAGCGCGCGCAGGGCGACGGCCAGGGCGCTCTGGCCGCCCGCGGTGATCAGTACGTCGGCGGCGGTGACGGCGGGTCCGATCTCCCGGGCGAACCAGGCCCGTAGTTCGATCAGGCCGTCGGTGGGAGGGCGGTCCCAGGCGCCGGGACGGCGACCGGCCCTGGCGAGGGCGGCGGCGAGCGCGCGCTCCGGCTGGAGCGAGGAGTGGAGGTAGCCACCGTTGAGCTCGATGACGCCGGGCGGTGGCGCGGCGAGCGTGACCAGGACGCCTGAGGCGTCGACGGTGCGCGGCACCGCTTCGGGACCGCCGTCGCCGCTGAGGGAGACCTCCTGCCAGGAGGTGTCGCCCGGCGGAGGCGCATCGGTACGGGGTCGTGCCCGGAAGGCGCCGGAGCCGGGCCGGGTGACGACGAGGCCCTCGGCGGCGAGCTGGGCGACGGCCCGGGAGACGGTGACGGGGCTGACCCGGAAGCGCTCCACCAGGGCACGACTGGACGGCAGCTTTCCACCAGGTGAGTAGCGCTTCAACTCACCACGAAGAGATTCCACGAGTTCAGCGACGCTGCTACGCTCTTGCATGAGAGTCAAGAATAGCGCTACTCGTAAGAGTGCGATAGCGGTTGCTTCATCGGCGACCCCCATGACGGCCGGTACGGCGAACCGTGGGGGTGTGGCTCTCGCCGGGCTCGGCGTCGTCGCCTTCTCGCTGACCTTCCCGTCCACCGCCTGGGGCCTGGAGAGTTTCGGCCCCTGGTCGCTGGTGTCGCTGCGCACCCTGCTCGCCGCCGTGATCGCGGGCGGTGCGCTGCTCGCGGGGCAGGTACCGCTGCCGGACCGCCGGCACCGGTCCGGACTCGTCGTGGTCGCGGCGGGTGTGGTGGTGGGCTTCCCGCTGCTGACCACGCTGGCGCTGCAGACCTCGACGACCTCCCACGCGGCCGTGGTGGTGGGGCTGCTCCCGCTGACCACCGCGGTGTTCTCCTCGCTGCGGACCGGCGCGCGGCCGTCCCGCGCCTTCTGGATCGCGGCGCTCGCCGGGGCCGGTGTGGTGATCGCGTTCACCGTGCAGCAGAGCGGCGGCGAGCTGTCCGGCGGCGATCTGTATCTGTTCGGTGCGCTGCTGGTGTGCGCGGCGGGGTACACCGAGGGCGGCAGGCTGGCCGGGATCATGCCGGGCTGGCAGGTGGTCGGCTGGGCTCTGATTCTCTCCCTGCCCCTGGCCGTCGTGGGGGCGGCGGTCGCACTGCCGTCGGAGCCGGTGCGGCTGACCGTGCACGGAGTGGCCGGACTGGCCTGGGTGGCGGCAGGGTCCACCTTCCTCGGCCTGTACGTCTGGTACCGCGGGATGGCGGAGATCGGGGTGCCGCGGGCCAGCCAGCTCCAGCTCGCGCAGCCGTTGCTGACACTGGTGTGGTCGTTCTTCCTGCTCGGCGAGAAGGTCTCGGCCGCCGCTCCGGTGGCGGCGGTCGCGGTGCTGGTCTGCATCGCGGCCACCCAGCGGGCGGGGCGCGCCCGCCCGGCCGGATGAGAACCTCGCTCCTCCACCGGGCGAAGTCACCGTTCGGTCATAGACTTGTCGACAAGGACCGCCACCCGTGAGGAGGTCACTCCCGATGGAGGCACACGCGGGCGACCGGCTGCTGACGCACGGCAGGACCGTGGGGCAGCACGACCATGTCGCAGAAATCGTCGAAGTGCTCGGTGCCGGGGGCACTCCCCCGTACCGCGTCCGCTCCGAGGACGGGCACGAACACCTCATTTCACCCGGTCCCGACAGCGTCGTGCAGCACGCCGCCGTCCGGAAGCAGGCGCCGGAGACCACGTAGCGGCCTTCGGCGGACGCGCTGCTCCTCGCCCCCGGGACCTGAGCGGGCCGACGGCTTCGCGGCGGCCCGCCCACAGCACCCGGTGCGTCCCCTCCGCTTCTTCTGTCAGCGGGGTGGACGCACCCTGCTGCGGTAGTGGTCGGCGACCACCCGGGCCATGGCTCCGTTCCGGTCGGTCACCACGTCCTTGCCGGAGAAGTAGACATGACCGCGCACCTGGTCGTGGTGGGCGGCCAGGTCGAGATGGCGGGAGAGTTCGGCCGGGTCCTGCCAGGCGGCGGGCTGTGCGGGGTCACCGGCCTTGTAGAGGGCCTCGCCCACGAACAGATCGACGCCCGTGCCCCGTACGACCTCGCTCCACCAGGGCAGCAGCTTGGCGTAGTCGGCTGCCGCGAAGCCGATGTTCCAGTAGATCTGCGGACAGATGTAGTCGATCCAGCCCTTCTTGATCCAGCCGCGGGTGTCGGCGTGCAGATCGTCGTAGGTCTGCACCCCCGCCTTCGTGTCGGAGCCGAGCGGGTCGGTCGCGGCGTTGCGCCACACCCCGAACGGGCTGATCCCGAACCGGACGTTCTTCTTGATCTTCTTGATCCGCTCGGCGGTCTCGCGCACCAGCTTGTCGGTGTTGTCGCGCCGCCAGGCGGCCTTGTCCGGGAAGCCGGCGCCGTACTTCGCGTACGTGGCGTCGTCGTCGAAGACCTGCCCGGCCACCGGGTACGGGTAGAAGTAGTCGTCCCAGTGCACGGCGTCGATGTCGTACCGACGTACCGCGTCGAGCATCGCGTCCTGGACGAAGCGACGGACCTCGGGGATCCCGGGGTTGTAGTAGAGCTTCCCGCCGTACGGCAGAACCCAGTCGGGGTGCAGCCGGGCGGGGTGCGAGGCGACCAGCCGGGACGGGTCGGTGTGGTTGGCGACCCGGTACGGGTTGAACCAGGCGTGCAGTTCCAGGCCGCGGCGGTGGGCCTCGTGGACGGCGGTGCCCAGCGGATCCCAGCCGGGGTCCTTGCCCTGCACCCCGGTGAGGTACTGGGCCCACGGCTCGTAGGGGGAGGGCCACAGCGCGTCGGCGGTCGGCCGGACCTGGAGGATCACGGCGTTCATCCGGCGGTCGACGGCCTCGTCGAGATAGGCGATCAGCTCGGCCCGTTGCGCGGCCGCCGTCAGACCGGGCTCCGAGGGCCAGTCGAGGTTGGCGACGGTGGCGACCCACATGCCGCGCAGCTCACGCCGATCGACGTGGTGACCGCCCCTGCGCGGCGGTGCGCCCGTCCGCCCGGAACCGCCCTGCCGGGACGGTGCCGCGGCGGCCGCACCCGCCATGGCGACCGTGCTCACCACACCCGCGACCACCCCGGCCGCACCCGTCACAAAGCCTCTTCGGGCCATTTGCCGCATATCCATGCACCTGCCGTCTCTCTGTCCTCGTCGTCAACATCCGACGCCCCTGTAATCAGGCGTAACGCAGAGCATGCCCGCCCCGGCCCGCGATGACCCGTAGGCCGCGGAGTAACGTCGTGGGGTCGGGGCGGGCACCGGAATCAGACGGGAACCTGCGACACGCAGAACAGCGAAAGGCACGAGGTGACGGACTCTATGGCCGACATTGCACGCGTCGGAGTGGTGGGCTGTGGCCAGATGGGCGCGGGCATCGCGGAGGTGTGCGCCCGCAGCGGTCTTGAGGTCATGGTGGCCGAGACCACCGGCGAGGCGCTGGAGATCGGCCGCACCCGGCTGCACAACTCCCTCTCGAAGGCCGCCGAACGAGGCAAGATCACTGCGGAGGAGCGCGACGAGACACTGGCGCGGCTGACCTTCACCACCGACCTGGGAGAGTTCGCCGACCGCGATCTCGTCATCGAGGCGGTCGTGGAGAACGAGCAGGTCAAGACCGAGATCTTCCAGGTGCTCGACCAGGTGGTGACCCGGCGGGACGCGATCCTCGCCTCGAACACCTCCTCCATCCCGCTGGTGAAGCTGGCCGTGGCGACCTCTCGTCCGGACCAGGTCATCGGCATCCACTTCTTCAACCCGGCCCCGGTGCAGAAGCTCGTCGAACTCATCCCCGCGCTGACGACGTCCGACGAGACGGTGAAGCGCGCCGAGGCCCTGGTGCAGGACGTCCTCGGCAAGCACCCGATCCGCGCCCAGGACCGCTCCGGCTTCGTCGTCAACGCACTGCTGATTCCGTATCTGCTGTCCGCGATCCGGATGTTCGAGTCGGGGATCGCCAGCCGTGAGGACATCGACAACGGCATGGAGCTCGGCTGCGCCCATCCGATGGGACCGCTCAAGCTCTCCGACCTGATCGGTCTCGACACGGTGGCCTCTGTCGCCGACTCCATGTACGCGGAGTTCAAGGAGCCCCTGTACGCCGCTCCCCCGCTGCTCCAGCGGATGGTGGACGCGGGCCGGCTCGGCCGCAAGACGGGCTCGGGCTTCTACCCGTACTCCTGATTCCTCTCTCGTGCCCGCACGGGGCCGGCCGGGGCGATCCCCCGACCGGCCCCGTCCGTGGTTTCAGGGCGCCTCATCCCAGCCGAAGGTGATGGAGCATCATCAGCCCGGCCGCCATGCCTGCGGCCGGGACCTCGCCGCGGGCGATCAGGTCGGGCACCAGCTTGAGCGGTATCCACTCCCGGCGCGAGGACTCGAAGTCGTCGCTGGGATGACCGGTCCAGTCGGCCTCCTCGGACCAGTAGAGGTGGTGCCGGGCGTCGGTGAGGCCGTTCGACGGCTCCACGGTCAGCAGCGGGCGCAACGGGCCGGGGCGCCAGCCGGTCTCCTCCTCCATCTCCCGGGCGGCGGCGACCGCGATGTCCTCGCCGTCCTCGACCACACCCGCGGCCAGTTCCCAGCCCCAGCTGTCGGTGATGAACCGGTGGCGCCAGAGGAGCAGCACCTCGTTGGCCTCGTTGACGGCGGTGGCCGCGGCGACGGGGCGGAGCCGGATGAGGTAGTGGTCGAGATGACGGCCGTCGGGGATGACCACATCGGCCAGGTTGACCCGGAACCAGCGGTTCTCATACACGGTTTGTTCGTTCAGATTCGCCCATTGCACAGTTTTGCCACCTTCCGACTAGTAGGTGGCAACATCGCAGCAGGATCGGCATCGGAGGGGAACGTACCGGACCCGCGAGTCCGCACGCGCGGCGGTACTCACAGCGGTACGCGCAGCGCTCCGTCGATCAGTTCGGCGGCCCGCCCCGCCTCGGCGCAGCCGCTCGCGATCAGGTCCTCGCGCACCGCGCGCAGCCGGTCGCGCAGCCGCTGCGACTCCATGCCCCTGGCCCGTTCCGCCATCTCCACGGCCGTGGCCGCGGCCCGGTCCGCCTCGCCCTGACGCAGCTCGACATGGGTGAGCATGGCCAGCCGGTGCACCCGTCCCCGGTCGTGCGCCGGGGTCCGCACGGCCGTCGCCGCGTGCTCCCGGGCTCCCGGCAGATCGCCGAGGCTCAGCAGGGCCTCGGCCACCTGCACGTCGACCAGGCCCGGCTGGACGTACCCGGTCTCGTCCGGTTCATGGCCCGGCCGGATGCGTTCGGCCTCCGACTCGGCGCGCCGGATGCACCCCAGGGCGCTGCGCGCGTCGCCGATGCGGGCGTACGCCTTGGCCTGCATCGCGTAGAGGTCCGCGGCCAGCGCAGGAGTGATGTGCCCGCCCGAGGCCCGCAACGCCGCCTGCGCGAAGGCCACCGACTGCCGGTAGTCGGCGAGGAACAGCGACTGGTTGACCAGCAGGGCGATCACATATCCGCCCAACGCCCGGTCCCCGCTCGCCTTGGCCAGCCGCAGCGCCTGGTGGAAGTAGCGCTGGGCCAGCCCGTGCGCGTCGGAGTCGTAGGCGCAGATGCCCGCGACGGCCACCAGACCGCCCGTCGCCCGGTGCAGTTGGCGCCCCGTCGCGTCGCTGTAGCCGCCGCGCAGCAGCGGCGCGGTCTCGGCGTTGAGGAAGCCGACGATGCGGGACCGGGTCGCGATGCCACCGGCCCTTCGGTACATCAGTTCGTAGTGGGCACGGGCCGCACGCAGCATCACTATGTCGGCCGTGCCGACACGGGTGACGCCGCCGCGGGAGACGTCGACGTCCTCGGGCGGGTTCTCCCACTCCCAGACGGGCATCACCGCGGCGGTACCCGTGACGGCGGCCGAGGCGAGTGTGTGCGGACGCTGCTGTTCGTCGGAGCGCCACAGCGCGGTGGCCCGCTCCACGAATCCGGTGAGCGTGGACGCGGGCACGGCCGCACCGGCACCCGGGGTCGCCATACCGATGTCGTCCAGCGAAAGCGGCCTGTCCAGCCGCTTCCCCAGCACTTCGCAGATCAGGTCCGGCACCTGGCCGCGCGGGCGCTGTCCCTTCAACCAGCGGGCCACTGCGGTGTGTTCGTACCGCAGGCACAGTCCGCGGGAGCGGCCGACCCCGTTGATGTGCGCGGCGAGGCCCGCCCGGGACACCCCCGCCTCCTCGATCAGGGCCTCCAGCAGAATGTTCGGCTCCGTCGCCCCCATGCGCCCCTCCGGTGGTTCGGCACGCCGAGGCGTGTCGCACCAGTGGAGCACGATTCACACGGGGTGTGAACGGAATGCCCCAACCGTCCCGCTGCGCACGCTGTTGCACCGGTGCGTGGATCGGTTGAATCAGTCGTCTCGCAAGAGGCGGCCGGGTCGTCTGCTCCCCCTCGTACAGTCGACGACCCGCACCCGCAACGTCCGTCCCTGCCGACCTGCCCGGCACTCCGTGGCGGCGAGGACGGCGCGGGGAGCGCCCGCGAGCGGTTCTGTGCCGCTCGGCGAGCACGGAAGGGGCGTATCCGGTCTCCGGATACGCCCCTTCATTCACACTGCGTGACGTGCGGTGCTACGCGCCCCGCAGCACCGCGCCCGTCCGCTCGGCGGCCAGCGCCACCGCGGCGTCACGGGCGGCCGTGGCCTCGTCGACGGTCAGCGTGCGGTCCGCGGCGCGGAAGCGCAGCGCGTACGCCAGGGACTTGCGGCCCGCACCGATCTGCTCGCCGGTGAACACGTCGAACAGCCGCAGCGATTCGAGGAGTTCACCCGCGCCCGCACGCAACGCCCGCTCCACCTCGGCGGCGGGGACGCTCTCCGCGACGATCAGCGCGACGTCCTGGGTCGCCACCGGGAAGGCGGAGATCCGGGGCGCCTGGAGCACGCCGTCGACGGCCTGCTCCAGGACGTCGAGCTCGACCTCCATGGCGCAGGTGCGCTCCGGCAGGTGGAACTCCTTGATGACACGCGGGTGCAGCTCGCCGGCGTGCCCGAAGAGGGTCTCCTCGCCGTTCACCGTCACATACAGCGCGGCGCAGCGGCCCGGGTGCCACGGTGCGTGCTGGTCGTTCCGGACGATCACCTCGACACCGGCCTCGCGGGCGATGGTGCGGGCGGCCTCGATGGAGTCCGCCCAGTCGGCCGGGCGGCCCTTGCCCCACCAGCCGGCCTGCTCGCGGGCGCCCGCGAGTACGACCGCGGCGCGGCGCGGCTGGCGCGGCAGCGTGGCGTCGAGCCCGGCGATCTCCTCGTCGGTGGGACGCCGGTCGACCGGCAGCCGCACGGCCGTCTTCTCGGTGCCACTCGGCCTGAAGACCAGGCCGGTCTCGAAGAGCGCGAGGTCGTGGCTGCCGCGGCCGTCGTTGCGCCGCAGCGCGCCGAGCAGGCCCGGCAGCAGCGTGGTGCGCAGCGCCGGCTCCTCGTCGGAGAGCGGGTTGACGAGCTCGACCGTGCGGCGACGGGCGTCGTCGGCGTCGATTCCGAGCTGGTCGAGGACCGCGTCACCGATGAACGGGTAGTTCAGCGCCTCGATGTAGCCGGCCCCGGCGAGCGCCCGGCCGACCCTGCGGTGCAGCCGCTGGCGGTCGGTGAGCCCGCGGCCGGACGGCGGCGTCGGGAGGGTGGACGGGAGGTTCTCGTAGCCTTCGAGCCGGATGACCTCTTCGGCGAGATCGTTGGGCTCGCCGAGGTCGGGGCGCCAGGACGGCACGGTGACGAGCAGCTCGTCCTGACCGTAGACGTCGCAGCCGACCTCCTGGAGACGCCGTACGACGGTCTCGCGGCCGTAGGCGACACCGGCCACCCGGTCGGGGTGGTCGGCGGGCATCGTGATGGTGCGCGGCGCGGACGGGGCGCTGACCTCGGTGACCCCGGCCTCGGCGGTACCTCCGGCGAGCAGCACCAGGAGGTCGACGGTGCGCTGTGCGGCGGCGGCCGCGGCCTGCGGGTCGGCGCCGCGCTCGAAGCGCTTGGACGCCTCGGAGGACAGCTTGTGGCGGCGCGCGGTCCGGGCGATCGAGATCGGGTCGAAGTGCGCGGCCTCGATGACGACCTCGGTGGTGCTGTGCGCACCGTCCTGGACGTCCGCGATCTCGGTGTTGGCACCGCCCATGACGCCCGCGAGGCCGATCGGCCCGCGGTCGTCGGTGATGACCAGGTCCTCGGCGTCCAGGACGCGGACCGTGCCGTCGAGGGTGGTGAGCTTCTCGCCCTGCTGGGCGCGGCGCACCCCGATCGGCCCGTCGAGGCGGGAGCGGTCGTAGGCGTGCAGCGGCTGGCCGAGCTCCAGCATCACGTAGTTGGTGACGTCGACGGCGAGCGAGATCGGACGCATCCCGGCCTTCTGCAGCCTGCGCTGCAGCCAGATCGGGGAGCGTGCCTCGGGCTGGAGGCCGACGACGGTGCGTGCGGTGAACCTGTCGCAGCCGATCGGGTCGGCGATCTTGACCGGGTAGCCGAACGCGTTCGGCGCGGGCACGTCGAGGAGCGCCGGGTCGCGCAGCGGCAGCCCGTACGCGATGGCGGTCTCGCGGGCGACGCCGCGCATGGAGAGGCAGTAGCCGCGGTCCGGTGTGACGGCGATGTCGAGGACCTCGTCGACGAGCTGGAGCAGCTCGATCGCGTCGGTGCCGACCTCGTGCTCCGGCGGCAGCACGATGATGCCGTGCGTGCCGTCGTCGCCCATGCCGAGCTCGTCGGTGGAGCAGATCATGCCGTGCGAGGTCTTGCCGTACGTCTTGCGCGCGGCGATCGCGAAGTCGCCGGGCAGGACGGCGCCCGGGAGGACCACGACGACCTTGTCGCCGACCGAGAAGTTACGGGCTCCGCAGACGATCTCCTGCGGCTCGCCGGTGCCGTTGGCGTTGCCGACGTCGACCGTGCAGAAGCGGATGGGCTTCTTGAAGCCCTCCAGCTCCTCGATGGTCAGTACCTGTCCGACGACCAGTGGGCCCTTGAGGCCGGCGCCGATCTGCTCGACCCTCTCGACCTCCAGACCCACGGCGACGAGCTTGGCCTGTACGTCACGGCCGGTCTCCGTCGCCGGCAGGTCGACGTACTCCCGCAGCCAGGAAAGCGGGACGCGCATCAGATCTCCATCCCGAACGGCCGGGTGAACCGGACGTCACCCTCGACCATGTCTCGCATGTCTTCTACGTTGTGGCGGAACATCAGCATCCGTTCGATGCCGAACCCGAAGGCGAATCCGCTGTACTTCTGGGGGTCCACACCGCAGGCGATGAGCACCTTGGGGTTGACCATGCCGCAGCCGCCGAGCTCGATCCAGCCCTCGCTGCCACAGGTGCGGCAGGGGCGGTCCGGGTTGCCGACGGACGCGCCGCGGCAGACGTAGCAGACCATGTCCATCTCGGCGGACGGCTCGGTGAACGGGAAGAAGTTCGGCCGGAGCCGGGTCTTCATGTCCGGGCCGAAGAGCGCCTGGACCATGTGGTCGAGGGTGCCCTTGAGGTCGGCCATGGTGAGGCCCTCGTCGACGGCGAGCAGCTCGATCTGGTGGAAGACCGGGGTGTGCGTCGCGTCGAGCTCGTCGGTGCGGTAGACGCGGCCGGGGCAGACGACGTAGACCGGGGGCTCGCGGTCGAGCAGCGTACGGGCCTGGACCGGCGAGGTGTGCGTACGCAGCACGACTCCGGACTCGTCGTTGTCGCCGCCGTCGGCGCCGCGGACGAAGAAGGTGTCCTGCATCTGCCGGGCCGGGTGGTCGGGCACGAAGTTCAGGGCGTCGAAGTTGAACCACTCCGCCTCGGCCTCGGGGCCCTCCGCGACCTCGTAGCCCATGGCCACGAAGACGTCGGCGACGCGCTCCATGAGGGTCGTCAGCGGGTGGCGGGCTCCGGCCGGGGTGCGGTCGTAGGGCAGCGTGACATCCACCGCCTCCTCGACCAGCACGCGGGCGTCCCGCTCGGCCTCCAGCTCCGCCTGACGGGCGGCGAGGGCCTTGCTCACGGCGCCGCGGGCCTGGCCCACGCGCTTGCCCGCCTCGGCCTTGGCCTGGGGCGGCAGCGCGCCGATCTCCCGGTTGGCGAGCGAGAGGGGCGAGGTACCACCGGTGTGCGCGGTCTTCGCCTGGGCGAGCGCGTCGAGGTCACCGGCGGCGGCGAAGGCGGCGAACGCCTCGTCCCGCATGCGCTCGATCTCTTCCGGTTTCAGTGCCTCGACCTCGACTGGGTCGTACGACTTGTTCGGTGCCGACATCTCTTCCCGTGCTTCCGATTGGCTGATACTGCTCTGAACCGGGGACACCCCGGACCCCGCGGCCCCGTTCGACGGCTGGAGGACGCAAAGGTGCCAAAGGTCGAGTCTACGGGGCACAGGATGTGCAGGAGGCCCGTGGGCTGCTCAGGCCCTCCCGCCACCACCCTGCCCGACTGCTTCGCAAACCCTCTTATCCCATATAGGCCGGCGCGCTCACGGGCAGAACAAATCGGAATTCCGCGCCGCCGCCGGGGCCGCGGCCGACCGTGATCGTGCCACCGTGCGCCTCGACGATGCCCTTGACGATGTAGAGGCCCAGGCCCGTACCGCCGCGCTTGCTCCCCCGCCAGAAGCGGGTGAAGACACGGCCCATCGATTCCTCGGGGATGCCGGGGCCTTCGTCGCTCACGGTGACGGCCGTTCCCTTCTCGTCGCTCTTCGCGGGTGCGGGTGCGACTTCGATGGTGACGGTTCCCTCGCCGTGGCGCACCGCGTTTTCCAGCAGGTTGCCGAGCACCTGGTCGACCTTGTCCGGATCGGCCCAGACCACGGGCAGCGGCTGGCAGGTGCGGACGAGGAAGCGGTCCGGGGTCTGGCCGTTCGCGGTGAGGGTCCGGATGTGGCGTTCGACGGCCGCGGAGAGATCCACGGGCTGACGTCGCAGCTCCAGTCTCCCGGAGTCGATCCGGGAGATGTCGAGCAGTTCCGCGATGAGCCGGGTGACACGGCCCGCGTCGGCGTCGACGGTCTCCAGCATCAGGCGCTTCTGGTCGTCGGTGAACCGCTCCCACTTGGCGAGGAGGGTCGCGGTGAAGCCCTTGACGGAGGTCAGCGGCGAGCGCAGCTCATGGGCGACGGTCGCGATCAGTTCGGCGTGGCTGCGTTCGTTGCGGCGACGGGCCTCGGTGCCGCGCAGCGAGACCACCAGACGGCGTACGGGACCGGTCGGGTGCTCGCGTACGTACCGTGCGGAGACCAGGACCTCCCGGCCGCCCGGCAGCAGCAGATTGCGCTCGGGCTGGCCGACCCGGGTGGCGAGTCCGCCGTACGGGTCGGTCAGGGCCCACCAGCGGCGGCCCTTGAGGTCCTCCAGCGGCAGCGCGCACTCCAGGGGGCGGCCCAGAGCGGCGGCCCGGGGCACGGCGGTGATCCGGGCGGCGGCGGCGTTGAAACAGATGACCCGGCCGGTCTCGTCGGCGACGACCAGACCGTCGGGGAGGTCGTCGGGGTCGAGGGCCGCGTCGAAGGGTCCCGGGTCCGGTCCGTCGCCCGGCCCGTCCGCCGGGCCGGGGTCCTCGCGGGGGCGCACGACGGCCGTGTGTGTGTCGCGCGGCCTGCTCATGCCGACAGCCATATCCCGTACCCCACCTCTCGAACCGGTGCAGTGGGCCCCCGAGTTCGTCACCCTACTAGTCGTCGGTGACGGAGCGACACCCTGCGGGGGCGCACTGCCGCGGTCCGCCGTCGGGCGGGGTACGGGGCACGGCGTCGGTCAGGCGGCGGCCTCGACGCGGTCCCCGGCCGGCCGGGGTGCCCGCTCCCGCCTCATGAGCGATCCGGAGGCGAACGATCCGGCTGCCGTGCAGGCCGCGATCACCATCAGGAGCAGGGCCGCGCCCCACGAGGCACCGTTCGCCGCGCCGGTCAGCGAGGTGGCGAGCAGCGGTACGAATCCGGCCACGACGCCCGCGAGGTTGTACGACATCGCGACGGCGCTGTAGCGGAACGCCTCGGGGAACATGCCGGAGACCACGGCACCGATGGGGGCGTACGGAATGGAGAGCGCCCCGATCCCGAGCCCCACCCCCAGGTAGACCAGTGCGGGCTTGCCGGTGTCGACGAGCCAGAAGGCCGGGAAGGCGACGGCCATCGTGACGAGGCCGCCGATGGCGCAGACCGTCCAGGCACCGATCCGGTCGGCGATCCGCCCCGCCACGACGAGCACGATGATCTCGACGACCGAGCCGATGACGGTGGCGTTCAGCATCACGGACTTGTCGATGCCCAGCTCGTCGGTGCCGTACGAAATGATGAACGTGGTCATCAGGAAGAAGCCGCCGACACCGAGCAGGGCCGCGCCGATGCCGATGATCATGCGGCCCCAGGTGCGGCGGAACGCCTCGATGAGCGGTGCGGGCTTCGGGCCGTTCTTCCCGGCGTCGGCGAGCATCGCGTGGAAGACCGGCGACTCCTCGATCCGCAGCCGCATGTAGAGCGCGAAGCCGAGGAGCGGGAACGCGGCGAGGAACGGCAGACGCCAGCCCCAGGAGTAGAACGAGTCGTCGGGCAGCATCCCGACGAGGGCGAACGCGCCGGACGAGATCAGGGTGCCGACGGGCGAGCCGAGCTGCGGGATCGAGGAGTAGCTGCCGTGCCTCTCCTTCGGGGTGTGCTCCAGTGTGAGCAGCATGGCGCCGCTCCACTCACCGCCGACCGAGATGCCCTGCAGGAAGCGGAGGAGTGCGAGGAGGGCCGGGGCCCAGATGCCGATGGTGGCGTAGCTGGGCAGCAGGCCGATGCAGCCGGTGGTGACGCCCATCATCACCACAGTGATGATCAGGGCGACCTTGCGGCCGTACCGGTCGCCGATGTGGCCGAAAACGGCCGCGCCGACGGGGCGGGCGACGAAGCCCACGGCGAAGGTGACGAAGGACGCGATGGTGCCCACGGCAGGGTCCAGCTCGGGGAAGAAGAGCCGGTTGAAGACCAGGGCGGCGGCGGTGCCGTAGAGGAAGTAGTCGTACCACTCCAGAGCGGTGCCGGTGAAGGCGGCGATCAGCAGTCGCCGGATGTCCTTGATGTCGGGCGAGCTCACACGTTCTCCTGGGGACGGAGGGCCTGGTGGCCTTGAGGGGACGGGGGAACGGGCTGTACGGGGGTGCGGGGGGCGGCCGGGGCCGCGAGGCCGTGCGGGTCGTGGACGGGATCGCCGTCGACGACGGTCGCGAGGACCTGGAGCGAGCCGATCCGGTCGGGATCGGTGCGGAGCGGGTCGGCGTCGAGGATCGTGAGGTCGGCCAGGTACCCGGGGACGAGGCGTCCCTTGTGGTCACCGAAGCCGGTGGCACGGGCGGAGCCCTCGGTCCAGGCGCGCAGCGCGTCGAGGACGGGGACGCGCTCGTCGGGTCCGTGGACGGCGCCCGAGCCGGTACGCCGCTGGACCATGGCCTGGATGGCGGGCAGCGGGGCGCCGGGGGCGACGGGCCGGTCGGAGCTGCCGGGTACCGGCAGGCCGAGGTCGAGCAGCGAGCGCAGCCGATAGGACCAGGCGGTGCGCCGGGCGCCGAGCGACTCGGCCATGGCATCGCCGAACGGCGGCAGGAAGTTGTGCTGCGGTACGGGGATCACGCCCAGTTCGGCGAACCGGCCGAGCTGGTCGGGGCGGACCACTCCGGCATGCTCGATGCGATGGTGCACGCCGGGGCGCGGGAGTTCACGCTGGGCGCGGGCGAATGCGTCGAGTGCGAGGTCGACGGCCCGGTCGCCGATGGCGTGGGCGGCGACGGTCCAGCCGGATCGGTGCGCGGCGACGACGATCCCGGTCATGGTGTCGGCGTCGTTCTGGAGGTATCCGGTGGGATTCGCCGCCTCCGCCTCGTTGTGCGGGCAGCCGCAGAAGGGCTCGGTGACGGCTGCGGTGCGGCCGAGCAAAGAACCGTCGAGGAAGATCTTGACCGGTCCGAGGGAGAGCCGGTCGTCACCGAAGCCGGTGCGCATCCCGAGGTCGAGTCCGAGGCCGATGCCGTCGTCGGCGTGCGAGACCAGCGGGTGCAGGACGTCGGAGGCGGCCATCAGCTGGGCACGGGTGTGGAGCCTGCCGGTGTCGCGGGCGAGCTGGTACGCCGCGAGTTCGACGGGGGTGTGGCCGATCCAGCCGCCGCCGATTCCTGCCTCGGTGAAGCTGGTGACGCCTTCGGTGAGGTAGTGGCGGGTGGCGGCGCCGACGGCGTCGGCGACGGTCTCCACGGGGTACGGAAGCACGTGCCGCTGCACGAGGCGCTGGGCGGTCTCCTCCAGGAGCCCGTCGGGCCGGCCGTCCTCGTCCCGGGAGACGACGCCGCCGTCCGGGTCGGTGAAGCCGTCGGCCAGGATGCCGGCGAGCCGCAGCACCGGGGTGTTGACGACGCAGGCGTGGCCGGACGTGTGTTTCAGCCACACCCGTCGGCCGCCCGCGGCCCGGTCGAGGGCGTCGCGGTGTGGGTAGCGCCCGCCGGTCCGGTTGTGGTCGAGTCCGGCGCCGATCACCCAGGCGTCCCGGGGAAGCCCTGCGGCGTACGCGGCCACGGCCTCGTACACCTCGTCGACGGTCCGCGCCCCGGAGACGTCCAGCTGCGTGAGGGTGAGGCCGAACCACGCGGTGTGGCAGTGCGCGTCGTTGAAGCCGGGCACGACCGTGGCGCCGCCCGCGTCGACGACCCGGGCGGCCGGGAGGTGCTCGACCTCCTCGTCGAGCCCCACGACGCGGCCGTGCAGAGCGCCGAGGGCGCGGGCGGTGGGCCGGGCGTCGTCGAGGGTCAGGATGTTCGCGTTGCGTACCAGCAGATCGAGTTTCACGGGCGGGGGTCTTTCGGGTTCGAGGCTTTCGGGCTCAGGCGAGGTGGTGCAGCTGGGCGAGTGGCACGGCGTCGGCGGCGGGGGCTGCGGTGGGGACGCCGTCGACCAGGACGGGCGCCGGTTCGCGGGGCACCAGGACGTGCGGGGTCGCGGTGTTGTGGAGCATGTCGGCGCGGGTGAGGCCGCGGGAGCCGCGGATCGGCGCGTAGCCGAGTCCCTTGGGCAACGCCGCGCGGGCGGCCCGGTCCGCCAGCGCTGCCTCGGCGACGAAGATCCGGGAGAGCCGTGCGGGCGCCCGGCCGAGGGCGCCGAAGTAGGGCCGGTACGTACGGGGCTGGGTCAGCCGGGTCGATCCCGAGCCGGACCCCGTGTTGCCCCAGGCCACGAATCCGGCCTTGATGACCAGCTCCGGCTTCGACCCGAAGTACGCCGGGTGCCAGAACACCAGGTCCGCGAGGCGCCCCGCCTGGACGGTGCCGACCTCGTGCGCGAGGCCGTGGGCGATCGCCGGGTTGAGCGTGATCTTGGCGAGATAGCGCAGGGCCCGCCCGTTGGCGCGGTGCTCCACGCCGCCCTCGCCGGCCGCCAGGGCCTGGAGATGGGCGAGCTGCCAGGTGCGGCGGACGGTCTCGGCTATGCGGCCCATGCCCATGGAGTCGGAATTGACGATGGAGATCGCACCGAGGTCGTGCAGAGCGTTCTCGGCGGCGATGGCGTGGGCCCGGATACGGCCCTTGGAAATCTCGATGTCGCTGGCGGAGTGGTGGTTCTGCCGGTGCACGGTCATCGTCATCGGGAAGAGCTCCCCGACGGTGTTCGGGGTGTACGGGATGGTCGGCGTGGTGGAGGACGGCAAGATGTTCGGCTCGGAGAGGATCTCCAGCAGATCGGGGTGCCCCCCGCCACCTTCCACGTGGTACGCGTGCACGGTCCGGCCCCGGGTGGAGCCGATGGTGTCGCGCAGATAGCCGGACTCGTTCATGGAGTCGGTGTGCAGGGCGACCGGCAGATCGGCGGCCTCGGCGGTGTCGAGGCAGTTGTCGATGATGCGCGGGGTGGCCCCGAAGTCCTCATGGATCTTGAAGCCGCCGGCCCCGGCGAGCACGGACTCGTCGAGCAGGGTGCGCGAGCTGGACGAACCGCGGGCCAGGAAGGCGATGTTGAGCGGGGTGCCCTGCCAGGAGCTCATCAGGGTGTGCAGATTGTGGGCCGGATTGCAGCCGATCTCCCAGACCCCGCCGAGACCCATGCCGACGAGCGTGGTGACTCCGGCCGCGAGCGCCGCGGGCGCCACGTCGGGCGAGGAGAGATGGACGTGGCTGTCCACGATGCCGGGGGTGGCGATCAGCCCCTCGCCGGGGACGACCGAGGTGTGCGAGTCGATGGCGTACTCGACGGGCATCACGTCCGGATTGCCGACGCCGCCGACGGAGACGATCCGGCCGTCCTTGATGCCGATGTCGGTCTTGCGTACGCCGAGAACCGGGTCCATGAGGACGACTCCGGCGACCACCATGTCCAGGGCGGAGTCCCGGTCGGAGCGCGGGGAGGCGAGCAGTCCGTCGCGTACGGTCTTGCCGCAGCCACCGAGCAGCTCGTCGCCGGGGGTGCCGTCGTCGGCCTCCACCTCGACCCAGAGCGAGGTGTCGCCGAGCCGGATGCGGTCACCGGTGGTCGGCCCGTACAGGGCGTTGTACGTACGGCGGTCGATGCTGGTCATGCGCGCGGCTCCTCGGACTGGGCGTGCTGCGGGTGGCGGGAGAGGGGGATCAGCGAGACCTCCCGGGACTCCCCCGGCTCGAAGGCCAGCGCGGTGCCGGCCGCGATGTCCAGCCGCAGCCCCCGAGCCGCTTCCCGGTCCAGCTCCAGGGCCTCGTTCACCTCGTGCAGCGGATAGTGCGAGGAGACGAACACCGTGCGGTCGCCGGTGTTGCGGAGGGTGAGGACGGTGCGTGGGCGCCCCTCGTTGATCCGCACCGGGTCGGGGGCGGTCCTGACGGCACCCGGCGCGGCGTCCGGACTCCCGGGACCGATCGGCCGGTCGACGGCGACGAGGGCGGTGCCGCTGGGGAAGAGCGCCTCGACCTGCACGGTGGTGACGATGTCGGCCACGCCGTCCATCACCTCGGCCTCGGTGAGCACGGAGCGGCCCACCTCGATCACCTCGTCCAGACCGAGCCCGTCCCAGGCGGCTTCCAGCACCTCGTCGCAGATCAGCGCGATGGCCTCCGGCGTGTTCAGCCGCCTGCCGCGCGCCCTGCGCCGGCGGGCCAGCTCGGCGACGGTGAACAGCTGGAGACGCTCCTGCTCGCGAGGCGTCAGATGCACTGCCAGGACCTCCCTGAATGTGGCGGGTCCCGGAAGGGGGTTCCGGGTTGCCTCAGCTTCGAGGGCAACGAGCACAGATCCAACGTCGAAACATCACCCGTACAGCCCCTTACATTGGTCATATGCACACCCCGGCTTCCGAATTCCCAGCCCCGTCCCGTCGGATCGCGGAGCTCGCGGGCCAGTGTCTGGACAACATCGACGGGCTGATCGGCCAGTGGATGGAGATGATCAACCCGGTCCGCAGCGCCTATGCGGACCGGGTGCCGGACGCCGATTTCCGCAGCTCCGCCTGGCAGGCGTTCGAGCTGCTGCTGCGGACCGTGGCACAGCTGCCGGTGCCGGCGCACATCGCGGGGGTGTCGCAGCGCGTGGGGGAGCAGCGGGCCCGCCAGGGTGTCCCGCTGGACTCGCTGCTGGAAGCGGCCCGGCTGGACTTCCGGGTGGTGTGGGCGGCCCTGGTCCAACGGGCGGACGAGTCCGACATGGCGGAGCTGGTGACGTCCGCGTACCACGTGTGGGAGGCCGTCGAGTCCCATGTCACGGGCATCATGACGGCGTATCAGCGCACGGTTCTGGAGATGGGCCGGCGCCAGGAGGACGAGCGGCGGATGTGGTTCTCCCGGCTGCTGGAGAGCGAGGGCCACAACCCCACGGTGGTACGGAACGCGGCGCTGGCCCTCGGCTTCGACGGCGCGGGCACCTTTCTGTGCGCGGCGGCGCCGGCGGCGGAGGGTTCGGGGCTGCACCTGGCCGCGACGGCGCTGCGCGCGGCGGGTGCTCCGGTGCAGTACCAGGCGGTCGGCGGGGACGCGGTGCTGGTGGTGGAGCTGGGCCGGCGCACCACCTGGCAGTCGGTGCTGGTCCGGCTCGCGTCCACGCCGTGCGGTGTCTCGCCGCAGACGAACGGACTCGCGGCGGTCCCCAGGGCGGCCGTGCTGGCCATCGCGACGGCGCAGATGCTGCCGCCGGGCGCCCGTTCACCGAGGCTGCTGGAGGACAGCTGGCTGGATGTGCTGGTGCGGCGGGCGGGGGACTTCGGCACGGATCTGGCCGCCGATGTCCTGGGCGGTCTCGACGCTCCCGAGGTGTCGGCCTCGGAGGCGGCGCGCCTGCTGGAGACCGTCACCGAGCATCTGCGCGGCAGCGGCTCCATCGCGGACACCGCGGCAGCGCTGTACTGCCACCGCAACACGGTTCAGCACCGCTTCGCCCGCTTCCACGAGCTGACCGGCCGAGACGTCCGCCGCCCCGACGACGCGGCACTGGTCGCGGTGGCCCTGCGAGCCAGGACCGCGTCCGCGGATCAGTCGTTCTGTCCCGGGAGGCTGTGGACGGGTGATGCAGGTCCCGGCCGAGGGACCGCGAACGGGGCGGGCCGGACGGCCCCGGCGTGATCCGAACGAGAGGCCCTAACCGCGCGGGCGCTGGGCGCGTGCGGAGGCGTACAGACAGACGGCCGCCGCCGTCGCCAGATTGAGGCTCTCCGCCTTGCCGTGGATCGGCACCCGTACCACGGCGTCGGCCAGCGCCCGGGTCTCCTCCGGCAGGCCCCAGGCCTCGTTGCCGAAGACCCAGGCGGTCGGCCCGCCCATGGTCCCCGCGTCGAGCTCGTCGTCGAGGTCGTCGTCACCCGCGCCGTCGGCGGCGAGGATCCGGACGCCCGCCTCCCGCAGCCCCTGGACGGCCTGCTCGACCGGGACGCCGACGGCGACCGGCAGGTGGAAGAGCGAGCCGACCGAGGCCCGGACGGACTTGGGGTTGTAGAGATCGACCGAGGCGTCCGTGAGCACGACGGCGTCGGCTCCCGCGGCGTCGGCGCAGCGCAACACCGTACCGGCGTTCCCGGGATCGCGCACGTGGGCGAGGACGGCGACCAGTTTCGGCTTCGCGGCGAGGATGGCCTCGAACGGCGAGTCGAGGAAGTGGCAGACACCGATCAGGCCCTGCGGGGTGACGGTCTGCGACACATCGGCGAGCACGCCCGTGTCCGCCAGGTGCACCCGGGCACCGGCCGCGTGGGCGGCTTCGACGATGTCGGCGTACCGCTCGGCCGCCTCGACGGTGGCGAACAGTTCGATCAGCGTCGCCCGGCCGTCGTCGCCGCGGTGCTCGGCGGCCTCGCGCACGGCCTGCGGCCCCTCGGCGATGAACCTGCGCTCCTTGCCGCGGAAATTGCGCTTGGCCAGCCGCCGGGCGGCGGTGACGCGCGGCGATCGCGGGGAGATCAGTTCGGGGGTGCCCATGGTCGGCGGCGAGCCTCTCTGCGTACGGGGGTGGTGACGGGTACGGAGGTGACGGACGTACGGAACACGTCCTGCAACGCACCGGACCCGCAGACGACGAGCGCCTGCGGGTCCGGCTCAGAAGCCAAGAAGTGCGACCTGGATCAGGCGGCCTTCGGGGCGTTGACGTCGCTCGGGAGGGCCTTCTGGGCGACCTCGACGAGGGCGGCGAACGCGTTGGCGTCGTTGACCGCGAGCTCGGCCAGGATCTTGCGGTCCACCTCGATGTTGGCGGCCTTCAGACCCTGGATGAGGCGGTTGTACGTCATGCCGTTCTGGCGGGCAGCGGCGTTGATGCGCTGGATCCACAGCTGACGGAAGTCGCCCTTGCGCTTCTTGCGGTCGTTGTAGTTGTAGACGAGGGAGTGGGTGACCTGCTCCTTCGCCTTGCGGTACAGGCGGGAGCGCTGGCCCCGGTAACCGCTGGCCTGCTCGAGGATTGCCCGGCGCTTCTTGTGAGCGTTTACTGCCCGCTTGACGCGTGCCACTTTTTAACTCCTTGTAGCGGGGCCGTGGTTGGACTCACACGGCCCGGAAACGAATTGGTCCCGGTCTGGTCGAGGTCGCCGCCCCCGGACTCACCGGAGGCTTCGGCCTCACTTGCCGAGAAGCTTCTTGACCTTCTTGGCGTCGGCCGGGGCCAGCTCGACCGTGCCGGTCAGCGAGCGGGTCTTCTTGGACGACTTGTGCTCAAGAAGGTGGCGCTTGCCGGCGCGCTCACGGAGCACCTTGCCGGAGCCGGTGATCTTGAAGCGCTTGCTGGCACCGCTGTGCGTCTTGTTCTTCGGCATCGCGCCGTTCTCTCCTCGTCAGTGGCGCCCCTCTCGGTGCGGGCACCGGACAGCAGGGGCGTCAGATCTTGGTGGGGATTCCGGGGGGACCCGGGGCCGCCTGGATGGCGGCCCCCTGAGGTCACGTCTCGGAAGGTGTCTCGGCCGAAGCCTCGGGCTGCGGCGCAGCCTCACCCGCGGCCTCGGCGTCCGGGGTGGATCCCTGACGCCCCGCCTTGCGGGCGGCCTGGGCCTCGCGGGCCTCGGCCATGGCTTCGGTCTTCTTCTTGTGCGGGCCCAGAACCATGATCATGTTCCGGCCGTCCTGCTTCGGGTTGGACTCGATGAAGCCGAGTTCCTCCACGTCCGAAGCGAGACGCTGGAGCAGTCGGAAGCCCAGTTCGGGGCGGGACTGCTCACGACCACGGAACATGATCGTGATCTTGACCTTGTCGCCCTGCTTGAGGAACCGGACGACGTGACCCTTCTTGGTGTCATAGTCGTGCGGGTCGATCTTCGGCCGGAGCTTCATCTCCTTGATGACCGTGTGCGCCTGGTTCTTGCGCGCCTCACGGGCCTTCATGGCCGACTCGTACTTGAACTTCCCGTAGTCCATGAGCTTGCACACGGGCGGACGGGCGGTCGCCGCCACCTCGACCAGGTCGAGGTCGTACTCCTGTGCGAGTTCCAGGGCCTTGGCAAGCGGAACAATCCCGACCTGCTCGCCGCTGGGACCGACAAGTCGCACCTCGGGCACGCGAATCCGGTCGTTGATGCGGGGCTCGGCGCTGATGGATCCTCCTCGGTAGCACCACGCGGCCGCCTGGCGGACAGCCACGTAACGTCTGTTTCGTGAGACCAACCGCACCAGCGCATCAAAAATGCCCCGGACGGGACACAGGCGGGGCTCCTGGAAAACCGGAACACCGCCGCGGTCAACCGCGGGGCATCGGGCGGCTCCATCGTCCGTACGGAACGATGGGCGCCACCTGACCGGTGACCTGCCATCCCGGAGGATGGCCAGGTGGGAGATCGGAGCCTCCACTTGTGGGCCGAGCACATAGGTACCCAGCCGGTCGTTACACAAGGTTAGCAGTTCCCCCGGGCGTGCGCTAACCGGCTGCAGCTCGCGGCTCCCGCAGACAGGGGGGCGCCGCAGGGGGCCTATCGTATGGCTCATGAGTGACGCGACCCCCACCACCGATTCCCCCGGCTTCGACGACATGGCCCGCGACATCGCGGAGGTGCCCGCGGTCGAGGTGATCGTGACGGTCGCGGTCAATCTGATGAGCGCCGCAGCCGTGAAGCTCGGACTTACCGAGGACGGCGACGAGCACAAGGACCTCGACGAGGCCCGCAAGCTGGTGCACGCGCTGGCCGGCCTGCTGGACGCCAGCACCACCGAGATCAGCTCGTTCCACGCGGCTCCGCTGCGTGACGGCCTGAAGTCCCTGCAGCTCGCGTTCCGCGAGGCGTCGCTCGTTCCGGACGAGCCCGGCCAGGGTCCCGGGGAGAAGTACACGGGTCCCGTCTTCGGCTGAGCCCACCCGCTCGTCCGTACTGCTCCACGACGACGGCCGTGGGCCCCTGCCCGTCCCGGGCCCGGGTCCACGGCCGTCGTCTTCCTCGGCCCCGGCACCTGCCGGGGCCGAAAAGCCCTCCGGCAGCAGACAGCCGTCCGTACGCCGGTCGACGCGTGCATCCGTACGTGTGGGACGGACCGGACGGTCAGCGCGTGAACAGGGCCTCACCGGGCGCGGCCGCATCGGCCGGGAGCAGCGCCAGGTCCAGGCCGCGCACGAGGCGCGCGCGCAGGACCTCATCGTCCGCCAGCCGTTCCGCGACCCGCCGGGCGGCGTCGGCGGGGTCCACGTCGGGTGCGAGCACGAGCGCGAGGGTGCCGTCCGCCCGCCCGGGACCGAGGTGGGCGCGGAGCACCGCGGGTTCCGCGGCGACCGCCTGCCGCACCGCCGAGGTGACCGCGGGGTCGTCCAGCGGATCGGCACTGGTGCGGCCCTCGGCGAGGGCGAGCAGGGCGGAACCGGTCAGCTCGAAGGCCACCGGTCCGGCGAGATCGAGGACGACCGTGTCCGCCTTCTCGTGCGCGGCGGCCTGCAGTGCCTGGTGCAGGGGCACGGCGACGGGGCGGGCCTGCGGATCCCAGCGGGCCAGCGAGTCGGTCGAGGTGAAGGCGGGCAGGGCCCGGCGGTCCCCCGCCTGAAGGGTGGGGACGGCCATGTCGCTGGTCTTCTCGCGACGCAGCCCCTTCTCGTCCTCCTCCACCTCCCCCAGGACGGCGACGACGGGGACCAGGAGCCGGGCACCCTTGAGAGCTTCGAGTACCGGGCCGATGGCCTTCCGGTCCTCGGACCAGGCGGCGAGTGCCGCGGTCAGGGCCGGGGAGGCCGTGCCGTCGTCGTCGGAGTAACCGGGGTCCGGAATGTTCTTCAGCGCCACAGGGCGAGCGTAGTGCCTGGGGTTTCCCACCCCGGCAACCGGGGGTTTCTCACCCCGGCAACCGGGGGTTTCTCACCCCGGCAACAGGTCGGACCCAGCCTGTTCCCAGGTGCCGTTCCTAGCGTCCGGGGCATGTCCCGAAAAAGATTCCGCGGCTCCGCCCTGTTCGCATCCGTGACGGTCGTGATCCTGCTGGCGGGTTCGGCCGCGGGTGGCATCTGCCTGGCCGACCTGTCGTCGGATCACACTCCCCGCACTGCGGCGTCCGTATCGTCCGTACCGGCCGCCGGGAGCACTCCGGTCCCGGCAACGACGAGTGAGGAGCCGACGGTGGATCTCGACGCGGCGCTGGCCGCGGCGGTGGAGCCGCTGCTGACCGACGTGGGTGACGCGGAGGTGTCCGTCGCGGTGCTGGACACCGGGAGCGGGGCGCGGGCGGTCTACGGGGACGGGGCGTACGACACCGCCAGCATCGTCAAGGTCGACATACTCGCGGCGCTGCTGCTCATGGCCCAGGACGAGAAGCGCGTGCTCACCGCCGGCGAGCACGGCCACGCGAGGGCCATGATCGAGCGGAGCGACAACGCCTCCGCCACCGCGCTGCTGCGGGCGATCGGCGGGGCGGAAGCACTCGACGCGGCCAATGAACGCCTGGGCCTGACCGGGACGACGGCGGCGCACGCATGGGGGCTGACCCAGACCACGGCGGCGGATCAACTGGCTTTGCTGAAAGCGGTGTTCGGTACGGAATCGGAACTGAGCGCGGCCTCCCGCGCCTATCTGCGGCGGCTGATGGGGCAGGTCGTGGCCGACCAGCAGTGGGGGGTGTCGGCGGCAGGCAGCGACTGGGCCCTGAAGAACGGCTGGCTGCCCCGGACGACGACCGGGCTGTGGGACATCAACAGCATCGGACAGGTGCGGGCGGACGGCCGCACCTATCTGGTGGCGGTGCTGTCGGGCGGGCAGCGGACGAAGGAGACGGGCATCGCGCTCGTCGAGTCGGTGGCGAAAGCGGCGGTGGGTGTGCTCGACGCCGCGCGGTGAGCAGGCGACGGGCGGGTGCCGCGTTCAGCGCCGTACGGTCGCCGGTCTGCCGCCCCTGCCCCGCCACAGCACCACGGCCAGTGCCAGCAGGACCGCTCCGAGACCGCCCGCGGCGGGGGCGAGCCAGCCCGCGGGACCGCTGTCATGGCGCTCGGGGGTGGGGCCGGCGCCGAAGTACCGCTTCCGGTATCCGGCCCCGGCGGACTCGGCACGCAGGCCGGCCGGACGGAGCGCGGCCCCGGCCCTGATCGCCGCTGCGGGGTCGACGATCCCGTATCCCCGGGCGTCGTCCCGGCCGGACGCGGGGGCGCTGCGCGCCGTGTCCGTGAGCAGGCGCTTGATCTGGGCGGGGGTCAGTCCCGGGTGCGCGGCGCGGACCAGCGCGACCGCGCCCGAGACGAACGCGGCGGCGGCGGAGGTGCCCCACTCCACGTAGTACCGGCGGTCGGGGGCGGCGACGACGATGTCCACTCCGGGGGCGCTGACGGTCGCGTACCAGCGGCGGGTGGAGAACGCGGCGTGGGTGCCGTACCGGTCGACGGCGGCGACCGCTATCACGCCGGGATAGGCGGCGGGGTACGAGATGTGGTCGCCCTTCTCGCCCCCGTTGCCCGACGAGGCGACGACGACGGCACCCTTCTTCAGCGCGTACTGGATGGCGGCGTCCTCGCCCGGTTCGGGGTGGGCCGACTCGCTGTCGTCGCCGAGCGAGAGATTGATGACGTCGGCGCCGTGGTCGGCGGCCCAGCGGATGCCGTCGGCGAGGGCCGTGCCCCGGGACTCCCGGGCCTTGGCGCGGGACGGGTCGGCGGCTTCGAGGATCACCCGGACCGGAAGGATCTTCGCCTCGGGCGCGATGCCCAGGACGCCGTCGCCGTGTCCGTCGCCATGGCCGTGACCTGCGATGATCCCGGCCATCGCGGTGCCGTGCCGGGCCCAGGAGCGGTCGCCCCGGCCGGCGCCGAAGCCGATCATGTCCTTGCCGGGCAGCACCTGGCCCGCCAGGTCGGGGAGGCTCCCGTCCACCCCGGTGTCGACGACGGCGACGGTGATTCCCCTGCCCTTGGTGGTCCGCCAGACCTGATCGGTGTGGAGTGCCTGAAGGCCCCACTGCTGGTCCCGGATGGCGTCGGCCCTGGCCGGCACCGCGGGCAGCAACGCGAACGCGGCGGCGGCACAGACGGCACCCAGGACGCGGCGGCGTGCGCGGCGGCTCATTCCGGCTTCTCCGTGAGGTCGGTGACGGTCCGGCGCAGGCCGCGCTCGATCCGGTCGGCGATTCCCTTGGCCTCGTGACCGAGTCCGGCCTGGGCGGCGGCCGTGGTGGCGTTCGCGGCGACGGCCCTGGCGGCGGGTTGCGGATCGGGGACCGTGCGGCCGTCGGCGAATCCGGAGACGGCGAACACGACGACGGGGACCTCGGTCAGAACGTGGATGGTCCAGCTGGCGCGCTGCCGGTCGCCGAATCCGGCGGCGACCGTGTCCTCGACGGGATACGCGCGGGGCATCAGATCCGCGCGCCGGTCGAGGTGCTGGTCGGTGAAGCGGGTGCTCAGCGCCCTCATGGCCTCGGTGTCGCCCTCGGTGAAGATCACCCCCACCGTGGTGACGCTGCTGCTGGTGGCATCGGTGTAGGTGGCCCGGAGCATGCGCTCGCACCCGACGGGGGCGAGGGTCCTGGCCAACAGCGGGTCCAGGGCCGGCGCGCAGCCGCCGTCCGGGGCGACGGCGACCCGGGTCCAGACCCGGTCGGCACCGCCGGGCCCCGCTCCGTCACCGCCCAGCGTGCGCGGGAAGAGCGTGTCCACGGGGACGCTGTGCCAGGCCGAGCGGCCCACGGTGTAGGCGCTGTGGGCGGCGGGGTCGGCCGAGGAATCGCTGGTCAGCCAGGCGCCGGTGGCCGCGCCGCCGATCAGTCCGAGCCCGAGCACCACACAGGCGGCGGCGCTCGCGGTCCTGAGGGGGTGGCGGGTACGGATCGGGCGCAGCCGGGTCGTGGTCTCGACGGGGGTCTCGGGCGGCGGATGACCGTACGAATGCTGCCGGGGCTGCTGGTACGCGTGCGGGAGACAAGTCGGCCCGGTCGGTGATGCCCCCGCACCCGGGTGCGGGGTGAGGTCCACGGCACCGACGGGCCGCCGGCGGGTCGGGGCGGGCGGCTGACCGGGGCGGGGCGGGGCGGCGGAGGGAACGGCGGGTGAGGGGGCCGGGGGAACGGGCCGGAGCCGGGTCGTCGTCTCCACGGGCGGCGCTCCGGCCGCGGGCGGCGCCTGAGGTGTCACCACCGGCCGCGGCCCCTGAGGCGGCGCCGGCCGATCCGGCTGCTGCTCCGGCTGCGGTGGCCGGGGCACGGAGTGCGGCGCCGGGGCGGCCGGGACCACGGGCACGGCCGGACCGGGGTTCGGTGTCGGCGCTCCGGGCGGCGGGGTTGCGGGACGCGGCGGAAGGGGTGCGGCGGCCGAGGTGTCGTCAGATCGCCGCGCCGGGCCCGCGGTCATCGATGGCGGCGGGGTCGTGGGGCGGGGCGGGACAGGAGCACGTTGCGCCTCGGTACTCATCCGCCCCCCTGATCCTGTTCCGTACCGTGCGCGGATCGACGTCACAGGCAGGCCTGTTGGTTGCCGCGTGCCCGTCACTCTACGGGGTGGGACGGCCCCTGCGGGAGCAGGACGCCGCGCCCCCGGAGGATCTGCGCAGATCATCCCCCTACCCAGCGGTACGGACGTCTGGCAAGCTGCGGCCATGACTGCCCGCGCCGCTGACCGGACCCGCTACGACCGGGCCACCGCCCATCTGGACGCCCCGATCGCCATCGTCGACCTGGACGCGTTCGACGCCAACGCCGACGATCTCGTGCGCCGGGCCGGCGGGAAGCCGATCCGGGTGGCGAGCAAGTCGGTGCGCTGCCGGGCCCTGCTGGAGCGGGTGCTCGCGCGGCCCGGCTTCGCGGGGATCATGTCGTTCACGCTGGCCGAGTCGCTGTGGCTGGCGCGGGCCGGTTTCGAGGACGTACTGCTGGCCTATCCGTCGGCCGACCGGGCCGCCTTCGCTGAGCTCGCCGCCGACCCGAAGCTGGCCGCCGCCGTGACGGTGATGGTGGACGACCACGCGCAGCTGGAGCTGATCGACGCGGCGCGGGCCGGTGGCCGCGAGGAGATCCGGGTCTGCCTGGAGCTGGACACCTCGTTGCGGCTGCTCGGCGGCCGGGTGAGGATCGGCGCCCTGCGCTCACCGCTGCGCTCCCCCGCCCAACTGGCCGAGCTGGCACGCTCGGTGGCGCGCAGGCCCGGCTTCCGGCTGGTGGGTCTGATGGCGTACGAGGGGCACATCGCCGGGGTCGGCGACTCGGTCGCGGGCCGGCCGCTGCGCTCCCGGGCGATCCGGCTGATGCAGGCCACGGGCCGCAGGGAGCTGGCTGTCCGGCGGGCCGAGGTGGTGCGGGCGGTGCGGGCGGTGGCACCGGATCTGGAGTTCGTGAACGGCGGTGGCACCGGCAGCGTCCAGCACACGACGGCGGAGCGCGCGGTGACCGAGATCGCGGCCGGCTCCGGGCTCTACGTACCGCGGCTGTTCGACAACTACACGTCGTTCACGGCGCGTCCGGCGGCGCTGTTCGCCCAGCCGGTGGTGCGTCGGCCGGGTGTGGGTGTGGTGACGGTCCTCGGGGGCGGCTATCCGGCGTCCGGGCCCGCGGGCGCGGACCGGCTGCCGGTCCCGTATCTGCCGGAGGGGCTGCGCTACGACGGGCAGGAGGGGCCGGGCGAGGTGCAGACCCCGCTGCTCGGTGCCCCGGCCGACGATCTGCTGATCGGTGACAAGGTGTGGTTCCGGCATGCGAAGGCCGGTGAACTGTGCGAGCGCTTCGACGAGTTGCAGCTCATCGAGGGCGACCGTGTGACGGCGGCCGTGCCGACGTACCGGGGCGAGGGCCGTACGTTTCTCTGAGCCGGGGCCTTTGGCCGGGGCCGGGCGCCACGGAACTGCCCATGCCGCCGCTCGTCCGGCCGTCGTCGATCGGCCGGATCGGTGCCCGGCGTCGCGGCTCGCGGATACCGGCCCGGCGGTGGCGCGTCGCTCATCCCCCCACTCCAGGTTTCCGCCGCCGACAGGGGCCCTTCGAGCCCCTGTCGGTCTGTTTCGGCCACTTCGCGCGGAAGGGTCTAGAGGGGGGTGACGTACGCGCCGGAGATGCCCCCGTCGACGAGGAAGTCGGTGGCGTTGACGAACGAGGAGTCGTCGCTCGCGAGGAAGGCGACCGCCGCCGCGATCTCCGTTGCCTCGGCGAAGCGGCCGACCGGGACGTGCACCAGCCTGCGGGCCGCGCGTTCCGGATCCTTGGCGAACAGTTCCTGGAGCAGCGGGGTGTTGACCGGTCCCGGGCACAGCGCGTTGACCCGGATGCCCTCGCGGGCGAACTGCACGCCGAGTTCGCGGGACATGGCGAGGACGCCGCCCTTGGACGCGGTGTACGAGATCTGGCTGGTGGCGGCTCCCATGATCGCGACGAAGGACGCGGTGTTGATGATCGAGCCGCGGCCCTGGCGGCGCATGTAGGGCAGGGCGGCCTTGCAGCAGAGGTAGACGGAGGTCAGATTGACGTCCTGGACGCGCTTCCACGCCTCCAGGCCGGTGGTGAGGATGGAGTCGTCGTCGGGCGGGGAGATGCCCGCGTTGTTGAAGGCGATGTCGACGGAACCGTAGGTGTCGAACGCGGTCCTGAAGAGCGCCTCGACCTGTTCCGGGTCGGTGACGTCCACGCGTACGAAGGTGCCGCCGATCTCCTCGGCCGCGGCCTTGCCCGCGTTCTCGTCGATGTCCCCGCAGACGACGTTCGCGCCCTCCGACGCCAGGCGGCGTGCGGTGGCGAGGCCGATGCCACTGGCGGCTCCGGTGATGACGGCGGTGCGGCCGACCAGGCGGCGGCAGATGTTCTCGCTGTCGGTGGTGGTCATGCGGGCTCAGGCCTCCGTACTGAAGAAGACGTTCTTGGTCTCGGTGAATGCGGCGAGCGCGTCGGGGCCGAGTTCGCGGCCGAGTCCGGATTGCCCGTAGCCGCCGAACGGGGTCCAGTAGCGGACACTGGAGTGGGAGTTGACGGAGAGGTTTCCGGCCCGGACCGCCTGCGAGACGCGCAGCGCGCGGCCCACGTCACGGGTCCAGACCGAGCCGGCCAGGCCGTACTCCGTGGCGTTGGCGAGCCGGACGGCGTCGGCCTCGTCGTCGAAGGGCAGGACGACGGCCACCGGTCCGAAGACCTCTTCGGTGGCGACGGGCGAGTCCGGGCGGGCGTCGGTGAGGACGGTCGGCGGGAACCAGAACCCGGGGCCTTCGGGTGCCTTTCCGCTGAGGACGGTCGCGTCCTCGGGGACGTAGCCGCGGACCCGTTCCAGCTGCGCCCGGGAGATCAACGGGCCCATCTGGGTGTTCTCGTCGGACGGGTCGCCCACGACGACCGATTCGATCGCGGGGGCGAGGAGTTCCAGGAAACGGTCGTACGCGGATCGCTGGACCAGGATGCGGGTGCGGGCGCAGCAGTCCTGCCCCGCGTTGTCCAGGAACGCCATGGGCGCGGCGGCCGCGGCGGCCTCGATGTCGGCGTCGGCGAAGACGATGTTGGGGCTCTTGCCGCCGAGTTCGAGGGTGAGCCGCTTCACCCGGGCGGCGCACTTGGCCATGATGTGCCTGCCGACCCGGGTGGAGCCGGTGAAGACGATCTTGGCGATGCCGGGATGCTCGACCATGGCATCGCCCGTCACGTCGCCCGCGCCCGGCAGCACCTGGAGCAGATGTTCCGGAAGCCCTGCCTCCAGGGCGATCCCGGCCAGTCGCAGCGAGGTGAGCGGGGTGGTCTCGGCGGGTTTGAGGAGTACGGCGTTGCCCGCGGCGAGGGCGGGGGCGACGCCCCAGGCGGCGATCGGCAGGGGGAAGTTCCAGGGTGCGATGACGCCGATGACACCGAGGGGTTCGAGGAGCGTGATGTCGAGTCCGCCGGGCACCGGGATCTGCCGGCCGGTGAGCCGTTCCACTCCCCCGGCCGCGTAGTCGAGCAGATCACGGACGTTGGCCGCTTCCCAGCGGGCGTTGCCGAGCGTGTGGCCGGCCTCCTGGACCTCCAGTCGGGCCAGTTGCTCGGCTTCGCCGTCGACGGCCAGGGCGAAGCGGCGCAGCAGCCGGGCACGGTCGGCGGGGGCGAGGGCGGCCCAGGTGCGCTGGGCGGCCGCGGCCCGGACGACCGCCGCGTCGACCTCGGCGACGGTGGTGGACGCGACGATGGCGAGGAGTTCTTCCGTGGCCGGGTTGAGTACGCGGTGTTCCACCGGGTGGTCGGGTGTGGTCACTCAGTGCCTCACAGTCGTTCGAAGGAGCGGCGGAGCTCCCAGTCGGTCACTGCGGCGTCGAAGGCTTCGAGTTCGACGCGGGCCATGTTGCGGTAGTGCGCGACGACGTCGTCGCCGAAGGCCGCCGTGGCGATCTCGCTCCTCTCCCAGAGTTCGGCGGCCTCGCGCAGCGTGGTGGGAACGTGGTCGTATGCGGCGGTGTAGGCGTTGCTCCCGCACGGCTCGGGGAGTTCGAGTCCCTTCTCGATGCCGTGGATGCCCGCCGCGACCATGCCGGCGACAGCGAGGTACGGGTTGACGTCACCGCCGGGCAGCCGGTTCTCGAAGCGCGTCGAGCGGCCGTGGCCGACGACGCGCAGCGCACAGGTGCGGTTGTCGTGCCCCCAGGCGACGGCGGTCGGGGCGAAGGAGCCCGGCTGGAAGCGTTTGTAGGAGTTGATGTTGGGCGCGTAGAGGAGGGAGAAGTCGCGCAGGGCGGCCAGTTGTCCGGCGAGGAAGTGCCGCATCACCGGGGACATGCCGCCGTCCTCGTCCGCCATGGCGTTGTGCCCGGCCTCGTCGACGGGCTGGAGCGAGAGGTGGATGTGGCAGGAGTTGCCCTCGCGCTCGTTGAACTTGGCCATGAAGGTGAGCGCGACGCCCTCCTGGGCGGCGATCTCCTTGGCGCCGGTCTTGTAGACGGCGTGCTGGTCGCAGGTGACCAGGGCCTCGTCGTAACGGAACACGATCTCGTGCTGGCCGGGGTTGCACTCGCCCTTGGCGGACTCGACGGTGAGCCCCGCGGCGGTCATGTCGTTGCGGATGCGGCGCAGCAGCGGCTCGACGCGGCCGGTGCCGAGGACGGAGTAGTCGATGTTGTACTGGTTGGCCGGGGTCAGGTCACGGTAGTTGCGGTCCCAGGCCTGCTCGTAGGTGTCCTTGAAGACGATGAATTCGAGTTCGGTGCCGACATGGGCCGTGTAGCCGAGCTCCGCCAGCCGTTCCAGTTGACGGCCCAGGATCCGCCGGGGCGCGGCGGCGACGGGGGAGCCGTCCTCCTGGGTGAGGTCGGCCATGACCATGGCCGTGCCCTCGTTCCAGGGCGCCGGGCGCAGGGTGGAGAGATCGGCGTGCATGGCGAAGTCGCCGTAGCCGCGGTCCCAGGAGGACATCGCGAATCCGTCGACGGTGTTCATGTCCGTGTCGACGGCGAGCAGGTAGTTGCATCCCTCGGTGCCGTGCTCCACGACCTCGTCGAGGAAGAAGCGGGCGGCGAACCGTTTGCCCTGCAGCCGTCCCTGCATGTCGGGGAAGGCGAGGACGACGGTGTCGATCTCACCGCTTGCGACGAGGGCGCGCAGCTCCTCGATCCCGAGCGGTGGGGTTCGGTCTGCCACGGGATACTCCTCCTTCGGTCAGCCGGAACATCGGTCAGCCGGAACGCTTAAGGTATGCGAGAGAACCATTAATTGTGAAGGGAAAACGGGACGTGGCCGAGGAGAGCGAGTTCACCGACCGTCCGATGCCCGTGCTGCGGCCCGTCCGGGCGGGGAACGGCTTCGAGGAGGCGTTGGAGCAGATCCTCCAGGTGGTCAGGCTCGGCCTGGTGCCCGGCGGCGGGCGGCTGCCGGCCGAGCGCGAGCTGGCCGAGCTGATGGGGATCAGCCGGGTCACGCTGCGCGAGGTGCTGAAGGTCCTGCAGGACCAGGGCCTGGTGGAGAGCAGGCGGGGGCGGTACGGCGGGACGTTCGTGCTGCCCCGCACCGGCAGTCCGGGCGAGGACGAGCTGCGCCGGAAGGTGGAGTCCGTCGACATCGAGGACGTGCTGCGCTTCCGCGAGGTGCTGGAGGCCGGGGCCGCCGGGCTGTGCGCCGCACAGGGATTGACGGACGAGGGCGCGGACCGGCTGCGTGCGGCTCTGACGGCGACTCACGAAGCACCTCTGCCCGAGTACCGCAGGATCGACACCCTGTTCCATCTCACCCTGACCGAACTCTCCGGCTCCGCAACGCTGACCGCGCAGTACGCGGCGGTCCGGGCCACGCTCAACGACCTGCTCGACTGCATACCGCTGCTGGTGCGGAACCTGGAGCATTCGCAGCATCAGCACACGAGTCTGGTCGAGGCGGTTCTCGACGGGGACGCGGAGGCGGCGCGTGCGGTGATGCGCGAGCACTGTGCGGGCACGGCCGCGTTGCTGCGCGGATTCCTGGCCTGAGCGGCTCTGAGCCGCGGCAGGCAGCCGGATGCACCGCTGCCGCTGCTGTACCGTCCCACGGAATCGTAAAGGTATCCTCTGCCACCATTGACATCATGGAACCGAGTCCGCCCGCACAGGCGGCCGACCGGAGGGACCGTCCCGTGTCCGAACCTCTCATCGGCGTCTCCACCTATCTGGAGCCCGTGGCGCGCTGGGGTGTCTGGGAACTGCCCGCCGCCCTCCTCCCGGCCGCCTACCCACGCATGGTCCAACGGTCCGGCGGCCTCGCCGCGCTGCTCCCCCCGGACGCCCCCGGCCGGGCGGCGGGCGCGGTGGCCCGGCTGGACGGCCTCGTGATCGCGGGCGGTGCCGATGTGGAACCGGAACGGTACGGCGCGGAGCGGGACTTCCGGACCGGTCCGCCGGCGCGGGAGCGTGATGCCTGGGAGCTTGCGCTGATCAGGGCCGCACTGGAGTCCGGCACACCGGTGCTGGGCATCTGCCGCGGTATGCAACTGCTCAATGTGGCGCTCGGCGGCACCCTGGTCCAGCACCTCGATGGGCACGCCGGCCCACTGGGCGCGACCGGAGTCCTCGGCACCCACCCCGTGACCCCCGTACCGGACACCCTCTACGCGTCGATCGTGCCCGAGGAGACCGACGTCCCCACCTACCACCACCAGTGCGTGGAGCGTCTGGCACCGGGGCTGGTGGTGTCCGCGCACGCGCCGGACGGCACGATCGAGGCGGTCGAGCTGCCGGGAGCCCAGTGGGTGCTCGGGGTGCAGTGGCATCCGGAGATGGGCGACGACCCACGGCTGACGCGGGCACTGGTGACGGCCTCCACGACCCGACCGGTCCGGGCCCGTACGCCGTTCGCGGACCTCACGCCACCGCGGACGGCGGGGGCCTGAGAGTGCGCCGCCGCGGGGCCCGCCGTCGGCCCGCAGCCCGGACCGCTACAGGTCGCGGCCCGTGAGCGACAGCAGATCCCGGGCCGGGCCGGTCGGGCGGTGGCCCGAGGGCCATACGGCACGGAGCTGACGGCGGAGCCGTACTCCGGCGATCGGGATCTTGACCAGCCGCCTGGCGGACAGCTCCTCGCCCAGCGCCAGTTCGCTCAGCACGCACGGTCCCGCGCCGCTCTCGGCCGCCCCCTTCACCGCGGTGGTCGAGGAGAGTTCGAGCAGGGGCTGGGCGAGGCCGCCGTGCACGGCCAGGGCGGCGTCCAGGACCTGGCGGGTGCCGGAGCCGTGCTCGCGCAGGATCAGCGGGGTCGCGGCCAGTTCCTGCGGGGTCAGGGCGGTGCGGCGGCGGGCCCACGCGTGCGACGGGGCCACCACGACGACGAGACGGTCGTGGGCGATGACCGTGCCGTCGAGCCCTTGCGGCACGGAGAGGCCCTCCACGAAACCGAGGTCGGCCTCGCCGACGAGAAGCCGCCCCGCGACCGCCGCCGAATTTCCGGCGAGCAGCGAGACCGCGGTGTCCGGCCGTTCGGCGCGCAGCGCTATGAGCCAGCCCGGCAGCAGGTATTCGGCGATGGTCATCGAGGCGGCGACCCGCAACCGGGAGTCCCGCCGGTCGCGCAGCGCCTGCGCTCCGGCGTCGAACGCCTCGGCCGCCTCGACGATCCTGCGCGCCCAGTCGGTGACCAGCGCGCCCGCGTCGGTGAGCCGGGAGCCGCGCGGTGAACGGTCCAGCAAGGCCAGGCCGAGCTGCCGCTCCATCGACCGGATGCGACTGCTGGCCGCGGGCTGGGTGACGCCCACGTCCCGTGCCGCGCGCCCCAGACTGCCGTGCCGGGCGACGGCGAGGAGCAGCTCCAGCGCACCGAGGTCGGGAACCCGGTGCGCGAGCGGAATGTTCTGTTCACCGGACATAAAGCCAGCTTATGACCTCATAGAGACGGGATCCCTGGTGGGGCCGGACCCGCGCGCCGAAAATCGTGGCATGGCCATCTTTCCGCAGACTCAGCAGTCCCCAGCCACGTATGCGCCCGCTCCCCGGCTTCCGCACCTGCGGCACATCGGCCCCAACTGGTACGCGACCGTCATGGGCACCGCCATCGTCGCGAGCGCGGGTGCCACCCTGCCCGTGCACGTCCCGGGTCTCCGGGGTGTCTGCACGGTGGTGTGGGCGCTCGCGACCGTGATGCTCGTCGCCGTGCTCACGGCCCGTACCGGCCACTGGATCGCCCATCGCGACCAGGCCCGTACCCATCTGCTCGACCCGGCCGTCGCGCCGTTCTACGGCTGTCTCGCGATGGCGCTGCTGGCCGTCGGCGGCTCGACGATGGTGGTCGGCCGGGACGTCATCGGGCATCCGGCGGCCCTGACCCTCGATGTCGTGCTGTACACGGCGGGGACGATCGTCGGGCTGGCCTCCGCGGTCGCGATTCCGTATCTGATGGTCGTGCGTCACCGGGTCGAGCCCGGCACCGCGTCGCCGGTGTGGCTGCTGCCGGTGGTCGCCCCGATGGTCTCCGCGGCACTCGGCCCGCTCCTGGTGCCGGAGCTGCCCGCCGGTCAGTGGCGGGAGGCGATGCTGCTGGCCTGCTACGCGATGTTCGGGCTGAGCCTGTTGGCCACGCTGGTGATGCTGCCGCTCGTCTTCGCCCGCCTCGTCCACCAGGGCCCGCTGCCGCTCGCACTGACGCCCACGCTGTTCCTGGTCCTCGGTCCGCTGGGCCAGTCGACGACCGCGGTCAACCAGCTCGCCGACGTGGCACCGGGGGCGATCGGGGCGCCCTACGCCTCGGGCCTCGGGGTGTTCGCCGTGCTGTACGGGGTACCGGTGATGGGTTTCGCGCTGCTGTGGCTGGCGCTGGCCGTCGCCCTGGTGGTGCGGGCCGCACGGAACGGCATGACCTTCAGCATGACGTGGTGGGGCTTCACCTTCCCGGTCGGTACGTGTGTCACGGGCGCCACGGGTCTGGCCCGGCACACCGGGCTGACGGCGTACACGTGGCTGGCCGTCGCGCTGTACGTGCTGCTGGTGACGGCATGGGCGGTGGCCGGGCTCCGGACGCTGCGCGGGCTGTTCAGCGGAGCGCTGCTCGCAGCGCCGAAGGCGCCTGCGCCAGTGACGGCCCGTACCACGTGAGGAATCGCCCGTCGACGAGTGCGGCGGGCAGTGCGGGAAACGCCTCGGGCCCGTCGTCCGCGGTGAAGCGGTACGGCTCGTCGGGCAGGACGACCAGATCGGCACCCGCCGTGTTGAGCGCGTCGAGCGGGATGCGGGGATAGCGCTCGGCGTGGTGCGCGTAGACGTTCTCGACGCCGAGTCTGGCCAGCAGGTCCCCGGAGAAGGTGTCACGGCCCAGCACCATCCAGGGCCTGCGCCAGACGGGCACGACCGCACGGCGCGGGGCGCGGGGCGCCGGGAGCGCGGCCCAGGCGGCCTCGGCCTCGTCCAGCCAGCGCGGCCTGGCCTGGCCGCAGGCGGTGACCAGGACCCTTTCCAGTTCCTCGAAGGCCTGGTCGAGGGTGCGGACCTCGGTGACGAGCACCTCGATCCCGGCGTCCCCGAGCGCCGCGAGATCGGTCGCGCGGTTCTCCTCCTCGTTGGCGACGACGAGATCGGGCCGGAGCGCGACGACGGCGGCCACGTCGGGGTTCTTGGTGCCGCCGATCCGGGCGGCGGTCAGGCCCGGCGGGTGGGTGCACCAGTCGGTGACGCCGACCAGCAGGCCCGGGGCGGTGACGGCGACGGCCTCGGTGAGCGAGGGGACCAGGGAGACGACTCGCACGGCGGCTGCTCCTCCCTCAGCGACGTGGCTCGAAAGTGGCGTCGATGTGCTCGGCGACCGCGACGACCAGCAGCCGCGTACCCGGCATCGTGGCCCGCCAGCGGTGCCGTACCCCGCCGGACAGGAACAGCGTGTCGCCCTCCTCCAGCCGGTGCGCCTGCCCCTCCGCCTCCACCTCCGCCGCACCCCGCACCACGTACATCAGCTCGTCGTTGCGGTGCTGGAACTCGCGCCCGAGGTCGAGTTCGCCGGTGAACTCCAGGGCGCTGAGCTGGTGGCGTCCGCGCACCACCCTGCGTACCCCGTCTCCCTCGCCCGCCCGCACGACGTCGACGGCGCGCGCCGAGTCCGCGGCGGCGCGCAGCCGTGCCGTGGTGGTCTCCAGGGCTTCGGCGACCCGGTCCAGGGACCGGGCGCTGGGCCTGGCCCGCTCGTTCTCGATCTGGCTGAGAAACGGCACGGACAGGCCGCTGCGGCCGGCGACCGCCGCCAGGGTGAGCCCCAGGGATCTGCGTCGTCGGCGGACCGCGGCGCCCACGCGGAGTGCTTCCTTGTCGTCCATGTCCGGCTCCCTCCCGACTCGTCATCCTTCCGGCTGCGGGCACATTACGCATACGGTTGCGCAAGGTCGGCCGGTTCACGAGCGTCCGGACAGCCCGAAGGGGTGGGCCCGCCGACGGCGGCGCCCACCCCTTTCCGGTGCTCCGGGCCCTACTGCGGAGCCATCTTGTCCGTGATGCCCGGGTTCTTCTCCATCCAGGCCTTCACGGCTTCCTCCTCATGCCCCGTGCCGCGCTTCTGGATCTCGTTCTCCAGGCCGGCGAGCTGGTCCTCGCTCAGCTTGAAGTTCTTGAACCACTTCGTCAGCTGCGGGTACTGCTTCGGGAAGTCCTTGCTGGCGATGGTGTGCAGCCGGTCCCCGTCGCCGAAGGCCTTCTCCGGGTCCTTCAGCTTGGTCATGCCGAACTCGTTGTACGCCCAGTGCGGCGTCCAGAGCAGCACCGCGATGGGCTCCTTCTTGGCGTACGCGCGCTTCAGCTCGGCGAGCATGCCGGGCGTCGAGGAGTCGACGACCTTGTACTCCTTGTCCAGGCCGTAGGTCGGCAGGACGTTCTTCTTGAGGTTCTCCATCGTGGCGGTGCCCGGCTCGATGCCGATGATCCGGCCCTTGAACTGCGAGGACTTGCCCTTGAGGTCGGCGAGGGACGTGACGTCCTTGACGTAGTCGGGCACCGCGACCTCGATCGAGGTCGGGCCGTACCAGGACCCGATGTCGGTCAGCCGGGAGCCGTATTTCTCCCAGTAGTTCTTCTGGGTGTACGGGAGCCAGCCGTCGAACTGCACATCGATCTGGCCTCGGGACATCGCGGTGTACATCGGACCGACCTCGAACTGCTTGAGGTTGATCTTGTAGCCGCGCTCCTCCAGGACCGCCTTCCACAGATACGTGGCGGCGATGTCCTCCTCCCAGGGGAACCAGGCCATCTCGACGGCACGGTCGCGCTCGTCCTTGCCGTTCGCGCTCTTGGACGCACCGGCCTCGGCGACGGGGGTCCACTTGTCGGCGACACCCGGGTTGGCCTTCAGCCAGGTGCGGACGGCCTCCTGCTCCTTGCCGGAGCCGGCCTTCTGGATCTCCGCCTCCAGGCTGGTGAGCTGGTCCTCGCTCATCTTGAAGTTCTTGAGCCAGGTGCCGACCTCGGGGTTGTCGGACGAGAAGCCCTTGCGGGCCAGGGTGTGGATGCCGTCGCCCTTGCCCCAGAGGTTCTTGGGGTCCTTGAGCTTCGTCAGTTCGAACTGGTCGTACGCCCAGTGCGGCGACCAGAGCGGAACGACGATCGGTTCCTTCTTGGCGTAGGCGCGCTTCAGCTCGGCCAGCATCGACGGCGTGGAGCCGTCGACGACCTTGTACTCCTTGTCCAGGCCGTAACCCGGCAGGATCTTGTCCTTGAGCAGGCCCATCTCGCCGGCGCTCGGCTCGATGCCCACGATCCGGCCCTTGAACTGCGAGGACTTGCCCTTGAGGTCGTCCAGCGACCGGACGTCCTTCAAGTACGAGGGGACGGCCAGCTCCAGCGAGGTGGGGCCGTACCACGAGCCCATGTCCTCCAGGCGGTCCTGGTACTTCTTCCAGTAGCTGGCGTGGGTGACCGGGAGCCACGAGTCGGTCTCGAAGTCGATCTGGCCGTTGGCCATACCGGTGTAGAGCGCACCGGCCTCGTACTGCTTGACGTCGACCTGGAAGCCGCGCCGCTCCAGCATCTCCTTCCACAGGAAGGTGGAGGCGATGCCCTCGTCCCAGGGGATGTAGCCCATGCTGATCTTCTTGCCCGCGCCGATGTCCGAGGCGCCGGCGGCGGTGGACTTGTCCGAGCGGGAGGAGCCGAAGAGGCCCATGCCGCCCGCGACGAGCGCGAGGACGACGATGCCGACGACGGCGACGACGGGCTGCGGGCGGTGGTTCCAGATCTTCAACCCGCCGGCCGTCGCCTGCGCCCTGGCGAGCGCGCGCCGGGCGAGCGGGGAGACCTCACGGCCGAGCGCGCTGGTCATCCGGTCCAGGTACATCGCCACGATGACGATGGAGATGCCCGCCTCGAAGCCGAGGCCGACATCGACATTGCCGATGGCGCGGTAGACGGCGCCGCCGAGGCCGCCGCCGCCGACCATGCCGGCGATGACCACCATGGACAGGCCCAGCATGATGACCTGGTTGATGCCCGCCATGAGCGTGGGCAGGGCCAGCGGCAGCTGGACCCGCAGCAGGGTGTTGCGCCGGGTGGTGCCGAAGGCCTCGGCCGCCTCGACGAGTTCGGCGTCGACCTGGCGGATGCCGAGTTCGGTCATCCGGACGCCCGGGGGCAGCGAGAAGATGATCGTGGCGATGATGCCGGGCACCACGCCCACGCCGAAGAAGATGACGCCGGGGATCAGATAGACCATGGCGGGCATGGTCTGCATGAAGTCCAGGACCGGCCGGATCACCGCGCTGACGGTCTTGGAGCGGGACGCCCAGATGCCCACCGGCACGGCCAGCACCAGCGCGATGATGGTGGCGACGAGGACCAGCGTGAGGGTGTCCATCGCTTCGTCCCACAGCTCGACGGAGTCGATGACGGCGAAGCCGACGAAGGCGAGCACCCCCGCGAGCAGGCCGCGCAGCCACCAGGCGATGACGGCGACGATGCCCGCGAAGAGCAGCGGGGCGGGGGCGGAGAGGACGGCGGCTATGCCGTCGAACATGCCGCTGACGACGGAGCTGATCGCGTCGAACAGCCAGGACAGGTGGGTCTGCAGCCAGGCGACCGCGGAGTCGACCCAGTCACCCAGGTGGAGCCTAAACACTGGCCACCTTCTTCGCGGTGGCCGTGACGTCCTCGGGGGCCTCGGTGGGGGTCATCGGCTCGCCGAGGACGGCGAGCAGCCGGGCCCGCGGTACGACGCCGACGAGCTTGCCCTCGGCATCGGTCACGGCGACCGCGACTCCGCTCCGCGAGCAGGGCGTGAAGAGCTCGATGATCGGTGTGGACTCGGTGACGGTGGCCGGGGCCGCCCTGAGGACGTCGTCGGCGGTACGCAATTCCTCGCCGCCGTCCGCGCCGGTGCCCATGACGGTGTGCGGCTCCGCCATGATGGCGCCCGCGGTCAGCACCCGGGTGCGGTCGACGTCCTGGGTGAAGGAGGCGACGTAGTCGTTGGCCGGGGTGACGAGGATGTCCTCGGCGGTGCCGAGCTGGACGATCCTCCCGTCGCGCATCACGGCGATACGGTCCCCGAGGCGCATGGCCTCGTTGAGGTCGTGGGTGATGAAGACGATGGTCTTCTTCAGGCGTTTCTGGAGTTCGAGCAGCTGGTCCTGCATGTCACGGCGGATCAGCGGGTCGAGCGCGCTGAAGGACTCGTCCATCAGCAGCAGGTCGGCGTCGGTGGCCAGGGCTCGGGCCAGGCCGACGCGCTGCTGCATACCGCCGGACAGCTCGTCGGGCCAGGACTTCTCCCAGCCGGCGAGACCGGTCAGCTCCAGCGCCTCGGCGGCGCGCTTCTCGCGCTCGGCGCGCGGCACGCCCTGCACTTCGAGTCCGTACGCGGCGTTCTCCAGCACGCTCCGGTGGGGGAAGAGCGCGAAGTGCTGGAACACCATGCTGATCTTGGAGGACCGGACGTGGCGCAGTTCGGCTGGGCTCAGGGCGGTCAGGTCCTGGCCGTCGAACAACACGCGTCCGGCTGTGGGATCCAGAAGTCCGTTGAGCATGCGCAGCAACGTGGACTTCCCGGACCCGGACAGACCCATCACGACGAAGATCTGTCCCGGGTCGACGGTGAACGAGGCGTCGATCACCGCTGCGGTCGTTCCGTCGGCGCGCAGCTCGTCGCGGTCGGCGCCGCTTTCGAGCTTCTGCACGGCTTGATCGGGTCGTCTGCCGAACACTTTGTACAAGTGCTCAGCTTGCAGCCTTGACACATACACCTCGCGCGTTGAACCGAAAAACGGTCCGCCACCCCCTCCGGCAGACCGTGGAGCGGCACGGATTCGGCCCGCATGGCACGTGCATCAGTTGAAATTGCTACGTGATCCGCTCCGGTCGCGCGCCTGCCCCCACTTACACGAGCCAAACACAAGAGTGACCCGAGTCACATGCAAATGGCCCCCATGGGGCCGCGCGCCTCTTGACCTCGACGCCCACCGGTGTACGGGACGGCCGCTGTCAGTGGGGTGCGGCATCATCGGTGTGTGACGCGACGCCTGATGCTCCTCGACACCGCCTCCCTCTACTACCGCGCCTACTTCGGGGTCCCCGATTCGGTACGCGCTCCGGACGGAACGCCGGTCAACGCCGTGCGAGGGCTGCTCGACTTCATCGGGCGCCTGGTGCAGGACCACCGGCCGGACGAGCTGGTCGCCTGCATGGATGCCGACTGGCGGCCGCACTGGCGGGTGGAGCTGATCCCCTCCTACAAGGCGCACCGCGTGGCGGTGGAGACGGCCGAGGGGCTGCCCGACGAGGAGGAGACCCCCGACACCCTGGCCCCTCAGGTACCGGTCATCGAGGCCGTGCTCGACGCGCTCGGCATCGCCCGCGTCGGTGTCGCCGGCTACGAGGCGGACGACGTGATCGGCACGCTCACCGGCCTGGCCGCCGGCCCCGTGGACATCGTCACCGGCGACCGGGACCTCTATCAGTTGGTCGACGACGCCCGCGGGGTGCGGGTCCTCTACCCGCTGAAGGGGGTCGGCTCGCTCCAGCTGACCGACGAGGCCTGGCTGCGGGAGAAGTACGGGGTGGACGGTTCCGGCTACGCCGATCTGGCCCTGCTGCGCGGCGATCCGAGCGACGGACTCCCGGGCGTCCCCGGCATCGGCGAGAAGACGGCGGCGAAGCTGCTGGACGCGTTCGGCGATCTGGACGGGATCATGGCGGCGGTCGACGACCCGGGCGCCAAGCTGACGCCCTCGCAGCGCAAGCGGCTCGACGAGGCCCGGGACTACGTGGCCGTCGCGCCGAGGGTGGTCCGCGTCGCCGGTGACGTGCCCCTGCCGGAGTTCGACCCCGCGCTGCCCGCCGAGCCGCGCGATCCCGACGCCCTCGAAGCCCTCGCGAAGCGGTGGGGACTGGGCGGTGCGCTGCAGCGCCTGCGCTCCACACTGCACGAATGAGGTGCTAGCTTAGGTAAGCCTAAGCAATCGGAGCAGGGAGAACCTCGTGGCAGAACGACCGGCGCGGCAGGCACCCAAGGCGCAGGGAGCCCGTGTTCTGCGCACCGAGCGGATCACCCCGCACATGGTGCGTGTCGTGCTCGGCGGCGACGGCCTCGCCGGTTTCGGGCTCTCCGGGTTCACCGACCATTACGTCAAGCTCTGTTTCGCCCCCGAGGGCGCGGACTACGCGCACCCGTTCGACGTGGCCCGCATCCGCGAGGAGCAGCCGCGCGAGCTGTGGCCGACCACCCGCACCTACACCGTGCGCTCCTGGGACCCGGTCGCCCGGGAGCTGGCCATCGACTTCGTGGTCCACGGCGACGAGGGTCTCGCCGGGCCCTGGGCGATGCGGGCGGCCCCGGGCGATCAGGTGACCTTCCTGGGCCCCGGCGGGGGCTACGGTCCGGACGCGTCGGCGGACTGGCACCTCCTGGTGGGTGACGAGAGTGCCCTGCCTGCCATCGCCGCGGCCCTGGAGCAGATGCCGGCGGGCGCGGTGGTGCACGCGTTCGTCGAGGTGTCGGACGCGGCGGAGGAGCAGAAGATCGTGACGCCCGACGGGGTCGAGGTGACCTGGCTGCACCGCGGGGAGCGCCCGGTCGGCGAGGCGCTGACGGCCGCGGTGAAGGAGCTGGAGTTCCCGGCGGGCGACGTCCAGGCGTTCGTCCACGGCGAGGCGGGCTTCGTGAAGGAGATTCGCCGCCATCTGCGCCTGGACCGCCGGATCCCGCTCCCCCAGCTGTCGATCTCCGGCTACTGGCGGCTCGGCCAGAACGACGACGCCTGGCGCTCGGTCAAGCGCGAGTGGAACGCCCGGGTGGAGCGCGAGCAGGAGAACGCGGCCTGACCGACACGCACGGCCCGTGCCACGGCCACAGGCCGGGGCACGGGTGTTTCCGGGAGGGGCGCACCGTCCCGGAAGGGCGCCGGAACACTCACCGGCGGCCCGCACCACCCCCGATCACCGCCACCCGGACCGGCCTCGCGGTCGACCCGGCCGGCCCCGAGCCCGGCCGGCCCCGTCTCGCGCCGCCCGGACCGGCCTCGCGGCCTACGGGGCCGGACCCGGCCCGTCGGCCCCCGCCCCGGCCCGGACCACTCCCGCCACCACCGGGCCCGCCCCCGACGACGCCCCGGCCCGCGCCGACACCGTCGTCGCCACCACCGTCTCTGTACGCACGCGAGGACGCGTCCACATGCGCGAGCCGTCGCAGCGCGCTGAACATCGCCTCCCCCAGCATCGTGCCGACGACCACGCTCTCCACCATGTCCTCGCGCGCCACCCGGCGCCCCACATAGTCGAGGTCGGCCCGCGCGACCGGCTCGGCGGCGGCCGCGTAGTCGTCGAGCAGTTCGACGAACCCGCCGTGCCCGGCCCGCCGCAGCGCGACGATCACCCCGGCCAGGCACTCACCTGCCGGGCCGTGCGCCTCGGCCCGCCACCCACGCCGCTCCACCAGCTCCGCCACCTCTTCGCGGGCGTCGTCCAGTTCGGGCCCGCGCTCGTCCCCCTGCAGCGGGGCGAGGCGCTTCGCCGCGACGCCCAGCACCTTGTGCACCCGCTGCTCCGGGTCCTGGACCGCCCCCGGACGGCGGTCCGTCGATGCCCCTCACCGGCTGGTCGACGACCGGTGGCGATCTGCGCATACCGCACTTCGTCGGCATGCACGCGCTCCAACTGCTGCCGCTCCTCCTGCTCGCGCCGGCCTCCCTGGCCGCACGCCTCCCCCGGCTGCGCGACCCACGCGTCCGGCTGCGGCTGGTGATGGTCGCCTCCGGTGCGTACGCGGCTCTCGTCGCACTGGTCACCTGGCAGGCGCTGCGCGGCCAGCCACTGATCCACCCGGACGGCGCGACACTCGGCGCCGCGGCGCTGATCGTGGCGGCGACCGGCGTGTGCGGCTACGGGGCACTGCGGTCGGCTCCCGTACCGCGGACGGCCCGTACCGATGTGGACTCCGGTTCCGCCGAGCGGGAGCCTGCGGCATGACCGGCGCGCTCTTCGAGATCTCGTTCCTGCTGGCAGCCTCGTTCTGGCTGCTCATGATCCTCGCGCCGAACTGGCGCCCCACCGCACGCCTCGCGGCCTCCCCGCTCACCGTTCTGCCGGTGCTGACGGTCCATCTCCTCGTGGCCCTGCCGGTCTTCCCCGAGCTCTGGGACGGTGCGCAGCCCCGACATCGACACCTTCCGCGATCTGACGGCCCTGGCCAACGGCGCGGGGGCGGTCTGGGCGCAGGTCATCGCCCGGGATCTGCTGCTGGGCCAGTGGATGTTCCTGGAGGGCCGCCGGCCGGGGATCTCTCCACTGGTGATGGGGCCGTTGCTGGTACTGACGATTCCGCTGTCGCCGTTCGCGCTGCTGGTCTTCCTCGCGCTACGGGCGGTGCTGGGGCCGAGGGCCCGGTCCGGGAAGGGAATCCCGGACGGGGCCGGGCGTGCGTCGCCGTAGCGGTGCCCGTCAGACGGACTTCTGGTACGAGCGGAAGGTGCGGGTCGACAGCCGGACCGCCACCACGGCGAGTACCAGCAGGGCTCCGCCGCGGCTGAGCACCACACCCCGTTCGGGCTCGGCGGTCAGCGCCGAACGGCCCGCGACCATAGCCCAGTTGACCGGATTGAAGTCGGCGATGTGCCGCATCCAGGACGGCATCTGACCCGGGGCCATGAAGGAGGAGGAGAGGAACGTCAGCGGCAACAGCAGAAAGGTGTTGATGCCGATGATCGACTCACGCTCACAAACCAGCATGCCCAGGGCGTTGGAGAGCGCGCCGAAGACCGTACCGAGCAGGATGGACGCCACGACCAGGATCAGCAGACCGCCCGCGCCACCCGGATAGGTGGCCCCGGCGGCCCGGCCGAGCAGCACGATGACGACGGACTGCGCGGCGGTGCTGATGCCGTTCTGCACGACGTTGGCGTTCATCAGCGCGTTGCGGCTGACCGGGGTGGTCAGGAAGCGGTTGAGCGTGCCCCGCTCGATCTCCTCCAGGGTTCCCATGCCGGCCCACATGCTGGATCCGAGAGCACTCATCACCACGATGCCCGGGATCAGATAGTCCAGATAGGACGTGGTACCGAAGCCGCCCAGTTCGACGACCTTCCTGAAGAGGTTGCCGAACAGGAACAGCCAGATCACCGGCTGGACCAGGGAGATCGCCAGGAAGATCGACTGCCGGACGATCGCCATGAGCTGGCGTTGCGTCATGTACCGCTTCCGTGCGAGGACTTGACTGCTCATCGGGCGCCTCCGGCGGGCGTGAGGACGGGGGCCTGTCGAGCGCCCGCGGCTTCGGCCTCGGAGAAACGGCGTCCGGCGTAGCGCAGATAGACGTCGTCGAGGGAGGGGCGGGCCACGGTGGCGGCTGCGACCGCCGCGCCGGCCCGCTCCAGGGCGGCGAGCAGGACGGGGACCGCCGCGGCGCCGTCCTCGGCACGGACGCTCACGCGGCGGCCGTCGACCAGTACCTCGTGCACCCCGGGCGGTCCGGTGAGCGCGGCGCCGATCGCCCTCGTGTCGCCCTCCGCACGCAGCTCCAGATGGACGGCGTCGGCACGGAGTTCGCCCTTGAGGTCGTCGGGGGCTCCCTCGACGACGACCCGGCCGCGGTCGACGATCACGATGCGTTCGGCGAGCCGGTCGGCCTCCTCCAGATAGTGCGTCGTGAGGACGATGGTCAGCCCCTCGTCACCGGCCAGCCGGGAGATCTCGTCCCACATGGCCGTGCGGGCCTCGGGGTCGAGTCCGGTGGTGGGTTCGTCGAGAAAGAGCACCTCGGGCCGGTGGACCAGGCCGAGCGCCACGTCGGGGCGTCGCCGCATTCCGCCGGAATACCCCTTGACCCGGCGATTCGCGGCGTCGGCGAGAGCGAAGCGGTCCAGCAGCTCATCGGCGCGGCGCTGGACGGCGGCGCCCCGCATTCCGTAGAGCCTGCCCTGGAGCAGAAGGTTCTCGCGGCCGGTGGCGACCGGGTCGGCGCCGGACTTCTGGGCGACGACGCCGATCGCTCGGCGGACCCGGTCGGGGTGGCGCAGCACGTCGTGTCCGGCGACGCTCGCGGTGCCCGAGTCGGGGCGGGCCAGGGTGGTGAGGATCTTGACGGTGGTGGACTTCCCGGCGCCATTGGCGCCGAGGAGTCCGAAGACCGTGCCGGCATCGACGTCTAGGTCCATGCCGGCCAGTGCGGTGACGTCGCCGGGACAGGTTTTGATCAGGTGTCGCGCCGCGACTCCGGGCGCACGGGTGCTCATGACAGAGCTCTCCTGTGGTCAGCGGGGTGCTCGGGTACACCGAGCACTCGGGCATGCCGAGCCGATCCGTGTGAAGAGCGCCGGGCTATCCTGGGTGTGCCGCACCTCGATCGCCGGGCTCGCCTTCACGGCGTGGCCGGTCCGGGGTTCGAGACCCCGGCGGTCGCTGCTCCAACAGCCTCCACCGGGGTCTTTCTCTTTCTTCGGTCCTGTGTCAGGCCTTCCGCTCCGGGTCCAGGACGATTTCCTGTTCGTCCAGGTCCTGCCATTTCTGCGGGACTTCACCGGTTTCGTGGAAGGACTTCCACTCGTCGATGCCACCGATCGTGCACTCGGTGAGTTCCGTGTGGAAGTTCTTGATCCACTCCAGCTGGGCGTCGATCATGTGGAGCTGGTACTCGGTCTCGACGACGAAGACGCGGGGCAGCTTCTCCCCCAGTTGACCGAGCACTCCCCGGAGCGCCGCGGCCTGGACCGCCAGCGCCGCCTCCCTGGTCTCCATCAGCTCCGCCACGTCCTCCGGCGGGAGCGCCGGAAGAAGTGAGAGCGCCGTCTCGAAGACCGGACACTCGGCGGCCGGTACGGCGAGCAGATCGGAGAGCCCGTCGAGCATCTCCGCCCGCCCGGCCTCGGTGATCCCGTAGAGCGTGCGCTCGGGACGATTGCCCTGTCGCTGGACGCCCGCGACCTCGACGTATCCGTGCTTCTCCAGGTTCTGGACGACGGTGTACAGCGAGCCGAAATTGATCTTGACGCTGTGTTCCTTGCCGCGCCGCCGCAACCACGATGTATCGCGAAATGAATGTGGCGTGGAAGGATCTCGCGCACCGACCGATCCGCGCCGCCGTCGGCTCCGGATCACCTGGGGAGCAGACGCGCAATCAGGGAGGAAGCCCGCGTGAAAGAAGCCGTGTACATCGGCGGGGCGCCCCCGGCGGGGCCCGATCTCCAGGAGCTTCTGGGGTTGGTCGCCCGAGGTGACCGGGACGCCTTCGCCGAGGTGTACGACGCGGTCAGCGGGCCGGTCCTCGGACTGGTGCGGAGCGTGCTGCGCGATCCCGCCCAGTCCGAGGAGGTCACGCAGGAGGTGCTGGTCGAGGTGTGGCGCACGGCCCCTCGGTTCCGGGCCGCCCGCGGCAGCGCCATGAACTGGGTGCTGACACTGGCACATCGTCGGGCCGTGGACCGGGTGCGCTCGGCCGAGGCAGCCGCGGCCCGCGAGCACAGGGCCGCGCTGCTGGACCGTACTCCGGCCTTCGACGAGGTCACCGAGCAGGTCGAGAGCCGACTGGAGCGTGAGCAGGTCCGCCGCTGCATGCGGACCCTGTCCGAACTGCAACGACAGTCCGTGACCCTCGCGTACTACCGGGGGCTGACGTATCGCGAGGTGTCGGAGTTGCTCTCCGTACCGCTCGGGACGATCAAGACACGCCTGCGCGACGGACTGATCCGGCTGCGCGACTGCCTCGGGGTGAGCACATGAGCAACGCCGAACTGCACACGCTGACGGGGGCGTACGCCCTGCACGCGCTGCCCGACTCCGAGCACGACGAGTTCGAGCGGCATCTCGCCGACTGCCGGGCGTGCGCCGTCGAGGCACGGGAGCTGTCCGGGACCGCTGTTCGGCTCGGGCTCGCGGTGGCCGCGGTCCCGCCTCGCGACCTGCGCGAACGGGTGCTGCGGGAGATCGCGACCGTACGGCAGGAGTCGCCGTCGGACACCTTGCGGTCGCGCACCGGGGGCAGTACGAACCGGACGGGCCGCTGGCCGGGGTTCGCCCTCGCCGCATGTCTGGCGGCCACCGCCGGATTCGGCGGGATCGCCGTGTGGCAGCAGCAGGAGGCCCGCGCCGCGCGGCAGGACGCCCGCACCGCACAGCGGCAGAACGAGCAGCTGACCCAGGTCCTGGCAGCACCGGACGCCCGTACCGGGACCCGCACGCTCGGGGGCGGGGCGAGGGGCACCGTGGTCGTCTCCGAGAAGGAGAACCGCGCCGTCCTCCTGGCGTCGGGCATGCGCGAACCACCCGGCGGCAAGGTGTACCAGCTGTGGTTCGACGACGCCGGCACGATGCGCTCCGCGGGCCTCATGAAGGCGGCGAACACCTCGACGACGCAGTACGCGACGCTGCTGGACGGCCCTGTCGACCGGGCCTCCGGCATAGGCATCACCATGGAACCGGCCGGTGGGTCCACTCGACCGACATCCGAGCCGGTGGCCCTGCTGACCTTCCCGACCGCCCGACCCACCCTTCGCTGAGAGGTGCTCGACCATGACCGTCTCGGTGGCACTGTTCACCTCGGACCTACGGCTGCACGACAACCCCGTGCTGCACGCCGCGCTGCGCGACGCGGACCGTGTCGTCCCCGTCTTCGTGCGGGACGCGGGCATTCGCCGGACCGGCTTCGACGCACCGAACCGGCGGGCGTTCCTCGCCGACTGCCTGGCCGATCTCGACACGGAGCTGCGCCTCCGCGGTGGCCGGCTGATCGTCCGCGACGCGGAGGCCGTGGCCGGCGTCCTCGACGTGGTCACGGAGACCGGCGCACGCAGCCTGCACATCGCGGGCGGGGTGAGCGGGTACGCGCTGCGGCGTGAGGAGCTTCTGCGCGCGGCTCTGACCGAAGTCGGCTGCGCGCTGCACGTCCATGACGCGGTGGTCACCGCGCTCGCGCCGGGCCGGGTCGTCCCGGCGGGCCGTGATCACTACGCGGTGTTCACCCCGTACTTCCGCCGTTGGGAGGCGGCGGGGGTGCGGGGCACACTGGCCGCCCCGCGCACGGTGCGGCTGCCCGAAGGCATGAAGTCCGAGCCGTTGCCGGAACGGGCCGAGGTGGCCGGGGTCTCCCCCGGGCTCGCCAGGGGCGGCGAGAGGATCGGACGCCGGCTGCTGTCCTCCTGGCTGAACGGCCCCGTGGCCGACTACGAGAGCGGCCACGACGATCTGGCCGACGACGCGACCTCCAGGCTCTCCCCCCATCTCCACTTCGGCACTCTCTCGGCGGTGGAAGTGATCGACCGGGCGCGGCAGCGGGGCGGGCCGGGCGCCGACGCGTTCGTGCGGCAGCTGGCGTGGCGGGACTTCCATCACCAGGTGCTCGCCGCCCGGCCGGACGCCGCCCGGGACGACTACCGTCCACGGCGCGACCGTTGGCGGTCCGACGTGGACGAGATCGAGGCCTGGCGCACGGGACGCACCGGCTACCCGGTGGTCGACGCGGCGATGCGGCAGCTGGCGCACGAGGGCTGGATGCACAACCGGGGGCGCATGCTGGTGGCGAGCTTCCTCACCAAGACGCTGTACGTGGACTGGCGGGTCGGTGCCCGGCACTTCCTGGACCTACTGGTCGACGGGGACCTGGCGAACAACCAGCTCAACTGGCAGTGGATGGCCGGTACCGGCACCGACACCCGCCCCAACCGGATCCTGAACCCGGTGGTCCAGGGCAAGCGGTTCGATCCGCGCGGGGCCTATGTGCGCCGCTGGGTGCCGGAGCTCGCCGAGCTGGCGGACGGCGAGATCCATGAGCCGTGGAAACTGACCGGTCCGCGCCGGGCCGCGATCGACTACCCGGATCCGCTCGTCGACCTGGCGGAGGCACGGGCCCGGTTCGAGCGGGCGCGGGACCCGGGCCGACAGGGCGGCAGGGGAACGTACCCGGACGACGACCGCGTCGAACGGCTCGGCGGTGTCGTCCCCCGGTGACGGTCCGCCACGCCGGAGGTCCGCCGCTCGTGAACATTCCGTGGTCCGCCGACCCGGTGGTCCGCTTGGAACAGCGTCATGTCGTGGGCGGTGCACAGGATGTACGCGGCGACCGGCCCGGCCACCCCGCCGTCCACCACGGCCGTCCGTCTCGCTGCGCCGCCGTGCCGCTCCCTCGCCCCGGTCCGCACCCGTCGGACGGTCCTGCGTCTCCGGCGTCTTCCGGATGCCGGTCGGTGGTGGTTCGTCACAGGTCGTCCGCCGGATCGGCCGGAAGGAACGCCCATTCGGGTGATGGACCAATCCGTCCGGCCTCCGGCGACGAATCCCCCTCGTGAGTGAAGACCGAGACGATTCGAAGCAGGCCGGGGCCGCACGGTCCGGGCGGTCCCGCCGGGCGCGCGCGGCTCTCGCCGCGCTCAGCGGTCTGATCGCCGGGTTCTGCGCCCTGGCCGTCGCCGAACTGGTCGCGGCTGTCGTACGTCCCGAGGCAGGACCGGTCACGGCGGTGGGCGGTGCGGTGATCGACCGCACTCCCCCGGCCGTGAAGGACTTCGCCGTGAGGAACTTCGGCACCGACGACAAGCTGGTGCTCCAGCTCGGCATTCTGGTTCTCCTGGCGCTGTTCGCCGCAGGAATCGGAATGCTGGCGCTGCGGCACCGACGGCTCGGTCCCGCTGCCGTCCTGGTCTTCAGTCTGCTCGGGGCCGTGTCGGCGGTGGGACGTCCGGAAGGCGCACCGGCCGACGCCCTGCCCTCGGTGGTGGGTGCCGTGGTGGCCGCAGGAGTGCTGCATCTCCTGGTCGGACGGCTCGCACCGGTTCCGCGTCGCTCTCCCGCGGCCGGGGAGAGGGACGCGGAACGGCAAGGCACCTTCGACCGGCGCGGCTTCGTGGTCGCGGCGACCGCGGCGGCGGCGGCCTCGGCGGGCGCGGGACTCCTGGGTCGGCGGCTCACGTCATCCGTCCAGGCCGGGGCCGCCGCCTCACGTCACAACCTGGTCCTCCCGGTACCCGATTCCGCCGCACCGGCCATCCCGCCGGGCGCCGATCTCAGGATCCGGGGGCTGAGCTCCTTCATCACCCCGAACAAGGACTTCTACCGGGTGGACACGGCTCTGGTCGTACCCCGGGTCGACGCCGTCGAATGGCGTCTGAAGATCCACGGAACGGGTGTCGCGCGGCCGTTGGAGATCGGCTTCCGGGATGTGCTGCGCCGCGAGATCATCGAGCGGGACATCACGCTCACGTGTGTGTCCAACGAAGTCGGCGGGCCCTTGGTCGGCAATGCCCGGTGGATCGGTGTACGGCTGGCCGATCTGTTGCGCGAGGCCGGTGTGCGCCCCCCGTCGAAGGGCGGCCCGGCCGACCAGATCGTGGCGCGTTCCGTCGACGGCATGACGATCGGCACACCGGTCGAGACGGTCATGGACGGGCGCGACGCGATGCTCGCTGTCGGCATGAACGGCGAGCCGTTGCCCTTCGAGCACGGCTTTCCCGTCCGGATGATCGTGCCCGGCCTCTACGGATACGTGTCGGCCTGCAAGTGGATCAAGGACATCGAGCTGACCACGTTCGATGCCTACGACGCCTACTGGGTCGAACGGTCCTGGTCGCAGCAGGCACCGATCAAGACCGAGTCACGGATCGACACCCCCCGCCCGTTCGCCTCCCCGAAGGCCGGAGTCGTGCCGGTGGCCGGGGTCGCCTGGGCCCAGCACCGGGGCATCTCCCGGGTCGAGGTCCGGGTGGACGGCGGGGACTGGCACACGGCCCGGCTGGCCGCCGCGGACAGCCGTGACACCTGGCGTCAGTGGGTGTGGGAGTGGTCCGCCACCTCCGGCCGGCACACCCTGGAGGTCCGCGCCACCGACGGGACCGGCGCCACCCAGACCGGCGACCGCGTCGGCACCGTACCCGATGGTGCGACCGGCTGGCACTCGGTGGTGGTCGACGTGCCCTGAGCCGGGGCACGCGCCGATCGCATGGACCGCTCCTCGGAGCACGTGTCACCGCACCCAAGAAAGTTACTTAAAGCAATCAATCAATCACTGAAAGCCCATCGGAGGTCGCCATGAAGACCCTTCACGCCCGTCGTGCCGCACGAGCCGTGGTCGCGGCGATCGCACTGCCGCCGGCCCTGACGGCCCGCTCAGGCGACTGGAAGAACAACGCGTCCGACGCCGCCGCCGACGCCGCCAAGTCCTCGTCGTCGGCCGAGCCGGACAAGTCGATGAACATGAACCAGCCTTCGGACCGGCCTGTTCGTCCGTACCGAAGAACGGCGCGGGCCCCTTCGCCGGCATGGCCGAGGACCCGGTCGCGACGGCCGCCTCGCACAACCCGGCACTCTCCACCCTGGTCGCCGCGGTCAAGCAGGCCGGTCCGGTCGACACGCTCAACAACACGAAGCACATCACCGTGTTCGCGCCGACCGACGACGCCTTCGCCAAGATCCCGAAGGCCGACCTGGACGAGCTGCTCGCCGACAAGGCCGCGCTCACCAAGGTGCTCACCTACCACGTGGTGGGCGGGAAGCTGACGCCGAAGCAGTTGGGGAACGGGGCGTTCGACACTCTGGAGAAGAGCAGGGTGACCACATCCGGCTCGGGCATGACGTACACCGTGAACGACTCCTCGAAGGTCGTCTGCGGCAATGTTCCGACCGCGAACGCCACGGTCTACATCGTCGACACGGTCCTGATGCCCCCGAAGCGGTGAGCGCCGTCGCGCGGGGCCGGCGCGAACAGCTCGGCCCCGCGCGGCCGGTGACCCGCACCCCGCCGACGCCCCCTCGGCCCGTACGAACGGCGGGCCGCCCGTACGGGACGAGGCGCCACCCCGGCGGGCACCCCCATGGATCGCGCTCCGTACGCTGGCCGGATGAAGCATCCGAGTGCGGTCGACCGGCAGGATCGGGCGGTGGGCGCCGTTGTCGGATCGGCGGTGGGCGGGCGGCGGGCAACGGTTCGCTGATGCGGGCCGCCGCATCAGCGGTGTACTTCGCGCGGGCGGGCCGGGTGGCGACGATGGAGGCCGCCCGCCGGATCGCCGCGCTGACGCATGGCGACCGGGCCGCCTGGGAGGGCACCGCCGTGCTGCACGAGCCGATCCGGGTGGCGCTGGACGGCGGCGATCCGCTCGCTGCCGTGCCGGGTGTCCTGGACCTCGTGCACGAGGATCACCGTGAGCGCTGGGCCGCCGTCCTCGCGCCCGGCTGGCACCCCGACGCCGCGACGGAGTTCAACGGTGCGGTGTGGCCGTGCCTGGGCACCGCGCTGTGGGCGCTGCGCACGACACGTGGATTCGAGAACGCCCTGGCCGCGGCGGTCGACGTCGGTGGTGACACGGACACGGTCGCGGCGGTGACCGGTGGCCTGGCGGGGGCGGTGTACGGTTTCGCCGCGATTCCGGTGCGCTGGACCGGGCCCCCTGCATGTGCCGCTGCAGGGACACGGGGACCGCGTGCTGCGGACTGCCGATCTCGCGACCCTCGCCCGACGGCTGGACTCGGGCCCGCCCGTTGCGGATTCGGCGGACTTCCGCACGCCTTGAATCTACACATAAGGGTGAGATAAGAGCAGAATGGATATACAGGCCATTCGGTGCACAGAACGGAATTCCGGCCTGCACGAGCGAAGGAGACGAACCCATGTCGAACCTCTCGCACACCGGCCGTGACATGGCCAGTCACCCCGATGTTTCCGAAATGCGCGACCGCTATGCCCGAATGCTCGGTGGCCGTGACGTGGCCCTCGTGGACGCACCGGTGTTCCTCATCGGTCTGTACTGCGCCATCTCGCCCTGGGTGCTCCACTTCACGGCAACTCAGCCCACCCTCGTGGCGCACAACCTGATCATGGGCATCGCGATCGCGGCGCTGGGCCTCGGGTTCACCGTCATGCCGGAGCGGATGTACGGCCTGAGCTGGGCCATCTGCGCGATCGGTGCCTGGATGATCATCTCGACGTGGGTCGTCGGCAGCGGTCCGAGCCTCGGCGTCATCCTCAACAACGTCATCATCGGCGGACTGACCGTGCTGCTGGGTCTGGTCTGCGTGGGCGCTTCGATGAAGAGCGGCAGGAAGGCGGTCTGAGACAAGGCGCCCCGGCCGGTCCGCGTGAAGCGGACCGGCCGTCGACGGACAGGAGCGGTGACGCCGGTCCGATGCCCGGGTCCGCGGGTGGTCAGGCCTGCCGGAACGGGAGGTAGTCCACGTCGTACCCGAAGTACCGCGGTCCGGCGAGGGCCAGACCGCCCGGGGTGGTCCAGCGCGGGTCGCAGGGGGCCGCGAGGACGCTGACACGCAGGCCGTAGCGCAGGCCCTCCGTCGTCACCGGGTCACCGGTGTCGGTGTCCAGCACGCAGATGAGGTCGGGCGTGGTGGCGACCGTCTCGCCGTCGCGGGTGGCGAGCAGGTGCTCGTTCTGGAAACCGAGTTCCAGGACCCGGCCCGCATCGTCACCGATGCCCTCGATACGGGCACCGCCACGGGCGAAACCGCCCTGGGTGCGACGGCTGACGTCGACGACCTTGCCGGTCAGCAGATGGGTGCCGGACAGCATGGCACGGGCCGCGCCCACCGGGTCGGCGTGTGACGCACGCGCCTCGCGGACGGCCGCACCGAGACGTTCGGCGAGCGTCATCGTGGCGGGGACGAGTCCGTCGGCGAGCTGGTCCCCTCGCATCACGGTGTCGGCGCTGGAGATCTGACAGCCGAGCTCCACGCAGACGGCTCGGGCGATGCGCTCGGCGGCGTGGTTGGAGACGGCGTCGACGATGATGCTGTTGCCCTTGTCGTCGGCGAGCGCCATCGGCGTGTTGGCCACTCCGATCAGGCCGGGCAGCACCATCTGCGCCTCGGGAAACGCGCGGCCCATGGCATCGCCGTCGACCAGCGGCAGCCCCGCCTCGGCGGCGCAGGCGATGGGCAGCATGGAGTTGACGCCGCCGACCTCGATCGGGGCGATGTGGGTGGCGGGGCGGCCGATGTGCTTCTCCAGGGCCCGCAGCGCCGCGACTTCCTCGCCGCCGGCCGGGACGCGCTCCAGCAGCACTGTCGGCGCACCCATGCCCGAGACGGGTACGACGGTCGCATCGGCCGGCACCTCGTCGAAGGCGACGAGCCGGACCGGGCCGTGTGCACGGATGGCCTCCCGCGCCAGCAGCTTGCCGATGTACGGGTCGCCGCCCCCGCCGGTGCCGAGGATGCCCGCGCCGCGCGCGATGTCGTCCAGGTTGTCGAGGTTGATCTCACGCATGTGACGCTGCTCCATGGGTGTCGCGTGCCCCGGCCGGGGCGTGGGTGCTGCCGATGCCGTTCAGGTCGAGGTCCCCGACCGCCTTGACCCGGATGCGGGTCGCGCCGCCCGGCAGATAGGCGAGCGGCACCTCCTCCACGTCGACGATGCGGACCGTGCCGGGCCTGGCGCCCGCGCTCTCGGCCCGCGCCACGGCCTCCTCGCGGGCCTCGGCGAGTACGGAGTCCCGACGCCCCTCGGGAACCTGGAAGACCCGGTCCACCTCTCCGCCGACCTGGGCGATGGCGGCGCCCACGGCGTTGGCGACGCCGAAGTGGCCGGGGCGGCGCACATCGTCGAAGCCGGGCAGCGCCGAGGGCACCAGTACGCTGCCGCCGCCCACCGCGACGACCGGCAGCGGACCCGCCGAGGTGCGCATCCGGTCGACGGTCTCGGCCAGCCGCTCGGCGATCCGGTCGAGGGCGCGGGCGGTGAACTCACGGTCCAGGTGGGCGACGCGCGAGCGGTCGCCGATGTCGGCGCGGCCCGCCGCGACCGCGAGATCGGTCGCCGTCAGGGTGCTGCCGCCGAAGACGAGTGCTTCCTCGGTGAGCCGGAAGCCGACCGAGCGGGGGCCCGTCTCGCCGTCGGCCGCCACCAGGGATCCGCCACCGATGCCGAGCGAGAGGACGTCGGGGATACGGAAGTTGGTGCGGATGCCCGCGGCCTCGCTCTCGCCCGCCGCCTCGCGCGGGAATCCGCCGGCCAGTATGCCGACGTCCGCCGTCGTACCGCCGACGTCCACGACCGCGCAGTCGCCGAGACCGGAGAGGAACGCGGCGCCGCGCATCGAGTTGGTGGGCCCGGAGGCGAAGGTCGCCACCGGGTAGGCGCGGGCGAAGTCCACGTCCATCAGGGTGCCGTCGTTCTGCGACAGGAAGAACGGGGCGGTCAGCGAGACCTCGGCGAGCGACTTGGCGAAGGACTCCACGATCGCGGTGGCCAGGTCCCGCAGGGCCGCGTTGATGATCGTGGCGTTCTCCCGGGCCAGCAGCCCGACCCTGCCCAGTTCGTGCGAGAGCGAGAAGTGGACGCCGGGTCCCAGCTCCGCGCCGAGGATCTCGGCGGCCCGGCGCTCGTCGTCCTCGGCGACCGGGGAGAACACGGACGAGACGGCCACCGAGGTCAGTCCGCGCGCGGCGATGTCGGCGGCGGTGCGCTTCAGTTCCTCCGGGTCGAGCGGCGACAACGGCCGTCCGTCGAACTCCCGTCCACCGTGGCAGAGGTAGCCGTGCCCGCCGACGGCCGCCCGCTGGCGCTCGGGCCAGTCGGTCATCGGCGGCAGAGCGGCCGTCGCGGGCAGGCCGAGGCGTACGGCGGCGACGGGTGCGAGGCGGGCGCCCTCGATCAGGGCGTTGAGGAAGTGGGTGGTGCCGATCATGACGGCGTCGACGGAGTCCATCGGCGGGTCGAGCGCCCGGATCGCCGCGGTGACGCCGGAGGTGATGTCGGAGGTGGTGGGGGTCTTCGCGGTCGCGATGATGCGGTCGTCGTCCCCCAGGAGGGCGGCGTCGGTGTTGGTGCCTCCGACGTCGATTCCGATGCGCATGGTGTGTCCGTCTTTCGTAGGGGGTGGGGTTTCGGGTGGGGGCGTACGGGTCAGGCGGTGGCCTTCGACGACCAGGCCGTGCCCGCTTCCACCTCGATCGCCGCAGCAGGGCGTGCGGGCTGGTCGAACGGCAGTTCCCGGGCGCCACGCACCAGGCCGAGCTTGCCGAGGACGACATAGCCGAGCCCGGCCAGCAGCAGGGAGTTGAGCGCCGGGATCCCCCACCACTGGTAGTGGTCGCCGAGCCAGCCGAACAGGGACGCGGCGGCCCACAGGACGATCGTGGCCGGAACCCAGCCGGGTTCCGTCTCGGGCAGCCGTCCGAGGGAGCGGGACGCGTCGAGCTGCGGGCGCCACTTCTTCACCACGAAGTACTCGGCGACCATGATCCCGGCGACCGGCGGGGTGAGGACGCCGAGCACCGTCAGGAAGTCGGTGAAGCGGTCCAGGATTCCGGCCGCGGCGGTGAGGCTGCCGAGCACACCGATCGTGACGGTCGTACCGACGCGGTTCAGCCGGACCTTGAAGAGCGCCTCGACGGCGCCGATCAGGCCGAGTGACGACGAGTACAGGTTCCAGTTGTTGATCTTCACGGTGGCGGAGACCAGGACGATGACGCCGATGACGCCGGAGGAGGACGTGATGATGGCGATCAGGTCGGAGGACTTCACCGCGTAGGCGAGCAGCACACCGCCGAGGCCGAGGACGTACTCGCCGAGGCTGATGCCGACGACGGTCTGCTTGACGACATCGCCGGTGTTGCGGTTGAAGCGGGTCATGTCGGGGGTGGTGACGGCGCCGACGATGTACGAGCCGGCGACTATCGTCGCGCCGGTGGCGATGGACATGTGGGCGCCGAACGGCGCGGACGCCACCAGATCGCCGATGTCGTGCCGGGAGAACTCGACCATCATCGCCCAGCCCGCCAGGCCCAGGAAGGCGGGGACGGTGACGAGCGCGGTCCAGCCCATGGCGCGGAAGCCGCGCAGCACGAGCGCGGTGACCCCGAGTCCGCAGATCAGGCACCACGCCCAGACGGGCAGCGCGGGGACGATGGAGTGCAGTCCGGCCGCGAACACGGCCGTCTGCACACCGAACCAGCCGAAGAGGCTGACCGCGATGACGAGTCCGATGAGGGTGGAGCCGTAACGTCCGAAGCCGGTCCAGCGGACCAGCATCGAGGTGGACAGGCCCTCCCGCATACCGGCGATGCCGACGAAGATGCAGACGATCTCCAGGATCACCGAGCCGAGCGTGAACGCCCAGAACGCGCCCCAGAAGGAGAGCCCGGCGCCGAGCGCGGCGCCCAGCAGGAACTGCGTCAGGTCGGAGAGCTGGCCGAAGCGCTGCACGGCGACGTTGAACCAGGAGTAGCGGGCCGCACGCGGCACCCGCTCCAGCGGGTAGTCGTCGTCCGCCTGCGACTCCTGTCGCTCCGGCTGTCGGCGCACGGATGGCTGTGGTTGCACATCGAACTGCTGGGTCATGGGGACGGTCCTCGGGTGGGCGGGGCGGGCAGAAGGGCGCAGCAGCACGGCACCGGGCTGCTCCGAAGGGGAGAAATCGGGGGTGGGGAGCGGGGGTTCAGAGCGGGAGCGGCGGTCCTGCGGCTCGTGCGCGAAGGAGCACCGCACCCGGCAGATACGGCACCGGCAGGTCCGGTTCCGCGTGGGTGTGCACGCGCCGGGGATCGGCCCCGGCCCGTACGGCACCGGCGCGGGCCAGGTCCCGCACCTCGTCGCGTACGGCGTCGAGGCGGCGGCCGGGGCCCCGGCGGACGATGCGGTCGTACTGCCCGCCGACCGGGCTGGCCGCCGCGCCGAACGCCCCGGCGACGCCGCCGTGTTCGGGCCGTACGACGTCGAATCCGGTCAGGACGCGGCCGGGCACGCCGTCCGCGCCGCCGCCGACCAGGATCAGCGGGAGCAGGCCGGCCGAGGGGCGCATCCGGTCGGCTGCCTCGGCCAGTTCGCGGTGTGCGCCGGCGCCCACGGTGATCAGGTCGGGGAAGCGCAGGGCGACCGGGACACCGCCGATACGCTCGCCGGGACCGGCTTCCTGCGGGTAGCCGCCGGTCAGGGCGCCGACCCGGGCGCGGAGTTCACCGATGTCGGCGACCACGGCGTCGCGGAGTCCGGCCAGGAGCCCGGCGCCGCGGATGGTGCAGGCCGGGCCGCTGCCCAGGCTGAGTCCGGGCTGGCGGCGCAGATACTCCAGGCTCATCAGCGTGCCGTCGCTGCGGGTGACGAGGACGGCGGCGCCGGGCGCGAGGCCGAGGCCCGGCAGGGTGGCGGTCAGTTCGTCGGCGACCCGCGCCACGAGCACGGACAGCGCCGCGTCGAGGACCGTGGCGTTCTCGCGGGCCAGCAGGTCGAGGGTGCCGACGTCGCTGGAGAGCAGAACGGTCGTGTCCGGGCCCGTCTCGGCGCGCAGGATCTCCGCGGCCTCCCGCTCCTGGCTGCCGTCGACGGGCGAGAACACGGCGGTGACGGCGAAGGCCTCGGCACGGCCCGCGAGCGCGGCGCCGAACCGGGCGACGGCGTCCCGGTCGAGCGGTGTGGTGTCACGCGGTGCGAGGCCCCCGCCGCCCGCGACGTTCGCGGTGCCGGCGCACACGGCGTCGCGCAGCGCCTCGGGCCAGCCGAACAACGGCCGCACGGCGTCGGCGGCGGCGCCTCCGACGCGCAGCACTCCGACCCGGGCCAGTCCGTCCCGCTCCCGCACCGCGCGGGCGGCGACCCGCAGACCCACCGCGAGCTGGGTGGCCCGGCGGCGCGGTTCGACGGGCAGCGCACCGACGGCGGCGGCGAGCGACCCGACGGCGTCACCGGGGATCGAGGGCACCTTGACGGCCCGTACCGCCCGGTCGCCGTCGAGAAGGACGGCATCGGTGTTGGTGGGGCCGACATCCACTCCGAGGATCACGGGGCGCCTCCCCGCGAGGGGCGGCCGTCGGCGCTCGAAGAACCGTCCCGCACACGTCCACGGGGTCCCGGGGAACCGTCGGCCCCTCCGTCGGCTCCGAGGCCCGCGAGGCCGAAGGCGGACGGACCCGCCAGGCGCAGGCCGCTCGGCGTGTACCAGGCCGGGGCGGAGGACATCGTGACGAGATGGACGCGCAGACCGTAGCGGACCTCCTCGACCGGGACGGCCCAGCCCGTCGTCACGTCGACCAGGGCGATCACGTCCGGCACGACGGCGAGCGGTGTGCCGTCCTCCAGGGCCGCGACGAATTCGCTGCGGCCCTCGACCAGCACCAGCCGTCCCGCGTCGGGGCCCGCGCCCTCCAGCAGGACGCCCGTCGCGTCGTCGCCGTCTGCGTCCTCGGTGGCGTACCTGCGGACCGAGGAGACCTTGCCGGTGAGCAGCGGGGCGGGCCCCTCACCGCGGCCGAGGGCGAGTGCGCGCGTGACCGATCCGGCGACGGCGTACCGTGCCGCCTGCCCGGCGGTGAGGGGGTAGTCGGTGGAGGCGGCACGCCCGCCGAAGGCGACGACGGCGGCGCGGGCGAACTGTTCGAGGTGCGCGCCGTCCACCTCGTCGATGACGACGGTGTGGCCGTGTTCGTCGGCGAGGACGGCCGGTCCCGGGCGCAGCCCGGCGAGTTCCAGGACGTTCTGGTCCATGCGGGGAAAGGCGCGCCCCATCGAGTCGGCGTCGAGCAGCGGCAGACCCAGCCGGGCCGCCCAGGCGACTGCCACGCAGCCGTTGAGGCCGCCGATCTCGCTGCTCATCACCGCGGCCACCGGCGCACCGTGCAGCACCTCGAAGCGGGCGCGCAGGCCCGCGGGTTCTTCCCGGCCGCCGATCCGCTCTGCGGCGACCGCGGGCGACCCCACCAGCCCGATGGGCATGACGAGCGCCTCCGCGGGCAGCGTGGCCGGGTCGACGACCGGCACCGGACCGCACTCCTCGATCGCCTGTCCGGCGACGGGAAGGGTCACATCGGCGGGTCCGCCGCCCCCTGATCCCAGGACGGCACAGCCCCGCGCGAAGTCGGCGAGTGCTCCGGCGTCCACGTGCATGAATCCAGCGTAGGGAGACGGAACGCGCCCCGAATGGGCTGATGGCCCATGATTGAACGGGTCGATGTGCTTCCGGCACACTGGACGCATGCCGAGTGTCCTGGAACTCCTCTCCTCCCCCGGACTCGACGAGGTCCGCCCGCTGGTGGGTCCGCTCGACGCGATGGAGGTCACGGGGGTGCGTCTGGAGCCGCGCCCGGACCGGCTCGCCGCCATGCCCACCGGGACGATCGCCGTGCTGTTGACGCCGGTGCCGGGGCATCTGCTGGACGTGGCGGTGCGGGACGCGGCGGCGGCCGGGGCCGCCGCGCTGGTGCTGACCGGCGTGACGGAGACACCCCACGGGCTGCCCGCCGAGGTGACGGCCACGGCACGGGCGCTCGCCGAGCGGGGCCGCGTCGCGGTGCTGTACGCGGAGGGGGATCTCGCCGCGCTCGTGGTGGCCGTGGAACGGGCGGTGGCCGGGTCCGCGGCCGACGCGCTGGCCCGGGTCGCCGCTGCGGCGCAGGAGGTGACGACGGTCGCGGGCGACCCGGACCGGGTGGCCGCGGCGGCGGCCCGCGCCCTCGGCGTACCGGTGGAGCTGCGGACAGCGGGTCCCGGCGAGGAGGGTGCCGCCGCCGCGGGCCCGGACGGCGAGATCCGGCTCGCGGCCCCGGCCCGCCCCGGTCACGCGGGAGCGGCGGTGCGTTCCGTGCTCGCGCTGGCGGCCCTCGCCGCGGCGGGCGGCGGCCACGGCGACGTCCCCGTGCGTTCCCGTGGCCGTCTGCTGGCCGAGCTGCTCGTGGCGCCGCAGGACCAGGCCGCCCGGCTGGCCGCCCGGGGCCGGGCGCTCGCGCTGCCCGTGGACGGCTGGCACATCGCGCTGCGGGTGGAGGCGGGCGGCGTCGACGCGACGGACCGGCCGAGGACCCTGGACGCCGTGATGTCCCAGGCACTGACCCTGCTGCGGACCTGGGACCGGCCGACGCCGCCTCCCGGCACGCCCGCTTCCCCGCCCGCGGACACCGTTCAGTGGAACGCCGCCCTGGTCGACGACGCCCTCGTCCTGCTGAGCACCTGGCCCGCCGATCCGGGGGCGGACGGGCGGCACGCCACTTCGGCCCGTGCCCGGCGCGTGGTGGACCGGCTGGCCGGACTGCGCCCGGAGGCCGGGCTGAGATGCGGTGTGGGCTCACCGCACCGGGGCCCGCTGGGCATCCGCACCTCCGCCCGTGAGGCCCGCGCGGTCGTACCGCGCGGCGCGGGGGCGGCGGTGGCCGCCCACGACGCCGTGGGCCTCGACCGCATGCTGATGGAGTGGTACGCCTCGGACACGGCGCGCGAGGCGGTGGCCGAACTCCTCGCCCCGGTCCTGGCGTTGGGTCCGGAACGTGCCGAGCCACTGCTGCGCACGCTCCAGGGGTACCTGGACCACAACAACTCGCCCGCCCGAGCGGCACAGGCCCTGCATCTGCACCGGAACGCGGTGGGCGCCCGCATCCGCAGGATCGTCCAGCTCACGGGCGCCGATCTGAACGAGCCGGATGTCCGCCTCGCACTCCAACTGGCCTGTCGCGCGGGCCTGTCCACGCGCCCCGCCGAGCCGTCCGCACCACCGGCCGCCGGGCCCTGACTCCCGCGCCGCCCCGAACGCCGCCGGGCGTATCGGGGCCGTCGACGCCAGAAACGGTTGACGCGGCACCAACACGCCTGTTCCACTGGGCAGATGCGCCCTCAGCTGCGGCTGGTCACCCGTGACCACATCGACTTCGGTCGAGTGTGGTCCGCCTCGTGTTGTTCCTGACAGCTCCGACGTCAGCACTTCACACGACCGGTTTCCCGCAGCACGAGATGAGGCTTTGCCATGCCCGTCGAGTTTCTCGGCATCGCAGCAACCAACGAAGGTTCCGAGGTGACCCCCCGCTCCGGGGCGTCCTTCGACAAGGAGTACACGCTCGAACTGGCCCGCGCGCACGAGGACCACGGCTGGGACCGGGTGCTGTTCGCCTACGGGTCCGGCTCCCCGGATCCGTCCCCGGCCGCGGCCTACGTCGCGGCGCGCACCGAGAAGCTCCAGATCCTGGTGGCGCACCGCCCCAACGTCTCGTACCCGACCTTCGCGGCAAAGACCTTCGCGACCCTGGACCGGATCAGCGACGGCCGACTCGCCGTGCACTTCATCACCGGCGGCAACGACCACGAGCAGCAGCGCGAGGGCGACTTCCTCACCAAGGACGAGCGGTACGCGCGCACCCGTGAGGCCATCCGGATCATCAAGAAGGCATGGACCTCGCACGAACCCTTCGACCATGAGGGCACGCACTACCGCTTCAACGACTTCGTGAGCGACACCTTCCCCGTGCAGCAGCCCCGTCCGCGCGTCTCGTTCGGGGGTTCCTCACCGGCGGCGTACGCGGCCGGGGGCGCCGAAGCCGACATCTACTGCCTGTGGGGCGAGCCGCTGGCCCGGACCGCGGAGCAGATCGCGTCGGTGAAGGCAGCGGCGCAGGCGGCGGGCCGTACGGACGTACCGAGGATCCAGGTCGCCTTCCGGCCGATCATCGCCCCGACCGAGGAACTCGCCTGGGAGAAGGCCCATCGAACGCTGGCACGGATCAAGGCCCGCAAGGCCGGCGCGCCGCCGAACCGCCGCCACCCGTTGAACAGCCCGGAGAACACCGGCTCCCGACGGCTTCTGGCGGTGGCCGCCGAGGGGGAGCGCCACGACCGGGCGCTGTGGACGCCGACCGCGGCGGAAACCGGCGGAGCCGGCAACTCGACGGCTCTGGTGGGCACCCCTGAGACGGTCGCGCAGGCGCTGCTCGACTACTACGACCTGGGTGTGGAGATCCTGTCCGCCCGCGGCTACGACCTGCTGGACGACGCCATCGACTTCGGACGGCATGTCATCCCGATCGTCCGCGAGGAAGTGGCGAAGCGGGACGCGGCCCGTACGGCCGCGTAGGACCGGCGGTGCCGGGCGGCCCGGTGAAGCCCAACCCGCCCGGCACCCCCGCCCCTCCGGCTCGCCCGGAGGGGCCGGGCAGGACCGCCGCAGGTTCACCCCGCGCCTCCGGCTCCGCCCGCGACACCGCGCCCTCACCCCACGGAGCTGTAGGCCACGACCCCCCGCAACACCGCGTCCACCGCCTTGCGCGCACTCCGCGCCACGGAACTCCCCTCGCGCGGGGCCGCCGCCGCGATCTGCCCCAGCACGTCGATCACCTGCTTGCACCACCGCACGAAGTCGCCCGCCGGCATGTCCGCCTCGCCCAGCACCTCGTCCAGCGTCCGTCCCGACGCCCACATGTAGACGGCCCAGGCGAACCCCAGATCGGGTTCGCGCTGCCCGACCCCCTCCGCCTGGTTGATCTTGAAGTCATCCTCCAGGGCGTCGAGCCGGCCCCAGATCCGGACCATCTCGCCCAGCGCCGTCTTCGCGGGCCCGGACGGCAGCTTGGGCGCCACCGCGTCATCGGCCTGCCGCGCCTCGTACACCAACGCGGAGACGCACGCCGCGAGTTCGGCGGGGTTCAGGCCCTCCCACACCTCGGCCCGCAGGCACTCGCTCGCCAGCAGATCCAGCTCGCCGTAGAGCCGCGCGAGCCGCCGCCCGTGCTCGGTGACCTCGTTGCCGCGCAGGTAGTCGAGCTCGGTGAGCAGTGCGACGATCCGGTCGAAGGTGCGGGCGATGGTGTTCGTCCGTCCTTCGATCCGCCGCTCCAGCTGCCTGGTGTCGCGCTGCAGCCGGTGGTAGCGCTCGGCCCATCGCGCGTGGTCCTCGCGCTCGTCGCAGCCGTGACAGGGGTGTGCGCGCAACTCCGCCCGGTAGCGGGCGATCTCACGGTCGTCGGCCGCGACGGAGCGCCCCTTGCGGTGCCGCTCGGGCGCTATGTGCCCGGCCTTGGTCCGCAGCGCGGAGGCAAGATCGCGGCGTGACTGCGGTGAGCGCGGGTTGAACGACTTCGGCACCCGCATCCGCTCCAGGGCCGCCACCGGAACGGGGAAGTCGATCGAGGCGAGCCGCTTGACCTGACGCTCCGCGGTCAGCACCAACGGCCGTGGTCCGTCGTGGTATTCGAGCCCGCGGTGCCCGTGCCCGTTGGTGCGTCCCGCGGAGAGCCCCGGGTCGAGGACCAGTGCCAGCCCGGCGAACTTTCCGGTGGGCACATGGATGACGTCGCCGGGCTTGAGCTTCTCCAGGGAGGCCGCGGCGGCGGCCCGCCGCTGCGACGCCCCCTGCTTGGCCAGCTCGTTCTCCCGCTCCTTGAGGTCGCGGCGCAGTCGCGCGTACTCCTCGAAGTCACCGAGGTGACAGGTCATGCCCTCCCGGTACCCCTCCAGTCCCTCTTCGTTCCGCTGGACCTGCCGGGAGATCCCGACCACCGACCGGTCGGCCTGGAACTGTGCGAAGGAGGTCTCCAGCAGCTCGCGCGAACGGTGCCGCCCGAACTGATGCACCAGATTGACGGCCATGTTGTACGAGGGCCGGAAGCTGGAGCGCAGCGGATACGTCCGCGTGCCGGCGAGTCCGGCCAGGGCGCCCGGGTCCATGCCACGCTGCCACAGCACCACCGCATGGCCTTCGACGTCGATGCCGCGCCGCCCGGCCCGGCCGGTCAGCTGCGTGTACTCGCCGGGGGTGATGTCGGCGTGCTGCTCGCCGTTCCACTTGACGAGCTTCTCCAGGACGACCGAACGCGCGGGCATGTTGATGCCGAGGGCGAGGGTCTCCGTCGCGAAGACGGCCTTGACGAGGCCTCGTACGAACAGTTCCTCGACGACTTCCTTGAAGGTGGGCAGCATGCCCGCGTGGTGCGCGGCTATGCCCCGCTCCAGCCCTTCGAGCCATTCGTAGTAGCCCAGGACGTGGAGGTCCTCGCCGGGGATGGACGCGGTCCGCTCCTCGACTATCTCGCGGACGAGGCGCCGCTTGTCCTCGTCGTTGAGCCGCAGTCCGGCGTGCAGGCACTGCTGCACGGCGGCCTCGCAGCCGGCCCGGCTGAAGATGAAGGTGATGGCGGGGAGCAGCCCCTCGGCGTCCAGCCGGTCGATGACCTCGGGCCTGGCCGGGGTCCAGATCCGGGCGCGCTGGCGCCGCTCGCGCTCACGGTCCGCCTCACGGACCATCTTGCCGCGACGGCGTTCGCGCGGGTTGTATCCCCGCTGGTTCTCCATCCGGGCGAGCCGCACGAGGTCGGGGTTGACCTCACGGCGCCCCGTGCCCCGGCCGCCGTGATCGGTCTCCTCCTCGAAGAGGTCGTACATCCGGCGGCCCGCGAGCACGTGCTGCCAGAGCGGCACCGAGCGGTGCTCGGAGACGATGACCTGGGTGTCACCGCGGACCGTGTCGAGCCAGTCGCCGAACTCCTCGGCGTTGGACACGGTCGCCGACAGTGACACCAGGGTCACGGAGTCCGGGAGGTGGATGATCACTTCCTCCCAGACGGCGCCCCGGAAACGGTCGGAGAGGTAGTGCACCTCGTCCATCACCACATAGCCGAGGCCGCGCAGCGCCTGCGAACCCGCGTACAGCATGTTCCGCAGCACCTCGGTGGTCATCACGACCACGGGGGCATCGCCGTTGACGCTGTTGTCCCCGGTCAGCAGACCGACCTTGTCGGGCCCGTAGCGCTTGACCAGATCGGTGAACTTCTGGTTGGACAGGGCCTTGATGGGGGTGGTGTAGAAGCACTTGCGGCCCTGTTCGAGGGCGAGGTGCACCGCGAATTCGCCGACGATCGTCTTGCCCGAGCCGGTGGGGGCTGCGACGAGCACCCCCTTGCCGGCCTCCAGCGCCTCACAGGCCTCGATCTGGTAAGGGTCCAGATCGAACTCGTACAGCTCGCGGAAGGGCGCGAGTGCGGTGGCCAGCTCGGCGGCGCGGATCCGAGAAGCCTGGTATCGCTCAGCTGGTGAGAGGTCCTCTGTCATCTTGCTTATGAGCCTACCCGCCACCTCCGACAGTGACGCGATCTTTAAATCCCGCCGGGAGAACCCGGGGCCAGCACTCGCACCGCACCCGGCACACAGGTCGCGGTGAGCGGCAGCGCCCCGAGTTGCTCACCGTCCGCGTACGCGGTGACACCGGCCGCGGCGAGCTCGATCGAGGTGACCCGGTGCACGGTGACCCGGGGGTGGCTGAGGTGCGTCCCTTTGTAGACGCGGGGGAAGACCTTGAGGAGTGTGGTGCGGCTGCAGTCCCCTACGACGGTCACGTCGAAGAGGCCGTCGTCCATGGCGGCGTCCGCGCAGATCCGCATGCCTCCGCCGTAGGTCGATCCGTTGCCGACGGCGATGAGCGTGGCCTCGATCTCCCGGACCGGTCCGCCGTCCAGCCTGACGCGGTACGGGATGGGCCTGAACGCGGCCAGTTCGGCGAGGATCGCGAGGTCGTACTTGAACCGTCCGCCGACCCAGCGCATCCGGTTGCCCCGGTCGTTGACCCGGGAGTCGAAGCCGGAGGCGAGCACGGAGCCGAACCACCGCTCGCCGACCCTGCCGAGGTCGATCTCGCGGACGACACCGCCCTTGAGCGCCTCCGCGGCCAGCCGTCCGGCAGCGGCCGGATCCCGTATCGGCATCCCGAGCGCGCGGGCGAAGTCGTTCCCGGTCCCCACGGCGACGACCCCGAGCGGCGTCGTCGTCCCGGCAACGGCCTGCAGGGCGAGGGACATCATGCCGTCCCCGCCCACGGCTATCAGCGCTCCGGTCCCACCGGCGACGGCCTCACGAGCCCGTCGCAGCGCGTCGTCGGCGTCCTCGCCGAGAACCGTGCGTACGGAGAATCCGGCGTCCCGCAACGCGGAAGCGGCCGGCTGCGCGGCGCGCGCGCCCCGGCCGCTTCCTGCGGTGGGATTGACGAAGAGGGTGATCTCGCTGGTCACCCGGGGACCCTACAAGGTCAGGTGATGTCGTCGTAACCGTTGACCCGGTCATGGTCCGAGTTCGCCTGGTCGGGCAACGAACGGCCGGACGAGACGGGTTCGATCTCACCGATGTCCTCGGGGGTGAGGTCCAGCTCCGACGCCTCGTCGTCGGCGGGCCCCGCCGCCGCGCGCTCTGCCTTGCGTCGGTCGTTGAGCAGCGAGATCCCCGTGGCCACGAAGTAGAGCAACCAGATCGGTCCGGCGAGCATCAGCATGGTCATCGGGTCGGTGCTGGGGGTGGCCACCGCGGCGAAGACCGTGATGCCCATGATCATGCCCCGCCACCAGCCGAGCATCCGCTTGCCGGTGATGATCCCGCCGAAGTTCAGCATGACGAGCAGCAGCGGCAGCTCGAAGGAGAGCCCGAAGACCACCACCATGCGCGTGATCAGGTCGAGCAGTTCATCCAGCGGCAACTGGTTGTCGACGCCGCCCGGCGAGAAGTCCAGGAGCACTCGCGCCATCGTGGGCAGGGTCTTGTACGCGAAGAAGCCGCCGGCGAGGAAGAGCGGGAAGCCCGCGCCGACGAAAGCGAGCGAGTACTTCTTCTCGTGCTTGTGCAGTCCCGGCGCGACGAAGGCCCACAGTTGGTAGAGCCAGACCGGCGAGGCAAGGACGACGCCTGCCATCAAGGAGACCTTGAGCGCGAGGGTGAACGGGGTGAGGAGGCCGTTCAGGACGATACGCGCGCACGTACCGTCTTCCTTCTTGGCGAGTTCGGCGAAGCTGGACTCGCAACCGACCGACTTCAGTACCGGATCGGTGAAGAACTCGATGATCCCCTTGTAGAAGAACGCGGCCACGATCGTGACGACGACGATCCCGAGCAGGCCTTTCGCCAGCCGGTTACGCAGTTCACGCAGGTGCTCCACCAAGGGCATGCGGCCCTCTGGGTCCGTCTCCTGCTTGCGGGCAGACTTGAGCAACCCACGTCCTCATCTCGTGCAGCAGGCCCCACCGGTCACGGCGCCTGCGTCGGCCCGGTTCTTGTCAGCGCTTGGTCGAGTCGGTCGGCTCGGCGACCGGACGCGAACTGGTCACGTCACCGGGCGCGGCCTTGATGGTGCGCGGGGCGGCCTGGTCCTGGGCGGTGTCGTTCGCCGGCTCGGCCGGGGTGGCCGACGGGCTGCCCTCGGACTTCATGGCCTTGGCCTCGCTCTTGAGGATGCGGGCCGACTTGCCGAGCGAGCGAGCCATGTCAGGAAGCTTCTTCGCGCCGAACAGCAGAACAATGACGACGAGGATCAGGATGATCTCGGGAGCGCCGAGCCTTCCGAACATATGCGTGTACCTTCTCACCGAGGCAGCAGGGGTGGGGCGGACCGAACGTCGGACGGACGTCCGATCGTCGTACTGTCAGCGATCGTATCCCGCAGGAGTAAACGCAGGGCAATACCCATGCATCCTTGCGATTACGGCCCATGCCTCGCTCTCAGGGCCGCCGCCAGCAGCGTACCCCCCGAACCCGGGAAACTGGAGGCCGCGCCCGCGCCGATCCATCGGCCCAGCTCACAGCCTCACACGAACGTGGGGTCGGTGGATCCGGGGTCGTTCGTCCGGCACACGGGCCCGGCAGGATCCGAACGAGGGACCCCGAGGGCCGTCCCGTGGTCCCTGGCGGGCGCCAGGGGCCATGGGACAGCCCTCAGCGCAGCGATTCACCCGTGGCGGCAAGATCCGTCGCGGCCCGTTCGAGGTCCTCGGCCGCGCGGTTGATGCGCTGGGTGGTCCGGGTCACCTGACGGCCCAGGCGCTGGGCTTCGACGAATACCTTGACGGCCAGCACCCCGAGGACGGCGATCCCGAGAAACCCCAGGGCGATGGCGAGCATGGGCCAGAACATGCGCAGAGCCTCAATGTGTCTAGGTGTCCGAAGTTCCGAGATCGACCGGTACGCCGGTCGGCCTAAAGGCTGGTGTGGAGACGCAACGTCCGCACCCCGCCGACGGTGAGGAGTTCGACTATCCGTTCCCCGGCGGGCTTGCGGACGGCCGCGCCGCACGCCGGGCAGGTGAACGAGTAGAACGTCGTCCGGCGGCTGGCACCCACGGCGAGGCGGATGGCACCGGCGGCCAGTTCGAACCGTTCGCTGCAGTCCGGGCATGCGGCCTTGAACCGTACGGATTCGGGCACCACCACGGTCGGAACGCCCGACACCACAGGCATATTGCTCATATCTCCCTCGGGTATCCGCTCAGGCCGGGTCGTCGTAGGCGGCGAGCGCCGCACGGGCCGCTCTCCGCGCGCTCTGTGCCAGTTCCGGCGGGGAGACGATGCGCCCCTCTCCACCGAGCCGCAGCGCGAGTCTGCGCAGCGAGGCCGGGTCGGGGGTGCGCAGAGTGATCCGCAGCCCTCCGTCGGGCAGTTCCTGGGCGCTGTCGTGCGGATAGTACTCGGCGACCCACCGTCCGCCGGGGCCGACCTCGACCACGACCTCCGGGTCCTCGGCCGCCGGCTGGACGAGTCCTTCGGACAGATCCCGCAGTTCGAGCTCGGGCGGAGCGGCCGGCTCGTCCAGCAGCCGGATCTCGGCCACACGGTCGAGCCGGAACGTACGCCGGTCCTCCGAGGACCGGCACCAGGCCTCCATGTACGTGTGCCCCACGGCGAACAGCCGGATCGGGTCCACCTCGCGCTCGGTGAGTTCGTCGCGCGCGGGCGAGTAGTAGCGCAGCCACAGCCGGCGCCGCTCGGAGATAGCCCGGTCGACGTCGGCGAAGACACCGCCCTCGGACTCGAAGGTGACCGAGAGTCGCGAGCTCGCCGCTCCGACCTCGCCCGCCGCGGTCTCCAGCTTCGCGGTGGCCCGCAGCAACGCCTGCCGGTCGCTCTCGCGCAGCCCCGGCAGCGTGGCCACGGCGCGGGCGGCGACCAGGAGCGCGGTCGCCTCGTCGGCCGCGAGCCGCAGCGGCTCCGCGACGTCGTCCGGGTTGTGCCACCAGATCCGGTCGCCGTCGGTGTCGATGTCCAGCAGGTCCCCGCCGCGGAAGCTCGTGCCGCACATGGGCAGCACGTCGAGGTCCGAGATCAGTTCGTCCTCGCTGATCCCGAAGGCGCGGGCCACGTCCTGGACGTGGGCACCGGGGCGCTCACGCAGATAAGTCACCAGGGAGAGCATCCGGCGGGTCTGGTCGATCGCGTTCGTGGCCATGATCGGGCCCCCTCAGTCCTTGGCCACGGCGCGCAGCCGGTCCACCACATCGGCCCGCAGATCGGCGGGTTCCCGTACGACGACGTCCGGACCGAACTCGACGAGCCAGGCGTCCAGACCGTGTCCGTACGGAATCTCCAACTCGTCCCATCCGTCCCCGAGTTCCCGGACCGATATGGCGCGCGAGCGCAGCGGGTATCCGGCACCGGTCCGCAGCCGGATCAGCGCGGTCCGGGTCGCCGTCTCCCCCGCCCAGCTCTCCACCGTCTCGCGGACGGTCACGACGTCGGGCACCTCGGCGGTGAAGGTTCCGGCCCGGGAGCGGACCCGGCCGGTGATCCGGGAGAGCCGGAAGACCCGTTCGGCGCCGCGGTCCCGGTCCCAGCCGGCCAGGTACCAGTGGCCGCGCCAGCACTCCAGCGTCCACGGCTCGACCTGGCGCTGCTCGGGCCGGGCGGCGTTGCCCTTGCGGTAGTCGAAGGTCACCGGGCGGCGGTCCCGGCAGGCCAGCATCAACGGCTCGAACGCGGCCTCGTGAACGGGGATGCGGGGTTCGAGGGCGCTGTGCACCTCGTAGGCGTCCTCGGCCTCCGGCATGCCCGCGGCCCGCAGCTTCTGGAGCGCACCGCTGGCGGCACCGGCCAGCCGTGCCTGCTGCCAGACCTTGGCGGCCAGTCCCAGCGCGGCGGCCTCCTCGGCGTCCAGCGTGATGGGGGGCAGCCGGTTGCTGTCGCGGCGGGCGAGATAGCCCGTGTCGCCGTCCAGGCTCTCCACGGTCTCGATGACCAGACCGAGCTCGCGCAGGTCGTCCTTGTCGCGCTCGAACATCCGGTTGAAGGCGTCGTCGGAGCCCGCTTCCAGATAGGCCTCGATGGAGCCGCGCAGTTCGCGCTTGCTCAGCGGGCGCCGGGTCCCCAGCAGACACAGGGCCAGGTTCATCAGCCGCTCGGCCTTGGCAATCGCCATCGACGCCCTTTCTGTTTTGCTCTACGACCGTCGACCGTACCGCTACGCGGTGTCCGGGCAAAAGCGAGGGCCCGCGCCTTGCGGCACGGGCCCTCGCGGCGTATGGGCGCGGATCAGACGGCGACCAGGTCGCAGACGAAGATCAGCGTCTCGCCGGGGGCGATACGGCCGCCACCGGCGCCGCGGTCGCCGTACGCGAGGTGCGCGGGGATGGTCAGCTGGCGACGGCCGCCGACCTTCATGCCCTGCACGCCCTTGTCCCAGCCGGAGATGACCTGGCCGGCACCGAGCTGGAACTGCAGCGGGGCGCCGCGGTTCCAGGAGGCGTCGAACTCCTCGCCGGTGGAGAAGGCCACGCCCACGTAGTGGACGGAGACGGTGGCGCCCGCCTCGGCCACCGCGCCGTCGCCTTCCCAGATGTCCTTGATCTCCAGGTCGGCCGGCGGCTCGCCACCCGGGAAGTCGATCTCGGGCTTCTCGATGCTCACTGACTTGCTCCTCTTAATGATGAACTGGGCAACCGGGACAGTCTTACATCTTCGCCAGGATGTCCACGGCGAAGACCAGCGTGGACTTCGCCGGAATGGTCTGCTGCGCCTTGTCCCCGAAACCCTGGTCCGGCGGAATGACGAGGAGCACCCGGCTGCCGATCTTCTTGCCGACGAGGCCGTTCTTGAGCCCCTTGAGGGTGACCTGGGCGAGCGGGAAGGTCTGTGTCTTGCCGGTGGAGTAGGTGCTGTCGAACGTCTTGCCGTCCTTCCACAGCAGCCCCACGTAGTTCACGACGACGCTGTCGGTGTCCTTCACGACGTCGCCCTTGGACTCCAGAATGTAATTGGAGACGAGCTTCGTCGGCGGGGCGGTCTTGGTGGGGATGGTGACCTTCGGGGCCTTGCCGTCCGTGTTCGTGCCGACCTTCGGAAGGTCGGCATTGTCCTGGGCCACCTCGGTGCCCTTGGCGGACGCCGGGATCTGCGTGGCCTTCAGAACGTCGACGACGAAGACGAGCGTGGCGTTCGGCTTGATGTCGCCCTGGCCCTGCGCCCCGTAGCCGAGGTCCGGCGGAATGACCAGCTCGACCCGGCTGCCGACCTTCTGGCCGACGAGGCCCTTGTCCCAGCCCTGGATGACCATGCCGGCGCCGAGGGTCAGATCGAACGGCTGCTTGCGGTCGAAGCTGTTGTCGAAGGGCTTGTCGGAGTCCCAGGCCTGCCCGAGGTAGTTGACCTGGATCGCGTCGCCGTTCTTGAGCGTGGCCCCGTCACCCTGGCTGACGACTCTGGTCTTCAGCTCCTTGGGCGGGTTCCCGGTCCCTTTGGACAGCGTGGGCTTCTCGCCGAACTTCGCGCCCGCGGTGATGGCGGGGAACCCGTTCTCGGACGCGGCGGAAGCGGAAGCGGAAGCGGAGCCCTTCTCGTTGCCACAAGCCGCTGCCAGCAGCAACAGGGGGACGACGAGAAGGCCGGCAAGTCGGCGCACTTGTTCCTCAGATCTCAGACGGCACGGTTGGTTGAGTCCCCGACACTCTAGGGCGTACGCGGGGCCCCGTACGAGGAACGTACGGGGCCCGCGTCGCGTCGGAGGCCGAGGGCGTCCTGTCGCCGGCTCACATACCCGCGATCAGCTTCTCCACCCGGTCGTCCACCGAACGGAACGGGTCCTTGCACAACACCGTGCGCTGCGCCTGGTCGTTGAGCTTCAGATGGACCCAGTCGACGGTGAAGTCCCGCCGCTGCTCCTGGGCCCGGCGGATGAAGTCCCCGCGCAGCCGCGCCCTGGTCGTCTGCGGGGGCACGGACTTCCCCTCGAAGATCTTCAGGTCGTTGCAGACACGGGCCGCCTGTCCCTTGCGCTCCAACAGGTAGTACAGCCCGCGGCGGCGGTGGATGTCGTGGTACGCGAGGTCTATCTGGGCGACCCGAGGATGCGACATGGTCATGTTGTGCTTGGCCCGGTACCGCTCGATGAGCTTGTACTTCATGACCCAGTCGATCTCGGTCTCGATCCGGTCGAGATCCTCGGCCTCGATCGCGTCGAGCGTACGGCCCCACAGCTCCAGGACCCGCGCGACGGTACCGGTACGGATGCCGCGCCGGTCGACGAAGTCGACGGCCTTCTCGTAGTACTCGCGCTGTACCTCGATGGCGGACGCCTCACGGCCACTGGCCAGACGCACCTTGCGCTGCCCCGTGGTGTCGTGGCTGACCTCCCGGATCGCCCGGATCGGGTTCTCCAGCGTCAGATCCCGCATCACGGTGCCCGCCTCGATCATCCGGAGCACCAGGTCCGTCGCCCCGACCTTGAGCAGCATGGTCGTCTCGGACATGTTGGAGTCACCGACGATGACGTGGAGGCGGCGGTACCGCTCCGCGTCCGCGTGCGGCTCGTCGCGTGTGTTGATGATCGGGCGGGAACGCGTCGTGGCGGAGCTGACGCCCTCCCAGATGTGCTCGGCACGCTGGCTGACGCAGTAGACGGCGCCCCGCGGTGTCTGCAGCACCTTGCCCGCGCCGCAGATCAGCTGCCTCGTGACGAGGAAGGGAATGAGGATGTCCGCGAGCCGGGAGAATTCCCCGTGCCGCGCCACGAGATAGTTCTCGTGGCAGCCGTAGGAGTTTCCCGCCGAGTCGGTGTTGTTCTTGAAGAGATAGACGTCGCCCGCGATTCCCTCCTCGTGCAGGCGGCGTTCGGCGTCGACGAGCAGGCCTTCGAGAATGCGCTCGCCGGCCTTGTCGTGCGTGACCAATTCAGTCAGGTTGTCGCATTCGGGGGTTGCATATTCCGGATGCGATCCCACGTCGAGGTAGAGGCGGGCGCCGTTCCGCAGAAAGACGTTGCTGCTGCGGCCCCATGACACAACACGGCGGAAGAGGTAGCGCGCCACTTCATCAGGGGACAGTCGGCGCTGTCCCCTGAACGTGCACGTGACGCCGTACTCGTTCTCCAGCCCGAAAATGCGGCGGTCCATGACTGAACATTACGCCTGATGGCCAGAGCTGAAACCGGGTTCGACAGCACCGTTTCGATCATTTTCCGATCCCCGTGCGGCAACAGACGTATGTCCGGGAACTGCGAGGAACCTTCCCGTGGCCAGCAGAACCAGCAGTGCCGCCACCCCACCGGCCCCCGCGACGGCGAAACTCCACGTCGTGCCGCCCAGTTCGACGGCCGGGCCCGCCACGGCCGTTCCCGCCGCCGCACCCACCCCGAACGTCGTCACCAGCCAGGAGAACGCCTCGGTCACCGTGCCCCGCGGAGCGTGCCGGTCGACCACGATGAACGAGCAGGCGATCGCGGGCGCCAGAAAGACTCCGGACACCGCCGCCAGAACGGTCATGGCGACCACTCCGGGGGTCAGCATCAACGGCAGATAGCCCAGTGCCAGCAGCGCGACGATGACCCGCAGCCGGCGTTCCGGCGCCCCGGCCCACCGGCGTGCCCCGTACACCGAACCGCCGATCAGCGCACCCAGCCCGAGCGCGGCCATCAGCCAGCCGTACACCGACTCCCGGCCGTGGTCGTCGGCGTACGCCACCCCGGCCACGGTGATCGAACCGAGCGCGAGCCCGACGAAGAAGAACGAGCCGAGCAGCGCCAGCAGCCCCGGCGAGCGCAGCGCGCCCAGCCAGTGTGCCTCGCGGGGCGCGGAACGCCAGGCACGCGAGGGTTCGCAGAGGACGACCGAGAGCGCCCCCAGGACGCCGATCACGTTGATGACGAGCAGGGCGGCGGCGGGTGACCAGAAGGAGACGAGCACCGTCACCAGCAGCGGGCCCACGGTGAACATGACCTCCTGGGCGACGGCGTCCATCGCGTACGCCCGGTGCACCCGGTCCTCGCTGCCGAGGACGGACGGCCACAGGGCCCGCAGACCGCCCTCCAGCGGCGGGGTGAACACGCCGGCCACCATCACCGCCCCGTAGGCCAGCGGCAGCGACCCCAGGCCCACCAGGGCCAGCACGATCATGCCCAGCGCCGATGCCAGGGAGGCCGGGAGCTGGACGCGGGGCTGGCCGTACAGGTCCACCGCGCGGCCCAGCAGCGGCTGCCCGACCGCGGTGGCGAGCCCGTACACGGCCGCGAGCGCGCCTGCGAGGGTGTAACTGCCGCCCTCGGCGCGGGTGAACAGCACGATCGCGACCGGCGCGGTGCCGTTCGGCAGCCGCCCCACCAGGGTCCCCGCCAGCAGCCGGGCGGCATGCCGCGCCCGGAGGATGTCCAGATATCCCGCGGCCATGTCCCGCCCTTTCCTTCGGGCACTCTCCGGCGCCCTGGGGTTTTACGTATAACGTCGAGGTCCATACGTACCATGTGCCCAGTCCGCAGGTCCACCGCACGGCGCCTGCCCCCGATCGGCCCGGAGGCCCGAGTGACCAGCGCACCACAGCCCGCCCCGGCCCGGCCCACCAGCCGCGATGTCGCGCGGGCCGCAGGCGTCTCGCAGGCCACCGTCTCCCTCGTGCTCGGCGACAAATGGCGTGGAAGAGTCTCCGAGGCGACTGCCGGACGCGTACGGGACGCCGCCCGCGGCCTCGGCTACCAGCCCAATCTCGCCGCCCGCAATCTCCGGCTCGGCCGCACCAGGACCGCACTCCTGGTCGTCCCCGCGCTCACCAACGAGTTCTTCGCGCGCGTCTACACCGGCGCCGCCGCGGTCGCCGCCGAGCACGGCTTCGGGGTCGTCCTCTACCCGTCCCCCGAGGGCACCGGGCCGGCCAGGGACCCCTTCGCCTCGGCGCGTGCCTCCCTCGACGGGGTGATCGCCTCGTCCATGGCCGCGGGCGCGCTGGACGCGCTGCGCGACGCCGGCCTGCCGCTGGTCATGCTCGACAGCGACCCGGCCGACACCGGGGTCGCGGCCCGGGTCAATCTGGACATCGCCGACGGCATGCGGCAGATCGCGGACCATCTGCTCGCGCTCGGCCACCGCCGCTTCGTCCACCTCGCGTCGGCGGTCGATTCCTGGACCTTCGCCGTCCGGGCCCGAGCCCTCCACGACACCCTGGCGGCAGCGCCGGGCACCTGTGTGCGGACCGTCGCGGCGGCACTCGATGTGCACGCGGGCCGGGAGGCCACGGAGCGGGCACTCGCCACCCCCGGCCCCCGGCCCACGGCCATCGTCTGCGACGACGACATCCTCGCCGCGGGCGCCTGCAAGGCCGCTCGAAGGCTCGGACTCCGCGTCCCCGACGACCTCTCCGTCACCGGCTTCGACGATCTGGCCCTGGCCACGGCCGTCGAACCGGAGCTCACCACCGTGCGGCTGCCCGCCGAACAGGTCGGCGAGCGGGGCATGGCGGCCCTGCTGGCGGTCCTGGACGGCCGCCCCGCAGAGCCCGGCAGCCTGCCGGTGCGCCTGGTGGCCCGCGGCTCCTCCGCGCCGCCACCGGCAAACAGCCCGCGCTCATGACGGTGCCCCGGACCGCCGGACAAGGGCGGACCGGGGCACCGGCGCAGTGCTCGACTACTCCTCGGAGGACTCCACGTCCCCACCGGATTCGGTGGACTTGGTGACGTCCGTCGTGCCCGCAGGGGACGCCGTCCCGGAGGCCCCGGCCCCCTCGTCGTCCTCGATGTCGGAGGGCGCGTCCGTCGGTGCGGAGCCGCCGTCCGCCTCCAGCAACCGCGCCAGCTGGCGACCGACGATCCGCTTGAACTTGCGCTGCTGCGGCCTCGTACGGTCCAGGACCGCGACCTCCAGCCGCTCCGCGGGGATCTCCCGCTCGCTGCCGTTGGGATCGCGGGACAGTGCCTGCACCGCCAGCTTGAGCGCCTCGGCGAGCGTCATCCCGTCCCGGTGCCGCTGGTCCAGGAAGGTGCTGATCTGCTCGGCGTTCCCGCCGACCGCGACCGAGCCGTGCTCGTCGACGATCGAGCCGTCGTGCGGCAGCCGGTAGATCTGGTCGCCCTCGGGTTCGACCCCCACCTCGGCGACCACCAGCTCCACCTCGTACGGCTTCTCGGCCGCGCTGGAGAAGATGGTGCCCAGCGTCTGCGCATAGACGTTGGCCAGCCCACGGGCCGTCACGTCGTCACGGTCGTAGGTGTATCCGCGCAGATCGGCGTAGCGCACACCGCCGATGCGGAGGTTCTCGTACTCGTTGTACTTGCCGGCGGCGGCGAAACCGATCCGGTCATAGATCTCGCTGAACTTGTGCAGCGCACGGGACGGGTTCTCGCCGACGAACACAATGCCGTCGGCGTACTGCAGCACAACCAGGCTGCGACCACGGGCGATGCCCTTCCGGGCGTATTCCGCCCGGTCGGCCATGGCCTGCTGAGGTGAGACATAGAACGGCGTCGACACCGGTTATCCGTCCCTTTCTGTCAGTGACTGGAGCATCGGAGAAGCAGCGGAACGGCGGTCAGAGCAGCGCGGCGCGCGGGCCGTCGGGCTGTTCCATCCGGTGTTCCAGGATCGAACGGGCGATCTGGGACGATTCCGCCTCGTCCAGCCTCCGGAAGCCTTCGTCGGTGATGACGGTGACGATCGGGTAGATCCGCCGGGCCACATCGGGGCCGCCGGTCGCCGAATCGTCGTCCGCGGCGTCGTACAGCGCCTGTACGACCAGGGTGAGCGCCTGCGGCTCCGTCAGGTCCTCCCGGTAGAGCTTCTTCATCGACCCGCGGGCGAAGACCGACCCGGAGCCGGTGGCCGCGTACCCGTGCTCCTCGGAACGGCCGCCGGTGACGTCGTACGAGAAGATCCGGCCCTTCTCGCGGTCGAGGTCGAAACCGGCGAAGAGCGGCACGACGGCGAGGCCCTGCATGGCCATCCCCAGATTGCTGCGGATCATCGTGGAGAGCCGGTTCGCCTTGCCCTCCAGGGAGAGCTGGGCACCCTCGACCTTCTCGAAGTGCTCCAGCTCCAACTGGAAGAGCTTGACCATCTCCACGGCCAGCCCGGCCGTGCCGGCGATGCCCACCGCCGAGTACTCGTCGGCCGGGAAGACCTTCTCGATGTCACGCTGCGCGATCACATTGCCCATGGTCGCTCGCCGGTCACCGGCGAGGACCACTCCGCCGGGGAACGTCACCGCGACGATGGTCGTCCCGTGCGGCGCCTCGATCGCCCCCTGCAGGGGCGGCAGGCTGCGGTTGCCCGGGAGCATCTCGGGAGATTGGTCGGACAGGAAATCCATGAACGAAGAGGATCCCGGCGTCAGGAAGGCAGCTGGTAGACGCCCGGTGCTACGAGTGTTGGCTTCCACGCGTTTCCCTCCAGGTAAGCGACGGCCCTGCGCAGGGTGTCAGGAGCGTCTCCCGACGTACCGATGGCCGAATTGCAGTCGATGTGGTTACGCCACGGACCCTACCCGTCCCGTGGCGGTGATCCACATGAAGTGCGGGGCGGCTCCGCACGGCCTGCGGCCCCGCCTGTGCCCGCGCGGTACGGGCCGACCCGGCCCGTACCGCGCGCACGTCCCACTCCGCGCCGTTCACATTCGTGAACTACTGTCCACCCTTTTGAACAAAGGAACGCACGAAGTCCTCCGCGTTCTCTTCGAGTACGTCGTCGATCTCGTCCAGAACCGAGTCGACATCGTCGCTCAGCTTCTCCTGGCGCTCCTTGAGGTCGTCGGACGCCTGCGCGTCCTGAGCCTGCTCCTCGACCTCCTCGGTGGAGCGCGTCGCCTTCTGCTGTCCGCCGCCGGTGTCCTTGGTCGCCATCTAGCTCACCCCGCTCGGTTCGAAGCACTTGATCAGACCCTACCCACGGGGTCCGACATTGGCCCGGTACTTGTCCAGACGTCCGGGGGTCATCCCGATGATTCCCCGATCGCGGCCGTTTCAGCCTCCCGACAGCACCTGGACCAGCTCTTCCGCCGTGCGGCAGCGGTCCAGGAGCTCCTTGACGTGATTGCGGGTGCCGCGGAGCGGCTCCAGGGTGGGCACCCGTTGCAGCGAGTCATGGCCCGGGAGATCGAAGATGACCGAGTCCCAGGACGCCGCGGCCACGTCGTCGGCGTACTGGTCCAGGCAGCGGCCGCGGAAATAGGCCCTGGTGTCCTCCGGAGGGGCCGTACGGGCCTTCTCGACGTCACCCTCGTCCAGCAGGCGCTTCATCTTCCCGCGGGCCGCCAGACGGTTGTACAGGCCCTTCTCCGCCCTCACGTCGGCGTACTGGAGATCGACCAGGTGCAGACGCGCCGCGTCCCAGTCCAGGCTGTCCCGACGGCGGTAGCCCTCCATGAGCTCCCGCTTGGCGATCCAGTCCAGCTCGCCGGACAGGCTCATGGGATCGTTCTCCAGCCGGTTGAGGGTGTCCTCCCAGCGGATCAGGACGTCCTTGGTCTGCTCGTCGGCGTCCGCCCCGTACCGTTCCTCGACGTATTTGCGGCCCAGCTCGAAGTACTCCATCTGGAGCTGCACCGCGGTGAGGGTACGGCCACTGCGCAGCGTGATCAGGTGCTTCAGCGTCGGGTCGTGGGAGACGTGGTGCAGGGTGCGCACCGGCTGGTCGACCGCGAGATCGACGTTGATGAAACCGTCCTCGATCATGGACAGGACCAGGGCCGTGGTGCCGAGCTTGAGATAGGTGGAGATCTCCGAGAGGTTCGCGTCACCGACGATCACATGGAGCCTGCGGTACTTCTCGGCATCGGAGTGCGGCTCGTCACGGGTGTTGATGATGGGGCGCTTGAGGGTGGTCTCCAGACCGACCTCGACCTCGAAGTAGTCGGCGCGCTGACTGATCTGGAAGCCGTGTTCATGGCCGTCCTGGCCGATTCCCACGCGTCCGGCCCCGGTGACCACCTGGCGGGAGACGAAGAACGGGGTCAGATGGCGCACGATGTCGGAGAAGGGGGTTTCCCGCTTCATCAGGTAGTTCTCGTGCGTGCCGTACGAGGCGCCCTTGTTGTCGGTGTTGTTCTTGTAGAGGTGGATCGGCTGGGCGCCGGGAAGCTGGGCGGCGCGGTCGGCCGCCTCGGCCATGATCCGCTCGCCGGCCTTGTCCCAGAGGACCGCGTCACGCGGATTGGTGACTTCCGGGGAGCTGTACTCGGGGTGCGCGTGGTCGACGTAGAGGCGGGCCCCATTGGTGAGGATGACATTGGCGAGGCCGATGTCCTCGTCGGTGAGCTGGCTGGAGTCCGCGGTCTCACGGGCGAGGTCGAACCCTCGCGCGTCCCGCAGCGGGTTCTCCTCCTCGAAGTCCCAGCGGGCGCGGCGCGCCCGGTGCATCGCCGCTGCGTAGGCGTTGACGATCTGGGACGAGGTGAGCATGGCATTGGCGTTGGGGTGGCCGGGGACGGAGATCCCGTACTCCGTCTCGATGCCCATTACTCGCCGTACGGTCATGCGGCCCTCCTTGCCCGGCGGCACCCCCTCTCGGGGGCGGCGCTCAAGTACCGCTGCTTGTCCGGTGCGTGTGCGGTGCCCGTCCCCGCACTGCGCGACCGGGCGGTACGCAAGAGCCTAGAGCGACTCTGCGGTGGTGGGGAGATCAATTACGTCATTGCTGCGGTGTCGCGCGAGCTGTCCGGAAAGCAACCGGCTGCGGATGCCCGGCCGGGCATCCGCAGCCGGTCGGCGTTCTACAGGTACTGCCCGGTATTCGCCACCGTGTCGATGGAGCGACCGGTGTCCGCGCCCTGCTTTCCGGTGACGAGCGTACGGATGAAGACGATCCGCTCGCCCTTCTTGCCGGAGATCCGGGCCCAGTCGTCCGGGTTCGTGGTGTTCGGCAGGTCCTCGTTCTCCTTGAACTCGTCCACGCAGGCCTGGAGGAGATGGGAGACGCGAAGGCCCTTCTGGCCCTGGTCGAGGAAGGCCTTGATGGCCATCTTCTTGGCCCGGTCGACGATGTTCTGGATCATCGCGCCGGAGTTGAAGTCCTTGAAGTAGAGGACTTCCTTGTCGCCGTTGGCGTACGTGACCTCGAGGAAGCGGTTCTCCTCGGACTCGGTGTACATCCGCTCGACGACGGACTGGATCATGGCGTGTGCGGCGGCTTCCTTGGAGCCGGTGTGCTCCGCGAGATCGTCCGCGTGCAGGGGCAGCGAAGGAGTGAGGTACTTCGCGAAGATGTCCTTCGCGGCCTCCGCGTCGGGGCGCTCGATCTTGATCTTCACATCGAGGCGGCCGGGGCGCAGGATCGCGGGGTCGATCATGTCCTCGCGGTTGGAGGCGCCGATGACGATGACGTTCTCCAGGCCCTCGACACCGTCGATCTCGGCGAGCAGCTGGGGAACGATGGTGTTCTCCACGTCCGAGCTGACGCCGGATCCCCGGGTACGGAAGAGGGACTCCATCTCGTCGAAGAAGACGATGACGGGGGTGCCCTCGCCCGCCTTCTCGCGGGCACGCTGGAAGACCAGGCGGATGTGCCGCTCGGTCTCGCCGACGTACTTGTTGAGGAGTTCCGGGCCCTTGATGTTGAGGAAGTAGCTCTTGCCCGCCGGCTGGCCGGTGACCTCGGCGACCTTCTTGGCAAGGGAGTTGGCCACCGCCTTGGCGATGAGCGTCTTGCCGCAGCCGGGCGGGCCGTAGAGCAGGATGCCCTTCGGCGGCCGCAGTTCGTGTTCCTTGAAGAGGTCGGGGTGGAGATAGGGGAGCTCGACCGCGTCCCGGATCAGCTCGATCTGGTCGCCCAGGCCACCGATCTTGTCGTAGTCGATGTCCGGTACCTCTTCGAGGACGAGCTCTTCGACCTCGCTCTTGGGGACCACTTCGTAGACGTAGCCGGACCTGGGTTCGAGCAGCAGGGCGTCGCCGGGGCGGATGGTGATGTCCAGCAGCGGCTCGGCGAGCCGCACCACCCGTTCCTCGTCGGTGTGCCCGATGACCAGGGCCCGCTCGCCGTCCTCAAGGATTTCCTTGAGGGTGACGATGTCCCCGGCCCGCTCGAATTCCATGGCGTCGACCACATTGAGCGCTTCATTGAGCATGACTTCCTGGCCGCGCCGGAGGTCGTCGAGCTCGACACTGGGGCTGACATTCACCCGGAGCTTGCGGCCCCCGGTGAAGATGTCGCAGGTGCCGTCCTCATTGCCCTGCAGGAACACACCGAATCCGGCCGGCGGCTGTGCGAGCCGGTCGACTTCTTCCTTGAGTGCCACGATCTGGTCGCGGGCCTCGCGGAGTGTGTTGGCGAGCCGCTCATTCTGCGCGGACACGCCCGCCAGGTTGGTCTGCAACTCGACGATCCGCTCTTCGAGAATCCTCGTATGGCGCGGAGAGTCGGCGAGCTTACGTCGCAGGACGGCGATTTCCTGCTCAAGATAGGCGACCTGGCCGGCTGGGTCTTCGGACCCCCGCCCGGGCCGGATGCCGCGGTTGATGTCGTCGTCGTGGGCTGCCACGGTCCTCACCTCCTCCAAGGGGAGCTGGACGCTTCCTGACCCTACCTGGGTGGGTGATGATTGAAACCCCTAGATCACAAAGACTGCGGGGCGTGTCCGATCTTCACCCTTGCGTTCCCCCTCGTGTCAGGGGAATACCCACCCTTCAACATCGGAAAGCGGCCGGTTGTATCGTCGAACCGGTCAACACCCGTCAGGGCTGGCTTCTTTTGGTTCGGATACGCAGGGAACGGCAGGAGAAATGACCGTGCAGCAGGACGCTCCCACCGGCAGCGACACGCAGGACCTGGAGGTCTGGATCGATCAGGACCTCTGCACGGGCGACGGTATCTGCGTGCAGTACGCGCCGGAGGTGTTCGAGCTGGACATCGACGGTCTGGCGTATGTGAAGAGCGGTGACGACGAACTCCTGCAGGACAAGGGCGCGACGACACCGGTGCCGCTGCCGCTCCTCCAGGATGTCGTCGATTCGGCCAAGGAATGCCCGGGCGACTGCATCCATGTACGTCGCGTTTCGGACAGGGTCGAGGTGTACGGCCCCGAGGCCGGGTGACCACGCGGTTCCGGGCGGTGGAGTACGCGCGGTGACCGCTCAGGCACTGCCTGTGGCGGACCGGGTGGCTCGGACGAAGGCGCCGCCCCGCCACTGCCAGGTGACCTTCTCCTGCTGGTCGGGACAGCACTGCGGCACATCGGCCGAGGAGTAGCCGAACAGGGTGGCGGAGATGATCCCGTCACGCACCGCGAAGTCGCCGACGCTCAGCTTCTCGGCGGGGTCCACCAGGGTCGCCACGACCCGGGGTGTGACCCCGCTTCCTCCTGTGAGGACGTAGACGCCGCTGGGCGGGGTGCCGGACCCTGCCGCGCAGTGGACCACGGCGACCGTCTCGGGCCGGCCGTCGCCGTCCAGGTCGCCGGGCTGCTGTTCGGCCACGGTGTTCCCCAGCCCCCCGCACTCCAGGGGGTAGGTCGCCCGCTCGGGATCGGGCGCGGCGACGGGCGCCGTGCCGTGCTGCGCGGTGGTGCGATGCGGGGTCGAGGCGGAGGCCGCGGGGTCCGGCTGGAGCATGCCGGCGGCTGCGACGACGGCGGCCATGGCTGTCGCGGTGGCGAGCCAGTGCAGCGGCTTGGTGTCGGTGTGCGCGAGGTCCGGGAGCTCGGAGGTCTGCACGCGGGATGTCTCCTGTGGTTCCTGTGGTTCGAGGATCTGGGTGGGCGCTGCCGCCGGTGGGACGTCCGCGGTGGCGTGGGGTGGCCAGCATCGTGCCACACCACGCGGCACAGTGGAACGGTGGGGTCGGCCGGGACGTGCGTCCCGTACGGGCAACGAAAGGGCGCCGCCGCCGAGTTCCCGGGTCGGTCCGGGAACTCGGCGGCGGCGCCGGTACGTTGTGCGGCTCAGCCGCGGGAGGAGCCGCTCTGGCTGCCGGGACCGTCGTAGTCCTCGCCGTAGGCGCCCTTGGCGGGGCGGCGGCGGCGCAGCGGGGGCTCGACCCCGTCGGCCAGGCGGCGGGCGGTGACGAGGAAGCCGGTGTGGCCGATCATGCGGTGGTCCGGGCGGACGGCCAGGCCCTCGACGTGCCAGTTGCGGATCATCGATTCCCAGGGCTGCGGCTCGGCGAAGCAGCCGATCTCGCGGATGGACTCGACGGTCCGCGCGAGCTGGGTGGTGGTCGCGACGTACGCGCACAGGATGCCACCGGGCACGAGCGCCTTGGAGACGGCCTCCAGGCACTCCCAGGGGGCGAGCATGTCGAGAATGACGCGGTCGACGTCGGTGTCGGAGAGGTTGTCCTGGAGGTCGCCGACGGTGAGCTGCCAGGCGGGGTGCGGTTCGCCGAAGTAGCGTTCCACGTTCTGCCGGGCGATCTCGGCGAAGTCCTCGCGGCGCTCGTAGGAGTGCAGCATTCCCTGGTCGCCGATGGCGCGCAGCAGGAAGGTGGAGAGCGAGCCGGAACCGACACCGGCCTCCACGACGCGGGCGCCGGGGAAGATGTCGGCGAAGGCCAGGATCTGCCCCGCGTCCTTGGGGTAGACCACGGCGGCGCCGCGGGGCATGGACAGGACGTAGTCGGGGAGCAGGGGGCGCAGCGCGAGATAGGCGACGTTTCCCGTGGTTCGGACAACACTGCCCTCGGGGGCACCGATCAGCTCGTCGTGCGGGAAGGAACCCTTGTGGGTGTGGAAGTTCTTCCCGGCTTCGAGCGTGAAGGTGTAGTGGCGTCCCTTGGGATCGGTGAGCTGGACCTGGTCCCCGACCTTGAAGGGCCCGCGTCGGCGGGCGGCACCGGTCGGTTCAGACATGTGACCAGCCTACCGGTGATTCCCCGCGCCCCGACCGCGAGCCCGGACGATGCCGGACGGTCAGGCGGCGGGCCTGGCCAGGGCCGCGACGAACGCCCGCTCGACGTCGGCGGTGGACAGCACACCGTAGATCTCGCCGGTCTCCTCGAGGACGAGGTATTCGGTGGCGGGGCTGGCCTTGAGCCGGTCCAGCAGCGCCTCGCCGGAGAGCTCGGCGGAGATCTTCATGCCCTCGGTGAGGTCCTGGGCGAGGCCGCTGACGGCGACCCAGGGGCGGCGGTGTTCGGGGATGGAGACGATGGCGGTTTCCCGGACGACGGCCTTGGGTTCGCCGAGGCCGTCGACGACGACGAGGGCGCGGGCGCCCGCTTCGTTGGCGCGTCGCAGGGCCTCGGAGAGCGGGGTGTCGGCCTCCACCGGGACGGCGCGCCGGGTGAGGGTGCGGGCGCGCAGCTCGGGAAGGTGCTCGCGCAGGCGTGCCATGCGCAGGCTGTTGCCCGCTCCGGTCCAGATGATGGCGGCGAGGATGGCGGCGAGCAGCGCGTCGGTGACGGTGTCCATGCCGCTGACGTCGCGGGGGTTGTTCCCGAAGGAGCCGGTGCGGGTGAGCAGCGGGAGGCCGATGAGGGTGACGACGGCGAGGGCGCGGCCGACCCAGGCGGCCGCGACGGTGCCGCTCATCGGGCGGCCCGTGAACTTCCAGACGACGGCACGGAGCATGCGTCCGCCGTCGAGGGGGAGGCCGGGGAGGAGATTGAAGGCGGCCACCAGGAGGTTGGAGATCATCAGCCCGGCGAGGAGGACTCCCGGCACGGTGCCGGGCGCGACGAACGTCATCCCGACGTAGAAGAGTCCGGCGAGCACCAGGGAGAGCAGGGGGCCCACGAAGGCGAGCAGGAATTCGCGGCCGGGGGTCTCGGACTCCTTCTCGATCTCGGAGACGCCGCCGAAGAACTGGAGCTGGATGCGGCGCACCGGCAGCTTGTAGTGCAGGGCGACGACCGTGTGCGCGAGTTCGTGGACGAGTACGGAGGCGTAGAAGGCGATCGCGAAGAAGAGGGAGACCAGGTAGCGCGCCGCTCCGAGTTCGGGCAGCACCCGTTCGAGCTGGCCGCCGAAGACCCAGGTGATCAGCGCGGCGACGATGAACCAACTGGGCGCGACGTACACGGGCACACCGAAAGGACGGCCCATGAGAAGGCCGCCTCCGGGCTCTTCGGGGCGCCGCGGTCCGCCCTTGTCGGGGCCGGCGCCGGGGGCCGTTCCCCCTGCGCCGGGCTGCGGCCGCCCGCTGTCGCCGCTCTCGTCCACGAGGTCCCTTCGGTCGGTGCCCTGCGGCACGGTCGTTCAGTGTTCGGGAGTGTGTGGTCGATGGTATGCCGCCGAGTGTCGGTGGCGGGCCGTAGGGTCTTCGACATGACCTCCCTGCCGCGGCCCGCTCAGCCGCCCACGTCCCTGTCGCCGTCGCGGGCCGGTGATTTCATGCAATGTCCTCTGCTGTACCGCTTCCGGGTCATCGACAAACTGCCCGAGAAGCCCAGCGAAGCAGCTACCCGGGGCACGCTGGTGCATGCGGTGCTGGAGCGGCTCTTCGACAATCCGGCGGCGGAGCGCACGGCCGGCCGGGCCGCGGCGCTGATCCCCGCCCAGTGGGACCGGCTGCTGGAGTCGAAGCCGGAGCTGTCCGAGCTGTTCTCGGAGGACGCCGGGGGCGAGCGTCTTGCGCGCTGGCTCTCGGAGGCGGAGAGCCTGGTGGAGCGGTGGTTCTCGCTGGAGGACCCGACGCGGCTGGAACCCGCCGAGCGCGAACTGTTCGTCGAGACGGAGCTGGAGTCGGGACTGCGGCTGCGCGGGGTGATCGACCGGATCGACGTGGCGCCCACGGGCGAGGTCCGCATCGTCGACTACAAGACGGGGAAGGCGCCGCGCCCGGAGTACGCGGAGGGCGCGCTCTTCCAGATGAAGTTCTACGCGCTGGTGATCTGGCGGCTGAAGGGCGTGGTGCCGCGCCGTCTCCAGCTCGTCTATCTCGGCAGCGGCGACATCCTGACGTACGACCCGGTCGTGGCGGACCTGGAGCGGGTGGAGCGGAAGCTGCTGGCGCTCTGGGACGCGATCCGGCTGGCGACCGAGACGGGTGAGTGGCGGCCCCGGCCGACGAAGCTCTGCGGCTGGTGCGACCACCAGGCGGTCTGTCCCGAATTCGGCGGTACTCCCCCGGTCTATCCGCTGTCGGTACGCCCGGCGGAGTCGGAGCAGGACGTGCAGGGCAGAATGGATCCGGTCCGTACCGAGGCCGGCCGGCCTGTGGCCCCCGAAGGACCTTGAGGAGACCTTGTGGCTATCCGCGTCCTACTGGTCGATGACCAACCGCTGTTGCGCACCGGCTTCCGGATGATCCTGGAGGCGGAAGGTGATCTCGCGGTGGTGGGAGAGGCCGGTGACGGTCTCCAGGCTCTCGACCAGGTGCGCGCGCTGCAGCCCGATGTGGTGCTGATGGACATCCGCATGCCGCGGATGGACGGCGTCGAGGCGACGCGCCAGATCACCGGTCCCGGCCGGGACGGTCCGGCGAAGGTCCTGGTGCTGACCACGTTCGATCTCGACGAGTACGTGGTGGAGGCGCTGCGCGCGGGCGCCAGCGGCTTCCTGCTGAAGGACGCTCCCGCCAATGAGCTGGTGCAGGCGATCCGCGTGGTCGCGGCGGGTGAGGCGATGCTGGCGCCGAGCATCACCCGCAGGCTGCTCGACAAGTATGCGGACCATCTGCCGTCCGGCGAGGAGCCGGTGCCCGACACCCTGCACACGCTGACGGACCGTGAGGTCGAGGTGCTGAAGCTGGTGGCGCGCGGACTGTCGAACGCGGAGATCGCCGCGGACTTGTTCGTCAGTGAGACGACGGTCAAGACGCACGTCGGCCACGTGCTGACCAAGCTCGGCCTGCGCGACCGGGTACAGGCGGCGGTGTACGCCTACGAGAGCGGTCTGGTGCGCCCCGGGGCCCAGTGAGCGGCTCCGAGCGGCGGCCCCGGAATCGGCCCGGGGCACGGACGACGCCCCGGCCGGGTTCGGCCGGGGCGTCGTCCGTGCTCAGGAGGTTCGGACGGTGCCGTCGCCCAACTCCCAGAGCTGGAGGTCGGCGGAGGAGTTGACCGCCCATTCGACACCGGTGAGGTCTTCGCGCGACGCGACGTACTGCTTGCCCTGCCAGATCGGCAGTACGGGGACATCGTCGGCGACGATGTCCTGGAGCCGCTCGAAGGTCTTGGCGGAGGCGCTGCGGTCGGCCTCGCGCCGCGACTGCGGAATGAGCGTCTTCTGGGCGAGCGTCGACCTGTAGGGCGAGTTGAGGAAGTTGTTCTTGTCGAGGAACGGCGCCATGTAGTTGTCGGGGTCCGGGAAGTCGGGGAACCAGCCCATGCCGTACACGGCGTAGTCGCCGCGCACCTGTGCGGGGCGGTACTTCGCCCAGGGGGAGCTCTCGACGGTGACATCGAACAGGCCGGTGTCGTCGAACTGCTTCTTCAGGGTTTCGAACTCGGCGGCGTTGCCGGCGCCGGCACGGTCGGACGGGTAGTGGAGGGTGAGCTTCACAGGGGTGTCGATGTTTGCGGCCTCCAGGATCGCCGCGGCCTTCGTGGTGCTGGGTTCGCTGTACTTGTTGTAGAACGAGTTGGCGTGCCCGGTGATGCCGGACGGGATCAGCGAGTACAACGGCTCGGCCGTGGCGCCGTACACCTTGCTCGCGATCTCTCCGCGGTCGACGACCTGGGCCATGGCCTGGCGGACGGCCTTGTTCTTCACGGCCGGGTCGTCGGTGTTGAAGCCCAGGAAATGGATGGCGAGTCCGGGTATCTCGGTGAGCTTGATGCCGTCCTCGGGCTTTTCGAGCAGTTGCTGGGACTGCTCGGGCGACATGGTGCGGGTCATCATGTCGATCTTCTTGTCGTCGAAGGCCTTGCCCATGGCCGTCGAATCGGGGAAGACGTCCAGCTCGACCTTCTCGTTCCGCACCTTCAGATCCCCCTTGTAGTGGGGGTTCCTGGTGAAGACCACCTTGACGACCTGGTTGTGCTCGACTTCCGGCTTCATGGTGTACGGACCGGATCCGTCCACCTGGAATCCGGTACGCGCGGACTTCGCCGCGTACTTGTTCCGCGGCACGATCCCGGCGACCGGAGTGGCGAGCTTGTACGGGAACGTCGCGTCCGGGGTGCGGAGATGGAAGACGACCTCACGCTCGCCCTGCGTCTCGACCGTGTCGATGTTGGCGAGCAGGGCGACGGGCCCGTTGGGAGCGTTGATGCGGATGACGCGGTCGATGGAGTACTTCACGTCATCGGCGGTGACGGCCCTGCCGTCGGCGAACTTCAGACCGCTGCGCAGCTTGCAGCGGTAGCTCTCGTTCTGCGTGTCCGTGAAGGTGCAGCTCTGCGCCGCCTCGGGGACCGGCTGCCCGCCGCCGCGCGGCACGTGCATCAGGGTCTGCACGGTCTGCCGGAGCACATTCCACACCCCCGCCTCGTAGCCGATGGCGGGGTCGAGCGGCGCGGGAGTGTCCTTGGAGGCGACGAACTGGTCCGTGGTGCCGACGACGATGGCGGCCCTGCCATCGTCCCCGTCGCCCGACGCGCCGCAGGCGGCGAGTACGGGCGCGAGCAGGCCGACGACGGCCGGCAGCACCAGAGTCTTGCGGTTCATCTTGGACGCTCTCCCTCATCCCGGCATTGAGACAGCGAGATTAGTGCGCGCCGTAGGCAATGCCGGACCAGAGCTGTCCGGATGTGTAATCGGACGGTGATGGGAATATCGGCGAGCCGTTTTCCCCCGCCGGGACCGTTTCGCACAGGTCCCCACCAACCGGGACAGTTCGACACCACGAAACGGGCACCCGGGCGGATCCTGAAAAGTCTTCGGTTGCGATTCGGGTGACAAAGCTCACGCCCGAGACCCCTTTTTCGTCCCTGCCGCGCGCCCGGCTCACACACTGACGTACGACAGAAAGCACACGATTCGACGCCGAGAGCTTTTCGGTTCATTCACAGAAATACTCTCGGTGCGCGGATCACTGCATTCCCGTTACCAGGCCCCGGAGAAATGCGAGATCGACTTCTTCCAGCGACCGTACGACGACCCGGCCGGACGCGGGGGCGATCGGTGCGACGGACGGGACGGCGACCACCCGGCAGCCCGCGGCCTCCGCGGCCGCGACGCCGGTGGCCGTGTCCTCGATGACCGCGCAGCGCTCGGGCTCCGCCCCGAAGCCGGACGCGGCGGTGAGGTAGGGCTCCGGGTGCGGCTTGGTACGGGAGACCTCGTCGCCCGCGACGGTGAGGGAGAAGTGGTGGTGTCCCACCGAGTCCAGCACGCGGTCGATGATCCGCCGGTGCGAGGCGGAGACCAGGGCGGTGGGGATCTCGTGCCTGGCCAGTTCCGCCAGGAGCCGTGCCGCGCCCGGCATCAGCGGCACACCGCGGCCGATGCGCTCCTCGAAGCGGTCGTTGAGCAGCACGGTGAGTTCGGCGAGGGTGATGTCCGCACCGGTGACGTCCATGAGGTAGCCGGCACTGCGGGTCATCGGCCCGCCGACCACCACGTCCCGCCAGGCCTCGTCGAGCTGGTGCCCGAGCTCGGCGAAGACCTCCACCTCGGCGTCCCACCAGAAGCCCTCGGTATCGACGAGGGTGCCGTCCATGTCGAGCAGGACGGCCTGCAGCGCGGCGCCTTCGGCCGTGCGGGTCATGGACGCGGGAACCGTGCTGGTCATCCGGCACACCTTCCGTAAGGGACGAGAAGGCCGGCCGTCTTTTCCCGTGGGAAGGACGACCGGCCTGCACTGGACCGACAAGTGTACGACTTGACCTGCTACGGCGCGTTGAACGCGGTCTTACCGCGCGTTGAAATACTTCGCCTCGGGGTGGTGGATGACGATCGCGTCGGTGGACTGCTCCGGGTGGAGCTGGAACTCCTCCGAGAGATGCACCCCGATCCGCTCGGGCCCGAGCAGCTCGGCGATCTTCGCCCGGTCCTCCAGCTCGGGACAGGCGCCGTAGCCGAGGGAGAAGCGCGCGCCGCGGTACTTCAGCGCGAACATGTCCTCGACATCGGCCGGGTCCTCGCCGCCGAAGCCCAGCTCGGAGCGGACCCGGGCGTGCCAGTACTCGGCCAGCGCCTCGGCCAGCTGTACGGACAGGCCGTGCAGCTCCAGGTAGTCGCGGTAGGAGTTGGCCTCGAAGAGCTTGGCGGTCTCGCCGCCGATCTTCGAGCCGACGGTGACGACCTGGAGGCCGACCACATCCGTCTCCCCGGACTCCTCGGGGCGGAAGAAGTCCGCCAGGCAGAGGCGCCGGCCGCGGCGCTGGCGCGGGAAGGTGAAGCGGGTGCGCTCGGAGCCGTCCTCGTGGAGCAGGATCAGATCGTCACCCTTGGAGACGCAGGGGAAGTAGCCGTACACGACGGCGGCTTCCAGCAGGTTCTCGGTGTGGAGCTTGTCGAGCCAGCCGCGCAGGTGCGGGCGGCCCTCGGTCTCGACCAGTTCCTCGTACGTCGGTCCGTCACCGGCGCGGGCCTGCTTGAGACCCCACTGGCCCTTGAAGAGCGCGCCCTCGTCCAGCCAGGACGCGTACTCCTTGAGCTGGATGCCCTTGACGACCCGGGTGCCCCAGAACGGGGGCTCGGGGACCGGGTTGTCGACGGCGACGTCGGAGCGGACGCCCTCCTCGGGCTCCTCCACCTCCAGCACCGCCGTGTCGCGCTTGGGTACGCGGCGCTGCTTGAGTTCGGGCAGGGTGGCGCCCGGGACGCCGCGCTTGACCGCGACCAGGGCGTCCATCAGACGCAGCCCCTCGAACGCGTCGCGGGCGTAGCGGACCTCGCCCTCGTAGATCTCGTGGAGGTCCTGCTCGACGTAGGCGCGGGTGAGCGCGGCGCCGCCGAGGATCACCGGGTACTCGGCGGCCAGCTTGCGCTGGTTCAGCTCCTCCAGGTTCTCCTTCATGATCACGGTGGACTTCACCAGGAGACCGGACATGCCGATGACGTCGGCCCGGTGCTCCTGGGCGGCGTCCAGGATCGCGGAGACGGGCTGCTTGATGCCGAGGTTGACCACGTTGAAGCCGTTGTTGGACAGGATGATGTCGACGAGGTTCTTGCCGATGTCGTGGACGTCGCCACGGACCGTGGCCAGCACGATCGTGCCCTTGCCCTCGGCGTCGGACTTCTCCATGTGGGGCTCCAGATAGGCCACCGCGGTCTTCATGACCTCGGCGGACTGGAGCACGAACGGCAGCTGCATCTGACCGGAGCCGAAGAGTTCGCCGACGACCTTCATGCCCTCCAGGAGGGTGTCGTTGACGATGTCGAGGGCGGGGCGGGTCCGCAGGGCCTCGTCGAGGTCGGCCTCCAGGCCGTTCTTCTCGCCGTCGATGATGCGCCGCTGGAGGCGCTCGTCGAGCGGCAGGGCGAGGAGTTCCTCGGCCTTGCCGGCCTTCATCGACTTCGTGCTGACGCCCTCGAACAGCTCCATCAGCCTCTGCAGGGGGTCGTAGCCCTCGGCGCGGCGGTCGTGGATGAGGTCGAGCGCGACCTTCACCTGCTCCTCGTCGAGGCGCGCGATCGGAAGGATCTTGGAGGCGTGCACGATCGCGGAGTCGAGGCCGGCCTTGACGCACTCGTCGAGGAAGACGGAGTTCAGGACGACCCGGGCGGCCGGGTTGAGGCCGAAGGAGATGTTGGACAGGCCGAGCGTGGTCTGGACGTCGGGGTGGCGCTTCTTCAGCTCGCGGATGGCCCCGATGGTGGCCATGCCGTCGCCCCGGGACTCCTCCTGGCCGGTGCAGATCGTGAAGGTCAGGGTGTCGATGAGGATGTCCGACTCGTGGATGCCCCAGTTGCCGGTCAGGTCCTCGATCAGCCGCTCGGCGACGGCGACCTTGTGCTCGACGGTACGGGCCTGGCCCTCCTCGTCGATGGTGAGCGCGATCAGCGCGGCGCCGTGCTCGACGGCCAGCGCGGTGACCTTGGCGAACCGTGACTCGGGGCCGTCTCCGTCCTCGTAGTTGACGGAGTTGAGGACGGCCCGGCCGCCGAGCTTCTCCAGGCCTGCGCGGAGGACCGGCAGCTCGGTGGAGTCCAGCACGATCGGCAGCGTGGAGGCGGTCGCGAAACGTCCGGCCAGCTCCTCCATGTCGGCGACACCGTCCCGGCCGACGTAGTCCACGCAGAGGTCGAGCATGTGCGCGCCCTCGCGGATCTGGTCGCGCGCCATCTCCACGCAGTCGTCCCAGCGGGCCTCCAGCATCGCCTCGCGGAACTTCCTCGAACCGTTGGCGTTCGTACGCTCGCCGATCGCCAGGTAGGAGGTGTCCTGGCGGAACGGGACGGTCTGGTACAGGGAGGCGGCGCCCGGCTCGGGACGGGGCGCGCGGGAGGTGAGCGCGGAGCCGCGGACACGCTCGACGAGCTGCCGCAGGTGCTCGGGGGTCGTACCGCAGCAACCGCCGACCAGCGAGAGGCCGTACTCCCGGACGAACGTCTCCTGGGCGTCGGCGAGCCCCTCGGGTCCGAGCGGGAAGTGCGCCCCGTCCTTGGTGAGCACCGGCAGTCCGGCATTCGGCATGCAGAGCAGCGGGATACGGGAGTGGCGCGTGAGGTAGCGCAGGTGCTCGCTCATCTCGGCGGGGCCGGTCGAGCAGTTCAGACCGATCATGTCGACGCCGAGCGGTTCCAGGGCGGTCAGCGCGGCCCCGATCTCGGAACCGAGCAGCATGGTTCCGGTGGTCTCGAACGCCAGCGAACACAGCACCAGGAGGTCGCTGCCCATCGCCTCCAGGGCGCGCCGCGCGCCCAGTACGGCGGCCTTGGTCTGCAGCAGGTCCTGCGTCGTCTCGATGATGAGCGCGTCCGCGCCGCCGGCGATCAGCCCCTCGGCGTTCTGCTGGAAGCCGTCCCGCAGCACGGTGTAGGGGGCGTGCCCCAGGGTGGGCAGCTTCGTACCCGGGCCCATGGAGCCGAGCACCCAGCGCTGCTGCCCGGTCGATGCGGTGAACTCGTCCGCCACCTCACGGGCGATGCGCGCGCCCGACTCGGAGAGCTCGTGGATCCGCTCGGGAATGTCGTACTCGCCCAGGGCCGAGGCGTTGGCCCCGAAGGTGTTCGTCTCGACGCAGTCCACGCCGACGGCGAAGTACTCCTCGTGGACGGAGCGCACGATGTCCGGGCGGGTGACGTTCAGGATCTCGTTGCAGCCTTCGAGGTTCTGGAAGTCCTCGAGGGTCGGGTCCTGCGCCTGCAGCATGGTGCCCATGGCACCGTCGGCCACCACCACCCGGGTGGCGAGCGCCTCACGGAGGGCTTCGGCTCGGTTCCGGCTGTCGGCGGAAGGGGTCGGCAACGAGGCCATGGATTTACTCCCTGGGATGCGACGGCTGTCGGCTTTGCGGCTTCGGTGGAAGGCGCACCAGGCCAGCCTAGCCGGGCGGCACCCGGGGCCGTCACTCCGTCCCACGGAACGGACGGCATGCTGTGCGGGGGGATGTCCGAATCGAGTGGTGCCCGCGGTTTTCCTGTGTGATCGAGCATGGGTCGGCATCGACCGATAGTGTTCAGCATTGTCGAACCGAGGTGGAGGAGTACGGCGCGATGGCCAAGAACATCCAGTCGCTGGAACGGGCGGCGGCGATGCTGCGCCTGCTGGCAGGTGGCGAGCGTCGGCTGGGACTGTCCGACATCGCCTCCTCACTGGGCCTGGCCAAGGGCACCGCACACGGCATCCTGCGCACGCTCCAGCACGAGGGCTTCGTCGAACAGGACACGGCGTCCGGCCGCTACCAGCTGGGCGCCGAGCTGCTGCGGCTGGGCAACAGCTACCTGGACGTACACGAGCTGCGGGCCCGCGCGCTCGTCTGGACGGACGACCTGGCCCGCTCCAGCGGCGAGAGCGCCCACCTCGGAGTCCTGCACCAGCAGGGCGTGCTCATCGTCCACCACGTCTTCCGGCCCGACGACAGCCGGCAGGTCCTGGAGGTCGGGGCCATGCAGCCACTGCACTCCACGGCCCTGGGCAAGGTGCTCGCGGCGTACGACCCGGTGGCGCACACCGAGGCCCTGGAGGCCGAGCGGCAGCCCTTCACCCCGCACACCGTCACCGACGCGGAGGAGTTCGAGGCGATGCTCGACCTGATCCGGGCGCGCGGCTGGGCGGCCGACGTGGAGGAGACCTGGGAGGGCGTGGCCGCGGTGGCCGCCCCGATCCACGACCGGCGCCGGATGCCGGTCGGCGCCGTTGCCGTGACCGGGGCGGTGGAGCGGGTCTGCGCGGACGGGAAGCTGCGCCCCGAGCTGATCGCCGCGGTGCGCGACTGCGCCCGCGCCGTCTCCAGGGACCTGGGCGCCCGGCCCTTCTGACCGCCGCGGCCGGCGGTGGCGATCGAGTTAATCGAGTTATAGGCCACACAACCCTTGACGCCTGATTCACCTGGGAGAAACACTGCCGTTCATCGGTCGGCATTGTCGAACAGCTAACGGAAATCCGCGTTAGGGTGTGACAGCGCCAAGGGCCGGAAAACGCCCTCACGTGAGGGCGCGGACCACCGGAGGGACCCGGGGTTCGGCTTCCCTGGACGAAGGACAAAGGAGTCGCGGGTGTCCAGCTCCGACATCTTCATCGGCGAGACCATAGGTACCGCCGTACTCATCCTGCTCGGCGGTGGTGTCTGTGCCGCCGTCACTCTCAAGCGCTCCAAGGCGCAGAACGCCGGCTGGCTCGCCATCACCTTCGGGTGGGGTTTCGCCGTGCTGACCGGCGCGTATCTGGCCGGTGGCGTTTCCGGCGCGCATCTCAACCCGGCGGTCACGATCGGTCTCGCGATCGAGGGCGGCACCAAGTGGAGCGACGTACCGCTGTACCTCGGCTCCCAGCTGCTCGGCGCGATGATCGGCGCCGTACTGGTCTGGCTGACGTATTACGGGCAGTTCCGGGCGCATCTAACGGATCCGGAGATCACGGGCACCCAGCCGGGTGAAGAGGCCATGGTCGACCAGGCCTCCGCCCCGAAGGCGGGCCCGGTCCTGGGCGTCTTCTCCACCGGTCCCGAGATCCGCAACGCCGTGCAGAACCTCGCCACCGAGGTGATCGCCACCGTCGTGCTCGTCCTGGCGATCCTCACCCAGGGCCTCAACAACGACGGGAACGGCCTCGGCACGCTCGGCGCCATGGTCACCGCTCTCGTCGTCGTCGGTATCGGTCTCTCGCTCGGCGGCCCGACGGGTTACGCGATCAACCCGGTTCGCGACCTCGGTCCGCGTATCGTGCACGCGCTGCTGCCGCTGCCGAACAAGGGCGGTTCCGACTGGGGCTATGCCTGGATCCCGGTCGCCGGACCGCTCATCGGCGGCGCGATCGCGGGCGGGCTCTACAACGTCGCCTTCGCCTGAGCCGTGACGCACAGAGCCGTGACCCTCCAGACCACACAGACTCCCGGGAGCACACCGTGACCGACGCACACACCACCGGCCCGTTCATCGCGGCCATCGACCAGGGCACCACCTCCAGCCGCTGCATCGTCTTCGACAAGGACGGCCGGATCGTCTCCGTCGACCAGAAGGAGCACGAACAGATCTTCCCCAAGCCGGGCTGGGTCGAACACGACGCGACCGAGATCTGGGAGAACGTCCAGGAGGTCGTCGCCGGCGCCATCGTCAAGGCGGGCATCACCGCCGCCGACGTGAAGGCGATCGGCATCACCAACCAGCGCGAGACCACGCTGCTCTGGGACAAGAACACCGGTGAGCCCGTCCACAACGCCCTGGTCTGGCAGGACACCCGCACCGACGCGCTCTGCAAGGAGCTCGGCCGCAACGTGGGCCAGGACCGCTTCCGCCGCGAGACCGGTCTGCCGCTCGCCTCGTACTTCGCGGGCCCCAAGGCCCGCTGGCTGCTGGACAACGTCGAGGGCCTGCGCGAGCGCGCCGAGCGCGGCGACATCCTCTTCGGCACCATGGACTCCTGGGTCATCTGGAACCTGACCGGCGGCACCGACGGCGGCGTCCATGTCACCGATGTCACCAACGCCTCGCGCACCCTCCTGATGAACCTGCACTCGATGGCCTGGGACGACAAGATCCTCGCGTCCATGGAGATCCCGGCGGCCGTGCTGCCCGAGATCCGCTCCTCCGCCGAGGTGTACGGCACCGCCAAGGGCGGCGTCCTGGCCGGTGTCCCGGTCGCCTCCGCGCTCGGCGACCAGCAGGCGGCCCTCTTCGGCCAGACCTGCTTCTCCGAGGGCGAGGCCAAGTCCACGTACGGCACCGGCACCTTCATGCTCATGAACACCGGCGAGACGCCCGTCAACTCGTACAACGGACTGCTGACGACCGTCGGGTACCGGATCGGCGACCAGAAGCCGGTCTACGCGCTGGAAGGCTCCATCGCCGTCACCGGCTCGCTGGTGCAGTGGATGCGCGACCAGATGGGTCTGATCAAGTCCGCGGCCGAGATCGAGACGCTGGCCTCCTCGGTCGAGGACAACGGCGGCGCGTACTTCGTGCCCGCGTTCTCCGGCCTCTTCGCCCCCTACTGGCGTTCCGACGCCCGCGGCGTCATCGCCGGTCTGACCAGGTACGTCACCAAGGCGCACATCGCCCGTGCCGTCCTGGAGGCCACCGCCTGGCAGACCCGTGAGATCACCGATGCCATGACGAAGGACTCCGGTGTCGAGCTCGCCGCCCTCAAGGTCGACGGCGGCATGACCTCCAACAACTTGCTGATGCAGACGCTCGCCGACTTCCTGGACGCACCCGTGGTGCGGCCCATGGTCGCCGAGACGACCTGCCTCGGCGCCGCCTACGCCGCCGGTCTGGCCGTCGGCTTCTGGCCGGACACCGACGCGCTGCGCGCCAACTGGCGCCGGGCCGCCGAGTGGACACCCCGCATGGCCGCGGACACCCGCGACCGCGAGTACAAGAGCTGGCTCAAGGCCGTGGAACGGACCATGGGCTGGCTCGAAGACGAGGAGTAATCACCATGACCACCCTGCAGAGCGTCCCGGCACTCGGGACACACCCGGCCTCCGGCTCCCTTCCGAGCCGCGCCGAGACTCGGGAGCAGCTGTCCGAGGCGGCGTACGACCTCCTGGTGATCGGTGGCGGCATCCTGGGCATCTCCACCGCCTGGCACGCCGCGCAGTCCGGGCTGCGGGTGGCCCTGGTGGACGCCGGCGACTTCGCCGGCGCCACTTCCTCCGCCTCCTCCAAGCTGCTCCACGGCGGTCTGCGCTACCTGCAGACCGGTGCGGTGAAGCTGGTCGCGGAGAACCACTTCGAGCGCCGCGCGGTGTCCCGTCAGGTGGCTCCCCACCTGGCCAACCCGCTCACCTTCTACCTGCCGGTCTACAAGGGCGGACCGCACGGCGCGGCCAAGCTCGGTGCGGGTGTGTTCGCGTACTCGGCACTCTCCGCGTTCGGTGACGGGGTCGGGCACGTGATCAGCCCGGCGAAGGCGCAGCGCGATGTGCCGGAGCTGCGCACGGACAATCTGAAGGCCGTCGCGGTGTACGGCGACGACCAGATGAACGATGCCCGGATGGCGCTGATGACGGTCCGCGCGGCCGTCGACGCGGGCGCGGTCGTCCTCAATCACGCGGCGGTGACCGGGCTGCGCTTCACCAAGGGCCGGGTGACGGGCGCCGACCTGGAGGACCGCACGGACGGCACGGAGTTCGGCGTCGACGCCCGGCTCGTGCTGAACGCCACCGGCCCGTGGGTGGATCACCTGCGCGCGATGGAGGACCCGAACGCGGCGCCCTCGATCCGTCTGTCCAAGGGCGCGCACCTGGTGCTCAAGCGCACCAGCCCGTGGAAGGCCGCGCTGGCCACCCCGATCGACAAGTACCGCATCACGTTCGCCCTGCCCTGGGAGGACATGCTGCTGCTCGGCACGACGGACGAGGAGTACGAGGGCGATCCGGCGGACGTCGCGGTCACCGAGAAGGACACCGCGCAGATCCTGGACGAGGCCGCCTTCTCCGTCAGGGACCAGCAGCTGTCCCGCGATCTGATCACCTACTCCTTCGCGGGCCTGCGGGTGCTGCCGGGCGGTCCCGGCGACACGTCCAAGGCCAAGCGCGAGACGGTCGTGACGGAGGGGCGCGGCGGCATGCTGTCGGTCGCGGGCGGCAAGTGGACGACCTTCCGCCACATCGGCCGTACGGTGATGAACAAGCTGGCCGCCCTCCCCGGGCACCCTCTGGCGGACGACATGGAGCCGATGTCGCACCTGCCGAAGAAGCTCCCGCTGCCCGGCATCGCCAATCCGAACGCGGTGGCGCACCGGCTGCTGATCGACGGCGGTACGCCGGGCCCGCGGATGGCTGCCGACACGGCGCGGCACCTCGCCACGCACTACGGCTCGCTCTCCTTCGACATCGCACGGCTGGCGAACGAGAACCCGGCCCTGGCGGAGCGCATCCACCCGGACGCGCCGGAGATCTGGGCACAGGTCGCCTACGCGCGTGACCACGAGTGGGCCGAGACGGCGGACGACGTGCTGCGCCGCCGGACTACGCTGACGATCCGGGGCCTGGCGACGGACGAGATCCGGGCCGGTGTCGAGGCCGTGCTCGGCGACCGGGACTGACGGGGCCGGACACGCGGACGGGGCGGTTCCAGCGCTGGAGCCGCCTCGTCCGTCCTCATGTCCGGCGGCTCGCCGTGCGGTGAACGCGCCATACGGCTGCCATACGGGTGCAATACGGCGCGGGGACAGTTGAGCCATGAAGTTTTCCGTGCTCTCCCTCATCGGCCATGCCCCGCACCCGCTCGGTCACCGACTCCCCTCCCCCGCCGACCGGTTCGAGGAAGTGATCGAAAGCGGGGTCGTCGCGGAGCGGCTCGGCTTCGACGCGTACTCGATCGGCGAGCGGCACGCCGGTCCGTACCTCTCGTCGAGCCCGAGCGTGGTGCTCGGCGCGCTGGCGGCCCGCACGTCCGTCATCCGTCTCCTGACCGGTGTCACGGTCGTCGCGATCCTCGATCCGGTGCGGGTGGCCGAGGACTTCGCGACGCTCGACCAGATTTCCAGGGGCCGCATCGAACTGGTCGTCGGGAAGGGCGCGGAGGCGGGTCACTTCGACCTGTTCGGGCTCGACGAGGAGCGGCAGTGGGATCTCCAGAAGGAGAAGTACGAGCTGCTGCGAAGGCTCTGGACCGAGGAGGGCGTCGACTGGGAGGGCGAGTTCCGGCCCGCGCTGAAGAACACGACGACCCTGCCCCGCCCGTACGCCGGGGCGCCGCGGATCTGGCACGGCTCGGCCACCAGCCTCAACTCCCCCGAACTGGCCGCGCGCCACGGCGATCCGCTGTTCACCGCCAATGCCATCCAGCCCCGTGCGGCCTATGCCCGGCTGGTCGACCACTACCGGGAGCGTTTCGAGGCGTACGGACACGATCCGGCCCGCGCGCACGTGGCGGCGGGATCCGGCGGGCTGCTGATCGCCGACGGCTCGCAGCAGGCGGTGGAGCGCTACAAGGAGCTGTACGAGGCGAAGGTGGCGCAGTCCTTCCGGCCGCATCTGGAGGGCCGGGCCGGCTACAACACGCCGTTCCGGACCATCGAGGAGGCCATCGCGGACGGGCCCCAGCTGATCGGCAGCCCGCAGCAGATCATCGACAAGATCCTCGGCTGGCACGAGGTGTACGGGCACGACCTCCAGTCGATCACTGTGGACGGCTTCGGACTGAGCCGCCCCGAGCAGATCGAGACGCTGCAGCGGTTCGCCGAGGACATCGCCCCGGTGGTACGGCGTGAGGCGCCGTCGGCACTCTGGGACTGACCGGCCGGCCCCGAAGACCGCCCGGCCGGCGCGTGCCCGGGACGACCTGCGGCAGACCTGGCTCATGCGGCTCCCCCGACCCGCATAATGAGGAGAGACATCGGATGTCTGATTCCAGTCCGGATCCAGGAGGACCGTCATGGCTGTCACCGACGAGGCGATCGAGAAGATCAAGGGAATGATCGTCTCGGGTGCGCTCCGACCCGGCGACCGACTCCCCAAGGAGAGCGAACTCGCGGCGGAGCTGGGGCTCTCCCGCAACTCCCTGAGGGAGGCGGTGCGCGCCCTGTCCCTGATCCGCATTCTCGATGTGCGGCAGGGCGACGGCACGTATGTGACCAGCCTCGATCCGCAGCTGCTGCTGGAGGCGCTGAGCTTCGTGGTGGACTTCCACCGCGACGACACGGTGCTCGAATTCCTCGCGGTCCGCCGGATCCTGGAACCGGCCGCGACGGCGATGGCGGCCACCCGGATCAGCGAGGCCCAACTGGACGTGCTCAGCTCCCAGTTGGACGCCCTCGGCGCACAGCCATCGGTGGAGGAGCTGGTCGCCAGCGATCTGGAGTTCCACCGCGGCATCGTGCAGTCGTCCGGGAATTCGGTGCTCTGCTCGCTGCTCGACGGGCTCTCGGGGCCGACGACGCGGGCGCGGATCTGGCGCGGCCTGACACAGGAGGACGCGGTGACCCGCACGCTCCACGAGCACCGGGCGATCGTCTCGGCGCTGCGGGACCGGGACGCGGAGGCGGCGCGGGCCTGGGCGACGGTGCATGTGGCGAGCGTGGAGCAGTGGCTGCGGTCGACGCTGTAGCGCGGCAACGGGGAAGGGGCGGACGGGGCGTTCCCCCCGTCCGCCCCTTCCCCGTTGCCGGGCTCCGCCCCGGACCGCGCGTCTCGCACGCCGGCGGCGGGACCCGACCCGTTCAGTCCTGCTTCTCTCCGCTCGCGAAGCGGGAGATGACCAGGGCGACGATGATGATCGCGCCGTTGAGGAACTGGTTCCAGAGCGCCGGGACACCGCCGAGGGTCATCACATTGACCACCAGCTGGAGCGTCAGTACACCGGTCAGCGCGCCGAACAGGGTGCCGCGACCGCCCTTGAGGCTGATGCCGCCGATCACCGCCGCGGCGAACACCTGGAAGATCCAGCCGTTGCCCTGGGTCGCGGCGACCGATCCGTAGTGGCCGGTGTAGAGGATGCCCGCGAAGGCCGCCAGCAGACCGCCGATCGCGAGCACGATCCAGGTGACCCGGTCCACCCGGATGCCCGCTGCGCGCGCGGCCTCCGGATTGCCGCCGATGGCGTACAGCGAGCGGCCGTGCCGCAGCCAGGCCAGCGCGGCGCCGCCGACGGCGAACAGGGCCAGGCAGATCCAGACGGCGGCCGGTGCGCCGAGCCACTCGCTCTTGCCGAGGTAGCGGAAGGACTCCGGGACGTCGGTGATGGACTTGCCCTCGGTGATGCCGATGTGGAGGCCGCGCAGCATGGTGAGCATGCCGAGCGTGGCGATGAAGCCGTTGACCCGCAGCTTCAGCATCAGGAAGCCGTTGACCGCCCCGATGGCGAGGCCCACCAGCAGACAGAGCGGGATCGCCGACCAGGTGGGCAGCAGGCCCAGGCCCGCGAAGCGGCCGCCCTCGGCGGGCAGGACCAGCCACATCGCGACGACCGGTGCGATGCCGATCGTCGACTCGAGCGACAGGTCCATCCGTCCGCAGATCAGGATCAGTGCCTGGCCCAGGACCAGCAGACTGAGCTCCGAGGACTGCTGGACGACGCTGATCAGGTTCTCGGAGGTCAGGAACACCGGCGAGACGATGAACCCGATCACCATCAGCACCAGGATCACCGGTACCAGGGAGAAGTCGCTCCACCGGATCAGCTTCAGCCGGTCCAGCGGGCTCTCGCCCGTCAGGGAGCCCTTCAGCCCTCCGTCGATGTCGTCGGCCGCCGGGGGCCGTACCGTGCCGGTCATTCCCTTTCCCCCACACCTTCCATGGCGGCGACGAGTTCCCCGTCGGTCCACCCGCTTGCGAACGTGGCGACCACGCGCCCGTGGAACAGGGCGAGCACCCGGTCACAGACCCGCAGATCGTCCAGTTCGTCCGAGATGATCACTGCGGCGTCGCCCTCGTCGGCCACCCGCCGTACGACCCCGAGCAGCGAGTCCTTGGACTTGATGTCCACACCCGCGGTGGGGCGGACCGCCACCAGCACGCTGGGCCTGCGGGCCAGCGCGCGGGCGACCACCACCTTCTGCTGGTTGCCGCCGGAGAGCCCGGAGACGGGCTGCTCGGGCCCCTGTGTCTTGATGTCCAGCGAGGCGATCATCGACCGTGCGAACTCCCTCGTGCGGGAGGGCAGTACGGTCCCCCAGGGGCCGAGCTGGTCGGTGACCGTGAGGGTGGCGTTCTCGGCGACGCTGCGGTCCAGTACGAGGCCCTGGTCGTGCCGGTCCTCGGGGATGTAGCCGATCCCGGCGTCCAGCGCGTGCGGCACGCTGCCCGAGCGCACGGCCCTGCCGTGCACCCGGACCGTGCCGCCGCCCGCCTTGCGCATGCCTGCCAGCACCTCGCCCAGGGCCGTGTTGCCGCTGGCCGCGGAGCCTGCCAGGCCGAGCACCTCACCGGGACGGACCTCCAGGTCGAGTGGCTCGAACTGGCCCTCCAGGGTGAGCCCTTCAGTACGCAGGACGGGTGCGGCCGACTCGTCCCGTACCGCCGCGCCGTCGGCGCCCGCGTGCCAGGCGGTGGCGCCGGCGGACTGCTCGCCGGTCATCGCCGCCACCAGTTCCGCCTTGGCGATGTCGGCGACCGGTGCGGTCAGTACATGGCGGGCGTCGCGGTAGACGGTGACCGCCGTGCACAGTTCGTACACCTCCTGCAGATGGTGGGAGATGAAGAGGAACGCCACTCCCTGGCTCTGCAGCTCCCTGAGCTTGTCGAAGAGCCGCCCGATGCCGCGGGCGTCGAGCTGGGCGGTCGGCTCGTCCAGGATGATCAGCCGGGCGCCGAAGGACAGCGCCCGCGCGATCTCGACGAACTGCCTCTGCTCCACGGCGAGATCGCGCGCCCGGGTGCCGGGGTCGACCTGGACGCCGTAGTCGGCCAGGAGCCGCTCCGCGCGCCTGCGGAGCCTCCCCCAGCTGATCCAGCGGGAGTTTTCGTCGAACCGGTTGAGGAAGAGGTTCTCGGCGACGGTCAGATCGGGGACGACCATGGACTTCTGGTAGACGCAGGCGACCTTCGACTGCCAGGCCGTGGTGTCTCCGAAGGCGGGCGCGGGCTCCCCGCCGAACGTGACCGTGCCCGCGTCCGCCTTGTGGAGCCCGGTCAGGACGCCGACCAGCGTCGACTTGCCCGCGCCGTTGCGGCCGACGAGGGCATGGGACTCACCGGGCCGCACGGCGAGCCGGACCCCGTCGAGCGCCACGGTGGGCCCGAAGCGTTTGACAACGCCTTCCGCCTGTACGGCGCGTGGTGGTGCCTGGTCCATGGCTAGCTCTTCTTCTCCAGCTGGTTGGCCCACAGCTTCGGGTCGTCGACGTTGTCCTTGGTCACCAGCGGCGCCGGAAGCTGATCCTCCAGGCCGTTCGGGATCTTAATGATGTTCGAGTCGTGGTCGGTCGGGCCCACCTTGAAGGTCTTCCCGTCCAGCGCCGCCTTGGCGTAGTACAGCGCGTACTTCGCGTACAGGTCGGCGGGCTGGGAGATCGTGGCGTCGATCTTCCCGGCCTTGATGGCGTCGAACTCCTCCGGGATGCCGTCGTTGGAGATGATCGTGATGTGGCCCGGTGTACCGGCCGGCTTCAGCAGCTTCTTCTGCTCCAGGAGCGCGAGGGTGGGCTGCAGGAAGACCCCGCCGGCCTGCATGTAGATGCCGTTGATGTCGGGGTTGGCGGCCAGGGTGGCCTGGAGCTTGGCGGAGGCGACGTCGCCCTTCCAGTCGGTGGCCAGCTCGAAGACCTTGATGCCGGGGAAGTCCTTGTCCATGCAGGCCTTGAACGCCTCCGACCGGTCCCGGCCGTTGATCGAGGACAGGTCGCCCTGGAACTCGACGACCTTGCCCTTGCCCTTCAGCTGCTCGCCGAGGTACTTGCAGGCGTTGGTCCCGTACGCCTTGTTGTCGGCCCGCACCACCATGTAGATGTCGCCCTTGTCGGGGCGGGTGTCGACGCTGACGACCGGGATCTTCTTCTCGTTCAGCGTGTTGAGCGACTCGGCTATCGCACCGGTGTCCTGGGGCGCCATCACGACGGCCTTGGCGCCCTGGTCGGTGAAGGTCTGGACGTTGGCGACCAGCTTGCCGATGTCGTTCTGCGAGTTGGTCAGCGGCAGCGCCTTGACCTCGCCCGCCTCGACCCCCTTCTCCACGTAGTTCTGGTACGAGTTCCAGAAGTCGCTGTCGCTGCGCGGCAGGTCGATCCCGACCTTTCCGCCGCCCGCGCCGTCGGCGGTGGATTCGCGGTTGCAGCCCGCGAGGGCAGTGACGGCCAGCAGTACGGCGCAGGCTGCCGCACTCGTCGTACGCACTCTCATTGGTGTCCCGTCCTTTGTGGAGTACCGGCTCGGAGCTCTGTGGGCAAAGCAGGGGTGCGTGGTGCCGGGGAGCGCGGCCCGGTGATGCGGCTCGGGCCCGTCCGGCGGATCAGGGCCGGACAGGCCCGGGACCGCGCGCCCCTGATCAGCTCTGGGCGGGGCGCAGGCGCAGTCCCTGCATACCGCCGTCGACGGCCAGTGCCGTGCCGGTGACCGAGGCGGCGCCGGGACTGGCGAGATAGACGATCGCGGCGGCCACCTCGTCGGCGGAGACCAGCCGTCCCAACGGCTGGCGGGCGTTGAGCGCCGCGCGCTCGGCGGCCGGGTCGTCGGCCTGGCCCAGCAGCCGCCCGATCCACGGGGTGTCCGCCGTGCCCGGGTTGACGCAGTTGACCCGGACGCCCTCGCGGACGTGGTCGGCGGCCATCGCGAGAGTCAGCGAGAGGACCGCGCCCTTGCTCGCGCTGTACAGGGCGCGCTGCGGCAGCCCGGCGGTCGCGGCGATCGAGCAGGTCTGGGTGATCGAGACGGCGCCGGGGCGGTCGGCCGCCGCCCTGCGCAGATGGGGCAGGGCGTGCCGGGCGGTGCGGACCATGCCGAGGACGTTGATGTCCAGGACCCGGGTCCACTCCTCGTCGGCGTTGTCCTCGACCGTGCCGATGGAACCGATGCCCGCGTTGGACACGAGCGTGTGCAGGCCGCCGAGCTCGGCGGCGGCCCGGTCGACCGCCTCGCGCACGGCGTCGTCGTCGGTGACGTCCGCCGTGACGGCCAGCACGCCCTCGGGGGCGCCCGCGGTCTCCCGGTCGAGTACGGCCACCTGCGCGCCACGCGCCAGCAGCATGGTCGCGACGGCGGCGCCGATGCCGGAGGCACCGCCCGTCACCAGGGCGTTCATTCCCTCGAAGTCGCTTGTGCCGGTCATCGGGCAGCCTCCTCGGTGGTGCGGCGGGCCTGCCATACGGGGCCCTCCGGATAGCGGTGTGCGGCGATCGACTCGGGGAGCATCCGGGCGGAGAAGCCCGGGGAACTCGGGGCGGCGTAGCGGCCCGACTCGATCACGGTGGGGTCGGCGAAATGTTCGTGGAGATGGTCGACGTACTCGATCACACGGTTCTCCCGACTTCCTGAGACCGCCACATAGTCGAACATCGAGAGGTGCTGGACCAGCTCGCACAGCCCGACACCGCCCGCGTGCGGGCAGACCGGCACGCCGTACTTCGCGGCGAGCAGCAGGATCGCCAGATTCTCGTTGACGCCGGCGACACGTGCCGCGTCGATCTGGACGAAGTCGACGGCCCCGGCCTGCAGCAGCTGCTTGAACACGACCCGGTTGGCGACGTGTTCGCCGGTGGCGACCTTGACCGGCTGCCCGGCACGGACGGCGGCGTGGCCGAGGACGTCGTCGGGGCTGGTCGGCTCCTCGATCCAGTGCGGCTCGTACGGCGCGAGCGCGGTCATCCACTTCACCGCGTCGGCCACGTCCCAGCGCTGGTTGGCGTCGACCGCGATCCGGACGTCGGGCCCGACGGCCTCGCGGGCCAGGGCCAGCCTGCGGACGTCGTCGCCGAGATCGCCGCCGACCTTCAGCTTGATCTGGGTGAAGCCGTCGGCGACGGCCTCCTTCGCCAGCCTGACGAGCTTCTCGTCGGTGTATCCCAGCCAGCCGGGGGAGGTGGTGTACGCCGGGTAGCCCTCGGCGCGCAGCCGCTCGGCCCGCTCGGCGCGGCCCGGTTCGGCGGCGCGCAGGATCGCGAGGGCCTCATCGGGGGTGAGCGCGTCGGTGAGGTAGCGGAAGTCGACGAGGGAGACGAGCTCCTCGGGCGTCATCTCGGCCAGGAACTGCCAGACGGGCCGGCCCGCCTGCTTCGCCGCGAGGTCCCAGGCCGCGTTGACGACCGCGCCGGCCGCCATGTGCATCACGCCCTTCTCGGGGCCGAGCCAGCGCAGTTGGGAGTCGTGGGTGAGCTCGCGGTGCAGTGCCGCGAGGTCGGCCGCGGTGCGCGGCGCCGGACGTCCGACCACATACGGCCGCAGCGCCTCGATGGCGGCGGCCATCACCTCGTTGCCTCGCCCGATGGTGAAGCAGAAGCCATGTCCCTCGAAGACCGCGCCGTCGTGCAGGGGTTCGGTACGCAGTACGACGTAGGCGGCCGAATAGTCGGGATCGGGGTTCATGGCGTCCGAGCCGTCCAGTTGTTCCGAGGTCGGAAAACGGATGTCGTGGACCTCGAAATCCGTGACGGTCTGGCTCATGCGCGCCCCCAGGGGAATAACATCGGACCTCTGTTCTGGTCATCCGATGTATAGCGTCATGCGGGCCCCAACGTCCAGGGCTGGTACGAAATTGACCGAACACAGCTCGGATGTATCCAGAGACCATGCCCCGATTCGACCGGTGATGCACCCTCGTGGAGCAGGTTCACCCGGCTGTGCGCAGGGGCTGCGGCGGGAGTGGCCGGAAGCCGTAAGGTTGGTTCGTACGCAAGGGAACTTCGGAAGGAGGCCTGGGTGATCGAGCTCGAGGGGGTTCCCGAGCTGATCGACCCGGTCATGGTGGCCGCGTTCGAGGGATGGAACGACGCGGGTGACGCCGCATCCACGGCGGTCGCGCACCTGGACCGGGAGTGGAAGGGCGAGGTCTTCGCGGCGCTTGACGCCGAGGACTACTACGACTTCCAGGTCAACCGACCGACGGTCTGGCTGGACGGCGGGGTACGCAAGATCACCTGGCCGACCACCCGCCTCTCCGTGGTCCGTATCGGCGGGGAGACGCCCCGCGATCTCGTCCTGGTCCGCGGTATCGAGCCGTCCATGCGCTGGCGCTCGTTCTGCAACGAGATCCTGGGCTTCGCCCATGAACTGGGCGTGGAGATGGTGGTGATCCTGGGCGCGCTGCTGGGCGACACCCCGCACACCCGACCGGTACCGGTCAGCGGGGTGACCTCCGACCCGGATCTGGCGCGGACCATGGACCTGGAGGAGACCAGGTACGAGGGTCCGACGGGCATCGTCGGCATCCTCCAGGAGGCCTGCACGCACGCGGGCGTTCCCGCGGTGAGCCTGTGGGCGGCGGTGCCGCACTATGTGTCGCAGCCGCCCAATCCGAAGGCGACGCTCGCGCTGCTGAACCGCCTGGAGGACCTCATCGGTCTGCGTATCCCGCTGGGCGAACTGCCGGAGGACGCCCGCGCCTGGCAGCTCGGTGTCGACCAACTGGCCGCCGAGGACAGCGAAGTGGCGGAATATGTGCAGACGCTGGAGGAGGCCCGGGACACCGCGGAGCTTCCCGAGGCGAGCGGCGAGGCCATCGCCCGGGAGTTCGAGCGCTATCTGCGCCGCAGGGACGTCGGACCGGGACAGTCGCCCGGCGGGCACGCTACGGAGAGCGGGGACGCCTCGTATCTGCGCGACACCTCCAGCGGTCGCACCCGTCCGCCGAAGCCGGTCCGGCCCGATGCCGACGGTACCCCCGGTCCCGGGGCGCCACCCACGAGCGGACCCGGCCGACGGCGGGCGGCCGGCAAGGAGAACGAAGACGGCGACGGCGAGGGCCCGCAGGATTCGTCGGAGGACTCCTCGGAGGACTGACGGGACCGCGGAGCGCCGGGCGGACGCACGCCCGGCGCTCCTGTGCGGTGCGGGTCGTTCAGGAACAGGTGAACCGCGCCGCGGCCCAGTCCCCGTGGTCACCGGTCTTGGACCCATTGGTGTCCGTGACCTTCAGGTGCACATGGCGCGCACCGTCGAGCTTCACCTCGACCGGTACGGTCGCCGACGCCCCCGTCACCTTCGGCGAGGTCCACAGGACCTTGCCGTCCGCCTCGACGGAGAACGCCACTTCGCCGTAGCCGTTGATCTCGTCGTCGATCCCGACGTCCGCAGTGAAGGCGGTGCAGCGCCCACCGAGGTAGACCTCGATGTCGGAGTCGGCATGGGTGCCGATGCCCTTCTCGTACGTCTTGCCCGCGAGGGTCAGCCGGTGTCCGTCGGCCGCGCCCGACTCGCCGTTGCTGCGGTCCCGCTCGGCGGGGCCGTAGCCGTTGACGGACTTCAGCCACACCATGTCGCTCGCCCACACCTCACCGGTGGGCGGCGGTGGCATCACTCCGGCCGCGAACCGCTGGGCGGCGGTGCGGGATTCGCCGGCCGCCCGGTACCGGGAGAGTGCGGTGAGCCGCGCCTCCCCCGCCGTGGCGTCCTTCGCCGGGGTGACCGACACCTCGACCCGCCGGGTGGTGCCCGCCGGGATCCGGTCCACGGTCGCGGGCCGCGCGACCTGCCAGCCCTCGGGGACGTCCAGGGTGACCGCGGCGTCCGTCACATCGGCGTCGCCCGCGGTGACATCGACGGCGACGGCGCCCTCGGTCCCGGCACCGATCTCCTGCCCGGCCGGCGCGGAGACGACGGCCGTGGCCGCCGCGTTCCGCCCGCCGACCGCGCTCGTCCCGCGCAGCTTCACGGAGAACTTCTTGTCGGTGGGGAGCGGCAGGGTCTTGATCTTCACGACACCGCCGCGGTCGTCCTGGTCGTACCACCAGCCCTGCTTCGCCGCCTTGTACGCGGCCGCCGAAGTCAGCCGGGGCAGCTTGCCGCCGAGCTGCACCGCGCTCGGCGCGGAGCCGGTGTGCACGCTGAACTCGTACGGACGGGTGCGCTGCTTGCCGGTGAACTGCCCCTCGCTCGCGCCGATCCGCACGGTGATGTCGCCCGCGCCCCGCAGCGGCGCCTTCACCTCGGCGGTCTGCGTGGCGTACTTGCCGTCGCGATGCTGCCGGGTGACGCCGTCGTCCTCGTACAGCGTGAAGGACGACGTGCCCTGCGGGTAGATGTCCCAGGCGAGCGGCGAGTCGGCGGTGCGGTCCCGGTACGAGCGGATGCCCGGCCACATCGGCACACTGGCACCCCCCTTGACGAACAGCGGCAGGGTGTCGAGCGGAGCGCTGTAGTGGTCGAGGGTGGTCGGCCCCTCGTAGGTGCGACCGCTCCAGTAGTCGGTCCAGGTGCCCTTCGGCAGATAGATGCCGTTGCGCTCGGTGCCGTCCTGGTAGACCGGCGCCACGAGGAAGTCCTCGCCGGACATGAACTCGTACTTCGCCGCGTCCGTCGCCGCCTTCGGGTCGTCCGGGTATTCGAGGACCAGGGGCCGGACCATGCCGACGCCGGTCTTCGTCGCCTCGTGCGCGTAGGAGTACTGGTAGGGCAGCAGCGACTCCTTGAGCTTGAGGTAGTCGCGGTTGATGGAGGTGTACGGCTCCCCGTACCGGAAGGGCTGCTTGTCGCTGGCCGCCCAGCCGTCCATGGTCATCGTGGTGCCGAGGAACATCTTCCACTGGAGATCACGGGTGTACGTCTTGGCGCTGCCGCCGAAGATGCCGTCGACGTCGCCGGTGGTGTAGGCGAGACCGGACATCGTGGCGCCCGCGTAGGTCGGGATCTGCCAGCGGATGTAGTCCCAGGTGCCGTACTGGTCGCCGGACCACTGGACACCGCAGCGCTGCGCGCCCGACCAGCTCTCCGGGGCGTAGGTGAAGCCGCGGGCGTCGCTGTTGTCCTCGATGCCCTGGTACGCGTCCTTGCAGCCGTCGAGCGCGAACTTGTAGCCCGAGCCGACCCAGGCGACGTCCAGTTTGGCGACCCGCTGGCCCGCCTTGACCTGGTCGGCGATCTTGTCGATGCCGTCCTCGGTCCACAGGCCGAGCTGCATGCCGCGGTCCTGGAGGCCCTTGGCGGTCTCGGCGAGGTTCTCGTGGCCGCAGCCGTAGCCGTCGTTGACGAGCATCCAGCCGTTCGGCATGTCGTGCTCGACGTAGCCGTCGGCGACCTTCAGGGAGTCCAGGGTGCGGCGCTCACCGCGGTTGGCGTTGTGGAGGTAGCAGTCCGCGTCGCCGATCTCCATGCCGTACACGGGCGGCAGGAAGGGCTTGCCGGTGAGCTTCGTGTACTGGCCGATGACGTCCTTGGTGCTGTCGCCCGCGAAGTAGTAGGCGTCGAAACGCTTCTCCTTCGCCGTGGTGGTCACCGGGTCGGTGAAGGCGTACGTGTTCGGCGCGTAGGTGTTGCGGAAGACGCCGTACCCAGCCGAGGAGAGGTAGAACGGCACCGAGTTGGGGTGGCCGCCGTCGTCCCAGTTGTAGTCGACGCCCACCTCGACGGTCTTGTCGCGGTGCGAGGTGTTGCCGCGTCCGTTCTGCATCCCGGCACCGTAGAACTGCTCGTCGGCGCCGCGGGCCAGGGTCTGGGTGGTCTGCTTCCCGTCCCAGCTCAGCCCCTTGGCCTCGGACCAGACCCGGGTGCCGTCCGCGCGGTACAGCGCGAAGCGCAGGGGTGACTTGTAGGCGCGCAGGGTGACGCTGCCGGTGGAGAGTTCGTAGCGGTCGCCCCGCTCCTTCCACCGGGTGCGCGGCGGGGTGCCCTGCGGCAGGACGATGTCGTCGCCGGTGGGGTCGGAGAACGCGCCGTCCGGGGCGAGTTCGATCCGGAAGGTCTCGTCGGAGACGAAGCTGACCCGGGCCTCGGCGGTGCCGGCCCTCAGGCGGTAGACGGGACCGTCGGCGGAGAATCCGGTGAGGTCGCCGACCGTGGTGGTGTCCGGTTCGGCGGCGCCGGCCTGGGCGGCACCGGGCCCCGCGAGGACGGCGAGCAGCCCCAGCAAGGCTGCAACTGCCGCCGTTCTGATGCTCATTGATGATTGCATAGAGCGCTTTTAGCGCAACATCGAGCACTTGACCATGGACAAAACGGAACCGGCCCTGAACTTCGTCAAGAAGTCCAAGGCCGGCTCGGCGGATGAAGGTCAGCGGAATGTCACCGCGCGCTGCACTACAGTGCGACGCCCAGCAACGCGTCGACGGTGCGTGAGACGAGGCCGGGTGCGCCCTCGTCCGAACCGCCCTGGGCGTTCTGACGCTCGGCCCAGCGGTCCACGGCGGCCAGGGCGGCCGGTGCGTCCAAGTCGTCGGCGAGGGCCTCGCGGACCTCCTCGACGAGGGCCTCTGCGGGCAGTCCGTCGGGCCGGGAGACGGCGGAACGCCACCGCCCGAGCCGCTCGACGGCATCGGCGAGCACCTGGTCGGTCCACTCCCAGTCGGACCGGTAGTGGTGCGACAGCAGGGCGAGGCGGATCGCCGCCGGGTCCACGCCGGAGCGGCGCAGCTTCGAGACGAAGACCAGGTTGCCCCTGGACTTGGACATCTTCTCGCCGTCCAGGGCGACCATTCCGGCGTGCACGTACGCCTGGGCGAACGGGTGCTCGCCGGTCAGCACCTGGGCGTGGGAGGCGCCCATCTCGTGGTGCGGGAAGGCCAGGTCGGACCCGCCTCCCTGGACGTCGAAGCCCATGCCGAGGTGGTCCAGGGCGATGGCGACGCACTCGATGTGCCAGCCGGGCCGGCCGGGGCCGAGCGAGGCCCCGTCCCAGCTCGGCTCGCCCTCACGGGCGGCCATCCAGAGCATCGGGTCGAGCGGGTTCTTCTTGCCGGGGCGCTCCGGATCGCCACCGCGCTCGGCGGAGAGCAGCCGCATCGCCTCGGCATCGAGGTTGGAGACCCCGCCGAAATGCGGGTCGGTCTCGACGGAGAAGTACACGTCCCCGTCGAGTTCGTAGGCGGCGCCGGCGTCCCGGAGCCGTTCGACGAGCGGGACGATGCCCGGTATCGCCTCCACGGCACCGATGTAGTGCTTCGGCGGGAGCATGCGCAGGGCGGTCATGTCCTCGCGGAACAGGGCCGTCTCGCGCTCCGCGAGCTCGGTCCAGTCCTCACCGTCGCGCACGGCCCGCTCCAGCAGGGGGTCGTCCACGTCCGTCACGTTCTGGACGTAGTGAACCTGCCGCTTGGTGTCGAGCCACACGCGCTGAACGAGGTCGAACGCGTTGTAGGTCGCCGCATGACCCATGTGGGTCGCGTCGTACGGCGTGATGCCGCAGACGTAGATGCGGGCGACGGGACCGGGGTCAAGGGTGATCCGTCCGCCGGTCGCGGTGTCGTGGATCCGAAGGTCGCGGCCCTTGCCAGGCAGGGCGGGGACCTCAGAAGCGGGCCAGGCATGCATGCCACGAGCGTAACCGGATGCATGTTCCGGATACGAACCGGATACCGGAACCTGGCCGAAGAGGCGGTCTTGCGCTTCGTGGCTTCATCTGTTTCGGGTGCGGCCGCTCCGCCCCGTGCCGCCGCCTTGCCCGACCCCCGACCGGCCCGCTGTCCTCACACCGGCGGCCAGGGGATCGCCGGCCATTCACCGCTCGGCTCCGGATGTCTCCCCGACGCCCTCAACCCCTCCACGCGCCCCCGCAACGCCTCGATCTCGACGGCGGTGATCAGCTCGCCCAGCCGGGTGACGAGCGCGGTCCCCGGCGCCAGCTCCGCGCCCAGCCGCTCCACGACGGCGACGGCCTCGGCCGTCAACGGCTCCCCCGCCCACCCCCACAGCAGCGTGCGCAGCTTGTCGTCGGTGTTGAAGGTCACGCCGTGGTCGATGCCGTAGAGCCGACCGCCGGGCGCGGGCAGCAGATGGCCGCCCTTGCGGTCACCGTTGTTGATGACGGCGTCGAGGACCGCCAGCCGCCGCAGCCGCGGATCGTCCGCGTGCACCAGCAGGGCCGTCCTCCCCTCCCCGGTCTCGGCGAGGGCGACGGCCTTCCAGCCCTCCCCCGGCTCCTCGTCCTCGACGAGCGCGAGGAGCGGGGGCTCCCCGGCCTCGTCCGGCCCCTCGTCCCGCGGGGCCGCTTCGATCCACAGCTGGCACATCCCCCGGCCGTACGGCCCGTCCCGCAGCACGGTGGGCGGTATGAGCCCCCAGCCGGTCGCCTCGGAGATCTCGTAGGCGGCCACCTCGCGCTGGGCGAGCGTGCCGTCCGGGAAGTCCCACAGGGGCTGTTCGCCCGCCACGGGCTTGTAGACGCAGGTCACTTCCTCGCCCTCGTGGGCGACGGTGCAGTAGAGCACCGCGTTGGACGCCCCGCGGACCTGGCCGCGCACGGTGAGCCGCCCCTCGGCGAGCACCGTGAGCACGGTGGCCGGCTCGGTGTCGGTCAGGCTCCGCGACGGTACCCGTTCTGGCGCGGGCATACGTGTCCTTCCGGGTCGAGCGGCAGGCTGCACAGCGGGCACGGCGGACGCCCGGCGTTCACGACGTCCAGGGCGCGCTTGGCGAAGGCACGGGCCTGCGCACCGCTGAGGCGGACCCGGAGCATCGGCGGACCGTTCTCCTCGTCCTGCAGCAGCCGCTCCTCGGCCTCCGCGAGATCCTCGTCGGAGTCCACGTCCAGCTCGACCAGCGCCTGCGCCTCGACGATCATGCGCTGTTCCTCGCCGTCCCAGGCGAGCGCCATCGTGCCGACCCGGAACTCCTCCTCGACCGGCGCGTCGAGAGGGGCTGTGTCGGTGACGTCCATGGGTGCCACGGCAGGCACCGGAGAGTTTCCGCCGGTCCGCCGCACCACCTCGTCGAGCAGTTCGTCGATGCGCTCGGCGAGCGCGGCGACCTGAGTCTTCTCCAGGGCCACGCTGGTGACGCGTCCGCCTGAGGAGGCCTGCAGGAAGAACGTACGACGTCCAGGCAACCCGACCGTACCGGCCACGAAGCGGTCCGGGGGGTCGTAGAGGAACACCTGACGGGACACGTCCTGTCTCCCTTGAAAATTGACGGCAGATGAGGGGCGGCCGGGGTCCGGGGGATTCCCCCCGGGAAGGCGCCTACGGCGCGTCCACCCTACTGCGCGAAGCGATCACGGCGCCCCAGCGCCGCCCCCGACCGCCGCGTCCGCATCGCTCTCCGCCGCCGGACGCCGTCCCGGCTCCGTCCCGGCGGTGCTCTCACGCGGCGCCAGCGGGGCGAGATCCCCCGTGTCGCCGAGCCGCAGCAGGAAGGGCCGCAGCCTGGTGTAGCGGATCGCGGTGACCGAGCAGGGGTCGGCGTGGATCCGCTGGAAGAGGTCGAGATGCATGCCGAGCGCGTCGGCGACGAGGGCCTTGATGATGTCGCCGTGCGAGCACATCACATAGACGGCGTCGTCACCGTACTCGGACTCGATCCGCGCGTTCCAGTCCCGCACGGCGTCCACGGCACGCGCCTGCATGGCGCGCATGGACTCGCCGCCGGGGAACACCGCGGCCGACGGGTGCTGCTGCACGACGCTCATCAGCGGTTCGTCGGTCAGCTCCGCCAGCTTGCGTCCCGACCATGTGCCGTAGTCGCACTCGCTGATCCGCTCCTCGGTGTGCAGCACCAGCTCCGGCCGGGCGTCCAGGAGCGGCTTCAGGGTCTCCCGGCAGCGCTGCAGGGGGCTGCTGACGGCGGCGGCGAGGGGCAGCTCGGCCAGCCGCCCGGGGAGCGCCGCGGCCTGTGCGGCTCCGCGCTCGTCGAGCGCGACACCCGGTGTGCGGCCCGCGAGCACCCCGGCCGTGTTGGCGGTGGAGCGTCCATGGCGTACGAGGATGAGGGTGGGCATACGGGCCAGCGTAGGCCGCCGCCGCCGGTGAGGTGCGCCGGGGACCGGGGCAGGGAAGAATGCGCGCCGTGATTGTGGACTGTGCGATCTACCGGGACGGGCGTCGTACCGAAGGCCCCGCCGACCTCTCCGAAGCTCTCGCGGAGGCACGGGCGACCGGCGACGCGTTCTTGTGGATCGGCCTGTACGAGCCGACGGAGAAGGAGGTCGAACGCGTCAGCAGCGAGTTCGGGCTCCATCCGCTGGCCGTGGAGGACGCCCTGAGCGCGCACCAGCGGCCCAAGCTGGAGGTGTACGACGACTCGCTCTTCGCGGTCATCAAGCCGGTGGTGTACGAGCACCTGAGCGACACGGTCACCGCCGACGAGCTGATGGCCTTCATCGGCGATTCGTTCGTCGTGACGGTCCGCCACGGAGAGGGCGCGCCGCTCGCCGCGGTGCGCCGTCGTCTGGAGGCGGAGCCGGATGTGCTCAAGCACGGGCCGACCGCGGTGCTGTACGCGATCGGTGACGCCGTCGTCGACCACTACATCGAAGTGGCCGGCGAGCTCCAGGTCGACCTGGAGGAACTGGAGACCGAGGTGTTCGCGCCCACCGGCACCGTGGACACCAAGAACACCGCGTCCCGCATCTACACGTTCAAGCGGCAGATCATGGAGTTCCGCCGGGCCGCCGGGCCGCTGAGTGCCCCGATGGCCAGGCTGGCGAGCGCCGAGGTGCCGTTCGTCCACGAGCACTCGCAGCCGTTCTTCCGTGACGTGAGCGACCATCTGACGCGCGCCAACGAGTACGTGGAAGGGCTGGACCGGCTGCTCTCGGACATCCTCTCGGCGCACCTGGCCCAGGTGGGCGTGCGGCAGAACGACGACATGCGCAAGATCTCGGCGTGGGCGGCGATGGCCGCCGTACCGACGATGGTGGCGGGCATCTACGGCATGAACTTCGACCACATGCCGGAGCTCCGATGGGTGTGGGCCTATCCGGCGGTGGTCCTGCTGATGGTCCTGGTGGTCCTCGGCCTGTACCGGCAGTTCAAGCGCCGCGGCTGGCTCTGACGGAGGCCGGGCCCGGCACCCCGGCCACGCCCCCGCGGGCCGCCCCGGGACACCGTACGACGCGGCCCGGGGCGGCCCGGTACGACGGATCAGGCGAACTCGTGGGCCTGTGCCGCGGGACCGCCCAGCGCGTCGCGCCGCTCGGGCGGCTCCAGACTCACCATGCGCCGCCATCCCACGAGCCGTTCGTACGCGTAGACCCCGTGGATCCCGGCGGCCAGCACCGCCGCCCTGGCCCGTGACCAGTGCAGGATGCGGCCCATGTGATCCATCACGGCGAGGCTGACGTCGCGGTACACCCGGATCTCCGCGAGCGCGCACTCGCGGAGGATGCGCTGGATCGTACGACCGTGCCCGAAGCGGGCGAAGCGGAGCAACTCCTCGTGGCAGTACGCCAGGTGGTTGTCCTCGTCGTTCGAGATCATCCTCACCGCCCGGCCGACGTCGGGGTGGTCGGCGAAGTACTTGCGCAACAGCGCCATCTGCTCGGAGGCGCGCTGTTCGGTGACCCGGCTGTGCGCGAGGTAGGTGATGATGTCGCCCTCGGAGAGCGGTTCCCTGCGCCCCAGCTGCTCATGGGCGAGGCCGATGCCGTGCTTCTCCAGGAGCATCGTGTAGTCGGTCTCGTGCGGAACCTCGACGGGCTGCAGTCCGCGCTTCCTCAGCAGCGCATGGAAGATCCGGCCGTGCTTGTCCTCGTCGGCGCCGTGCCGCGCGATCTTGGGTGCCAGGGCCCGCTGGCTCTCGGGCACGAGCTCCGCGATCCGGCCGTTCTCCCAGCCGCCCTGGGACTCCCCGCTGGCCGCGATGGAACAGAACAGCCGGAACGACTCGTCTTCGTCGAGAATCTCCTGGAACAGGTTCCTTGCCGAGAGCATCGCTGCCACCTCCGTACCGGCGTCACACCCATCGCCAGTCAAATGCGGGGCGCCCACCCAGGCAACAGGAACGCCCCCCGGCTACGCCGGACGGGGCCGCTCCGGCCCGCCGCGTACAGCGACGCCCTCGGCCCCCGCACCATTCGGCGTAACCCCGGGCGCCCGAACGCGTTGTTCCGCGTAACGGCCGTGGCGGGGAGGACCCCCGAGCCCCCACCACGGCCGTGGCGCCGTCCGCGGCCCCGGGCCGGGTGTCGGCGCTACGCGAGAGCGGAACGCTCCAGCGCGTCCGTACCTGCCCGCAGGGCCGCGATCCGCTCGTCGAGCGTGAAGCCGGCCGGGGCCAGGGTCAGCGTCGTGACACCCGCCGCGGCATACGCCTGCATGCGCTCGGCGATCCGCTCGACCGGACCGAGCAGCGTGGTCTGGTCGATCAGCCGGTGCGGCACCGCGGCGGCGGCACCGCTCTTGTCGCCGGACAGGTACTTGTCCTGGATCTCGGCGGCTTCCTTCTCGTACCCCATGCGCTGCGCGAGCTGGTTGTAGAAGTTCTGCTTGCGGCTGCCCATGCCGCCCACGTACAGCGCGGTGTACGGGCGGAACATGTCCGCGAGACCGTTGACGTCGTCACCGACGGCGAGCGGCAGCGTCGGGCAGACGTCGAAGCCCTCCAGGGTCCGGCCGGCCTTCTCCCGGCCCGCCCGCAGGTACTTCACGGCGGTGTCCTCGAGGTGCTCCGCGGAGGGGAGGATCAGCAGCGCGCCGTCGGCGATCTCGCCGGTCTGCTCCAGGTTCTTCGGACCGATCGCGGCGATGTAGAGAGGGATGTGCTCGCGCTGGGGATGGACGGTGAGCTTGATCGGCTTGCCCGGACCGTCCGGCAGCGGAAGCGTCCAGTGCTGTCCCTCGTACGACAGCCGCTCGCGGGACATCGCCTTGCGGACGATCTCGACGTACTCCCGGGTGCGGGCCAGCGGCTTGTCGAACTTGACGCCGTACCAGCCCTCGGAGACCTGCGGTCCCGACACGCCGAGGCCGAGCCGGAACCGGCCGCCGGAGAGCGAGTCGAGAGTGGCGGCGGTCATCGCCGTCATGGCGGGCTGACGGGCCGGGATCTGCATGATCGCGGAGCCGACGTCGATGGATTCGGTCTGGGCGGCGACCCAGGAGAGCACGGTCGGCGCGTCGGATCCGTACGCCTCGGCCGCCCAGCAGACGTCGTACCCGAGGCGGTCCGCCTCCTGGGCGACGGCGAGGTTGTCGCCGTCCATCCCCGCGCCCCAGTAACCGAGATTGATGCCGAGCCGCATAACCGCACCCCTTACTGATCAGTAACGTCCCTGAGCTCCGGACTCTAGCGCGCGGCGACGTGATCCGGCAGGGGCGACTTGGTGCCGGGTTGTCCACAGGCTTCCGCCGAGTGGGGTTCTGGCCAGTAATCTCAGCGCCCATGGAGCAGAGGCATCTCGGCCGCACCGGCCTTCGAGTGTCCCGGATCGGGCTCGGCACCCTCACATGGGGCCGGGACACCGACGAGCACGACGCCGCCGAACAGCTGAAGGCCTTCTGGGAGGCGGGCGGCACACTGGTCGACACGGCCGATGTGTACGGCGGCGGGGAGGCCGAATATCTGCTCGGGCGGCTCACCGAGGGCCTGGTGCCACGGCACGATCTGGTCATCGCCACGAAAGCGGGCAGCGTGGCCGACCCGTACCGGCGGTTCAACGGCTCGCGCGGGCATCTGCTGGCCGCGCTGGACGCCTCCCTGGAACGGCTCGGCACGGATTACGTTGACCTGTGGCAGATCCACGCCTTCGATCCGGTGACCCCGCTGGAGGAGACCCTTCAGGCGGTGGATCTGGCGGTGTCCACCGGACGCGCCCGGTACGCGGGCGTGTCGAACTTCTGCGGCTGGCAGCTCGCCAAGGCGGCGACGTGGCAGCTCGCCTCGCCGGGGGTGCGCACCCGGCTGGCGAGCACGCAGATGGAGTACTCGTTGTTGCAGCGGGGCGTGGAACGCGAGGTCCTGCCGGCCGCGCGCGATCTGGGGGTGGGGCTGCTGCCCTCCTCCCCGCTGGGCAGAGGGGTCCTGACCGGCAAGTACCGGACGGGCACTCCGGCGGACTCGCGCGGCGCCTCGGAACTGCTGGCTCCGTTCGTCGAGCCGTATCTCGACGACCCGGCGAGCCGCATCGTGGACGCGGTGGCGACCGCCGCCGACGGCCTGGCCACGACGGCGCTCCAGGTGGCTCTCGCCTGGGTGCGGGACCGGCCCGGAGTGGTGGCCCCGATCGTCGGCGCCCGCAACGCGCAGCAGCTCACCGAGGCATTGTCAGTGGAGGCGCTTAGTCTTCCTGACGAGATCTGCCAGGCGCTCGACGATGTGTCGGCGCCCGTGCACCGCTATCCCGACCAGGACTGGAGCACGCTGTGACTGCGCTTCCCCGGGGGGAAACCCCCGGCTCCCCGGCCGCCGACGACGCCGATGTCGCGGCCCCCTCCGCCGCCGCGCCCGCACCGTCCGCGCGGGACGAGGGTCACGAGGCGGACGAGGGGTCGCCGACGGCCGACGTCGGTGCCGCCGAGGAGACGGACGGCGGCACCGACACGGGCTCCGGGGCGAACGGGGCGGCGAGCGCGGACGCCGAGTCCGACGCGGCGGCCACCGAGACCGACGGCCCTTCCGACACCGACCGGACAACCGCGGCCGACGGCGCCGCGGAAGGGGCTGCCGACGCCCCCGCACCGCTCTCCGAGGCCGAGGCCGAACTGGCCGCCCAGCGGGATCTCCGGGAGCGGATCGAGAAGCGCAAGGCCGAGAAGGGCGGCCCCATCGCCGCCGGTGCGAAGCTGAGTGGCCAGGCGGCCGATCTGCTCGCGGCCGTGCGTGCCGTGGAGAGCGGCGAGAGGCCCGCTGCCGCGTTCTTCGACTCGCCCGCGCCCACCGCTCCCCGCCGGGCCGCTCCCGCACCCGCGCCCGCCCGCCCCCGCATGCCCGAGCAGGCCCCGGCTCCGCAGGGCGCCTCGCCGGAGGCCGTGGCCGCCACAGCCGCCGTGCTGGCCGAGGGCGGGGCTCCCGGAGCACTGGCGGGCCCGGCGGCCGAGGCACTCGGTGAGCAGGCGGGCGACGCTCTGCGCGCGGATCCCTGGCGGCTTCTGACCGTGCCGGGGGTCAGGCCCGAGCAGGCCGACGGGTTCGCCCGCGCCCTGCTGGGCTCCGCGTGCGGTCCGGACGACGAGCGGCGGACCGCCGCCCTGGTCGGCTGGCTGCTGGAGCGGGCCGCGCTCCAGGGCCACACGGCGCTCGACGCGACGGCGGTTCGTGCAGCCCTCGCCGAGCGCTCGGTGACCGACCCCGCGGCGGCCGTCCGGCACGCGGTCGCCGAGGGCGTCGTCCTGGTGTTCCAGGACGACGAGGGCGACGAGGACGTCCGGGATTCCGAAGCGTCCGCGGGCCCCGACGAGGACGCCGAGGAAGGCGTGCGGGAGCCGGTACAGGTGCTGCTCGGTCTCGATCGGTACGCGCTCGCGGAGGAGAGCCTCGCCGACGGTCTGGCCCGGCTCGTCAACGCCTGCGAGAAGGACGCCGACTGGACACAGGCGGCCTCGGCCGCGGCCTCCCCGTCGGCGGCCGAGCTGATCCGTGCGGTGGCTGCCCACGGCCTGGTGGCACACACCGGCGGCGAGGCCGCCAGGGCCGAGCCCGCCGCGCTGCTCACCGCGGCACGCGGCCTCGGACTGCGCGCCCTGGGCGCCGTGCACAGCGTCGACGGCAGGCACCGGCTGGCCGAGGCGGCCGGCGATCCGTCGGCGGCCGTCACCCTCGCCGGACTGCTCTGCGGCACGGAGGGCCCCGGCCGGGACGAGGAGGGTGCGATCGCCGTCGATCTGCTCGTCGTGCTGGACGCCCCGCAGCTGGACGTCGAGACCGCCGCCATCCTCGTGGAGTCGCTGGCCGACGGCACCCGGCTGGTCCTCAGCGGCGACCCGGGCGTACTGGGCTCGGCCGGTGCGGGACGGGTGTTCGCGGACGTGCTGGCGGCCCGCGCCTGCCCGCAGATCGTGTCCCGTACGCCGGATCCGGGGCCGATCGGCGAACTGGTCTCCGGCATCGGCATCGGTGAGCTGAACCAGGTCGAGGCGCCGGGCAAGGAGGTGGTGATCGTCCCCGTGCGCGACGCGGGCGAGGCGGTGCACCGCACCGTGCAGCTGGTCGCCGACTCGGTGCCGCGCGCCATCGGCGTGCCGTCGGCCGACACCCAGGTGATCACCGTCGGCCACGGCGGCTCGGCGGGCACCCGGGCGTTGAACGCGGCGCTGAAGCAGCGGCTCAACCCCGGTCCGGGGCGGTTCGGCGGCTTCGACCCCGGCGACCGCGTCGTCCACGTCCCGGCGCCGGGCAGGACCGTGCCCGGGGTGGTCGTCTCGGCCGACGCCGAGGGCCTGCACCTGGACTGCGCGGGCACGAAGACCGTCGTGCCCCAGGGCCGGGTGGAGGCGTCCGTGCGCCACGGCTGGGCCCTCAGCGCCCACCAGGCGGCCGCGATGCGCTGGCCCGCAGTGGTCGTCGTGCTGCCGGGCGACGCAGCGCAGGGTCTCAGCCGCCCCTGGGTGTACACCGCCTTCAGCCGTGCGGAGCGGCATCTGTCCGTCGTGCACGGGGTGGATCAGGCGCTCCAGCGCGCGGTCGCCCAATCACCGGCCCAGGACCGAACGACGCGACTGCGCACCCTGCTGGGGGCATCGGCCCGATGACCGGGCCGATGCCCGTCCCGCACCGCCGGACGGGCCCCGGGCCCGTCCGGCGAGCGGCTCAGGAACCGTCCACCACCAGGCCCGTCCGCTTCTCGTCCGACTCGTCCTCGTCGAAGACGGCGCTGACGTCGAAGCGGCACACCACCAGCTGGGGATCGGCTTCGTCGAACGGTGCGCCGAGCCACTCCCCCGCCTCGGGAAGCTCCTCCGCGGCCGTGACCCACAGCGTGGAGTCACCCTCCTCCAGACCGAATTCCGTGTGCCGGGAAGCGATCTCGTCCGGTTCGTACTCACCGAAGAGCACCCCGAGCGCCGCGTGGACGCTGGAGCCGACGACCGCGGCGCTTCCGCGCGCACGGTCGTCCGGATCGAGGTCGGCGATCCGCTGGGCCTGGGCGAGCAGGCGCGGCGGCTCCGCCACCGCGTAGTCGCGCCGGATCAGCACGCTGAGCGCGTTCGGCTCCTCGGGGCCGGCGTACGGCGGCAGGGAGTCCTCCGCACCCGGGATCTCGAAGGGAGTGACCTCGTCGTAGCGGTCGTAGAGCAGTTCGTCGTAGAACTCGGCAGCGGCGGCCAGTGCGTTGAACGCCTCGTAGACGGCGGGATCGTCGTTCCCGGTCCGGCGTTCGACCGCATCGAGGTGACGGTCGAGCGCGGCTTTGATCGCTTCGGCGGCGGCACGTACCTCGGCAGCGGTGGGCTGCGCAGCATCAGACATAGTGCAGACGCTATCCGTACACGGGCTCTGCCCGCACAATAGATGCGATGCCGGAATACGAATTTGTCGATGTGTACGTGCCGCGCGGGGTGTCCCGCAAGGAGACGGCACGCCTGCTGACCGACCACGCCGAGTACGGGCACTGGGAGTTGGACCGACTGACGCTGCGCCGCGACGGCAGCCGCAGGGTGCGGCTGCGCCGACGGATCATCCGCCAGCTCCGGGCCACCTGGTGAGACGGAGCGGGCCCCGCAGTCGCGGGACCCGCTCCCTTCGCCCTGCTCTCGTCGCCGGTCCGGTCCGTTACGCGGACATCCGGGCGCGGCGGTAGAGGACCGTGCCCGCACCCGCCAGCAGCAGGCCCGCACCGGCCGGGATCAGCAGGTCGAGCCCGCCTGCTCCGGTGTGTGCGAGCTGTGCGACGTTCTGTACCTCGGGCGTGTTCGGCACGGTTCGCGGTCCCGGTGCCGGCGGCTTGCGCTGCGTGACCGGTGTGACCGGAGTGCCGACCGGCGGGGTGACGACATCCGTGTCGTTCTCGCACGCGTTGCCGGTGACGGGGTTGAGCAGCCCGCCGATGGTGACGCTGTTCCCGCAGGCGTTCACGGGGATGTCGATGGGCACCGCGATGTTGTTGCCCGAGAGCACACCGGGCGAGCCCTGCGCGACCCCCTCGGCCGTCGCCCCGCTCCCGGCGTCGCCCGTGACGGCCCGGTGCTTGCCGGTCCCCGCCCTGCGGGCCTGGGTCCGGTCCCCGGACACCTGGTTGCCCGAGGCGTGCCGGCCCTGCGCGGTGCTGCCCGAACCGTTTCCACAGGCGTTTCCCGCCGCCGGGTTGAGCAGTCCCACGACGCTCACGGAGTTGCCGCAGACATTGACCGGTACGTGCACCGGGATCTGGACCGAATTCCCTGAAATCACCCCCGGGGAATTCGATGCGCCGCCGGACGCTCCCGCGTCGGCGTGCGCGTATCCGCCGCTCAGCGCGAGCACGCCGCCCGCGGCCGCCACGGTGATCAGGCCTTTACGCGTGACCTGTCGCATAGGTTGTTTCCTGCCTTCTGCCTTCCGGAGTACCCCCGGACTTGACCGTGCGGGGGCGGAGTACCCAGCGGCCCCGGAGCGCATGGTGTGCACTTCGGGGCCGACCGGATTCAAACCCTTACGGGTTGACGCACAACGTCAGGCGTTGGTGCAGGTGTTGCCGAAGGCGGGGTTCAGCAGCCCGATCACGGAGATCGTGTTGCCACACACGTTCACCGGCACGTGAATCGGGGCCTGGACGACGTTGCCCGAGAGCACGCCGGGGCTGCCGACAGCGGCGCCCTGGGCACCGGAGTCCGCGACGGCCATGCCCGCACCCGCGAGCACCAGACCACCAGTGACAGCCGCAGCAGCGACGACCTTCTTGATCATTATTCCTCCTAGTTGACAATGCGGTCCCAGCCGCGGACCGCATCACTTGTAACGAGGAAGAGGTAATTGGGCTACGAGCGTATGGTTCCTTTCACTCGTTCCGGTCAAATGCGCACACACAGACGATTGTTGGCGCGAAAAATCGCCGGAGAATCACCGCAGGACCGGCTGGACGCCGGAGCCGGGCGGCGGGAGTCAGCAGTTGTCGATGAAACGGTCGAGCACCCGCACACCGAACTGCAGACCGTCCACCGGAACACGCTCGTCCACACCATGGAACATGCCCGCGAAGTCGAGCTCCGGCGGCAGCTTCAGCGGGGCGAATCCGAAGCAGCGGATACCGAGGTCGTCGAAGGACTTGGCGTCGGTGCCACCGGAGAGCATGTAGGGGACCGCACGGGCGATCGGGTCCTCGGCCTTGAGGGCGATCTGCATCGCATCGACGAGCGAGCCGTCGAAACTGGTCTCCAGCGCCTTGTCCCCGTGCACGTCCTCGCGCTTCACCCGCGGGCCGAGGATCCGGTCCAGGTCGGCCAGGAACTCGTCCTCGAACCCGGGCAGGAAACGGCCGTCCACATGGGCGGTGGCCTGTCCGGGGATCACGTTCACCTTGTAGCCGGAGCCGAGCATGGTGGGAGCCGCGGAGTTGCGGAGCGTGGCTCCGATCATCTTGGCGATGCCGCCCAGCTTGGCCAGCGTGGCATCCATGTCCTCCGGGTCGAGCGGCGTGCCGAGCGCGTCGGACAGCTCGTCGAGGAAGGACCGTACGGTCTTGGTCACCCGGACCGGCCACTTGTGCCGCCCGAGCCGTCCGACCGCCTCGCAGAGCTCGGTGATCGCGTTGTCGTCGTTGGTCATCGAGCCGTGACCGGCGGTGCCGTCCACGGTGAGCCGCATCCAGTGCATGCCCTTCTCGGCTGTCTCGACGAGGTAGAGCCGCAGCTTCTCGTTCACCGTGAAGGAGAAACCGCCGACCTCGCCGATCGCCTCGGTGACGCCCTCGAAGAGGCCCGGGTGCTTGTCCACGAGGTACCGCGCGCCGTACGTGCCGCCGGCCTCCTCGTCCGCGAGGAAGGCCAGCACGATGTCGCGCGGAGGCTTGCGCCCGCTGCGCATCCGGTCACGGACGACCGCGAGGGTCATCGCGTCCATGTCCTTCATGTCGACCGCGCCGCGGCCCCACACACAGCCGTCCGCGACCTCGCCGGAGAACGGGTGGTGCGTCCAGTCGTGGGCATTGGCCGGAACCACGTCGGTGTGGCCGTGGATCAGCAGGGCGGGCTTGGACGGGTCCTCGCCCTCGATCCGCGCCACGGTGGAGGCCCGGCCCTTGTGGGACTCGAAGATCTGCGGCTCCAGCCCGACCTCGGCGAGCTTCTCCGCGACGTACTCGGCGGCGACCCGCTCCCCCGGTCCCGAGTGGTCCCCGTAGTTACTGGTGTCGATCCGGATCAGCTCACGACAGAGGTCCACGACCTCGTCCTCGCCCGAGACGGTCCGAGCCGCGTTGGTCTCGCTCACACTGGTTCCTTCCACTGTCGCTGAGGTGCTCCCCCTCATCCTCCCGCGCCCGGCCCGCGCGCCCAAGGCCCCCCACCCCCCGTCATGCGCCCTTCACACTCCCCCTGGCGTGATCGAGCACCCCCGAATGTTTGCTATTGTTTTCCACGTCGGAACGGGCCGGGCCCGCGAGACAGACACCTTGTCCGGGTGGCGGAATGGCAGACGCGCTAGCTTGAGGTGCTAGTGCCCTTTATCGGGCGTGGGGGTTCAAGTCCCCCCTCGGACACAGAGCAAGTGCCGATCAGGAGAGATCCTGATCGGCACTTCTGCGTTGCACCCTCGCCGGCTGCTCACGAGCCCGGCGCCGGGCCAACCTTGTTGAATCGGTTCACCGCACCGGCGCCCCATGGGCCGTACACACATACCCTCTCTGCCCCGGAACGGGACGTACGAGGGCATGGGTCCCGGTTCGCTCGGACCGGCGCCGCGGGCCCGGTACGCCGGGTCGGTTGCCGGGGGGATCGCGCCGAACGGGGAGTGGCGCCCGGCGGCTCTCCCCGCGGCTCCGCCGACGAGGACGCGTCGTTCGCACAGCCGGGTCCCGACGCTTCGGGGCGGGGAACAAACGCAATCCGCGCGCCGGGCGTCGCAAGGGGCGGCGGGGCTCCCGCGTGCACCGTCGGAGCACCGGCTCGACGCGGAGGCTGCGGAGCTCTCCTTCGTGGTCAGCGTGTCGGGCCGAACCGGGCGTGCGAGGCCCGGATCCGCCCCGGAAGCCGGACGACGTAACATCAAGGTTTTGCGCGATCTTCGTACTTCGCAAGGGGGAAGTGATGGGCGGCAGTCGCAGGCGGCGCGGCACACTCCTCGCCGGGGCGGTGGCCGGGGCGGTGCTCGTCTCCGGCATCGGGCTTTGGGCGACGGACAGTTGGCCTTTCCGGGACAGCTACTGCTGGGGCGCGTGGAAGCAGAACAGCGGGGCCGCCTTTCTCGGTGACGGCGGTGTCGCCAAGTCCGGCTCCGAGCGGCGCGCCACCGAGTCCGCGCCGCCCTCGGCCGGACGTCACCACGCCCGCTGCACCGTCGCGGTGACCTCCACGGTCCCCGACGACGACTCGGACGAGCCGCTCAGGTTCAAGGAACAGGTGACGGTCGAGTACGGTCCCGTTCCGACCGGGGTCGCGGAGCATCGTGCCTGGACGGCCCGGTACTTCGACGGCTCGGCCTCCCGACTGCCCGACGGGCTCGACGGGTTGGTCGCCGGCGACCGTGCCATGCTGGTGCTGCCCGCCGGCTGCGACGTGGACGGCAGGCCGTCCGCGGTGACGATCCACAGCGAGAGCACCGGTGACGGCCATCTGGGCAGAGTCAACATGCCGTTCACGATCGGCAGCCGGTCCGATGTCACCCGGATGCTGCTGGATGCCGCCAACACCGGTATGCGTGCGGCCGGTTGCGCACCGGACAAGCCCCTGAGCGCGACATCGCCCATCGTGACGGTCGCCGAGGACGACGAGACCGCCGGGAACCCGCTGTGCCGGATACCCGGGCTGACCCTCGATTTCAGCCAGGGCTCCCGGTACCGGGAGCAGGTCGGAGTGGTCGCCGAGCGCCTTCAGACCTGTTCGGTGGTGTGGCGCACGCGGGGGGAGCCGGACGAGCCGGCGGCGCAGTTCGTGATGGCGGGCGAGCCGCGCATGGTCGCGCTGTTCAAGGGGCTTCCCGAAGGAGCCGACAAGGGGCTCGTACGCGCCGAGTGCCATGGGCGGCAGACGGTGTTCTACGGAAACGTCCAGTCGGGGCTGAAGGGTGCGCGCGAACACGAGCGGCGGGTGTTCATGAACTTCACCGAGTCCGTGAGCAGGCGCATCGGGTGCGAGGCCGGTGAGGTCGCGTGAACGGCGAAGAGAGCGCAGAGAGCAGGGCATCGGTGGACCACGAGCAGACCCCGGTTCCCGGGGAAGGGGAACAGCCCTCGGTTCCTCGGGAGGAAGAACGGGAGGAGCGGGGGGAACGGACACAGGAGCCCCGGCCCGACCCGTCCCCCGAGCAGTCGCCCGCTCCCGGGCGCCCGCCCGCGCTGCGCCGCCTGTTCCGCAGCCGCACCGCCCTCGCCGTCACCGCCGCCGGTCTGGTCGGCGCGCTCCTCGGCGCCGGTGCCGTGGCCTGGCGGACGGACACGCTCCCGCTGCTCGGTCCCGCGCCCTGCTGGGACTCGCTCGGCGACACGACGATGTCGGACCTCTTCGGCGATCGCCGGACCGTGGTCGAGGAGGAGTCGCTGAAGGCCAGTCCGCGCGGACAGGGGCCGTCGTTCGGGCAGTGCCGCATCACCAGCTACAAGGACGGCAATCCCCGCCGTCAGGTGACCCTGCGGGTGCACGAGCTGGACGGCCTTCGGGGTACCGACGCGCACGAGTGGCCGCAGGAGTTCCTCGCGGCAGGCATGGTGTCGCTCGGTGACGGGCTGCCCGGGATGACCTCGGCCTCGCGTGCCTGGCTGGCGCTGCCGCAGACCTGCACGGGCCGGCACGGGTTCACCGGTCCCACCGTGGTGGACATCGGCATGGGGCTGGCCGGACTGGACGGCGGGTCGGAGTACGACCGGAGGGACCGCGCCGCCCTGACCCGTGCGGTGGTGGAGGCGACCAATGGAGTCATCCGCGAATTCGGCTGCTCCGGCACCTACCGGATACCTCGCGCCCTGCCCGCCCTCGTGGACCGGCAGGAATCGGAGACGGATGCCTTCTGCGGCGTCAAGGGCCTCACCGTCCCTGCGGCGTACCGCAAGGCTCTGAGCCGGACTCGCGTCAGCGACGACGGCGGGCCCGCCCGGGTCTGCGAGGCGAGTGGGGGCTACGAACCCATCGTGCGGATGACCACGGTGACGGACCCGGCGCTGACCGAGATCTTCTCCGGGGAGACGCGCAAGGCCGGTCTGCCGCTCAAGGGCTCCAAGGGGTTCGGTCGGCTCGACGGATCGCGGGCCGTCTACCGGGCGAGCTGCCAGACCGGGCCCGTGATCTTCATGGTGGAGCAGCTGGGCCGGCCGACGGACAAGGACATCGACCTCGCCCGTCGGCTGCTGCCCGGCTATGTCGCCGCCGAGGCCGAGCGCATCGGGTGCGGCCCGGAGAAGGTGACGTCACCGAGCGTCTGAGTCCGGGGGCAGGGCCCCGCCGGGCGGGCGGAACGGGCGATACTGTCCGCACACCTGGGAGACGACAAGAGGGGCCCACCGCACCATGTTCACCGCCGTACCGGCAGGCGCACCCCGATGAGGGGGCGCGCGAAGCCCCCGTCGGCGCCGCTGCCGCAGCGGGACGGGATCGATCCGGTCCGGCTGCGCCTCCCCGAGGATCCGGACGGGCGATGGGCGACGGTCCGCGATCATCTGCTGGCACGGTTCGCGGGCGTGATCGGGGCGGCGCGGGTGGACGCCATGCTCGCCGAGGGCCGGTTCGTCTCCGTGCGCGGCCCGGTGGCCGCGGACGAGCCGTACGCCGTGGGCGGGTACATCTGGTTCCATCGGGACTTCGCGCCGGAGGAGCCGGTGCCGTTCCCGGTCGGTGTGGTCCACCGCGACGCGCATCTCGTCGTCGCCGACAAGCCGCACTTCCTGGCGACGACGCCGCGCGGCCGGCACATCACCGAGACGGCGGTGGCCCGGCTGCGCCGTGAGCTGGACCTGCCGGAGCTGCAGCCCGCACACCGGCTGGACCGGCTGACCGCGGGCCTCGTCCTCTTCGTCGTCCGGCCCGGGGAGCGGGGCGCGTACCAGACGCTGTTCCGGGACCGCCTGGTGCGCAAGGAGTACGAGGCGGTGGCACCGTACGATCCCGGCCTGGACTTCCCGCGGACCGTGCGAAGCCGCATCGTCAAGGAGCGCGGCGTCATCGCCGCCCGCGAGGAGCCGGGCGAGCCGAACAGCGAGAGCCGGATCGAGTTGCTGGAGCACCGGGAGGGGCGGGGCCGCTACCGGCTGCTGCCCGCCACCGGGCGCACCCATCAGCTGCGGGTCCACATGAACGGTCTGGGACTGCCGCTCGTCCACGACCCGGTCTACCCCGTGGTCCGGCCGGAGGGAGCGACCGACGACTGGTCGCGCCCTCTCCAGCTCCTCGCCCGGTTGCTGGAATTCACCGATCCGGTCACGGGCGAGCCGCGCCGCTTCGCGAGCGGGCTGCGGCTCTCCGCGTGGCCGGACCGGTGAGCCGCCGTTCTCAGTGACCGCGGGCGATCCACTCGTCCAGATGCGGGGCCTCCGCGCCGATGGCGGTGGAGTCGCCGTGTCCGGTCCGGACCGTGGTCTCCGGCGGAAGGCCGAGCAGCCGGTCCCGGATGGAGTCGATGATGGTCGGGAAGTGCGAGAACGACCGCCCGGTGGCGCCCGGCCCGCCTTGGAAGAGCGTGTCGCCGGTGAAGACGGTGGACAGCTCGGGGGCGTACAGACAGACGGCGCCCGGGGCATGACCGGGCGTGTGCAGGACCCGGAGCGTCGTCCCGGCGATCTCCAGCTCCTGCCCGTCGGCCAGTTCGCCGTCCGGGGCGCGGTCCGGGTGGGTCTGCTGCCACAGCGGCAGGTCGTCGGGGTGGAGCAGGATCGGTGCGCCGGTGGCGTCGGCGAGCGCCGGGGCGGCGTCGATGTGGTCGTTGTGCGCGTGCGTGCAGACGATGGCGCGCAGCGTACGGCCGTTCAGCGCGGACTCGATGGCGGCGGCGTCGTGGGCGGCGTCGATGACGATCGCCTCGCTGTCGTCGCCGACGATCCAGACGTTGTTGTCGACGTCCCACTCCCCGCCGTCGAGAGCGAAGGTTCCGGAGGTGACGAGGTGGTCGATGCGGGCGGCCATCAGAGGATCACCACCGAGCGCAGCACGTCACCTTCGTGCATCCGGTCGAAGGCCCGCTCGACGTCGCCGAGTCCGATGGTCTCGGTGACGAACGCACCGAGGTCGATCCGGCCCTGCTGGTGCAGGTCGATGAGCATCGGGAAGTCGCGCGAGGGCAGGCAGTCGCCGTACCAGGAGGACTTGAGCGAGCCGCCGCGGCCGAAGACGTCGATGAGCGGCAGTTCCACCTGCATCTCCGGGGTCGGGACACCGACCAGGACGACGGTGCCGGCGAGGTCGCGGGCGTAGAAGGCCTGCTTGTACGTCTCCGGGCGGCCGACCGCCTCGATGACGACATCCGCGCCGTTGCCGCCGGTCAGGGAGCGGATCGCCTCGACCGGGTCGGTGGAGCGGGAGTTGACGGTGTGCGTGGCGCCCATCGTCTTCGCCGTCTCCAGCTTGCGGTCGTCGATGTCCACGGCGATGATCTTCGCCGCGCCCGCCAGCCGCGCGCCCGCGATCGCCGCGTCACCGACGCCGCCGCAGCCGATCACGGCGACCGAGTCGCCGCGGCCGACCTGCCCGGTGTTGATGGCGGCGCCGATGCCTGCCATCACGCCGCAGCCGAGCAGTCCGGCGACGGCCGGGGAGACCTCCGGGTCGACCTTGGTGCACTGACCGGCGGCGACCAGGGTCTTCTCGGCGAAGGCGCCGATGCCGAGCGCCGGAGACAGTTCCGTGCCGTCGAGCAGGGTCATCTTCTGCCGGGCGTTGTGGGTGTTGAAGCAGTACCAGGGGCGGCCGCGCAGACACGCGCGGCACTGTCCGCACACGGCACGCCAGTTGAGGACGACGAAGTCGCCGGGCTCGACATCCGTGACGCCCTCGCCGACGGACTCCACCACGCCCGAGGCCTCATGGCCGAGCAGGAACGGGAAGTCGTCGTTGATGCCGCCCTGCTTGTAGTGCAGATCGGTGTGGCACACGCCGCACGCCTGGATCTTCACCACGGCCTCGCCGGGGCCCGGGTCCGGGATCACGATCGTCTCCACCCGTACCGGCTCGTTCTTTCCCGGTGCGATGACCCCTTGCACCTGCTGCGACATACCGTGGTCTCCCTGTTTCCGTCATTTCGCGAAGATCGAACACGAACAACCGTACGCCCCGTGAGGGTGTCACGGCGGCGCGCCGCATTGGCGGGAAACGACTGCCGTCCGCCCGTCGGGATGTACCGATTCCGGTCAGATGATGCCGACTGCTGAACTCCGTCGGCCCCCAGGGGGTCCTTCGATGCAGAGGGACCGCTGAACCGACACCTGCGGGGGCAGGGGTTCATCGGTCCGACCGCAGAGGGAATGACGGATCACGGGGGAAGCACCTTGACCGAGATTGCCGAGATCACGGAGAAGATCAGCGAGCGGGCCGACGGGCTCGGACCGGCTCCCGGAGCGACCGCGCCCGGCGCGCCCGTCGGCGGACTCGTGCCGTACACCGACGCGTTGCCCGTGCCGCCGGTTCTGCGCCCGGACAGCGGCGACGTGCTCCGCGAGACCGAGATCACCCTGTCACCCACCTGGGTGCGGCTGCACGCGCAGCTGCCGCCGACGCTGATGTGGGGGTACAACGGCACGGTGCCGGGGCCGACCATCGAGGTACGGCGCGGGGAGCGGATCAGGATCGCCTGGACCAACCGCATCCCCAGGGGCAGCGAGTACCCGGTCACCGCCGTGGAGGTCGGCCCGGTGGAGCCGGGCGAGCCGCTGCCGCACAACCGGCCCGGTCGCGACGGGGCCGAGCCGAACGCGGATGTGGCCGCGCTGCCCGCCTGGACGGTGACGCATCTGCACGGCGCGCAGACCGGTGGCGGGAACGACGGCTGGGCGGACAACGCCGTCGGCTTCGGCGACGCGCAGCTCTCGGAGTACCCGAACGACCACCAGGCCGCCCAGTGGTGGTACCACGACCACGCCATGAACATCACCCGGTGGAATGTCTACGCGGGGCTCGTCGGTACGTATCTGATCAGGGACGACGAGGAGGACGCGCTCGGTCTGCCTTCCGGCGAGCGGGAGTTGCCGCTGATCCTCGCCGACCGCAACCTGGACACCGACGAGGACGGCCGGCTCAACGGGCGGCTGCTGCACAAGACGACGGTGGTCGTGGAGGCCGACCCGGAGTCCGGGAAGCCGGTGTCCATTCCGTTCCTCGGCCCGTACACGACGGTCAACGGCCGCATCTGGCCGCACCTCGACGTGGACGACGCGTGGTACCGCTTCCGGCTCGTCAACGCGTCCAATGCCCGGATCTACGATCTGGTGCTGGTCGACGACGAGAACAATCCGGTCCCGGGCGTGATCCGGCAGATCGGCAGCGACGGCGGGCTGTTGCCGCGCCCGGTGCCGGTCGACTTCGACGAGGTGCTGCCGCAGCTGACGATCGCCCCGGCCGAGCGGATGGATCTGCTGATCGACTTCTCGGCGCTGGCCGGCCGCCGGGTCCGCCTGGTCAACCGGGGCAGGCTCGCGGCGGGGGTGCCGGATCCGGCGGCGAGTGTGCCGTTCCCGCAGGTGATGGAGTTCCGGGTGCGGGAGACGGGGCGGCGGGACGGTTTCGAGCTGCCCGAGGTGCTGTCCGGTTCCTTCCGGCGGTACGAACACGGCCGGGTGGAGCACAGGCACCGGCTCGTCGTGCTGACGGCGCCGGGCACGGTCGGGGGCGGTGGCCACCCGGAGATCTGGGAGATGGCCGAGGTCGAGGAGGGCGCCGATGTGCGGGTGCCCTCGGACGGGGTCATCCAGGTGCGGGGTGAGGACGGCACGGTGCGCACGTACCGCAGGATCGCCCGGACGTTCAACGACGGGCTCGGCTTCACCGTCGGCGAGGGCGCGTACGAGCAGTGGTCGTTCCTCAACCTGGGCGGCCCGACACATCCGATGCACATCCATCTGACGGACTTCCAGGTGATGGGGCGGGAGGCGTACACGCTGGACGGCTTCGATCCCGCGGTCGGCGGAACCCGCTCCCCCGTGGCGTTCGACCACGGCACCAAGATCCCGACGCCGCCGAACGAGCAGGGTTGGAAAGATGTCTTCCGGGTGCCCCAGGGGCAGTTGGTGAAGGTGCTCGGCACGTTCGACGGGGCGTACGGGCGGTTCATGTACCACTGCCATCTGCTGGAGCACGAGGACATGGGCATGATGCGGCCGTTCGTCGTGATGCCGCCGGAGGCGATGAAGTTCGACCACGGCGCCGGGCACGGCGGCCACCCGGGGCACGGCGGCTGACCCGCCGCCCCGGCTCCTGCCGACCGCCCCCGCGGGTTCTTCCCGCGGGGGCGGTCGTGTGTCCCGGACCTCGTGGACCCGCCCTGCCCGTGGGCCGACCAGCCGTACGCTGTGCACGGTGGTACGGGCCTCAGGGCGCGAGTACGTCCAGCTCGTGCAGGGCGCCCACCGCGATCTCCTTCGTCAGCCGCTCCGCCGCCACCGCGTCGCCCTCGCGCACGGCTTCGGCGAGCCGTACGTGGAGCGTGACCGCGGCCGGGTCCGGGTCCTCGAACATCACCTGGTGGTGGGTTCGTCCCGCCAGGACCTCGGCGACGACATCGCCGAGTCGGGCGAACATCTCGTTGCCGGAGGCGTTGAGCACGATCCGGTGGAACGCGATGTCGTGCTCCAGATAGCCCTCCAGCTGCTGGCCGCGCGAGGTGGCGACCATACCGAGCGCGCACTCGGTGAGGGCCGCGCACTGCTCCGGGGTCGCGTTGCGGGCGGCGAGCCCGGCCGCGACCGGTTCGATCGCCGAGCGCAGCACGGTCAGGGAGCGCAGCTGGCGCGGCCGGTCGGCGCCGGCCAGCCGCCACCGGATGACCTGCGGATCGTAGACGTTCCACGCCTCGGTCGGACGCACGGTCACGCCGACCCGGCGCCGCGACTCGACCAGGTGCATGGATTCCAGGACGCGGACCACTTCGCGTACGACCGTGCGCGAGACGTCGAAGCGCTGGGCCAGCTCGTCGGTGCGCAGTACCTGTCCCGGCCGGTGCTCCCCCGCGGCGATCTCCAGGCCCAGGGTGTCCAGCACATGTGTATGCAGCCCAGGGCCCTGTGTGGTCATGGGCACCAGCCTACGGGGCCCCCTTCGGGAACAAAAAGTACGACGTTTATGTCACAGCATCTTGAATAAGTCGTACGTATGGGTTTCAGTAGCGCGACGGACCGATGTCGAGGAAGACGTCGAAGAGGACAGCGAGGCACCACCAATGAGCACCCCCCACGTCGTCGTGGTGATGGGCGTCGCAGGGACCGGCAAGACCACGATCGGCCCCCTGCTCGCCGCCGAACTCGGCGTTCCGTACGCCGAGGGCGACGACTTCCATCCCGCGGCGAACATCGCCAAGATGTCGGCCGGCACACCGCTGGACGACTCCGACCGGTGGCCCTGGCTCGACGCGATCGGCCAGTGGGCGCACGGACGGGCGGGGCTCGGCGGAGTGGTGAGCAGCTCGGCGCTCAAGCGCGCCTACCGGGACCGGCTGCGGGCCGAGGCACCCGGCGCCGTCTTCCTCCACCTGACCGGCGACCGGGCTCTGATCGAGGCGCGCATGGCGGAGCGCAAGGGCCATTTCATGCCCACCGCGCTGCTCGACTCGCAGTTCGCCACCCTGCAGCCGCTGCAGGAGGACGAGGCCGGCGTCTCGGTCGATGTGTCCGGCACCCCCGAAGAAATCACCCAGCGAGCCGTCGCCGCGTTGCGCCGGCTCGATAACTAAGGATCACCACCGTGACCAGTCTCAGCGTCGAGATGCTGGCAGCGGACGCCGTCGAACCCATCACTTCGGCAGGCAACGCGCAGTTGGGCATCGCAGTCCTGGCGGGCATCGCCGTCATCGTTCTGCTCATCACCAAGTTCAAGATGCACGCGTTCCTCGCGCTGACCATCGGCTCGCTGGCGCTCGGCTCCTTCGCCGGCGCCGCACCGGCCAAGACGATCGCCAGCTTCACCGCCGGCCTCGGCTCGACCGTCGCGGGTGTCGGTGTCCTCATCGCACTCGGCGCCATTCTCGGCAAACTGCTCGCCGACTCCGGCGGCGCGGACCAGATCGTCGACACCATTCTCGCGAAGGCGAGCGGGCGGGCCATGCCGTGGGCGATGGTTCTGATCGCTTCGATCATCGGCCTGCCGCTGTTCTTCGAGGTCGGGATCGTGCTGCTGATCCCCGTGGTACTGCTGGTCGCCAAGCGCGGCAACTACTCGCTGATGCGGATCGGCATCCCGGCGCTGGCCGGTCTCTCCGTGATGCACGGGCTGATCCCGCCGCACCCCGGCCCGCTGGTGGCGATCGACGCCCTCGGTGCCAACCTCGGTGTCACGCTGGCGCTGGGTGTGCTGGTGGCCATCCCGACCGTGATCATCGCGGGCCCGGTCTTCTCCCGCTACGCCGCTCGCTGGGTGGACATCAAGGCGCCGGAGAAGATGATCCCGCAGCGCCCCTCGGAGGATCTGGACCGTCGTCCCGGCTTCGGCGCCACCCTGGCGACGATTCTGCTGCCCGTCGTGCTGATGCTGGTCAAGGCCCTGGTCGACATCATCGTGGACGACCCGGAGAACCACGTCCAGCGGATCACCGACGTGATCGGCTCGCCGCTGATCGCGCTGCTCGCGGCCGTCATAGTCGGCATGTTCACGCTGGGCCGGGCGGCCGGTTTCTCCAAGGGCCGGCTCTCCACCACCGTCGAGAAGTCCCTCGCCCCGATCGCGGGCGTGCTGCTCATCGTGGGTGCGGGCGGCGGTTTCAAGCAGACGCTCATCGACGCCGGTGTGGGCCAGATGATCCTGGACTTCTCCAAGGACTGGTCGATCCCGGCACTGCTGCTGGGCTGGCTGATCGCCGTCGCGATCCGGCTCGCGACCGGCTCGGCGACGGTGGCGACCATCTCGGCGGCCGGCCTGGTCGCCCCGCTGGCCGCGGACATGTCGACGTCCCACGCCGCCCTGCTGGTCCTCGCCGTCGGCGCGGGCTCGCTCTTCTTCAGCCATGTCAATGACGCCGGATTCTGGCTGGTGAAGGAGTACTTCGGAATGAACGTCGGTCAGACGATCAAGACCTGGTCGGTGATGGAGACCATCATCTCCGTGGTCTCGCTGGCCTTCATCCTGCTGCTGTCGCTGGTCCTCTAGCGAGCGGCTGCCCGCACGGTCCTCCCCCCACGGCGCGTGCCGGGACCGTGCCCGATGGCGCTCGACCGACCCGGTACGCATGCCACGGCATGCCTCCGGGTCGGCGAGCGCCTTCGCCATGTGCCCGGCCGGCGCGATCGCGAGCGCCGGGGCCCCGGGCGCCTACCACGCGCCCGATGCCAACTCAGCCCTTTCACCACACAGTTGACGACCCCCGATCGGGGGCGCGTCCCGGCGCCGCGCCCGGTCGAACATGTCAGACTTGGTGCCATGTCGAACCGTGAACCTCTCAAGCCTTTTCTGCTCACCTTCCCCGGGCCGCTGCGCGACCGGTTGGTGGGGGCGGTGCTCGCCGGTGAGAAGGTGTCGACGACCGGGTTGCTCGCGGAGTACGAGGCGGAGAAGGAGGAGCTGCCCCCGGTGGGTGAGCGGTCCGCGCTGATCGACTCGGACGGCCGGGAGATCGCGGTGCTGGAGGTGACGGAGGTGCGGGTGCTACGCCTCGGGGACATCGATCTTCAGCATGCGATCGACGAGGGCGAGGGCGACACCTCGGTGGCCCAGTGGCGTGCGGGGCACGAGAAGTTCTGGCACAGCCAGGAGATGCGGGAGGCACTCGGCGACCCGGAGTTCACGGTCGACGACGACACCATGGTCGTCGCCGAACGGTTCCGGGTCGTCGAACTGCTCGATCCCGTCGTGGGCGCGGCGGAACGGTAGGCGGGACCCGGTCGGGCCCCTACGGCCGCGGGGCGGGGATCTCGTGGCAGGTCAGGGGTGGGGCGACGGTGCCGGGACGGCCGGTGCGGGCGAAGGCGGCACCCGCGGTGGGGGGGGGGGGGGGGGGGCGCCCCCCCCCCCCGGCGGGGGGGGGGCGGCCGCCGCCCCCCCCCCCCCCCCCCCCCCCCGCCACCCCCCCGCCACCCCCCACAGCCCC
>NZ_JBIURS010000006.1:0-154530 GCF_044740965.1 Streptomyces sp. NPDC088252 | reverse complement strand
GGGGGGGGGGGGGGGGGGGGGGGGGGGGGCGGCGCCCGGGGGGGGGGGGGGGGGGGCCGCCCCCCCCCCGGGGGGGGGCGGCCCCCCCGCCCCCCCCCCCCACCGCGCCGAATCGGCCCTCTGCCGACCGGTCCGCGAAGGCTCTCACAGGGCCGGCGGACTGCCTTCGAGCCCTTCAGGACGGTTGATCGGGTGATCGAGGAGAACCTCGTCCACGACGGCGAATCCGTTCGTGAGGGTCACGGCCTGGGGTGCGAGCTCCTCGACGACACGCTCGGCCGCGTCGGGGAGTTGCCTCACCTGATCACTGGTCAGGCGCCCCTCCGCGAGCAGATCTCCACTGTGGGCCGCGACGCGGCGCAGGGTGAACAGACGGTGCAGCAAGCGTAGTTGGCGCGCCGCCTCGGGATGAGCAGCCTGGGCGGCGGCATCCAGCAGGGCTTGTGCGGCCTGGCGGTGTGCGTAGGCGTCGACCAGTTCCAGAGCCGGTGTGACGGTGGTGTTCCATCGGTTGAGCGGGTCGCCGGCCTTTCCGCTGCGCAGACGCGTACGCGCACGCTGATGCCAGATGCGCTCGATGTCCGCCAGCAGGTCTTGGAGGAAGACCGGATCGTCGAGCTCGCGGTCCTCGGGCGCCGCGTCATGGGACGCCTTCGGAGTGAAGTGCCCGAGGAGCATCTCGCCGGCCGCCTTGACCCAGATGACGAGGTTGTCGCCCTCCGCCGTGATGGTTCCCTCGTTGGCTGCCAACTGGCCCGCGATTCCGTTGGCCAGGAAGAGCCCCTGCGCACCGCAGCGTTCGCGGCACTCGGTCATGACGGCGCGGGCCCGCCAGGTGATCCAGCCCTTGGCTATGGCTGCGAACCGCTCACCGTTCTCCCGCTCCGATTCCGTTGCCTGCGCCCACTGCCGTACCGCGGCGCGGTGCAGGAGCGTCGCGGCGTAGGTGGTGGCGATGGCGTCGAGGAGTGGAGTGTGGTGGCTGCGGTGGGCGAACAGCGGAACGCTGCCACGGGCCGACACGCCGGAAGTCTGCCTCGTGTGGGCGTGCCGTACGGCCACGGCGAGCGCGTGGCGCGTGACACCGAGGCTGTAACCGCTCATACAGAGCTTGCCGGTCGTGACGCGGCCGATGGAGCGCAGGAAGCGCTTGCGGGGGCTGCCGATCGAACTGGTGAAGACGCCTTCCGGTGTGAGAGCTCCGTGATCGGACTGCAGAAGCGCTTCCTGCGGCAGCCGGACATGGTCGAAGGACGTGACGCAGTGGTCGACGGGGGCAGTTGCCGTCTGCGGCAGCCTGCGTATCTCGACCCCTGGCATCGGGAGCCCGGCGTCGTCGCTGAGCGGAGTGAGGAACAGGAAGACGCCCTGGTCCTTGCCGTCCACGATGAGGCGGGCGGCGACGACAGCGGTTTTGGGACCGCCGGTGGGGCTGGTGTTCGGCATGAACTTGCGGGCGGCCGCATGAGGGGTGTTCAGCACGAACTCGCCGGTGGTCCGTTCGTACGTGGCGGTGGTCTCCAGTTGCGCGGCGCTGTTGCCGTGCCCCGCCTCCGTGCACAGGAACGTTCCCGTACGCCGCAGCTCGGCGAACTCCCGCAGATCACGGTCCGGGCCCGCCGTGTGGTCGAGGAGACTGCCGAGGAAGAGGTTGTAGTGGATGCTCGCCACTGTTCCGAGTCCCGCGTCCACCGGGCCGACCCACTCGTGGAGTGCCGCGAGTCGTTCCACGTCGACCACGAAGTCCTCGGGGCTGTCGAGTGCGTCGTTGATCAGGTGTAAACGCTCGTAGGACAGCGCGGCGCGTTCGTCGGGCGACAGCCCTTCCCTGAACCGGAACGGTTCAGTACTGAACAGCTTGCGCCAGGGCTCGTGGAATTGCTCCATTTGTTCGCCGAACAGCGCCCGTTTCAGCGCCGCAGCGGTTGAAGCTGCCTGGTCGGAGGAGAGCGAGTTCTTGATCACGCTTCGGAACGCTAGCTCATACGTTCGGTCATCACGGCGTGATGATCAACACGATTGAGATCATTCAGATGACGGTATCTGCTCACTTCGAGGTCCCGGTAACCCTGCTCGGACCAGGGAATGGGTGAGGGCCCCCACCCGGCCGATGCCCAGTGAGCCGGGAGGTTCCGGAAGCCGGGGCTCCAGGGATGCGCGTGCCCTACCCCACCGCCCGGCCCGCCGCCCGGCCCGCCGCGCGGCCGGAGAACATGCAGCCACCGAGGAAGGTCCCTTCCAGCGAGCGGTAGCCGTGCATCCCGCCGCCGCCGAACCCGGCCGCCTCCCCCGCCGCGTACACGCCGGGCAAGGGCGTGCCGTCCTCGGTGAGCACCCGGGAGGACAGATCCGTCTCCAGCCCGCCGAGCGACTTGCGGGTCAGGATGTTGAGCCGCACGGCGATCAGCGGACCGGCCTCGGGGTCCAGGATGCGGTGCGGCGGCGCCGTACGGATCAGCCTGTCGCCGAGATAGGCGCGGGCCCCACGGATCGCGGTGATCTGGAGGTCCTTGGTGAAGGGGTTGGCGATCTCGCGGTCGCGCGCGGTGATCTCGCGGCGAAGTCCGGCCTCGTCGATCAGCGGTTCGTCGGTGAGCGCGTTCATCCCGCGGACCAGCGCGCCGAGGTCCTTCTCGACGACGAAGTCCACCCCGTTGTCCATGAACGCCTGCACCGGGGCCGGTACGTCCGCGCGGGCCCGGCCGATCACGTCGCGGACGGACTTCCCGGTCAGGTCGGGATTCTGCTCGGAGCCGGAGAGCGCGAACTCCTTGCCGATGATCTTCCGGTCGAGGACGAACCAGGTGTGGTCGTGGCCGGACCTCATGATGTGTTCGAGGGTGCCGAGGGTGTCGAAGCCCGGGAAGAGCGGGACCGGCAGCCGTTTGCCGTGGGCGTCCAGCCAGAGCGAGGACGGCCCCGGCAGGATCCGGATGCCGTGCCTGGCCCAGATCGGGTTCCAGTTCTCGATGCCCTCGGTGTAGTGCCACATCCGGTCGCGGTTGATGTGGTGGGCGCCGGCCTCCTCGGCGATGCCGAGCATGAGTCCGTCGACATGGGCGGGGACGCCGGAGAGCATCTTCGCGGGCGGGGTGCCGAGCCGGCCGGGCCACTGCTTGCGTACGAGGTCGTGGTTGCCGCCGATGCCGCCGGAGGTGACGATCACCGCCTGGGCCCTCAGCTCGAAGGTGCCGGCCGTCACCCGGCTGGACGCGGTGCCGCGGGCGGCCGCGCTCGGCTCCAGTATCTCGCCGGTCACCGTGTCGACGGTGCCCGCGGTGCGGCCGAGGCCGGTGACCCGGTGTCGGAACTTCAGTTGGACGAGGCCCTTGGCGACGCCCGCGCGGACCCGGCGCTCGAAGGGGGCGACGACGCCGGGACCGGTGCCCCAGGTGATGTGGAAGCGGGGCACGGAGTTGCCGTGGCCGTTCGCGTCGTAGCCGCCGCGCTCCGCCCAGCCGACGACGGGGAAGAGCCGCAGCCCCTGGGCGTACAGCCAGGAACGCTTCTCGCCGGCGGCGAAGTCGACGTACGCCTCGGCCCACTCCCGTGGCCAGCGGTCCTCCTCACGGTCGAAGCCCGCCGTGCCGAGCCAGTCCTGGAGGGCCAGTTCATGACTGTCCTTGACGCGCAGCCGGCGCTGCTCGGGCGAGTCGACGAGGAAGAGGCCGCCGAAGGACCAGTGCGCCTGGCCTCCGATCGACTGTTCGGGCTCCTGGTCGAGCAGGATCACCGACCGGCCCGCGTCGACCAGCTCGGCGGTGGCCACCAGCCCCGCGAGCCCTGCCCCGACAACGATCACATCAGCGTCGTACGCCATGGGTTCCATCCTTTTCGGGGCGATCCGGTCACGGCCACGAGGGCGGTCCGGCTCGGACGCCGGAAGTTACTCGTGCGTCAGATCCTCTGCACCGGCCGCTGCGGCGTCAACCGCCCGGTCGGCGGCACTCCGGCCGCACCCTTGGGGCGCAGGCGCTATCGTCGATACGAATCACCCACTTCTGACCTGACTTGAGGTAGAAGCGTGTCGGTGCTGGTTCTCGTACTCGCCGTGAGTGCCGCCTGCTGTCTGGGGTTCGGCTTCGTCCTCCAGCAGGACGCCGCTTCCCACGCGCCGAGGAGCGACTATCTCTCCTTCCGGCTGCTGCTGGACCTCATGCGGGTACGGAGTTGGCTGGCCGGTATCGGGCTGATGGTCTGCGGCATGGTGCTGGGCGCCCTGGCTCTGGGAAAGGGCGAGGTGTCCGTCGTCGAACCCCTGCTCGCCACCAACCTGCTCTTCGCGATGGCCCTGTCGCGCCATCGCACCGGGCAGCGGCTCGGCCGCCAGGGCTGGTCCGGGCTGTGGCTGCTGGCCGGCGGGGTCACCGCGTTTCTGCTGGCGGGCGAGCCCAGGGGCGGCGAGGCGGTGACCGATCCGCTGCGGCACTGGCTGGTGATCGGCGCGGTGGTGGGCGCGGCCCTGCTGCTCACCACCTTCGCCAAGCGCTCGCAGTCCGGGGCCGCCCCGGCGCTGCTCGCGGTGGCGGCCGGACTGCTGTACGGACTCCAGGACGCCCTCACCCGGCTCAGTGGCCAGCACCTGTCCGCAGGGGGCTGGATGGAACTGGTGACGTCGTGGCAGCCGTACGGGGTGGTGGTGCTGGGGGTGACGGGGCTGCTGCTGGTGCAGAGCGCGTTCGAGACGGGCCCGCTGCGGGTCTCGTTGCCCCCGTTGACCGCGTCCCAGCCACTGGCCGGCATCGCCTGCGGGGTCGGCTTCCTCGGCGACCGGTTGCGCACCGACGCCGGCGCGCTGGCCTGGCAGGCAGCCGGCCTCGCGGCGATCGTCGTCGGGATCGTCCTGCTGGGACTGCATCCGGCGATGCCGGAGGGGCCCGTGGGCGGACGCCGGGAGAAGAGCCTCCAGCCGAACTGAGCGACGTCTGTCCGGTCACAGAGGGGTGACCACCCTGGTTATTAATAATGGCCAGCATTAGAGTGGCCCCCATGGCGAGAACGTCAGGGACAGAGACCAGGGGCAAGCTGATCCGCGCGGCCGAGGAGGTCTTCGCCGCGCAGGGCACGGACGGCGCCCAGTTGCGGGACATCGTCCGACTCGCGGGGCAGAGCAACCCCTCCGCGGTCCAGTACCACTTCGGCTCCCGGGCCGGGCTGCTCGACGCGGTGATGGAGGGGCGGCAGGCCCGTACCGAACGGGTGATCGCACCGCTGCTCGACGAACTGGCCGCGGACTGCGGTGTACGGGAACTGCTCACCGCGCTGGTGACGGCCGAGGCGAGCCTGCTCGCCGACGACCGGGGCCGCCGCTGCCTGCGGATCTCGGCGCAGCTCAGCCACGAGACCGGGCTGCGGACCGGCCGGCTGCACGCCGCCCTGGACGGCACCGCCTACGGGCGGCTCATCGGACGCGTCGGGGACTGCCTCGGCGCTCTGCCCGGACCCGTGCGCCTGGAGCGTCTGGATCTGGCGCTCACCCTGATCGGCGCGGCGCTGGCCGACCGCGCCCGCCAGGGCCTGGACGGCACCCGGTCGCTGACCGGCGAGGAGTTCTTCCTCGCCGATCTCGTCGAGACCACCACCGCTTTCCTGCACGCGCCCGTACCGGGCGACGCGTGAATCACCCGCACCACACGAAGGACCGTGTCATGACCGACCAGAACAAGCTCAGCGACAAGACCGTCGTCATCACCGGCGGCGCCCGCGGCCTCGGCGCCGAGGCCGCCCGTCTCGCCGTGGCGCGCGGCGCCGATGTCGTGATCACCGATGTGCTCGACGAGGAGGGCGCCGCCACCGCAGCCGCGCTCGGGGCGCGGGCCCGCTTCCTCCACCACGACGTGACCTCCGAGACGGATTGGGAGCGCGTCGCCGAGTTCGCCGTCGCCGAGTTCGGGCGGATCGACGGCCTGGTCAACAACGCCGGCGTATCGACCGGTCAGCCGCTGGAGACCGAGACGGTCGAGCACTTCCGCAAGGTCATCGACATCAACCTGACGGCCGTCTTCATCGGCATGAAGACGGTGATCCCGGTGATGAAGGAGAACGGCGGCGGTTCGATCGTCAACATCTCCTCGGCCGCCGGGCTGATGGGCCTCGCCCTGACCTCCAGCTACGGTGCCTCGAAGTGGGGTGTCCGCGGTCTGTCGAAGGTCGGCGCGGTGGAGCTGGGCCCGGCGAAGATACGGGTGAACTCCGTGCACCCGGGCATGGTCCACACGCCGATGACCGCGTCCGTCGGCATTCAGCAGGGCGACGGCAATTACCCGAACACCCCGATGGGCCGCGTCGGTGAGGCCACGGAGATCGCGGAGGCGGTCGCCTTCCTGCTCTCGGACGCCGCCTCGTACATCACCGGTGCCGAGCTGGCCGTGGACGGCGGCTGGACCACGGGCCCGACCGTGAAGTACGTCATGGGTCAGTGATCACCACCGGTGGTCCGATGTTGGATGGGGGACATGACTCCTTCCGGCATGACTCCTTCCGGCATGACTCCTTCTGACGAGATCCTGGACATCGTCGACGAGAACGACGTGGTGGTGGGGCAGGCCCCGCGCGGCGAGGCAACCGCGCGGGGCCTTCGCCATCGCTGCGTCTTCATCGAGGTCCGTGACCCCGAGGGCCGGCTGTTCGTGCACCGCAGGACCCCTACCAAACTGGTCTTCCCGTCCCACTACGACATGTTCGTCGGCGGGGTGGTCGGGGCGGGCGAGTCGTACGACGAAGCGGCACTGCGGGAGGCCGAGGAGGAGCTGGGCGTCTTCGGCCTCCCCCGCCCCGAGCCACTGTTCAAGTTCCTCTACGAGAGCGCGGAGCACTCCTGGTGGAGCCACGTCTACCAGGTGCGGTGCGAGCTGCCGGTGAACCCGCAGGCGGAGGAGGTCGCCTGGCACACCTACCTCACCGACGCGGAGCTCGCGGCACGCCTCGGCGACTGGGAGTGGGTGCCGGACGGTCTGGAGACGTACCACCGGTTGCGCGCCTTCCGGGCGGGCGGAACAGCCTCCTGAGGCCGGCCGCTCGCTGATCCGCTCTCCGTCGTCCACCGGATCGTAGGGTTCACGCGTGAACGATTTCGTACAGAGCCTGCGCCTTTGGTTCGCGCCGCAGCGCGTCCGCGAAGAGGGCGACACCCCCGACTACCGGTTCTCGCTCGCCAACGAGCGCACCTTCCTCGCCTGGATCCGTACGGCACTCGCGCTGATCGGCGGTGGTTTCGCGGTCGACCAGTTCCTGCCGGAGCTGGCGTGGGGCATACGGGCGGGGCTGGCGCTGGCGCTGCTGGCGGCCGGTGTGCTGTGCGCGCTGCGGGCGGTCAATCACTGGGTGCGGTGCGAGCGGGCGATGCGACGGGGGGAGGATCTGCCGGTCTCCCGGTTCCCGTCGCTGCTGGGTCTCGCGGTCGCCGTCGTCGCCGTGGCGATGGTGGTGGTGGTCCTCTTCGGCTGGGAGGGCCGGTGACGGACGGCGGGCGCGATCCCGGGCTGCAGCCCGAGCGGACCAGGCTGGCGTGGCGACGTACGACGCTGTCCTGCACGGTGGTCGCGCTGCTGGCGGTCCGGCAGGCGCTGCGCGGCGGCGCGACACCGGTCGGGATCCTCGCCGTGTCGCTGAGCGCGCTGGCCTGGCTGGGCTTCCTGATCGTGGCGCACCGGCGGGTGCTGGGGATGAGGACCGCACGGCCGCGGCCGCTCCCGGCGCCCGGCGCGCTGACCGCGGCGGCGTGCACGGTCGCGCTCGCGGTGTTCGCCGCGGCCACGCTGTTCTGAGTTCCGGGGCCCGGCACCCCGGAGCGGTCAGAGCTCCGGCGTCTCCCAGGGGACGGTGACGACGATCTTTCCCCGGGTGCGCCCCTGCTCGTTCAGCCGGTGGGCGTCCGCCGCCCGTTCCAGGGGGAAGACCCGGTCCACATGGACCGTGACGACGCCCTGCTCGGCCAGTTCGGCCAGGTGGGCGAGATCCTTGGCGTCCGGGCGTACGAAGGCGTAGCGGCCGCCGTAGGAGAGGACCTCGGCGTCCGTGATGGAGGCCAGCCGGCCGCCGGGCCTCAGCACTTCGGCGCTGACGCGGAGCGCCTCCCCGCCGACGGTGTCGAACGCCGCGTCGACACCGTCCGGGGCCAGTGCCCGCAGCCGGTCGGCGAGGCCCTCCCCGTAGGCGACCGGCTCCCCGCCGAGCGCCCGGACATGGTCGTGGTTGGGTTCGCTCGCGGTGCCGATCGCACGGGCGCCCATGTGGCGGGCGAGCTGGACGGCGAGCGAGCCCACGCCGCCCGCCGCCGCGTGGACGAGCACCGTCTCGCCGTCCCGGATCCGCAGGGCGCGGTGCAGCACCTGGTACGCGGTGAGGCCGGCCAGGGGCAGGCCCGCCGCCTCCTCGAAGCTCAGGCTCAGCGGCTTGCGGGCGAGGGTGCGCACGGGTGCGGCGACGTACTCGGCGAACGTACCGCGGCAGAGGAAGTCCTCCCGCACATAGCCGATCACCTCGTCGCCGACCGCGAACTCGTCGACGGCGATGCCGGGCTGCACCACGACACCGGACACGTCCCAGCCCGGAATCACCGGGAACACGGCGTCCAGACCGGAGTCGAGGTGGCCCTCACGGGCCTTCCAGTCGACCGGGTTGACCGCCGCGGCCCGCACCTTCACCAGGACGGTGTCGGGACCGACCTTGGGATCGGGCCGTTCCCCGTACTCCAGGACCTCGGCCCCGCCGTAGCTGCTGTAGCTGATCGCCTTCATGTATCGACCCTCGACGCGGGCCGGGGCACCCGCAACTCAGGCCGTGGGCGCCCCGGGGAACCGCTCCGTCACCAGCGCGGGACCGAGGGGGCGCGTCGACCGGGCTCGGCCTTGCGCATCGCGGCCTCGTCGTCCCGCTCGCGCATCGTGCCGTCGTCGTCGAGCCAGCGCCGGTGCAGCACGGCCAGCCGATCGCGGTCGAGCTCCACGCCGAGTCCGGGCGCGTCGGAGACGGTGAGCCGGCCGTCCCGGAAGACGTGGCGGGTGGTGATGACGTCCTCCGTCTGCCAGGGGTAGTGGCTGTCGCAGGCGTAGTCGAGATTGGGGACGGTGGCCGCCACATGCGTCATCGCGGCGAGGCTGACGCCGAGGTGGGTGTTGGAGTGCATGGAGAGTCCGACGCCGAAGGTGCGGCAGATCCCGGCCAGTTCGCGGGTGCGGCGCAGCCCGCCCCAGTAGTGGTGGTCGGAGAGGACCACCTGGACGGCGCCGCGGGCAAAGGCCTCCGGGACCTCGGCGAGGGTCGTCACGCACATGTTGGTGGCGAGGGGTACGTCGGTGGCGGCGGCGACCTCGGCCATCCGGTCCGTGCCGCTCGCCGGGTCCTCCAGGTATTCGAGTACGTCCCTCAGCTGCTCGGCGACGTACAGCGAGGTGGCGACCGACCAGGCACCGTTGGGGTCGAGGCGCAGCGGTCGGCCGGGGAACTCCTCGGCCAGCGCGCGGATCGCGGCGATCTCCCGGTCGGGTTCGAAAACGCCGCCCTTGAGCTTGAAGGAGGTGAAACCGTGCTCGCGGGCGAAGCGCCGGGCCTGGGCGACGACTCCGGCCGGGTCGACGGCGGCGCCCCAGTCGTCCGGTTCGCCGCCCTCGGGGTGAGCGGCCCAGCGGTAGAAGAGGTACGCGCTGTACTCGACGTCGTCGCGGAGCTTGCCGCCGAGCAGGGCGTGCACGGGCAGGCCGAGGGACCTGCCCAGCGCGTCCAGGCAGGCGACCTCGAAGCCGGAGACGACGGAGAGCCGGAGCTTGTCGGCGGTCTGGACGCCGCGCAGACCGCCCGCGTCGACACGCTCGTCGGCCGCGCGTGAATCACCGCACACCGCCTCGGCCAGTGCGAACAGGCCGTTCACATCGCTGACCGGGCGTCCGACGAGGGCGGTGGCGAGCGGCCGGGCGAGTTCGAGGTACTTGCCGTCCCCGTACGTCTCTCCGACACCGGTCGCTCCCCCGCGAGTGACGACTTCCACGATGAGCCGCGGGGTGTACGGCTGGTGCACGCCCTGGGTGTTGAGCAGGGGCGGGTCGGCTATCAGGATCGGAGTCAGCCGGACATCTTCGATCAGGAGATCTGGTTTCATACATGAACCATATTCAGGGATGCGACTCGACACCAGACGCCGGGCCGCGCCGGGCCGAAGTCCCTCCACCGGATCCGGGCAGTTCGCTGGACGACATACCGACTGGTCGGCATCATGAACACCGACCGTCTTTCACCCCGGAGGTGTGCACGATGAGCCCAGTCCACCCGCCAGGTCTCGACCTCGACCGGCTGCGCGGACATCTCGACCGCGAGCGGCCGGGCCTGGTGCACGGACCGCTCGAAGCCCGGCTCATCGAGGGCGGCCGGTCGAACCTGACGTACGTCGTCACGGACGGTGCCGGCCGCTGGGTCGTCCGCAGGCCGCCGCTGGGTCATGTGCTGGCCACCGCGCACGACATGAAGCGCGAGCACCGGGTCATCAGCGCCCTGCACCCGACGGCCGTTCCGGTGCCCGAACCGGTGCTCCTCTGCGAGGACGACTCGGTGACCGGGTCGCCCTTCTACGTCATGGAGTACGTCGAGGGCACCCCCTATCGCACGACCGAGCAGCTCTCCCCGCTGGGCGCCGCACGCACCCGGGAGGCCGTCCTCGGCCTCGTCGACACCCTGGTCGAACTGCACGCCGTGGACCCCGGGGCCGTCGGGCTCGGCGACTTCGGCCGCCCCGAGGGCTTCCTCGATCGGCAGCTGCGCCGCTGGGGCAAGCAGCTGGACGCCTCCCGCAACCGCGAACTGCCCGGCATCGACGCGCTGCACGCCGCGCTCGGCCGTGAGCTGCCCGGCTCCCCCGCACCCACCGTCGTACACGGCGACTACCGCCTGGACAACGTCCTGATCGGCTCCGACGACCGGATCAAGGCCGTCCTCGACTGGGAGATGTCGACGCTCGGCGACCCGCTGACCGATCTCGGCCTGCTGGTGATGTACAGCTCCGACCTCGGCCTGGAGAAGTCCCCGGTCTCCACCACCAGCGGCGCGGCCGGCCACCCCGCTCCCGCCGAACTGATCGAGCGCTATGCCGCGCGCTCCGGCCGGGACACCTCCGCCATCTCCTGGTACACGGCGTTCGCCTGGTTCAAGCTCGCCGTGATCCTGGAGGGCATCCACTACCGCTACACCCTGGGCCGGACCGTCGGCACCGGCTTCGACCGCATCGGCGACCTCGTCCCCGTCTTCATCGAGCACGGCCTCACGACCCTCCAGGAAGGCTGATCACCCCCATGGACTTCGCTTTCGACGCCCGTACCGAGGAGCTGCGCGCCAAGCTGCTCACCTTCATGGACGAGCATGTCCACCCGGCCGAGAGGATCGCGGACGAACAGCGCGCACAGCTGGCCTCCCCGTGGGACACCCCGCGGATCGTCGAGGACCTCAAGGCCGAGGCGCGACGGCAGGGGCTGTGGAACCTCTTCCTCCCCGACGCCGGGTACGGTGCCGGGCTGACCAATCTCCAGTACGCACCGCTCGCCGAGATCACCGGCCGTTCCCCGCAGTTGGCCCCGACCGCACTCAACTGCGCGGCCCCGGACACCGGAAACATGGAGGTGCTCTTCCAGTTCGGCACCGAAGAGCAGAAGAAGCAGTGGCTGGAGCCGCTGCTCGCCGGGGAGATCCGCTCGGCCTTCGCGATGACGGAGCCCGAAGTGGCCTCGTCGGACGCGACCAACATCGAGACCCGCATCGTGCGGGACGGCGAGGACTACGTCATCGACGGCCGCAAGTGGTACATCTCCGGGGCGATGAACCCGGACTGCCGGATCTTCATCGTGATGGGCAAGACAGCGACCGCCGATGACCCCGGCGGCGCCGACGTCCGCCGCCAGCAGTCGATGATCCTGGTCCCGCGCGACACCCCCGGCCTCGAAGTGCGGCGCGCCATGCGGGTGTACGGCTACGAGGACCACTACCACGGCGGTCACGCCGAGGTCGTTCTCACGGACGTAAGGGTGCCCGCCGCGAACCTGATCGGCGAGGAGGGCGGCGGCTTCGCCATCGCCCAGGCCCGGTTGGGGCCGGGCCGCATCCACCACTGCATGCGCCTGATCGGCATGGCCGAGCGGGCGATCGAGCTGATGTGCAGGCGGGCGGTGTCCCGTACGGCCTTCGGCAAGCCGCTCGCCCAGCAGGGCGTCGTACAGAACTGGATCGCGGACGCGCGGGTCACGGTCGAACAGTTGCGGCTGCTCGTCCTGAAGACGGCGTGGCTGATGGACACGGTGGGCAACCGGGGCGCGCACACGGAGATCCAGTCCATCAAGATCGCCACTCCGCGTGCCGTGGTCGACATCCTCGACCGGGCCGTGCAGCTGCACGGCGCGGGCGGCGTCAGCCAGGACTTCCCGCTGGCCGAACTCTGGGCGGCGGCGCGGACGCTGCGGCTGGCGGACGGACCGGACGAGGTCCACCAGCGGTCGCTGGCACGGCGCGAGATCAAGCGGTACATGTAGGCGGTGGCCCGGCGCGGGGTGTGCGGGGGCCCGCCCGGTTGCCGCCCGGTCCGCGATCGCCGGACGGGCCCGGCGCTCGGCGCCGGGCCCCTTCGTGACCGATCGTCCTCAATCCCCGCGTGGGCTCCGGTCGTTGCCGGACCGCCTCGCGTCGCCGCCGGACGGGTCCGGGGTGTTGCCGTACGGGCCCGATCGTCCGATCCGGTCGAGGACGTCGGTGTAGAGGGAGCGTCTGTCGGGGCGGGCGCGGGCGGCGGCCCTGCGGAGGGCCGGGATCGCCGCCGCCCCCATCCCGGCCAGCCCCTCGGCCGCCGTCCTGCGCACGACGGGGTGCGGGTGCGCGAGCAGTGCCGTCACGGCGGGGATCGCGGGCTCCCAGCCGGCGTGGCAGAGCGTGCGGATCGCCGTGCGCGTCACGTCCGGACGGGGGTCGTCCAGCAGGAGCATCGTGTGACCCAGGTGGGTCCGCCGGTCCAGCATCGTCCGTGAGGCGCGGTGGGCACGCAGACGGACCCCGACCCGGGGATGGGTCAGCAACTCCGCGAGCAGATCGCGCAGTCCGGGATCCTCGTCCGGCGCCGGGCCCGCATGCGCCTCGGCCAGTTCCGTGAGGGCCCGGCCCATCTGTTCCGGAGTACCGGTTCGGGCCAGATCGAGCAGTTCCCGCCGGGACGGGCGGCGCGGGGCTCCGGCGGGCGCGGCAGCGGCTCGATCGCGGAGCGCTGCCGAAGCCGCCTCGTCCCGCGGGACGGCGTCCGGGGCGCGCAGCGGACCGTCGACGAGCAGGAGCCGGTCCGCGAGTTCGTCGCGTCCCTCGGCGCGAAGCCGGCGACAGGTCCGCGTGAGCGCCGGGGTCCGCAGCAGTCCGCGGCCGAGGAGCAGGTCCAGGAAGCCCCAGGCCCCGGCGTCGAGACGGTCGCCGAGTGCCCTGGCGAGCGCGTCGGCGGGGTATGCGCGCAGTGTGTGGCCGATCGCGGGTCCGGCGGTGGGCGGAGCCTGTTCCCACCACTCCAGCAGCAGTGGTACGAGCGGTTCCAGTGCCCACGGGTCGAGCTTCGAGGCCACGAGAGCCACCCGGTCGCGCAGGATGTCGTCCCCTCTGAGCTCCGCCTCGCCGACGGCATCCAGTGCGCGGGCGAGGTCGGCGCCGACGGGTATGTCGACGCGCCCCCGGAGGAACGCGCGAAGCACCGGCAGCCGGGTCTCGGGCTCGGGCCACTTCGCCAGTGCCAGGGCGGCGGTCTCCCTGCGTTCCGGGCGGGTCGACTCCAGCATGTCCAGCAGGCGTTCCCGCAACGCGGTCGAGCGGGGCTGGTCGAGATCGTCGACATGCACCTGCCGGGGCGGCGGCGTGGGGGCGCGGGCGGTCTCCACGATGGTCCAGGGCGGTGCGTCGAGGGGCTGGAGCGCCGTCATCCAGTCGAGCAGCGCGGCCCGGACGTCGGGGGCCGCGCCGTGGTGGACCTCGATCAGCGCGTTCAGCCGGTCCCGTGAGCCGACCGTGCCGTCGTCCCGTCGGCGGAACTCCTCCAGTGCGCCGGGGTCCCGCACCGTGGCGTCCAGCGCCGCCCGCCATGCCCGCGCCCGGGCCGACATGCCCGCGGTGGCGGACTCGGGGACCGCGAACGCCTCCCTCAGCACGGCGGTCCCGGCCCGCCGGGGGGCGGCGTCGAGCCGGGCCGACGCCAGTGCCTGGTCGAGGTCGGTGCGGACCAGTACCGCGCCGAGGCCGCGCAGCAGCGTCAGCGTGGACCGGCCGGGCGTCGCGGGTGCGGGGCGCAGGGCCCGTATCGCGGCGACGACGACCGGCCGGCCGGCCGCCGTCAGTTCCGGCGCGACCGCTTCGAGTACCGCGAGCAGGTCGTGCCGGTCCTCGTCCCGGGCGTCCGCGAGCGCGTCGAGCAGGACCGGGGTGGACCGGGCGAACACCACCAGTTCCCCGGCCGTGCGGGGTGCGGGGCAGACACGCAGCGCGAACCGCACCGCCCTGTCCCGCACTGCGGGCCGGGAACCGGCCAGGCGGAGCCAGTCGGCGAGCATCGGCCGCAGGTCGTTCAGCCGCTCGGGGCACGGCGGCGCGTCCCGTTCCACGACGCGCAGCGCCACCGAGGGGCTCCAACCGCCTTCCATCAGCGCCCTGATGTCACGCTCCGCCGCGGTGTCCGCCACCGGCCGTCGGCCGTCGGGCGATGCGGTGATCCCGTGCCTGGCCAGCGGTACCGCCAGTTCCCTCACCTCTCCGGAGGCCAGACCCACCCGCCCCTCGGCCACCAGGGAGAGCAGGCCGGCCGCCACCGGTGATGCCTGGTCGTCCAGCGCGAGGACCGACCGGGCCGTGAGCGCGCCGTCGAGCCCCACCAGCAGCAGTGCGCGGGTACGGTCGTCCCGGCTGTGCTCGGCGGCGGCGAGGAGTGTCGCCGCGTAGGCGTCGCCGAGGACGGCGCGCAGGGCGGCGACGAGCGCTCCACGCAGCCCCGGGTTGTCGTGGTGCCCGAGCCGGAAGAGCAGTTCGGGCAGTGCCGCCGGGGTGCCCGCGCGGACCAGTGCCTCGGCGGCGGTCTTCTTGATGTTCATGTTCGGACGGCCGAGACAGGCGGCGATCGCGGTGGACGCCCAGTGGGCCCGTGCGTGGCCGAGGGCCAGGAGGGCCTGCCGGACGGTCTGGATGTCCTGGGCGGTGGTGAGCGCGATCAGGCCGGCCGACAACGCCTGTGCGTCCTCGCCGTCGGCGTCGCGGGCGAGCAGGGCGATGACGTGCTTGCGCACATGCCGGTCGCGGTGGCGCAGCAACCGGTGCACCCGGGCGCGGGTGCCCGCCCAGGGGGCCCGCCGCAGCAGTTCGAGCAGGATCGCCTGTTCGCGGTCGGACAGACCGGGCCGGTCCAGCAGATCCAGCGCCGTGGTCGCGACGAGTGCGTGACCGGCCTCTCGCGCGTCCGCCGCGTCCAGCAGGCAGACGGGCCGGATCGCGCCCCTCTCGTGAAGTCGGCGGCCGAGGGCGTGCACGGCGTCCAGGGCCTCCTGCGGCACCACGGGCTCACCGCCCGGCCGTCCGTGTTCCCGATCCGCCGACGCCGCCAGGTCGGTCACGACGCGCAGCAGCAGATCGGCGACGACGGGCAGGGTGCCGGGGCCGGCGTGGGCCGCCGGCCTGCGGAGCGCCGCCATCGGCTCGTCCGGGTCCGGACGAAGGCTCAGCAGGGCCGGTTCGCGTTCGTCCGGGCCGCCGAGGCCGGCCGCGATGCGCGCCGGCAGGTCGGCGGGGTCCAGGCGCAGGAGGAGATCGTGCCGTTGCTCCGGGTCCCGGGTCAGCTGCCACAGCAGTTCGAGAGCACGGTGGCGTACGGCGCGCAGATGGGGCGCGACGACGTCCCGGGCCGGGCCCAGGCCCAGTCCTTCTCGCAGGGCCAGTACCGTCCGCTGCCCGCCGATGGCCTCCAGGGCCTCCAGGGCCGCCGCGGGGGCCGAGGGCAGAACAGCGAGCACGGCGTCCTCGGCGTCCGCGTGGCGCAGCGCACGGATCGCTTCGAGGAACGGACCGGGGACGGCGGTCGAGGAGAGCGCACGGGTGATCGCCTCGCCGATCGGGAGGTCGCCCGTGCCCTGCCCGGCCAGGGCCACCAGCAGGGCGAGCCGTCGGGACCGGCCCGGATCGTCGGCGATCGCCTCCGTCAGCAGCCCGAACACCTGCTTCCGGCAGGTGTACAGGATCGTCGCGACCTCTCCGGGCGGAATCGAGTGGTCGCACAGGGCCAGGCCGATGACGGCCGCGACGTCCGGACCGTCCACGAAGTGCCCGCGCCGGTGCAGTCCGCGCAGACAGGCCATCGCCGGTCCGCCGAACAACAGGGGGTCGTCCGCGGCGACGGCCACGAGTCCACCGATGTCGTCGCGGTCCGCCAGATCGCCGAGCAGTTCCATGCCCCGTCGGCGCAGTCGCGGCGGAAGGTCCGGATCGGCGACGGCCCGGCGCAGCAGATCCTTGTGGCCATGGCGAGCGGCGGCCGTGAGGGCCGCATCGGCCACCGCGGGGCTCGTCCGGACCGGACCGGCGGCGAGAAACGCGGTGAGGCGTCCCAGCGGCAACGGCTCCACCGCCGCCCACGGCTCGGCGAGTTCGCCCAGCGCGTCGGCGACGACCTGGTCGCTGTCGGCGCCGAGCAGGCCGATCAGGCCCTCGCGGACCAGCGCGGGAGCCAGCAGTCCGGCGTGCAGCCCCTGCCGGGCGAGCCGCAGCGCCTCGGCCTGCAGCACCGGATCGCCGCTGTCCGCCAGTTCGCCCACCAGGCGCGCCGGCCGGTGCGCACCGGTGATGTCCGCCTCCCGTACCGCCTGGTAGAGGAGTTCGCCCGGGGCTTCGTCACGGATCACCGCAGGCTCGACGAGGAGTTCGGCGCGCAGCCACGCGATCCTCACCCGTACCGGTGGCCCGGCCGTGCGCCAGGTCGGGCGGGGCCGGTCCTTCAGCCGCGGGCCGAGCCGCTCGTGGAGCCCTGCCAGGAGGAGATCCGCCTCCGGCGGCCCCATCAGCGACACCGGGAGCAGAGCGGCGAGTTCGGCCGTCTCCGCGTCGTCGGAGAGACCCGCGGCGACGCGTTCGGTGAGCAGGACCGCCCCCAGATGACGCATGCCGGGGTCCTCGTGCCGGATCAGCTGTCCGAGCACCGTCGTCGAGCAGTCGTGCGCGTCCAGGAGCCGGGACAATCGGCCGACGTCGGCCTTGCGGACGGCGTCGTGGAACTGTTCGTCTCCCGGCGTCTTCACCGTCGGATGCTAACCGGGTCGTTCACGGGCCCACCAACGGAATTCGCCTCTGCGCCGTCAGTAGCCGCCGAACGGCACGTGATCCGCCAGGGCCAGGTCGCGTGCGAAGGCTCTCACACGCAACAGGCACCGGGCGGCGAGGCGGACGGGCGGTCCGTGGCGCGGGCCGTAGGCCGCCGCCCAGAGCGCGGGGACGTGCGCGGACCGCTGGATGTGAGTCATACAACCAGCTTCGACCCGTTCCGGAGGTCGGTCCAACAGATGGTTCAGCCGACTGTCATCGATATCGTGGATGGATGGAGATTCGCCAGCTCCGCCACTTCATGGCGGTGGTCACGCACGGCACGTTCACCGCCGCCCGTGCGGAGCTGATCGTCCAGTCCGCGCCGAGCACATCCGTGCGCAACCTGGAACGGGAGCTGGGTGCCGAGTTGTTCGACCGGACCGGCCGGCGGGTGATCCTGACCGAGGCGGGCCGGGCGCTGCTGCCGTCGGCCCGCTCGGTGCTCGCCGGGGCCCAGGCCGGGCGGGACGCGGTGGCCGCCGTGTCGGGGCTGGACCGGACGCGTGCGTATCGGCACCATCCAGACGCTGACCTGCGTGGACCTGGCGTCCGAGCTGGCCGCGTACCACCGGCTCTGGCCGGGGGTACAGATCTCGCTGCGCGAGGCGACGACGCCGGAGCTGGTCGCAGGGGTGCGGGCCGGTGAGCCGGACCTCGCCTTCGTCGCGCCGGACGCGGCCGAACTCCCCGATGGCATCGCCGGGTTCGCGACCTGGCTCGAGGACCTGGTGCTGATCACCGCGCCGGGTCACCGGCTGGCCGCGGCCGGACGCACCCTGATCAAGGATCTCGCCGACGAGCCGTTCGTGGACTTCCGCGCGGGCACCGGTCTGGAGTCCGCGGTGCGGCGGCTGGCCGCGCACTGCGGCCTGGAGCGCCGGATCACCTGTGACGTCACCCAGATCCGGCTGCTCGTCGAACTCGTACGGGCCGGGATCGGGGTGGCGATCGTGCCGCGCCGGATCGGTGAGGACGCGGGACTGCCGTGTGTCAGCATCCGCCAGCCGGAACCCCGGCGGACGGTGGTGCTCGCGGGGCGGGCGCCCCGCCCGCGCAATCCGGCGGCGGAGGCGCTCCTCGGCCGGCTGACCACCGGACGGGCCCCGGGCACCGGCGACGCGAGCCCGGCCCGACCCGGACGGGGGTGATTACGGGAGAGCCCTCAGAGCCTGTCGGGTGACCTCCGACCGGGCGGCCACGCCCCGGCACGCACGCTTCCCGCGATGTCGTCGGTCGCCGACGCTCCGCGTCGACTCCCTCCTCCACCTCGGAATCGCACGCACCAAACCGCGTCCGCCATCCGGTCCGAGGTCACCCGACAGGCTCTCAGGGGCGCAGGGCACGCAGCAGCAGATCGGCCAGGTGGTCGGCGACCTCCTGCTGGCTGAGCGGGCCGTCGGGGCGGTACCAGGTCGACAGATGGTGGACCGAGCCGAAGTGGTAGTCGACGACCAGGTCCGCCGGGGTGGCCGTGGAGAACACTCCACTGCGCTGGCCCTCCTCCACCAGGGCCCGGAAGCGCTCGTGGTAGCGGCGTCGCTCGACCCTCACCTGCTTGTTCTTCTCCGGGCTGAGGTGGTGCATGGACCGGAAGAAGATCGAGGCGTCGTCGAGGTTCTCGATGGTCGTGACGACCACGTCCGCGGCGGCGTCCCGCAGACGCTGTTCGACCGGGGCGTCGGCGTCGGCGAAGGCGTCGAGGCGCTCCTGCTGGAGCCGGAGCACCCGGGCGTAGACCTCCTGGAGGAGGTCCTCCTTGGAACCGAAGTAGTGGTAGAGGGCGCCCTTGGTGACGCCCGCCGCCTCGACGATCTCCTGGACGGAGGTCCGGTCGTAGCCCCGCTCGGCGAAGAGCCGGGTGGCGGCGGCCAGCAGCCGCTGAGGGACGGGGGGCGTCTCCCCGTCCGTCGCCTTGGCCATTGCCGCCACCTTCCTTCCGTACCGTGCGCGAATCCGTGCTGTGCGTGGGGCGGACCACCGTGCGTGAAGCGGTCCGTCGTGCCCGAGACGGTCTATCGGGGGGAACGCAGTTCCCGCCTGAGGATCTTCCCACTCGCCGTCTTCGGGAGTTCGGCCAGGATCTCGACCTCGCGCGGATACTTGTACGCGGCGAGTCGTTCCTTGCAGTACTCGGCCAGTTCCTCGCCTCCGGCCGCGGTGCCCGGCCGGAGGCTGACGTAGGCGCGGACGGTCTCGCCCCGGTAGGCGTCGGGGACACCGACGACAGCGGCCTCCCGGACCGCCGGGTGGGTGTGGAGGACGTCCTCCACCTCACGCGGCCAGACCTTGAAGCCGGAGGCGTTGATCATGTCCTTCTTCCGGTCGACGACGTACAGCCAGCCCTCCCGGTCCATGAAGCCGATGTCGCCGGTGCGCAGTTCGCCGTCCGGGAAAGCGGCGGCGGTGGCCTCGGGCAGCCGCCAGTAGCCGGAGACGACCTGCGGCCCGCGGACCGCGATCTCGCCCTGCTCGCCGAAGGGCACCTCCGCACCGTTCTCGTCGAGGATCCTGACCACCGTGTCGGGGCCCGGCACGCCGACGGAGAGCGTTCCGGAGGCCGGGTCGACGGGGGCCTCCCGCTCCGGCGGGACGGAGGCGCAGGGGGCCGTGCACTCGGTGAGGCCGTAGCCGTTGCGGATGTACGGGCCGAACCCCGCCCGGAACTTCTCGACGAGCGCGGGCGGCAGCGGCGCACCGCCGGAGGAGATCACCTGGAAGGAGGAGAAGTGCTCGGGGGTGACGCCGGGGTGGGCGGCGAGTGCCATGAAGGCGGTCGACGGGCCCACCGTGTAGGCGGGGCGGTGTTCGGCGAAGGCGTCGAGGACGACGCCCGGGTGGAAGCGGTACGCGAGGACGAGGGTGCCCGCGTTGGCGAGGCAGGCGGCCAGTTGGCACACCATGCCGGTGATGTGGAAGAGAGGGGCGAGCGCGAAGTAGGAAGAGCCCTCGGCGACGGGGTGCCCGGCGCGCTGGCGCTCGGCGTTGACCATGATGTTGCCGTGGGAGTTCATGGCGCCCTTGGGTGTGCCACTGGTCCCGGAGGTGTAGCTGATCAGCGCCACGTCGGCACGGGTCGGTCCGCGTCCCTCGGGCGCTGCGACGCTGCGCCGCGCGACGGCGAGCAGATCGTCCGCGTCCTCGGGGACGGGCAGGCGCTCGAAGCCGAGTACGCGCGCGTCGTTGCATGTCTGGAGGTCCAACTCGCTGGTGGTGAGCACGATCCGCACGCTCGGGGCGTCGGCGGCGGTGTCGCGCAGATACGCCTCCCAGGCCCGGTCCGCGCAGATCAGCGCGGTGACCTCGGCGTCCTTCAGTACGTGGCCGACCTCGCCGGACTTGTACATCGGGTTGAGGGGGACGACGGTGGCACCGGCCTTCCAGGCGCCGAGCAGCGCGAGCACGAACTGCGGGGTGTTCTGCAGCATGATCGCGACGCGGTCGCCGCGCTCCAGGCCCCTGGCTGCGAGATGACCGGCCACGGCGTCGGAGAGCGCGTCGGTCCCGCGGTAGCTCAGGCGTCCGTCGAAGTAGGCGAGCGCGGTGTGCCCGGGGCTGCGTGCGACGGAGGCGCGGAAGGCGTGGACCAGGGTCTCGGCGGGGCTGACGGGGGCCCGCTGGGCCTCGCTGAGCAGCGAGATCCAGGGCTTGGCCGCGTAGATGGACTCGGTCATGCGCCGGTCTCCTCCCACTTCTGCTGGAGGTGGTTCATGTTGCCGAGCCAGTGGTCGGTGTCCTTGGTGCGGGCCCGGTAGTACCCGGCGACCTCGGGGTGCGGCAGGACGAGGAAGCGGTCCTCGGCCATGGCGTCGAAGAGCGCGTCGGCGACCGCCTCGGGCTCGATGGCGCCGGGGACGAGGACGAGCTCGCCGGCCGATCCGGCGGCGGTGAGCATGTCCGTGCGCACGCCCTGCGGGCAGATCGCGTGGACCTTGACGCCGCGGTGGCGGTAGGTGAGCGAGAGCCATTCGGCGAAGGCGACGGCACCGTGCTTGGTGACGCTGTACGGCGCGGCGCCGATCATCGTCAGCAGTCCGGCGGCCGAGGCGGTCGAGACGAAGCGGCCGCTGCCGCGCTCCAGCCAGTGGGGCAGCAGCGCCCTGGCCGCACGGACGTGGGCCATCACATTGACGTCCCAGGCGGCGGCCCAGACCTCCTCGTCGGCGAAGACGTCGCCGGGCGAGGCGAGACCCGCGTTGGCGCAGTAGATGTCGACGGTGCCGTCCAGCGCGTCCCGGGCGGCGTCCACGATCCGTGAGGCGTCACCGGCGACGGCCGTGGCGCCGATCTCCTCGGCCAGCGGACCGATCCGGGCCTCGTCGAGGTCGTTGACCACGACCCGCGCGCCTTCCGCGGCGAACCGGCGGGCCAGGGCGGCCCCGATGCCGCCTCCGGCCCCTGTGACCACTACGCCCGCGCCGTGCACCGTACTCATCGGGTCCCGCCTCTCTCAGCCGACTGCACCGGCAGACTAACCAGTCGGTATGTCGCGAGGGAAGAGGTTGACGCCGCTTGGGCGGCACTCCTGTCACACCCGTCACGTCCGGCTCATTCCGTATGGCCTGAACGCGCGCTAGCGTGCGTGACCATGACAGAGGTCGCGATCATGGAGGTAGCCGAATGAGCCTGTCCAGACGTGGTTTGCTGGCCGCCGGCGGTGCGGTGGGGGCCCTCGCGGCGACGGCCGCCGGGACCGGGGGCGCGAGCGCCGCCCCCGCCCCCGGCAAGGGGCAGAGCCGGGTCCGTACCGGCTTCGACCGGCTGGCCGCGGACGGCTACGCGCTGTTGAAGGGGCAGAAGGTCGGGGTCGTCACCAACCCGACCGGGATCACCTCCGACGTGCGCCACATCGTCGATGTGATGCACCCGGACGAGCGGGTGGACCTGGTCGCGGTCTTCGGGCCCGAGCACGGGTTCCGCGGCACCGCGCAGGCGGGCGGTTCGGAGGGACGCTACGACGATCCGGCGACCGGACTCCCGGTGTACGACACATATTTGAAGAGCGGTAAGCCACTCGCGGATGTCTTCACCGCGTCCGGTGTGGACACGATCGTCTTCGACATCCAGGACGCCGGAGCCCGCTTCTACACGTACATCTGGACGCTGTACGACTGCATGGAGGCGGCGGCTCTCGCGGGCAAGCGGTTCGTCGTCCTGGACCGGCCGAACCCGGTGACCGGGCGGGCGGCGCTGGGCCCGGTGCTCGACCCGGCCTTCGCCACGTTCGTGGGCCGGCGGGAGATCGCGCAGGCGCACGGCATGACGGTCACCGAGCTGGCGCTGCTCTTCAACGCGGAGTTCCTGGCCAAGCGGCCGGTGGACCTGCGCATCGTGAAGATGTCGGGGTGGAAGCGTTCGGACTTCTTCGACACGACCGGGCTGCCCTGGGTGCCGCCGAGCCCCAACATGCCGACGCCGGACACCGCGCTGGTGTACTCGGGGACCTGCCTGTTCGAGGGGACGAACCTCTCCGAGGGGCGCGGCACCACCCGGCCGTTCGAACTGCTCGGCGCGGAGGGCATCGACCACCGCTGGGCGGCGGCCGTGAACGCGGTCGGTCTGCCGGGGGTCGCGTTCCGCGAGGCGTACTTCGCGCCGACGTTCTCCAAGTTCCAGGGGAAGACGGTCGGCGGGGTGCAGCTGCACGTCCACGACCGTGCGGCCTTCGACCCGGTACGCACCGGGATCGCGCTGCTGGTGACGGCGAAGCGGACCTGGGGCGGGTTCGAATGGCGCTCGGACAACTGGATCGACAAGCTCACCGGCAACACCCGGGTCCGCACGATGATCGACGCGGGGGCGGACACGGATGAGGTGGTCGGGGCCTGGGCGAAGGACCTCGCCGCGTTCCGGTCGGTCCGCAAGAGGTATCTCCAGTACCGGTGACACGGTGGAGCCGGGTGGGTACGGGAATCCGGGCCCACCCGGCGCACGCGTTCCGTCCCCGGAGGCCGGACGGTCCGCGGACGACCTACCGGTGGGCGGGGAACTCCACCACCTGCTGGTAGGTCGGGCGGTTCTGCCAGTGGACGGACTTCTGGGCGATGCCGCCCAGCGGCCGGTGGACGATCGCGTCCGAGCACCACTGCTCGCCGGCCTTGCAGTTGTCGTCGCCCGGGTAGACCTCCGCCGCCGGCTCGGCCGCGGCCTGCTTCAGGGAGGACAGCAGGGCGTCGCGGCAGCCGGCCAGGTCGCCGTTCCCGCAGTACGCCTTGGCCAGCGGTCCTTTGACGGGCTGTCCGAGGACCCGGCGCAGGTCCTTGTCCACGAAGCCCCACCAGCCGTACTGGAACGCCGAACCGCTGTGCGCCCCGCTCGGTCCATGGCTGGCCGCAGGGGACTCGTCGGTGGCGAGGTCGGCGGTCAGCGCCTCGTACAGCCCGTCGCCGAGGCCCGGCCGGAATTCGGCCTCGACCAGCTTCGGCCACCACGCGTCCATGATTCGTACCGCGTCGGCGTAGGTGTACGCGTGCGATCCGGGACTGCTCTCCCTGCGCTGCGAGCCGGCCGCCCGCCAGGACTCCAACTGCTGCACGACGGAGTTCAGTTCCGGGTCGGTGACCGGCCGGGAACGGATCACCTTCAGCAGTTCGGGCAGCAGCTGCTCGCCGCGCAGATCGGTGACCGCGGCCTGGGCCATCGCCCGGGTGAGGGAGGCGCGGGTCACGCCGCCCTCCTCGACCAGCTTCGCCACCCGGTCGTCCAGCAGATCGGCCCGGTGCACCGCGCCGAGCCCGAAGCCCGCGGCGGCATACCCCTTGGCCTGCTTGTTGTTCCAGGAGACGTAGTAGTCCTGGCCGCTGGAGTGCGGGTGCTCGGCGAACGGGGTGTACGCGGCGGTGTTGGCGGCCGGGTCGTACCCCTGCCACTCGTAGGCCCGCTCGGCCTTCACCGGCAGTGCCGGGTCGACGCCCGCCGCGCGCACCGGGTTCATGCCGCTGTTGTAGTACGCGGCGGTGCGGGAGTCGGCGTAGAACCAGTTGAACGCGTAGTCGATGTTGCTCGCCGCCCGCTGGAAGGAGGCGGCGTCCTTGACGTACGCGGGGTCGTTGAGCATCTGGAAGCCGATGATCGAGTCGGCTTCGTGGCGGTAGGTGGTGCGCAGCGAGGTGTACGCGACGGGCTTGCCGCCCACGGTGGCACGGTGGGTGACGATGCCGTAGTTCGTGCGCCGGACCTGCATCCGGTAGGAGCCCTTCGCCGTGGAGTCGGCGACGGTCGGCTTCCAGGAGTTGGTGCGCTCCAGGGTCTCCATGGCGGTACAGGTGCCGCGGTAGAGGTAGTGCGTGGAGTCCTTGGTGGGTGCGGCGCCGTCCGGCTCGCACAGGTCGATGGCGTAGGTGTCGGTGATGTCCTGACCGGCCGAGGTGGCGCTCCAGGCGTAGTCCTGGCCGCGGCCCATCTGGATGTACATGCCGACACCGGCGAAGGAGACACCGCGGGCGCTGATGCCGGGACCCTGGATCTCCTGGAGCATCATCAGCTGCGGGGCGAAGTAGCCGGTCTGCGGCCCGAACACGGCGATCGGGTTTCCGCCGGCGGTGTGCTTGCCGGAGACCAGCAGGGCGTTGGACATGCCGCGCTTCTGGGCGCCGGAGCCGGAACCGGGCAGCGAGCCCTCGGGGGCGACCCCGTCGTCGTAGATTCCCTGGGCCTTCCTGAGTGCGGCCGGGGCCTTGACGGGGGCCTTCCTGTCGGTGCCCGCGGAGCCGGTCCGGTCGTGGATCAGGGCTTCGGCCGTGACGGACCCGGCGTCGGGCAGCGCGGTGCCACGCGCCGTGGCGGGCCTGCCCGCGTACGGGAACGACGTGCCGTCATGGATCGTCAGTACGGCCTCGGGGTCCTCGCGCTGGCGGAACGACTCCCAGACCTTGGTGCCCTCGGCGACGCCGTACTTCTGCTGCGCGGAGAGCAGCGAGAGCGCCGCCTGCACCTCGCCGCCGCCACCTCCGCCGAACTGACCGCCGACCACGGAGGCGATGGAGATCAGGTCCGTCAGCCTGAACGGCTGGATCTCCCCGATGTTGGTGATGGCGTCTATCTTGCCGGTGAGCACGTACTCACCGGGGAAGTACCGGCCCTTCTTGGACTTCTCGCGGTACGCGTTGATGCCGTCGACATACGCCTGGGCGTCCGCCATGGCCTGTTCGCCGCGGGCGCCCTCGTGGGTCCTGATGTACTCGACCTGCGCTTCGAGATCCGCCTCGGTGTACGGCGCCTGCGGCCAGAACTGCTGCTCCAGGCCCTGATTGGCCAGCGCGCCACCGGCGAACGAGGTGAGTTCGCCGCGTCCGATGTGCCGGAAGAGGTCCATCAGCCAGAGCCGGTCCTGCCCGGCGGCGAATCCGGCGCCGAACTCGGTGCCGTAGCGGGTGGTTCCCTTGATGTGCGGGACACCGGACGCCTTGTCACGGGTGATGGTGACGTCGTCGCGCGGCGAGGTGACGGACTCGACCTGGCCCTTGGCGACACCGAACGAGGCGTCGTTGAAGAAATCGGTCAGCTTCTGGTCGGTGAGACCGGCGTGTCCGGCCACCAGGCCGTTGTAGCGGTCGAGTTGATCGTCGCTGTGGGCGGGGTGCGTACCGAACGCCTTGTTGCCGAGGATGTCGACCAGGGTGGCGTTGCCGTTCTCGCCGGGTGGGAGGATGTCGTCGCACTGCCCCTGGCAGTAGTCGGTGACGGGGGCTGGTTCCGCCGCCGCGGCGCCGGACTGCGGCGAGGCCGCGAGCAGGGTGGTGCCGAGCGCGAGGACCGCCGCGACGGTGGCGGCTCTGAACTTGACGGTGCGTGGGGGCATGCGTGCTCCTCCGAGAGGCCGATGCGCCGGAGGTTACCGACGGTATGACCCGCCGTTGAGGTGAACAACAGTCACCTTTTCCGAATCGTCACATGCGCAGCCACGGACCTCATGACGGTGGGACGCCCCGGATCGTGGACGTCGTCGCACATCGATGGATCCGGAACGGGCAGTCGTACGTCCATTCCTTGACGCCGAAGTACGAGCGACGGAGGTGACGGTGCAATGGCCGGATTCCGGAGTCTTGCGAGACAGGTCCGCGATCCGCTGGGCGACCTGGCCCTGCGACGGTATTCGCTGCGCAAGTGCCTGGAGAGGTTCGCCCCTTACGGGCATCGGGCGACCTGGGACCACCTGTGCGTCCGGCACGGGATCGAACCCGAGGACCGGTCCCCCGATCCCGCGCGACTGGTGCGCGCGCTGGACGAGCTGGAGGCGGCGCGGGCCGTCTGGCTCGGATACGAGGCGGGGTTCGCCGAGCGCCGCAGGCGGGAGAAGCACGAAGGACTGCGCAGGCCCGGTGCGTTCGACGACTGGCACCGGCGCACCTGGGGCGGGTACGGGATCGCGCGCTGCGAGGACCCGACGGTTCATCCCTCGGCACCCCTCGCCGAGGTTCTCGGCCGGCTGATCGCCGCCCTGGAGTCGGAGCCGGGGACGGTCTGCCCGGTGTGCGCCGGCGCCGAGATCACCTGGCGGCCGGACCTGCGGTCCGAGCCGTGGTCGGGGCCGGTCTGTGCGGGGTGCGGGATCCTGGTGCCGCAGCCGGTGCTCGCGCCCGGGGCGCTGCGCAAGGCCCGGAACGCGCGGCACCGGGACCTGGCGTCGGCGGCGTGACGGGCGGCGGGAGCGTCCGGCGGTCCGCCCGGCGCCCGATGGGGCGGGCCCGCGCCGCTACCGGGAGTCGGCCGACGGGCGCTCCGGCATCAGGCGCGAGCCGCTGATCCGCCGGCCCGACACGTCGTTCGGGTTGGAGAGCACACAGTTCTCCAGCGACAGGCAGCCGCAGCCGATGCAGTCGGTGAGGTGATCCCGAAGCCGAGCCAACTGCTCGATGCGCTCATCCAGTTCGGAGCGCCACGCGGCCGAGAGCCGCGCCCAGTCGTCGCGGTTCGGGGTGCGTTCCTCCGGGAGTTCGGCGAGGGCGTCCCGGATGGTGGCGAGCGGGATTCCGACCCGCTGTGCCGCACGGACGAACGCGACCCTGCGCAGCGCGTCCCTGGTGTAGCGGCGCTGATTGCCACTGGTGCGGCGGCTGCTGATCAGGCCCTTGGCCTCGTAGAAGTGCAGGGCCGAAACGGCGGCCCCGCTTCGCGCGGAAAGCTGGCCGACCGTGAGTTCATGAAGTGTCTGTGGGATCTGGGGCACCCCTCCCACCCTACGTGCCCGCCCCCGGCCGGTCCGTCGTTGACAGGAACGCACCCGGCAACCATGCTGAGCAAGCGCTTAGACAGGCGTGCGACGCCGGATGGCCGAGAGCTGGAAGGGCAGGGACATGGCAGAGCCGAGGATCTTCACGTCCGCACAGGAGCTGCGCGACGCAGTGGGCGAGCAGCTGGGCCACAGCGAGTGGCTGGCGATCGAGCAGAAGAGGATCGACCTCTTCGCCGAGGCCACGGGCGACCACCAGTGGATCCACGTGGACCCGGAGCGGGCCGCGACCGGGCCGTTCGGCACGACGATCGCGCACGGCTACCTCACGCTCTCGCTGCTGCCGGCCCTGGTGCCGCAGATCATGCGGGTCGAGGGCATGAAGATGGGCATCAACTACGGGACGAACAAGGTCCGCTTCCCGTCCACCGTGCCCGTGGGCTCCCGGCTGCGCGCGACGGCCGTCCTGGGGAGTGTCGAGGAGGCCGGGGGCGGTGTGCAGGTCACTGCCGTCGTCACGGTCGAGCGTGAGGGCGGCGACAAGCCGGTGTGCGTGGCCGAGTCGGTGTCGCGCTACTACTTCTGAGCCGCGCTCCCGCTTTCGACGACGCGACCGGTCGACGTCACCGCTCGGCGGCGACCATGCGCAGCACGAGGCCGGCGTACAGCTCACCGACCTCGTCCGGCGTCCGGCTGCCCTGCGCGTTGAACCAGCGCGCCACGTCGATGCAGAGCGAGAGCACCGCGAGCGTGGTGCCCGGGATGTCGGGGACGTCGAACTCCCCTGCCCGCACGCCCTCACTGATGATCCGGCGCACCACGGCGTCGCTCCTGCGGCGCAGCTCGACGATCTCGGCGCGATGTTCCTCGCCGAGGGCGTCGAGCTCGTACTGGACCACGCGGGCCGTGGTGTGCCGCTCGGCGTGCCAGCGGACGAAGGACCGCACGGCCTCGGCCAGCCGCTCGGCGGCCGTGCCGTCGCCGTCGGCGGCGGCCTCCAGGACGAACAGTGCACGGTCGTGACCGATCCTGCTGATCCGGTGGAGCAGCTCTTCCTTCGTCTTGTAGTGGATGTAGAGCGCGGCGGGACTCATCCCCGCCCGGCCGGCGATGTCACGGGTGGTGGTGGCGTGGTAGCCGCGCTCGGCGAAGGCGTCGACGGCGGCGACGAGGAGCCGCCTGGCCGCCTCGGGTGTCACCTCGGCCCACGGCGCGCCGTCGCCGTCGGTCTCCTCCGCCGTGCTCATCGTCACTCGCCCCTCTCATCAGCAGGACGAACACCATACCCCGAACCTGAGCAAGCGCTTAGAGCCTGTCCGGCGGGATCGTCAGAGCTTCTGGAAGGGATCGTGCTCGGCGAGGATCTTCTCCAGCCGGGCCTGGTCGACCCGGCTGACGATCTGCCCCGCCTCCTGACGGTCACGGATGACCTTGGCCAGGGTGAAGCAGGAGGTGACGAGGTAGAGGACGCCGATCGCGAGGAATCCGCGGACCCAGGCGTCGGCGTCCAGGAAGTAGATACCGAGGGCCACCGCGGCCATCGCCACCCCGAAGGACGCGACGGCCTGGCCGTAGAAGGCCGCGGTGCTCTGCTGCTTGACCGATGTTGTCTCACTCATGGCGCCCAGCATCGGCCGACGTGGTGTGCGCCACATCCGTCCCCGTACTCAGTCCGGTACTCAGACTCCCGTTCGACGAAGCGGCCGGGAGCCGAGGGGCTCAGAAGGCGGAGACCCCCGTCAGTGCGCGGCCGATGATGAGCTTCTGGATCTGGCTGGTGCCCTCGTACAGCGTCATCACCCGGGCATCGCGCAGCAGCTTGCCGACGGGGTACTCGTCGATGCAGCCGTAGCCGCCGAAGACCTGGAGCGCGTTGTTGGCGGCGCGGACGGCGGCCTCGGAGGCGAAGAGCTTCGCCTTGGAGGCGGCGGTGGCGAAGTCCTCGCCGCGGTCGACGAGGCCGGCCACCCGCCAGGTGAGCAGCCGGGCGGCGTCCACGTCCACGGCGATGTCGCTGATGAGTTCCTGGACGAGCTGGTGGCCCGCGATGGACTTGCCGAACTGCTCTCGCTCGCCCGCGTATCCCACGGCGGCGTCGAGGGCGGCCTGCGCGATGCCGACGCAGCCGGCCGCCACCGACATCCGGCCCTTGGCCAGGGCGGACATCGCCATGGAGAAGCCCTTGCCCTCCGGGCCCAGGAGCGCGCGGGCGGGGACGCGGACGTCCTCCAGGACCAGCTCGGCCGTGGCCTGGCCGCGCAGGCCGAGCTTGCCGTGGATGGTGCGCCGGCCGAGGCCCGGGGTGTCGGTGGGAACCAGGAAGGCGGATATGCCCCTGTGCCCGGGGGTGTCGCCGGTGCGGGCGAAGAGCAGCACCACGTCGGCCCAGGTGCCGTTGGTGATGAACATCTTGCTGCCGTTGATGACGTACGAGTCGCCGTCCCGGACGGCTTTCGTCGTCAGGCTCCCGGCGTCCGAGCCGGTACCGGGCTCGGTGAGGCCGAAGCAGCCGAGCGCCTCGCCCGCGGTGAGCCTCGGCAGCCAGTGTCGCTTCTGCTCCTCGTCGCCCCAGGCCGCGATGGTCTTGGTGACCAGGCCGAGGGAGACGGAGACGATGCCGCGGACCGAGGAGTCGCCGCGGCCGAGCTCCTCGGTGACCAGGCAGTAGGCGAGGTGGTCGCCGCCCGAGCCGCCGTACTCCTCGGGCACGGTCAGCCCGAGGAACCCGACCGAGCCCAGCTTCTTCACGATCGACTTGTCGACGTTCTCGGCCCGGTCCCAGTCCACGACGTGGGGAGCGATCTCACGGGCGACGAAGTCCCTGGCGAGCTGCCGGACGGCTTCCTGCTCCTCGTCGAGTTCCAGGTTCATCCTTCGTCTCTCCACTTTAATTAGCACTGCTAGTTTTCTGTGCGCAGGCCCTACTATGAGCCGCATGGCCCGACCGCGCAAGCCCCTGCTCAGCAGAGACCGGATCGTCGAGACGGCGAGCGCACTCGTGGACTCCGAGGGGCTCGACGCCGTCTCCACCCGTCGGCTCGCCGCCGAACTCGGGGTCAGCGGACCCTCGCTCTACAACCACTTCCGCAACAAGGACGAGATCCTGGACGCGGTCGCGGACGCCGTTTCCGCCCAGGTCGATCTGTCGATGTTCGACGCGTCGGACACCCGCGACTGGCGCGCCGCCCTGCACGACTGGGCCGTCTCCTATCGTGCGGCGCTCACCGAGCACCCGCACATCGTCCCGGTGCTCGCCCAGGGGCCCGGCCGCCGCCCGGCCGGCCTGCGGGTCGCCGACGCGGTCTTCGGCGCGATGGTGAGGGCGGGCTGGCCGCCCGCCCAGGCGACGTACATCGGGGCCCTCATGCGTTACTTCATCACCGGCTCGGCCCTCGGTTCGTTCGCCCGCGGCTTCGTCGACGACGAGACGGCGTACGACCCCGCCGACTATCCGCACCTGGGCCAGGCCCATCTGCTAGCCGAACGCCGTCAGAAGGTCGACGCGGGGGCGTTCGAGACCGGGCTGCGGGCCCTGGTCGACGGGCTCTCCCTCCAGTACGAGCAGCTCACGTCCGCCGGGACCGTTCGGCCGGCACCGAAGCGTTCCTGACGCATCCTGGAAAACATGGCACGCATGGCACATCCCGACCCGGCCGCGCCCCGGCTCGCCGCCCTGGCCGCGCTTCTCGCCGACGAGACCCGCGCCACCTTCTGCCTGGCCCTGCTCGACGGCCGCGCCTGGACCGCGGGCGAGCTGGCCAGGCACGCCTCTGTGGCACCGTCCACCGCCAGTGAACATCTCGGCAAGCTCGTCGCGGGCGGGCTGCTGGCCGAGGAGCGCCAGGGCCGCCACCGCTATCTGCGGCTCGCCGACGAGCGGACCGCGCACCTCGTCGAGGATCTGGCGGCCCAGGTGGTCCCCGGCTCCGCGGCCGAGCGGCCGCGCTCCCTGAGCGCGAGCGGTGCGGGCAGCGCGCTGGCCCGCGGACGCACCTGTTACGACCATCTCGCCGGCCGCATCGGCATCGCGATCGCCGACGCCATGACCGAACGGGGGCTGCTGGAGCAGGACACCGGCTTCGCGCTCACCGACGACGGAGTCGCCTGGTTCGGCGCACGGGGCATCGCACTGGAACCGAGGACGCGGCGTCCGCTCGTACGGAGCTGTCTGGACTGGACGGAACGCAGGCCGCACCTGGCGGGCGTCGCGGGCGCCGCGCTGTGCCGGCACGTGCTGGACTCCGGCTGGTGCGTCCGGATCGGGTCCGGACGCGCGGTGAAGGCGACACCGGCCGGGGAACGGGCGCTGTACGAACACCTCGGCATCGAGGCGTCAACAATTCGGTAGGGGCCGAATGGTCGCTGCCCTACGGTCGGCTCCATGACGACGACACCCGACCCGACGACGACGCCCTCGGCACCCCGTGACTGGCGGGCCCCCGCCGCGGCCTCCACCACCGTGCTGCTCTGGGCCTCCGCCTTCGTCTCCATCCGCAGCGCCGGCGAGGCGTACTCGCCCGGCGCGCTCGCGCTCGGCCGGCTGCTCACGGGCTCCCTGGCGCTCGGCGCACTCCTGCTGCTGCGGCGCGAGGGGATACCGCCGCGGGCCGCCTGGCCCGGGATCCTGAAGTCCGGACTGCTCTGGTTCGGCCTCTACATGGTGCTCCTCAACTGGGGTGAGCAGCAGGTCGACGCGGGCACGGCCGCGATGGTGGTGAACATCGGTCCGCTCCTGATCGCGCTGCTCGGTGCCCGGATGCTCGGGGAGGCGCTGTCCGGCAGACTGCTGACGGGCATGGCCGTGTCTTTCGCGGGCGCCGCGGTGGTCGGGCTCTCGATGTCCGGGCACGGGAGGGCGTCGGTGCTCGGCGTGGTGCTCTGCCTGCTGGCCGCGGTGGCGTGCGCCCTGGGGGTGGTCGGCCAGAAGCCGGCGCTGCGATACGGCTCCGCGCTACAGATCACCACATTCGGCTGCCTGGTCGGAGCCGTCGGCTGTCTGCCGTTCGCCGGCGCGCTGGTCTCCGACGTGGCCGAAGCACCCCTGTCCGCCACCCTCAACATGGTCTACCTGGGCCTCTTCCCGACCGCGCTGGCGTTCACCACCTGGGCCTACGCACTCGCCAGGACCACCGCGGGACGGATGGGCGCGACCACCTACGCGGTGCCCGCCCTGGTGGTGCTGATGTCCTGGCTGCTGCTGGACGAGGTACCGGCACCGCTGACCGTCGGCGGGGGGCTGCTCTGCCTGGCCGGGGTGGCGGTCTCCCGGCTGCGTACGCGCACCGGCCTCACACGGAGGATTCCGGCACCGCCGGTGGAGGGACGCCGACATGACGCGGAGCGCCAAGGAACCGGACGGCCGTAGGAGGACGAGGAACCGGCCCGCCGACGGCCGGGAAGCCGTGCGGGACGTCTCGCCGAGTGGGACGCAGCGCGGGTCGTACCGTCTCCCGGACCCGTGCGCGGCGAGGCCGTTGTTACGGCCTGGTGCACGACAGGGAGCCCGCTCGCTGTCGTGCACCAGGCCGTTAGCCACTCCACCCCGCCCGGTCGATGTCACCGCGCACTTCCCCGGGCTCGCACCGCTGGCCCGCACCACGGTGAGGCTGCACCCGCGCGCTGCCGCCCCGACGGTGTCGGACAGTTCGATCGGCGGTCCGCTGCTGTGGCCGGCGCGGGAACCGTGGCCCACCTGCCCGGACCACGGTGGCCCCTGGCAGCACGGCACTGCGCCCGAGGACGTACGGCTTCGGCGACGGATATTCGCCGAGGCGTGGCGCCGGCCCAGAGAGGAAGGCGCCGACCTGCTGAGCGCGCAGGAGCGCGCGACGGTCGACTGCGTCGGCAAGAGTTCGCGGATCCCCCAGGACGGCCAGGTCCCGATGGTGCCGCCGGCCCAGCTCTACGCCGCGCACGTGCCCGATCTGCCGCTCCCGGACGGCACTGATCTGCTGCTGTGGTGTCCGTTCGACCACGACGAGGACCACCTGCCCCGGACCGAACTGCGTCGGCGGACCGCCGCCGACATCACCGATCCGCTCGGCGCCGCCCCGCAGCCCTCGGTGATCGGCAACGACGACCACCTGCCCGAACCGTGCGTGCTGCACCCCGAGACGGTCACCGAGTACCCGGCCCCGCACGAGCTGCGCGAGGAACTGGCGGAGCGGATCGAGACCTGGGAGGACGAGGGCTTCCGTCCGCCCCCACGACTCGGAACACCGGAACCGGGCTCAGAACACCACGAGCGCGCGACCGCCCCTGCCCTCGATCATGTGGTCGAAGGCCGTGGGGATGCCGTCCAGCGCGATCCGCTCGGTGACCATCATGGACAGGTCGAACCTGCCCGCCCGGATGTGTTCGGCGAGGATCGGCAGGTCACGGGCCGGATCGCTGTTCCCGTACACACAACCCGTCAGCGAGCGGCCCCAGTGGAAGATCTCCAGGGCGTTGAAGGACACCAGTTGGTCCTTGCCGCCGATGCCGACGACCGTGGTGCGGCCGCCGCGGCGGGTGGAGTCCCAGGCGCCGCGGATGGTGACGGGCCGCCCGACGCACTCGACCGCCACGTCCGCGCCCTGGCCGTCGGTGAGCTTGCGGATCGCGCGCGGGGTGGTGTCGGAGGCGAGCACGAAGTCGGTGGCGCCCGCCCGCCGGGCCAGTTCCTCCTTCCCGGGGGACACATCGACCGCGATGATCTTCGAGGCGCCTGCGATCCGGGCGGCCTGGAGCACGGCGAGGCCCACCCCGCCGATGCCGAAGACGACGACGGACTCACCGGGGCGGACCCGGGCGCTGTGGTGGACCGCGCCGTATCCGGTGAGGACCGCGCAGCCGAGCAGCGCGGCGTCGGTGAGCGGGACACCGTCCGGGGCGGGCAGCACGCACTTCGCGGCGACGACGGTCTCCTCGGCGAACGCGGCCACGTTCAGGCCGGGACGGAGTGCCGTGCCGTCGGCGGTACGGGCATGGATGCCCGCCGCACCGGACAGCGCGTCGACGCAGAGCCAGACCTCACCGATCCCGCAGTGGTGACAACTTCCGCAGGAGGGCGCCCAGTTGAGCACGATCCCGTCGCCGGGTGCGACATGGGTGACGTCCTCACCGACCGAGACGACGGTGCCCGCGCCCTCATGCCCGAGGACGGCGGGTACGGGCACCCGCATGGTGCCGTCGGACAGCGAGAGGTCGGAGTGGCAGACCCCCGCGGCGGCGAGACGGACACGCACCTGGCCGGGGCCTGGCTCCGGGAGTTCGATGTCGGTGATCTCCAGGGGAGCCCCGACGGCGGGCAGTACGGCGGCGCGGACCACGAACGGGCTCCTTGACGGTCGGCAGCGAGCGAGCAGGGTCGGGAAGGTCAGAACTGGAAGGACTTGGTCTGCAAGTACTCCGCGAGCCCGTGCGAACCGAGTTCGCGGCCCACGCCGGACTGCTTGTACCCGCCGAACGGGGCGAGCGGGTTGAACCGGCCGCCGTTGATGTCGACCTGCCCGGTGTCCATCCGGCGTGCGAATGCGACGGCCGTCGCGTCGTCGGCGGCCCAGACGGCGCCCGCGAGACCGTACACCGTGCCGTTGGCGATCCGGAGTGCGTCGTCCTCGTCCTCGTACTTCAGGATCGAGACGACCGGGCCGAAGATCTCCTCCTGGGCGATGGTCATCTCCGGAGTCACGTCGGCGAACACGGTGGGGCTGACGAAGTAGCCCTGCTCACAGGGGGCTTCGGGTCCGCCTGCGACGAGGCGGGCACCCTCCTCGATGCCCTTCTCGATGTAACCGCGCACCCGGGCCTGCTGCTTGGCATTGACGACGGGGCCGACCCGCTCCCCCGGCACGTACTTGGCGACGGCGGTGGCGGCGAGGGCGACGGCCTCCTCGTAGCGCTCGCTGTCGACCAGCATCCGGGTCCAGGCACTGCACGTCTGGCCGGAGTTGGACATCACGTTGGCGACGCCGACGTTGACGGCCCGAGCCAGATCGGCTGAGGGCAGGATGACGTTGGCGGACTTGCCGCCGAGCTCCAGGGCGACGCGCTTGACCGCACCGCCCGCGACGGCGCCGATCTGCTTGCCGACGGCGGTGGAGCCGGTGAAGGAGACCAGGTCGACGCCCTCGTGCACGGCGAGGGCCTGTCCGGCGACCGGGCCGAGGCCGGTGACCAGGTTGAAGACACCGGCGGGCAGACCGGCCTCCTCGGTGGCCTCCGCGAAGAGCTGGGCGGTGAGCGGGGTGTCCTCGGCGGGCTTGAGGACGATCGCGCATCCCGCGGCGAGTGCGGGTGCGACCTTGGCGACGATCTGGTGCAGCGGGTAGTTCCACGGGGTGATGGCCCCGACGACACCGACGGGCTCCAGCAGGACGGTGGAGTTGCCGTGCTTCTCCTCGAAGGCGTACGAGGCGGCCAGCTCCGCGTACGAACCGGCGACCAGGACCGGCAGACCCGCGTGCACCGTGCGCGACAGCGGGAGCGGCGAGCCCAGTTCGGCGGTGATCGTCTCCGCGATCTCGTCCTGGCGGGCGGCCAGCACGTCGCGCAGGGCCCCGATCCGCGCGGCGCGCTCGGCGGGTGCGGTGGCGGCCCAGGCGGGGAGAGCGCCGCGGGCGGCCCGTACCGCGACGTCGACGTCCTCGGCCGTTCCCGCCGGGACATGGGCGATGACCTGTTCGTCCGCCGGATTCACGACCGCGATGGTGTCCCGTCCCGCGGCGGGCCGCCAGGTCCCGTCGATGTACATGCCGTCGTGGGCCTTCATGGCTGTTCCTCCCGGACACGGTTTGCGGACGGTGTCACCCGCACCCAAACTAGCGCCGTTAGTTTTCGGGCGCCAGAGACGCCCGTCACGTGAGCCCCGGCGATGCGCACCCGGTGTGCGTCGCGGGGGCTCGACAGCACCCCGGTGACGGGCTCCTCCCGGCGTCCCGGGGCGGGGATCGGTCCGCCTCGCGCGGCCGGCGCCGGGCGCGGGTCCCGGCACCGGCCTTCTCGACACCGCCGCGGGCGCGGTGGGCGGCGGCCGCGGTCAGCCGAGCTCCGCGGGCTCCGCGCCGGGACTCTCGAACTGGGTGCGGTACAGCTCCTCGTACCGTCCGCCCGCCGCGAGGAGTTCTTCGTGGGTTCCCCGCTCCGTGATCTGCCCGTTCTCCACGACCAGGATCAGGTCGGCCGCCCGTACGGTGGAGAGCCGGTGGGCGATCACGATCGCGGTACGTCCGGCCAGCGCTTCGGTGAGCGCCTCCTGGACCGCGGCCTCGGAGGTGTTGTCCAGGTGGGCGGTGGCCTCGTCGAGGATGACGACGCGCTGGCGGGCCAGGAGCAGCCGGGCGATCGTCAGCCGCTGGCGTTCGCCGCCGGAGAGCCGGTAGCCGCGTTCACCGACGACGGTGTCGAGCCCGTCGGGCAGTGAGGCGACCAGACCGTCCAGGCGCGAGCGGCGCAGCGCGTCCCAGAGGTCCTCCTCGGTGGCTTCGGGTCGGGCGAGCACGAGGTTCGCGCGGACCGACTCGTGGAAGAGGTGGCCGTCCTGCGTCACCATGCCGAGGGTGTCGCGCAGGGTGTCGGCGGACAGATCGCGTACGTCGATGCCGCCGATGCGCACGGAACCCTCGTCCGTGTCGTACAGGCGCGGCAGCAGTTGCGCGATCGTCGACTTGCCCGCGCCGGACGAGCCGACGAGCGCCACCGTCTGGCCGGGTTCGGCGCGGAAGGAGACTCCGCGCAGCACTTCACCGCCACCGCGGGTGTCGAGGGTCGCGACGTCCTCGAGCGAGGCGAGGGAGACCTTGTCGGCGGACGGGTAGCCGAACCGGACCTGGTCGAACTCCACGGCCACCGGCCCCTGAGGGACCGTCCGCGCGTCCGGCTTCTGGTCGATGAGCGGCTTGAGGTCGAGGACCTCGAAGACCCGCTCGAAGCTGACGAGGGCGCTCATCACCTCGACGCGTGCCCCGGCGAGGGAGGTGAGCGGCGCGTACAGCCGGGTCAGCAGCAGGGCGAGGGCGACGACCGCCCCCGCGTCCAGTTGCCCGCGCAGCGCGTAGAACCCGCCGAGCCCGTAGACGAGCGCGAGTGCCAGCGCCGACACCAGGGTGAGGGCGGTGATGAACGCGGACTGGGCCATGGCCGTGCGCACCCCGATGTCACGCACCCGGCCCGCTCTGGCGGCGAACTCGGCGGATTCGTCGGCGGGCCGGCCGAAGAGCTTGATCAGTGTGGCGCCGGGTGCGGAGAAGCGCTCGGTCATCCGGGTGCCCATCGCGGCGTTGTGCGCCGCCGCCTCGCGCTGGAGCCGCGCCATCCGGGCACCCATACGGCGCGCGGGCAGTACGAACACCGGCAGCAGCACCAGCGCGAGCACGGTGATCTGCCAGGAGATGGAGAGCATCACACCGAGGGTGAGGAGCAGCGTCACGACATTGCTCACGACGCCGGACAGGGTGTTGCTGAAGGCGCGTTGGGCTCCGATGACGTCGTTGTTGAGGCGGCTGACGAGCGCACCCGTGCGGGTGCGGGTGAAGAACGCGATCGGCATGCGCTGCACATGGTCGAAGACGGCGGTGCGCAGATCCAGGATCAGCCCCTCGCCGAGGTTGGCCGAGAGCCACCGGCCGACCAGTCCGAGCGCCGCCTCCGCCACGGCGATCACGGCGATGAGCAGGGACAGCCGAGTGACGGTGCCCCCTTCCTTTCCGGCCACGATCGCGTTCACGACGCGGCCGGCCAGGATCGGGGTGGCGACCGCGAGGAGCGCCGTCGCCACGCTCAGGACCAGGAAGAGGGCGACCCGGCGCCGGTGCGGTCGGGCGAACGCGGCGATGCGCCGCAGGGTGGCTCGGTCGAAGGGGCGTCGGTCCGCTTGCGCGTTCATGACGTTGTGGAGCTGCGTCCACGCGGTGGCTTCCATGCTCATGGGAGGAACGTACGACCTCCAGTGGACTTGAGGTCAACGCCAGGGTCCGATCGGCTCCCGAGGTCCGCTTCCCGGATCCGGGGGGCACCGGGCAAAGAACGCGGCACGGGGCCCCGCTCGCCGATCCGGCCCGATCCGGCCCGATCCGAGGACCCTAGACGTCGAGCCCCGGAACCTCCTTGGGCAGGGGGCAGATCCGGCGGCCGTGGTGGTCGAAGACGTACAGATGGGCGAGGTCGACCAGGAGCGGTACCTGTCCGCCGGTGCGCAGCCGCATGTCGGGGCCGGTACGGACGACGAGGTCGGCTGCCGTGATCGCGGGGCGGTCCGGGCCCCGGGTGGCGCCCGGGTCGTTCTCCGGGCGGGGCTCGTCGAGGCCGACGACGGGCCGGCCGATGTACCCGATGGTGCGTTCCCTGAGGCGTTCCAGTACGCCGACCCCGCCACCGGGGCCGGTGCGACGCCGACGTGGGGCGGCTCTGCCGGGGCGGGCCGATTCGAGTTCGGGGACCACGGCGGGCCGCGATCCCGTGTCGAGGTGGACCAGTGCCTCGTGGCCCTGGTACTCGACATGCTCGACGATGCCGCTCAGCGCGACCTCGCCGGGGCGGGCCTGGCTGGGCGGGGCGATCCTGGCGGCCTCGGAGCGCAGTCCGACGATGAGCCGGCGGCCCTGCTGGATGCGGAGCAGTTGGTGGTCCGGGCTGAGCGGTTCGGGCAGCGGCAGCCGCTGACGGCCGAGGTCGATCGACATGCGCCCCTCCAGCGGGGCATGGACGACGGCCTGCAACAGGTTGATGCGCGGGGTGCCGATGAACGCGGCGACGAAGACGTTCTCGGGCAGGGCGTAGACCTCGCGCGGCGGGCTCACCTGCTGGAGCTGTCCGCCACGCATCACGGCGACCCGGTCGCCCAGCGACATCGCCTCCGCCTGATCATGCGTCACATAGACGGTGGTGACACCCAACTCCTTTGTGAGGTGCGCTATTTCGGCCCGCAGATGGTTGCGCAGTTTCGCGTCGAGGTTGGAGAGGGGCTCGTCCATCAGGAAGACGGAGGGGCGGCGCGAAATGGCCCGGCCCATGGCGACCCGCTGGCGTTCACCGCCGGAGAGCTGACCGGGATAGCGGTCGAGAACCGTTTCGATGCCGAGCATCCTGGCCGTGTGCTCGACGCGGTCGGTGTGGTCCAGGCCGGGGTTCTCCAGCTTCAGTGGGAAGCCGATGTTGGCCCGGTTGGTCATGCTCGGATAGAGCGCGAAGTTCTGGAAGACCATGGCCATCCCGCGTTCGCGGGGCGCCAGGTCGTTGGCGTGTTCGCCGTCGAGCAACAGCTCGCCCTCGGTGATCTCCTCCAGGCCGGCGATCATGCGGAGCACGGTCGACTTGCCGCACCCCGAGGGGCCGAGCAGGACGACGAATTCGCCCGGGTCGACGGAGAGTGAGAGACGGTCGACGGCACGCGTGGTCCGTCCGTACGTCTTGCTGACATTGTGCAGGGAGATGGCGCGAGTCATGTGGTTCCGCCCGGGGCTGGTGGGGTGGAGCGGTGGGCAGCGGCTGCAGTGGGCCGAAATTAGCCCACGGTCCCGGGTGGTGGGAATGACTCGCGCAAAGGTTGCGCGGTCCTGGGGTGGGTGAGCCGGAATTGTCAGGTGCGGTTCCGGCTCTCCGCGGGCGGTCGGTGCCGGGACACCGGCCCGGCCGGGGCCGCTTCGGCGTTTCGGGCACGTTTGGCGGCGACGGCCGCCGAGACGATCAGGGCGGGTGCGCTCGTACGCGCCATGGTGCCGTCCCGTCCGGAGATCACATACCCGGTGGCGCTCCCGCGGCCGCGGCGGGCGTCACCGTGACCGGGATGCCGTTGAGCACGGCGGTGCCGGAGAGCGGGTCGAGCCTGCTGCCGTCGAGGAGTTGGTTGACGTTGACGCCGGGGTGGGCTGCGGCGAGGGACAGCCGGGTGCCGGGGCGGTCGTGCCCCCACCCGTGCGGGAGGCTCACCACTCCGGTCCGTACGCCGTCGTCGATCTCGACCGGCACGGTCACCGCGCCGCCGTCAGACGCGACGGTGGCCGGGGCCCCGTCCGCGAGCCCGAGCCGGGCCGCGTCGGCGGAATGCATCTGCAGCGTGCAGGCGTTCGAACCGCCGCTCAGTTCGGCGATGTTGTGCATCCAGCTGTTGTTGGATCGCAGATGGCGGCGGCCGACGAGAAGGAGCGCGTCCGGTCCGTGCCGGTCGGCGAGGGCGCGGCGGAGTCTCGGCAGGTCGGCGGCGATCGGCGCGGGGAGGAGTTCGACGCGCCCGCTGCGGGTGGCGAGGACCTCGGGGATCCGGGGCCGGAGCGGGCCGAGATCGATGCCGTGCGGGTGGGCGAGCAGGCGCTCCAGGGTCAGGCCCTCGGGATCGGCGCCGAAGCCTTCGCCGTACGGGCCGAGGCGGAGCATCAGGTCGAGTCGGCGCTCGGGGCCGGTGCGGCCGGTGAGGGCGGCGGAGAGTTCGGCGGGGACGCGGCCGTGCACGGGCGAGTGCGGGTCGGCGACGGCCCTGGTCAGCATCCGGTCGATGACCACGGTGTCGACGGTGGACGGGGCGGCGCCGTGCATCCCGGAGACCGCGAGGACGAGCCGGGCGAGGATCTCGCTCTCGTCGAGCAGACCGGCGCCGAGGGGGACGGCGGGGCGGGTGTAACGGACCTGGTTGCGCACGGCGAAGGCGTTGAACGCGAAATCGAAGTGGGCGCTCTGCGAGGGCGGCGGCGGAGGCAGCACCACGTCCGCGTGCCGCGAGGTCTCGCCCAGGTACGGGTCGACGACGACCATGAAGTCGAGCCCGGCCAGGGCCCGGTCGAGCCGGTCGCCGTCGGGGGCGGAGAGTACGGGGTTGGCGGCGAGGACGATCAGGGCGCGGATCCGGCCCTCTCCCGGTGTCTCGATCTCCTCGGCCAGCGCGGAGATGGGCAGTTCGCCCTTGGCCTCGGGGTGTCCGGAGACCCGGCTCGTCCAGCGCCCGAGGGCGAAGCCCTGCCGGGAGCGGCGGGACGGGGGGTGCGGGCGGTGGCGGAGAGCGGGAAGAGCGCGCCGCCGGGGCGGTCGAGGTTGCCGGTGAGGATGTTGAGGACGTCGACCAGCCAGCTGGCGAGGGTGCCGTGCTCGACGGTGCAGCTGCCGATGCGCCCGTAGACGGCGGCGGTGCGGGCCGCGGCCAGTTCACGGGCGATCGTACGGATGGTGGCGGCCTCCATGTCACAGGCCCCGGCGACCGCCTCGGGCGTGAACTCCTTCACGGCGTCGGCGGTTTCGTCGATCCCTTCGACATGCCCGGCGAGTGCGCCGGTCGCGGTGAGCTTCTCCTCGAAGAGGACATGGGTGAGCGCGGCGAGGAGGAGGGCGTCGGTACCGGGACGGATGGCGACGTGCCGGTCGGCGAGGCGGGCGGTTCGGGTACGGCGCGGGTCGACGACGGTGAGGGTGCCGCCGCGGCGACGCAGCGCCCTCAGCCTGCCGGGGAAGTCGGGGGCGGTGCAGAGACTGCCGTTGGATTCGAGGGGATTGGCGCCGAGGAGGAGCAGATGGTCGGTGCGGTCGAGGTCGGGCACCGCGATGGCGTTCGGGTCACCGAAGAGCAGTCCGCTGGAGACGTGCTTGGGCATCTGGTCGAGGGTGCTCGCGGTGAACAGGGAACGGGTACGGAGTGCGGAGAGCAGGACGGAGGGATAGAGCGCGCCGGCCATGGTGTGCACGTTCGGGTTGCCGAGGACGACGCCGACGGCCTGCTGCCCGTGTTCCTGGGCCAGTGCGGGCAGGGTGTCGGCGATCACGTCGAACGCCTCGCTCCAGCTCGCCTCCGTCAGGCGGCCGTTCTTGCGGACGAGCGGGGCGCGCAGCCGGTCGGGGTCGGCGTCGAGCCCGCCGATGGACGCACCCTTGGGGCAGATGAAGCCGCGGCTGAGGACATCGTCCCGGTCGCCCCGGGCACCGGTGACCCTCGTCCCCTCGATGGTGAGGGTGAGTCCGCAGGTGGCCTCGCACAGGGGGCAGATGCGCAAAGCGGTGCGGGAGCTGCTGAGTTCGTGCGACATGGGCCCTCCCCGGGGCGGCGACAGCGGTGGCGCGCGTACGTGGGCAAGCACGGTCGAGCATACCGACCGGTACGCACGGCGGGGAGACGCAGTCGCGACGATGTCGGCGATCCCTGGAAGGAACCCTCCCGCTCAGTCCAGGGCCTGGGCCAGGTAGGCCCGGATCAGGACGCGGGTCTCGGCGACGATGGCCCGGTCGCCCGCCGGGTCGGTGCGGAAGGCGAGTTGGAGAAGGGCGTCGGCGGCCTCGACGCAGACGAGGACCGTCCGGAGCAGGTCGTCGTCGGGGGTCCGGCCGAGGTGCCCGGAGAGCAGTTCGGTGAGCCGGCCCGCCACCCGGCGGTTGGCTTCACTGGCCGGGTCGTCGTCGGGTGCGGGTGCGCCGAAGTCGACGAGCGCGAAACCGGCCACGGAGCGCTTCATCGCCAGGTACTCGTCCAGGACGGCGTCGATGGCGCTGCGCCAGTCGGCGGCCTCGATGGCGGCGAGGCGGGCGGTGATGCGTTCGGCGTAGCTGTCCAGGTTGCGTCGGGCGAGCGCGTCGGTCAGCGCGCGCTTGTTGGAGAAGAACCGGTAGACGGAGCCGATGGGGACCTCGGCGCGGACGGCGACGGCCCGGGTGGACAACTGCTCGTAGCCGGTCTCGTCGAGGAGTTCGGCGCAGGCGTCGAGTATCCGCGCGAGGCGTTCGGCACTGCGCTGCTGCACGGGGGCGCGGCGGAGGTTCGTGTTCGCTTGGGGCACGGGCTCCATCATGCCGTGGGTCTCCTCTGCGGGTGACGGGTCGGTGCGGGGCGCGGCCGTCATGCGATGAACAGGGAGAGCCCGCCGATGGTGTAGGCGATCATCAGGACCAGCAGCGGGAGTTGCCCCGCGACGGCCCGGCCGGGCGGGAAGAGGCGCACGGACCGGTCGTGGGCGGCGATGACCCCGAGTACGTGCCCCAGGACGATCGCGGCGACCTGGAGCGTGGCGACGCCGCCGGGCCCGAGCGGCGGCTCGGGCGGGAGCGGATCGTCAGTGCCGGATGCCACCATGACTGTGCGTGGCCCTTCGGTGACGAAGAGCGTGAAGTAGTGCGCGACGAGATAGCCGAGGGCGATCGGGACGAGCGAGTGCGCGAAGGAGGTGAGGGGGTCGACGAGTCGGCCGGAGATCAGCCGGGTGGCGCCGGTGCAGAGGGCGTAGAAGGTGGCCACGAGGGCGACGGCGCCCAGGAGCCCGAGCGTGGCGGCGGTGGTGCGGCCCATGGGTGAGGTCTGGACGGTGGTGATCCAGGAGGGGGCGTCGGAGAAGCCGTCGTAGGCGGTGGAGCCGAGCATGACGCAGACGGTGGCGACGAGTCCGGGAATCTGCGGGGTGCCGTCGAGGCCGTTGAACGGGGAGCGGAGCACGAGGCGGCGGTCGGTGGTGCGACGGCCGAGCGGGGAGAGCCGGGCGAGCAGGGCCGAGTAGACCTCGAACGCGTCCGCCCGGTCGAACCATCCGGCACCGTACCGGGCGGCGCCGGCGAGGTGGACGGCGGTGTAGAGGGAGAGGAAGAGCAGGAGGGTGGTGGTCGACGCGGGGTCGGGGGCGACGAGTTCGAGCCAGGTGAAGGCGAGGAGCCCGGTCGCGGCGGGCCAGAGACCGAGGCGTTCGGGAAGGGGGCGGCCTGCGGCGGGGTCACGGCCGAGCGCGCGGCAGCCGAGGAGGTGGACGGTACGGAGCGGGTTGAGCGGTCGCCAGACGGGGCCGAGCAGGAGTGAGGCGGGGACGAGCCCGACCCAGAGGAGTACGTAGACGGCACCGGGGGCCGGGTTGCGGTCCGGGTCGTCCGGTCCGAGGAGGAGGTGGAGCGTGACGAACGAGGCGGCGGCCAGCCCGAGTACGCGCACGGCGGTACGGGTGGGCCGGGCGTCGGCGAGACGCTGGACGGCCGCCGGGACCGGGCGGCCCGCCCGGTCGCCGCGGAATCGGGAGGCGGACCAGAGCAGGCCGAGCGCGAGGAAGGAGACGAAGAGCGCGGCGAAGGCTCCCGCGAAGGCGTAGAAGGGGGACAGCGGAAGGTCGTGCTGGGCACCGATGCCATGGGCGAGGACGCTCACCGTACGACGAGTTGGGTCAGGAGCAGGTCGGACTCGTGCGTCTCGACCTCGAAGAGCCCGGTGCGGTCGGCGGTGAAGGTGAGGGAGACGGTCTTTCCCGCGGGCAGTCGGGACTCCTTGTCGTAGCCGTGGACATGGAGGGTGTCGGCGCGGTCGCTGCGGACCCGGAGCTCGACGGTCCGGCCCTTCTCGATCTCGGTGCGGCCGGGGGCCGGGCTGACCCTGCCGTGGGAGACAACGATCTCCAGGGTCGTGTCGGGCCGGGGCGATGCGGGCGGCGCCGTTTCGGAACGGGGATCGACGGGGGCGGAGGGCTGTGCGGTGGCGGCGAGGGAAGCGGCGGCCTGGACGGGGGCGGAGCCGACGGCCCAGGCGGTGTGGTCGTCGGCGTAGAGCCGGGCGGTGAGGCCGGTACCGCCACCGGCGCTGCGGACGAGGGACGCGGGAAGGTGGTACCAGGGGCCGTAGACCCGGGCGAGGGGGCGGCCGTCGAGGAACAGCCGGGCGTGGCCGCGCCCGAGAAGGGCGGCGCCGCCCACGCTGTCCGGGGTGAACCGGAAGTTGCGTACGGAGAGATGGACGTTCCACCCGTCCTCGGAGTCCGGCCGCACGGCGACCGTCACCGCGGGGGCACCCTTGGCGTCGACCTGGCGCAGCCGGTGGCCGGAACCGTCGTCGGCCGTCAGGAGCCGGCCGACGCTGCCGCCGGCCTGCTCGTGGCTGGTGCCGGGTTTGTGGTGGGTGGTGGCCCGCCCGCCACAGGCGCTCGCACCGAACACGAGGACGCCTGCGGTGAGCACGGTGACGGCACGGAGGGCGGTGCGGGTGAACCGGTCGGAACGCCCGTGCCCGCGAGAGCGGTTCATGATGCGTCTCCTTCAGGAGCGGACGTCGGGGTGGCGGGTTGCGCCGGGGCCGGGGCGCGGCCCGAGCCCCGGGCCGGCACCGCGCCCGGGTCCGGCACCGCGTCCTGCGCCGACGGGCCCCTTCCGTCCGACGCACCCGGGCCGCCGTCGGGCGCACCCCGTCCGCCGTGGCGTTCGTCGCCCCGTTCGCCGTGCCGGGCGGAGGCCACCACGGCCCACACCACCCAGATCACACCGAGCAGTCCACGCACCCAGGCCGGGCTGAGGGGAATCCACGGGATCATGAACACGGCCTTGTCGACGGCGTCGAGCAGGGTGAGCGCCCCCAGGACCACCGTGGTCCAGCCCAGCCAGGGCCGTTCACCCCGCAGCGCCAGCCCGATCCCCGTCCACCACACCCCGGTCAGCAGCAGGGCCAGCGCGGGCACATGGGTGGCGGCCAGCCCCGTGGTCGATCCGGCCACATCCAGTCCGAGGCCGATCGCACCGAGCACCGTGACCACGGTCGCGAGCCGGCTGTCGCGCAGTCTGCGCCACCACAGCACCCCGCCGACCAGCGCGAGCACCACCGCGACCGCCAGCGCCAACTGCACCTCGATGCGCTCGATGCGCTCGATGCCCCGTGCTCCGTACCAGTCGCAGCCGGCCGGCAGCCGCCGGGCCTGCACGTTGTAGTCGGCGCAGACCAGCAGTTGGGCGAGTTTGACCGGCTCGCCGACGAGCCGGTCGGTGCGCCCGGACACGGCGCCGCGCTCGGATCCGCAGCCGGGCAGGGCGCGCGGGGAGGACGGACCGGTGTCGGACTGCCAGCAGTTGCCGTCGCCCTGGCCGTCCCACCACACGTCGGAGCGGTTGGGCCGGGAGTTGCCCGCCCTGTCCGTGCCGAGGTGGTTGCCCGCGTACCGGTTGTGGTGGGAGGTGTCGGTCTGCTCGGACAGCGCGTTCTCGCCGCGGATGAAGGCCGGGACCGCGCTCAGGAAGAACGCGGCGCGTTTCTGACCGTAGATCCAGTTGTTCTCGTACAGGTTCCAGTTGCCGCCCGCGGTGATGATGCCGGTGCCCGGCGGCATGGAGATCTGCGGGCAGACGACCCCGTCCTCGTACCCCCGGTCCACGGGCGGCTTGGCACAGGTACCGTCGGCGACGTACGGGTAGTAGTCGGCGTTGTTGTCGTGGATCAGGTTGCGTTCGAAGCGGGCGTGGTTCTGGGGCAGTCCGGGGTGGCCGGGGAAGGCGCTGTCCATCGAGGCGCCGCCCATGTTGTGGTCGAACTCGTTGTCGTGGACGTGGACGGAGTCGCCCGCGGTGCCGGAGTAGCCGACCATGTTGTGGTGGCTGCGGCAGCCGGTGATCTCGATCGAGTAGCGCGGCACCTCGTAGCCGTACCCGTCGTTGATGTTCGACGCGCTGCCGGGGTAGATGCCCGAGTCCCCGTTGCCGTACGACTCGCAGTTCTTGTACAGCCCGTGGTCGCTCGCGAAGGTCAGAAAGCCGTATTCGTCGTTCCACCGGGTGAGGACGGAGTCGATGACGAAGCCGTCCTGGGCGAGGACGTACAGGGAGTTGAACGTGGTGCGCTGGGCGGTGAAGTTCTTGAAGTAGACGCCATCGGAGCCGTCCGCGCGGATCGCGTTGAGCTTCTGGTACTTGGCGTCGATGACGACATCCGTGCGCTCGGCGCCCGTCCCCTCGATCTGGAGGTCCTTCTTCCCGAGGATCGCCACCAGGTTCTGGTTGTGCGGGCACCGCGCCTGCTGCGCGTAGGACAGGATCTGGTAGCCGAGTTTGGAGTTGGGCGCCTTCAGCCGGGCGCACTCCCCCGTCGGCTTGGGCAGCGAGGGCTCCTCCTCGTACAGGCCGGGCAGGATCGCGATGTTCATGCCGGGCCTGCCGACCGCGTCGACGGCCTGCTGCAGATGGCGGTAGCCGGACTTCTGGCAGCGGTCGAACAGCTTCAGGTTCCGGGCCCGCAGTTCCTGCGGAAATCCGGATATGCGGCGTTCGAAGTCCGCCCGGTCGCTCTTGCAGACCAGCAGATCCGGTTCGCCGGTGCGATACACGGGGACGCTGCCGGTTCCGTCGGGCAGGGTGACCGGTCGTTCCTCGTGCGCCTGGGCGGCCGGAGCCGCGAGGAGGGCGGCGACGAGCGCCGCCAGGACCACCAGGAGTCTTCGTGTCCACGACATGTGCGGGAGAGTAGAGCATTGTTCAACTCTTGCAACCCCCTTGTGCGCCCTGAATACCGTTGACGCGCCCCGTTCCGATTCCTACGGTTGTCCATAGGATTCCTTCGGCACCGGGAGCGCACATGAGCGGCATCGAGCAGGCGAGGAAGACGGCGGAAGGGCTGGAGCATTCCGCCGGTTTCGGCAATCAGCACAGCTCGCAGGCGGTGCCGGGAGCGCTGCCGATCGGCCGCAACTCGCCTCAGCGCGCGCCCCTCGGGCTCTACGCGGAGCAGCTGAGCGGCTCGGCCTTCACCGAACCACGGGCGCACAACCGCCGTTCCTGGCTCTACCGAATCCGTCCGTCGGCCGCTCATCCGCCGTTCGCCCGCATCGACAACGGCGCGATCCGGACCGCCCCGTTCACCGAATCCGTGCCCGATCCCAACCGGCTGCGCTGGGATCCGCTCCCCGAGCCCGCGCCCGGGACGGACTTCCTGACCGGTCTGTGGACCCTCGGCGGCAACGGCGACGCGACGCAGCGCACCGGCATGGCCGTGCATCTCTACCACGCCAACGCGTCCATGACCGACCGGGTGTTCAGCGATTCGGACGGCGAGCTGCTGATCGTCCCGGAGCGGGGCGGCCTGCTGCTCCGTACCGAACTGGGGCTGCTGCGCGCCGATCCGGGGCACATCGCACTGATCCCGCGCGGCGTCCGCTTCCGCGCGGAGCTGCTCGATGCCACCGCCCGCGGTTACGTCTGCGAGAACTACGGCCAGCCGTTCACGCTCCCCGACCTCGGCCCGATCGGCGCCAACGGCCTGGCGAACGCCCGGGACTTCCTCGCCCCCGTCGCCGCGTACGAGGACGCCGAACGTCCGGTGGAGGTGGTGAACAAGTTCTGCGGGAATCTCTGGTCCGCGACCTATGACCACTCGCCGCTGGATGTGGTCGCCTGGCACGGCAACCACGCTCCCTACGTCTACGATCTGCACCGTTTCAACGTCATCGGCTCGATCAGCTACGACCACCCCGACCCGTCGATCTTCACGGTGCTGACCGCGCCGTCCGACACCCCCGGTCTGGCAGGTGTCGACTTCGTCGTCTTCGCGCCGCGCTGGCTGGTCGGCGAGGACACCTTCCGGCCCCCGTACTTCCACCGCAACGTGATGAGCGAGTACATGGGCCTGATCGAGGGCGCGTACGACGCGAAGACGGCCGGCAAGGGCGGTTTCGTCCCGGGCGGCGGCTCGCTGCACAACATGATGTCGGCGCACGGCCCGGACCGGGAGACCTTCGACCGGGCGAGCGCGACGGAGCTGAAACCGCAGAAGGTCGATGACGGTCTCGCCTTCATGTTCGAGACCCGCTGGCCGGTGACGGCGACCGGGCAGGCGGCGACCGCCGGGCATCTGCAGCACGGCTACGACGACGTGTGGCAGGGTCTGAGCCGCAGCTTCAGGCCGTAGGCAACGACGCCGCTTCCCGGCCCCCGCGTCGTCGCGGCCACCGTGTCGCAGTACGGAGAGACCAGGTGACCCAGGTGCCTCATATGCCCAAGACGTCCCAGGGGACCGCCTTCGCTCCCGATTCGCTGGTGCTGAACCGCAAACTGCCGCTCTGGTACCAGGTCTCGCAGTCCTTGCGCGCCTCGATACTGGGGCGCGCCAAGGACGCCTCGGCCCGGCTGCCGACCGAGGAACAGCTCGCCGCGCACTACGGCGTCAGCGTGCTGACGATGCGCCAGGCACTCAAGGAACTGGAGACGGAGGGGCTGATCAGCAGGCACCGGCGGCGCGGCACCTTCATCGAGCCGCGCGCCCGCCGGGTCTCGCCGGTCCGGCTGCTGGGCTCGATCGACGCGATCGTGGCCCAGCAGTCGGGCGAGCGGACCGCGGTCCTCGGCCATGGTCCGGTCGCCGTACCGGGCGATCTCGCCGAGTACTTCCCCGAGTGCGCGGAGGTGGTCAGCTACCGCAGGCTGCGCCGCGACGGGGACAGCGGTGAGCCCACCAACTGGGCGCAGAACGCGGTGCGTCCCGAGGTCGCGGCCCGGCTCGACGTCCGCGACCTCGAACGCTGGCCGATGACCAAGGTGCTGCGCGACCGGGTCGGTGTCCGGATCGCGCGCATCACCGACACGGTCGAGGCGCGCCTCGCCGACCCGGTCACGGCCGAACTCCTCCGAGTACCGCTGCTGAGCCCGATCCTGTTCTACACGGGCGTGACGTACGACGAGAGCGGACAGGTGGTGGATGTGGCGCAGATCCGCTACCGGGGCGACCGGTTCTCGTTCTCGGTGACGGTGGAAGCGCACTGACGGCCCGCCCTCCGTCGCCGTTACGATGCCAGGGCGGCGTGGCGACGGGGAGGACGACACGGTGGCAGCACAGGCGGCGGCCGGAGCCGGCGGGGACGACGACAGCCCGCTGCTCGACGACCTCATGCCGTGGTCCGTACGGCCCCTGCGGACCGGTCGCCCCTGGGTGACCGCCCCGGACGCCGGTTCGCTCAAGGCCCGTTGGGAGCGGCTGGTCCGGGCCGGGGCCGCCGAGCGCGAACGGCTGTTCCGGCCCACTCGTTCCCGTACCCCGCAGACCCCGGTGGCGGCGCTTCCTGGGCAGGCCACCGGCACCGGCCGGTTCGCCCGCGAGTCAGGGCCGTGTCCCGAGCCGGTACGGATCCTGCACGGACCGTTCGACGAACAGTGGCTGATCCCCGACCACCGGCTGATCGATGCCGCCCGTCCCGAGCTGTGGCGGGTCGCCGACGGGCAGCAGCTCTTCGCCGTCGAGCACGGGTACGTGCCCCAGGACACCGGGCCCGCCCTGTCCGTGACGGCGCTGCTGCCGGACGGCCATTCCCCCGCCGGTCGGCCGGGCCGGATCCGGCCGCTGTACCGGCGCCCCGGCGGTCTCGAACCCAATCTGGCCCCCGGACTGCTCGCCCTGCTCCGTGACCGCCACGGGGACACGGTCACCGAGCGCTCGGTGCTGGCCTGGACGGTCGCGGCGGCCCGCCACTCCGCGGCCGGTTGCGTGGTGCCCCTGCCCGCCGACCCGGAGCGCTGGTCGGCGGGGGTGGAACTGGGGGAGGAGCTGTTGCGGCTGGAGCTGCGCGGTGCCCGTGGCGGGGAGCGCCCGCGGCTGCCCGGTGGGCGCCGCCCCTACGTGCGGGCCTCGGTTCCGCCCGTACCGACCGCATTGGGGTACGAGCCGGCCGACGAGACGCTCACGCTGGGCACGGGCCGGATCTCGCCCGTGCCGGCCGGGGCCTGGGAGTTCCGGGTCGGCGGGGTCCGGATGCTGGAGCTGTGGTTCGAGCGGCGCGCGGGTGCGGGAGCGGCGGACACGGATGCCCTGGAAGCGGTCCGGCCCCGCGTCTGGCCCCAGGAGTGGACCTCGGAGCTGCTGGAACTGATCACCGTGCTCGCGCTGCTCGACGGGCTCCGGCCCCGGCGGGAGGGCCTGGCCGACGGCCCGAGGATCACGGCCGGCGAGCTCCGCGCGGCGGGCGTCCTGCCAGTCCCGGCGGCGGCCCGGCGGCCCGCGTCGGTGCTCGATCACCAGGAGGAGGGCCCGGACGGGCAGTTCGCGCTGCTGTGACGGGGCGCCGGTGGCCGCGCGCTACCGGTCGAAGGAGTCCAGCACCCGGTCGAGCATCCGGTCGAAGACCCCGTCCAGATCGATCGGTCCGGGATCCTCGGCGAATCCCGCGGCGATCCGTGGATACTTCCCCGTCGCGATCCGGCTGACCAGATAGCCGGTGCGCACGGCGTGCTCCTGCTCCTCGGACCACGGCAGCGACCGGCTGCGCTCCGCCGTGGCGATCTCGTTGGCCACATAGGTGGTGATCACGCCGTTGATCAAGGCGATGAGTTCCATCTTCTCGCCGAACCGTGCGTCGACCCCGTCCAGGCAGCTGAGCGAGTACTCCAGATACCGCAGGGAGTTCGGGCTGAAGCCGTACACGGGTGACATCAGCCGGGGCACCCAGGTGTGGCGGTGCATCATCGCGCGGGCCTGATGGGCCAGCGCGACGAGATCGGCGCGCCAGTCGCCGGTGGGCTCCCGGTACTCGTACTCGGCACTGACCGCGTCGAGCATCAGCTCGTACAGGTCCTCCTTGCGCGGCACGTAGTTGTAGAGCGACATCGTGCCGCAGCCCAGCTCCGCCGCCACCTTCCGCATGGAGACCGCGTCGAAGCCCTCCGCGTCGGCGATCCGGACGGCGGCCGCCGCGATGTCGCCGCGGCTGAACGCGGGCCTGGGGCCGCGGCCCGCACGCTCGGGGCGCGCCCAGATCACTTCGGGTACAGCGGGTCGCCCCACCATGGATCATCACCTCGCCCACCATGGTAGTTACGTACACCGTACGTAGTGCGGTACGGTAAGCCGCATGACAACTACGTACGCTGTACTTAGTGAAGGTCTGGAGAAGCGGTACGGCGATGTCCACGCACTGCGCGGGCTCGATCTCGCTGTCGCCGAGGGGACCGTCTGCGGAGTACTGGGGCCGAACGGCGCGGGCAAGACCACCGCGGTCCGGGTCCTCACCACGTTGACCGTGCCGGACGGCGGAAGCGCCCGGGTCGCGGGCCACGACGTGGTGCGCGAGGCGGGCGCGGTGCGCGCGGCGATCGGCGTCACCGGGCAGAGCGCCTCGGTCGACGGCGAACTGTCCGGCCGGCAGAACCTGCGGCTCTTCGCCAAGCTGCTCCGGTTCCGGGGCGAGGCCGCGCGCAGCCGGGCCGACGAACTCCTGGACCGCTTCGAACTGGACGACGCCGCCGACCGCCCGGCCCGCACCTACTCCGGCGGGATGCGCCGCCGCCTCGACCTCGCCGCCAGTCTGCTGACCCGGCCGCGGGTGCTCTTCCTGGACGAACCGACCACCGGGCTCGACCCGCACAGCCGCAATCAGATCTGGGCGGCGGTACGCGAGCTGGCCGGCCTGGGCACCACCGTGCTGCTCACCACGCAGTATCTGGAGGAGGCCGATCGACTGGCCGACGACATCGTGCTGATCGACCGGGGCCGGGCCGCCCACCGCGGCACCCCCGCCGAACTGAAGTCCCGTATCGGCAGCTATGCCGAAGTGGTCGTCGCCCATGAGTCGGCGCTGGTCCCGGCGGCAGCCGTCCTCGATCAGCTCACCGGCGCCGAACCGGTGCTCGACCACGAGCGCCGCACCGTGGGCGCCGTCGCGACCGACCTCACGCTCACCCTCCCCCGCATCGTCCGCGAGCTCGACGCGGCCGGCGTACCGCTGGTCGACGCGAGCCTGCGCCCGCCGACGCTCGACGAGGTCTTCCTCCGCCTGACCGGCCGCAACGACGGCCGCACCTCCCCGCCCCCGAAGGAGACGGCAGCATGAGCAGCATCGCACCGGTCCACGAGCCGGCCGTCGCGTCCGCCACGAGCACCCCGGTCGCCGACGCCCTGGCCATGCTGGGCCGCCATCTGCAGCGGATCAAGGCCGCGCCGGGCGTCATGATCCTGACCCAGACCATGCCGATCACGATGCTGCTGTTCTTCGGCTACGTGTTCGGCAGCGCGCTGGCCATGCCCGGCCAGGAGTACCGCGCGTTCCTGGTGCCGGGCCTGCTGGCGTCGACGGCGGCCAACGGGATCATGGTCGGGATGTTCCAGGCGTCGCAGGACTGCGACCGCGGAGTGATGGACCGGTTCCGTACGCTGCCGATGAGCCGGACCGCCGTGCCGTTCGGCCAGACCGCCGCGGATCTGCTGACCACGGCCATCGGCATGGTTCCGCTGATCCTGGCCGGACTCGCGGTGGGCTGGCGGATCGAGGGCGGCCCGCTCGCCGCTGCGGGCGCCTTCGGGCTGCTGCTGCTCCTCCGGTTCGCCACGTCCTGGCTCGGCTGCTGGCTGGGTCTGCTGATCCGCAACGAGGAGGTGGCCGGCCAGCTGGGCAGTGCCACCTTCATCCTGCCGCTGCTGTCGAGCGCGTACATTCCGACCGACAACCTGCCGGGCTGGCTGCGCACGGTCGCGGAGTGGAACCCGATCAGCGCCATGGCCTCGGCCACCCGCGATCTGTTCGGCAACGCGTCCCCGTCCGCCGACGGCGCCTGGCCGGTCGCCCATCCGGTGGCCGGGACGCTCGCCTGGTCGGCAGTGCTTCTCGCGGTGTTCGTGCCGCTGACCGTACGGCGTTACGCGCGCGGCGGCGAATGACCGCGGCGCACCGCGGTCAATGCGGCAGTGCGGTGGGGCGGTCCAGGGCGCCGAGCAGGCTGATGAAGCTCGACTCCAGGAAGGCGCCGAGCTCCGCCGGACCGTCGGGCCCGCCGGACGGCCAGCTGGTGACGGCCTCCTCGGCGAACGCCATCCAGGCCCTGGCCGCCACAGGCAGCCGCGGCGAGTCCGGCATCCCGAGCCGTCGCTGGGCCTCCTCCACCCGCCGGGCGAGGATGCCTCTGGTGCGCTCGACGATGTCCTCGGCCGCCGGCTGACTGCCGGCGGCGCCGCGGACCAGGGCGAGGTACACCTTGCGGTGCTCCAGTACGTACGCCACGAAGCCGGTGATGAACGACCGCAGCCAGGGGACGGGCTCCAGTGAGGAGTCCGGTTCCGTGGCTGCGGCGAAGCCGTCGCACTCCTGCCGCACGACGGCGCGGTAGAAGTCACGCTTGGAGTCGAAGTAGTGGAAGAGCAGCCCCCGGGAGATACCGGCGCGGCGCGCCACCTCGTCCGTGGAGAGCTCGTCCAGTGACCGGTCGGCGAGCATGTCGAGCCCGATGGCGACCAGCTGGGCCCTTCGTTCGTCGGGGCTCAGGCGCGCGGCTCGCTTCTCGGGCATGCGAGCAGTCTAGTAAGTACTTCGGTGCCGAATTATTTCGGCATACCGCTCGGCATGGGCCGGATGCCTCGGCGAGCACACCGAAGCGCTGCTGCGGACCCTGGGGATGACGGGAGGTCGGACAGCAGCGCAGTGCCGGGACGGTGTGGTCACCCGAGCGGGCGGCCTGGCCGGGGAGCCCGAGCAGTGGACCGATGGGGCCGTGACGGGCCGTCGGGTCAGTGGCGGCTGCCGAAGAGCGAGCGGCGCAGTCGGCGCAGCGGCGCGAAGAGCGAGACCCGCGCACTCCTGCTCCGATGGCTGTGGGCGGCGTCGCGCGAGGTGAGCTCGCGCATCAGCAGTGTCGCCTCCGCCGTCTCCCGCTGCGGGACGGCAGGGCCGCCGAGCACCGCGAGATGGCGGTCGAGGCGCGAGCTCGTCGCACTGCTTCCGCATGTGATGGCAGGCACACGCGGCCTGCTGCGCATCGCTATCTGTTCCATGTCACTCCCCACCCGTACGAGGGCACCCGGCCCGGGCAGGTTAACCCTAACCCCCCGCGACGACACCCGTGTATCCCGGTCGCAGGATTGAGCACACACATACGGAGGTTGACGGCCGACATCCGAATCCGCCCGATTCCAGGGCGAGTTGGACAGAACGGAAGTGATTCGTCCACGATGGACCGCCCGCCTGCCGGACGGAGACCCCTGCGGACGGGGGTCTCCTGCCCGCCGGCCTGCCGGACGGGCCCGGCGCGTGGCGAGCGTGGATCAGGCCGCCGATTTGAGTGCGGGCAGATAGCCGCCCGACTGTCCGGCCGCGGTGGGGTGGTAGGACTCACCGATGTTGAGCCAGTTGAGGCTGTGCAGCCAGGCGTCTCCGGAGCAGATCTCGTGGCCGGTGAACTTCCCCGCGACATCGGCGTAGGTGAAGCCGTGGTCGGCGGCACGCTTGGCGGTCGCCGCGTTCAGGTAGTCGGCGGCAGCGTTGATCGCGGTACGCACCTTGTCGCTCAGGCCGACGACGCAGCTGCCGCCGATCTTGTAGAAGCGCGGGTACCCGAGGACGACGACGCGGGCGGACGGCGCCTTGGCGCGGATCGCCGAGTACACCGAGTCGAGGTTGCCGGGCAGGGTGGTGTCGACAAAGCTGCGAGCCGTGGCGATCCGGCTGAGGCAGGTGGCCTCCGACTGGAGGACACAGGTGGTCATGACGTCGGCGAAGCCCGCGTCGTTGCCGCCGATGGATATCGAGACGAGGTCGGTCGAGGCGTTCAGGGGGCCGAGCTGACCGGCCTTGACATCACCCGTGCGGGCACCCGAGCAAGCGGTGAAGGCGAAGGACGAGGGCGAGTTGGCGGCGGCCCAGAGTGCGGGGTAGGCCTTGGTGCTGCGCTTGCAGTCGCCGCTGGCGCTGTCGTAGCTGCCGGATCCGACACCCGAGGAGTACGAGTCGCCGAGCGCGACGTAGTCGACGGCCTGGACGGACGAGGCGGCATCGGCGGTGGCCGCTCCGGTCAGCGCGAGTACGGCACCGAGCAGGACCGATGACGAGAACGCCACGAGTCTGGACATCTTCATGGAACCTCCCTTGGACCGACCGGCAGGATCTCCGCCTGGTCTGCCGAGTCCGTGGTAGCAGCACCTGCACCTCCACCGGAAGTGTCCATGCCAAGTTGGTCCAACGAGTTGGTCCCCGCGTCCCCCTGAGGACACGTCGGATCCGCTGTCCGAGCGTCCGAAGCGGGGAGGAAGGTGGTGAAACCCGGGTGCGTCGGGTGCTCCCTTGCCGGATCATGGGCGCCATGCCTGCCAACCCCGAGTCCGCTCTGCCGATCCGGCTCACCGTCGACGACAGCGATTCCCCGTCCGACGTCGTCGACGCGCTGTTCCTCGGCCGCTTCGCGACGGGCGAGCAGCCGTACTCGCACAGCTCCTCCCTGGATCGCGTCAAGGCCGGGGCGACCCTGCTGCCTCCGGCGGCCGAGGTGCTGCGTGCCGCGCGCGACGACGACCGCAGCGCCACGCTGGCCGAGGGCGACGGCTGGACGCTGCTCGTCTCGCGGTGGAACCGCGGCGCCGACGTCACGGTCACCGCCACCAGCGCGGAGCTGGCCCGGAAGATCCTCGGCCAGGCGACGGACGGTGCGAGGGACGAACCCGAGCCGCAGCCCGAGAACGTGACGATGGGTTTCTGGTACGTGTCCCCGCGCCGCGGCCCGTACCGCACCACCCGGCAGATCGCCGCCGGCGCCTGGGACGAGGTCCGCGCCAACTACACCGCGCCCGTGGCCGATGCCATGGGCCGGCTGATGAAGGTCACCCCCGATGACATCGCGGGCCGGCTGCTCCTGCTGCACGGTCCGCCCGGCACCGGCAAGACCTCCGCGCTGCGCACCCTCGCACGCTCGTGGCGGGACTGGTGCCAGGTCGACTGCGTGCTCGATCCGGAGCGGCTCTTCAACGACGTCGGCTATCTGATGGACATCGCCATCGGCGAGGACGACGGCACGGCGAAGGGCCGCTGGCGGCTGCTGCTCCTGGAGGACTGCGACGAGTTGATCCGCGGCGAGGCCAGACACACGGCGGGCCAGGCGCTCTCCAGGCTGCTGAACCTCACCGACGGTCTGCTGGGCCAGGGACGCAACGTGCTGGTGGGTGTCACCACCAACGAGGACCTGGAGCGGCTCCACCCGGCGGTGGTCAGGCCCGGCCGCTGTCTCGCCAGGATCGAGGTGGGCCCGCTCACCCGCAAGGAGGCGGTGGGCTGGCTGGGTACGGAGGAAGGGCTCGGCCGCGAGGGCGCCACACTCGCCGAGCTGTACGCGCTGCGGCGCGGCAGCGGTCCCGCGTCGGTGCCGAAGCAGGATTCAGGCGCGGACGCGGGGCTGTACCTCTGAGCCCGGTGGCCCGCCGCCCTCAGCCGCCGCTGACGGGCCGGAGGACCGAGCGGGACCGGCGACCGAGGGCAGACCCGCCACCGGTCGGCCCCGGCAACGGCAACGGCAACGGCAACGGCAACGGATCAACGTGTCGCGTACGCCGCCCGCACCGCGTCCTCGGCCAGGGACAGCGCCTCGGCCCGCGACAGGCCCAGCCGCCGGGCCTGCTCCGCGTATTCCTGAGCGGCGGCCGCCGCATGACGGTCCGCCGCGTCCCCGGCGGCGGCGATGAACGTGCCGTTGCGCCCACGGGTCTCGATCACCCCGTCGGTCTCCAGGGCCCGGTACGCCTTGGCCACGGTGTTCGCGGCGAGGCCGAGCTCCTCGGCGAAGCCACGTACGGTCGGAAGTCTGAAGCCGACGGGCAGCGCGCCGGAGCGGGCCAGCTCGGAGATCTGCGTGCGCAGTTGCTCGTACGGGGCGGTATCGGCGTCCGGATCAAGGGCGATCTTCAGGGTCACGCCCCGATTCTCCCCCACCGGCCGGAAAATCAGCGGCGGACCGCGCGTGCCCACGCGTAACGTCCGGCCCATGACTGTCCTCGTTCGCGACTTCCTGCCCGCCGATGCCGAGGCCTGGGTGCGGGTCCGGCGTGCCGCACTGCCCTACATCGTGACGACTCCCGAGCTGGTCGCCTGCGATCTGTCCTGCGCCCATCCCGGCAAGCGCTACCGGCTGCTGGTCGCCGAGGAGGACGGGGAGCTCATCGGGACCGCGCAGGTCGGCCTCGTCCACGACAGCCCCGAACCCGGCCAGGCGTTCTTCAACCCGTACACGCATCCGGATCGCACCGGGCGCGGGGCCGGTGGGTTGCTGCTGAGCACGGCCGAGGAGTATCTGGCACGGGAGGGCGCGCTCGCGATCCACACCTGGGTGCTCGACACCCCGTCGAACCGCGCCTTCGCGGAGAAGCGCGGCTACACGGCCGGCCGCTCGGCCCACTTCCTCCATCTCGACCTGGCGCACGGGGCGCTGCCGCCCCGTCAGGAGCTGCCGCGGGGCGTCGAGCTGCGGACCGCCGCCGACTTCGCGGACGACCCGCGCCCGCTCTTCGAGGCGGACGCCGAGACCACGGCCGACGAGCCGAGCGACACCCCGATGGAACTGTCCGACTACGAGGACTGGCTGAATCACACCTGGCGCAACCCCGCGCTCGACCACGAGCTCACCTCGGTCGCGATGGTGGACGGGGAAGTGGCGGCGTTCAGCGCGGCGCAGACCGACGGACTGACCCGCTACATGTCGGGGATGACCGGAACCCGCCGGGCGTACCGCAACCGGGGCCTTGCCAGGCTCGCCAAGAACGACTCGCTGCACCGGGCGCGCGCCGCCGGATACACGGACGCGTACACCGGCAATGACGCGGACAACGGTCCGATGCTGGCCGTCAACCGATGGTTCGGCTACGAAATCTGCGCTACGGAGGTGCGCCATGTCCGCAAGCTCGGCTGAGACCGCGTTGGTGGTCGCCCTGGTGAAGGCCGGACGGACCAAGATCCGCTATCCGGCGGACGTGGTCCGCGACGACGGCACCCGGGTGACGGTGCGTGCGCCCTGGGCGGCACCGGGGGTCCGCGACTTCGGCTTCGTACGGTTCGAGCCGGGGGACGTGTTCACCGAGCACTACTGGCGCGACCGCTGGTTCGCCGTGAAGGAGGTCCGTGGCGGCACGGGCGGGCTCAAGGGCTGGTACTGCGACATCACCCGCCCCGCCGTGCTGCGGGACGGGGAGCTCCTGGTCGAGGATCTGGACCTGGACCTGTGGGTGTCGGCGGACGGTTCGTCCGTGCTCCGGCTGGACGAGGACGAGTTCGAGGAGAGCGGGCTCGCCGAACGCGATCCGGCGGCGGCCGGGGCGGCCCGCCGGGCACTGGACGAACTGGAACACCTGGCACGCACGGAGGGTCTCGCGGCGCTGCTGGCCTGACGCACGGAGCCCCGTCCGTCCGCCGGAGTTCCCGCCGCCGGGACCCCGGGCGGTCGGCACCCCGGCCGTGGCGGCCCGCCGGGCACGGGGCCGTGGAGTGCGCCCCGTGCCCGGCGGTGGGTCCGGGATTCGCTCCCGCCCCCATGCCCACTGGCCGGGGACGGCTTCCGTGATCACCGGTTGAACTAAAGTACTCAGGCCAGTTCCCCACCCGGTGACCTGAGAAGGAATCACGGATTATGCCGACTGAGACGTTCGAGTTTCAGGTGGAAGCGCGCCAGCTTCTGCAGATGATGATCCACTCGATCTACTCGAACAAGGACGTGTTCCTGCGCGAACTCGTCTCCAACGCCTCCGACGCGCTCGACAAGCTGCGACTCGAAGCACTCCGCGACGACTCGCTCGGCGCCGACGTGTCCGACCTCCACATCGACATCGAGACCGACAAGCAGTCCCGCACGCTGACCGTGCGGGACAACGGCATCGGCATGTCGCACGACGAAGTCGTCCAGCTGATCGGGACCATCGCCAACTCCGGCACGGCGAAGTTCCTGCGGGAACTCAAGGAGGCCGAGGACACCGCCGCGGCCGAAGGGCTGATCGGCCGGTTCGGTGTCGGTTTCTACTCCAGCTTCATGGTGGCCGACGAGGTCACGCTGCTGACCCGGCGCGCGGGCGAGAGCCAGGGCACGCGCTGGACGTCGAGCGGCGAGGGCACGTACACGATCGAGACCGTCGACAGCGCCCCCCAGGGCACCGCGGTCACGCTGCGGCTCAAGCCCGAGGACGCCGACGACCGGCTCTACGACTACACCTCCCCGTGGAAGATCAGGGAAATCGTCAAGCGGTATTCGGACTTCATCACGTGGCCCGTCCGCATGGCCGCGGAGACCGCCTCCGACGACACCGCGAAGCCCGTCGAGGGGGCCGACGGCGACGCCCCGCGCGAGCCCGAGACCCTGAACTCGATGAAGGCCCTCTGGGCACGCTCGCGCGACGAGGTCACGGACGACGAGTACCACGAGCTGTACAAGCACATCAGCCACGACTGGATCGCTCCGCTCGAAACCATCCGGCTGCAGGCGGAGGGCACTTTCGAGTACCAGGCACTGCTCTTCATCCCGTCGCACGCGCCCCAGGACCTCTTCATGCAGGGGTACAAGCGCGGCATCCAGCTCTATGTGAAGCGCGTCTTCATCATGGACGACTGCGAAGCGCTGATGCCGCCGTACCTGCGCTTCGTGAAGGGTGTCGTCGACGCGCAGGACCTGTCACTCAACGTGTCGCGCGAGATCCTCCAGCAGGACCGCCAGATCCAGCTGATGCACCGGCGTCTGGCGAAGAAGGTGCTGTCGACGGTCAAGGACATGATGTCCGCCGACCCGGAGCGCTACGCCACGTTCTGGCGGGAGTTCGGCCGCGTCCTCAAGGAGGGGCTGCTGAGCGACTTCGAGAACCGCGACGCCATCCTCGGCGTCGCCTCCTTCGCCACGACCCACGACAAGGACGAGCCGACCACGCTGCGGCAGTACGTGGAACGGATGGAGGACGGCCAGGAGCACATCTACTACCTCACGGGTGAGTCCCGGCAGGCCATCGAGAACTCCCCGCACATGGAGGCGTTCCGGGCCAAGGGCGTCGAGGTGCTGCTGCTGACCGATCCCGTCGACGAGGTGTGGGTCGAGGCGGAACCCGAGTTCGACGGCAAGCAGTTGCGGTCCGTCGCCAAGGGCGAGGTCGACCTCGGTACCGAGGAGGAGAAGAAGGAGGCCGCGACCGAGCGCGAGAACCGGCAGCAGGAGTACGCGGATCTGCTCGCCTGGATGACGGACCGGCTGAGCGGGACCGTGAAGGAGGTACGGCTCTCCTCGCGCCTCACCGTCTCGCCCGCCTGCATCGTCTCGGACACGCACGACGTGACACCGGCGCTGGAGAACATGTACCGCGCCATGGGCCAGCCCGTCCCGCACGTCAAGCGCATCCTCGAACTCAACCCGGAGCACCCACTGGTCAGCGGCCTCAGGCGGGCGCACTCCGAGAAGAGCGAGGAGTCCGGCACCGGCCTGGAGGAGACGACCGAGCTCCTCCACGACCTGGCGCTGCTGGCCGAGGGCGGCGAACTCGGCGACCCGTCGCGATTCGTCAGGCTGATGGCCGACCGCCTGGAGCGCACCCTGTGAGCCGAGGCCATGACGCCCCGGACAGCCTCCGGGGCCCGTCCGGGGGATCAGGGCCGGGCAGGCCCTGAGGGATGTCCCGTGGTCGCAGGGGCGGTCAGGCCCCTGCGCCACCGGGCTCCGGCCCTCCCGGCGCCCGGACAGGCGGACCGTCGAGCAGAACGCCGAGGCGGTACGCGTCCGACGGGATGAGGCCCGGCCGGCGATCCGCACGGGGGCGCGCACCGAGGGCGCCGGGGTGCCTCGCCGGTCGGGCCAGGCATCCGCCCCGACCGGATCACCGGCCGGAGCGAATGGTCCGACTCGTCCGGGGAACAACCTCGACCGGACGGCGGGACATCAGCTTCCGAAGCCGAGGCCGAGCCGGTCGAGGGTCTTGAGCCAGAGGTTGCGTCGCCCGGAGTTCTCGTCCGCGCGGGCGAGAGACCATCTGGTGGCCTGGATTCCCGCCCATCGGACCGGTTCCGGCGGAAACGGAAGGGGCTTGCGCCGCACCATCTCCAGTCGGGTCCGCTCGGTGCACTCGCCCGCCAGCAGGTCGAGCATCACCTCGGCACCGAAGCGGGTCGCGCCCACGCCGAGACCGGTGAATCCGGCCGCGAAGGCGACCCGGCCCCGGTGAGTGGTGTCGAAGAACGCGGAGAAGCGGGTGCAGGTGTCGATCGCGCCGCCCCAGGCGTGGGTGAAGCGCAGCCCTTCCAGTTGCGGGAAGGTCCGGAAGAAGTGCCGGGCCAGGGTGGCGAACGTCTCCGGCCGCTGGTCGTGCTCGGCACGCACCCGGCCCCGGTAGTGGTAGAGGGTGTCGTAGCCGCCCCACAGGATGCGGTTGTCGGTCGAGAGCCGCACGTAGTGGAACTGGTTGGCGGCGTCGGAGAATCCCTGCCGGTTGTACCAGCCGACGGAGGCGAGCTGTTCGTCCGTCAGCGGCTCCGTCATCAGCGCGTAGTCGTACACGGGGACGGTGTAGAGGCGGTGCCGCTTGACCAGGGAGGGGAAGGCGTTGGTCGCGAGGGCGACCCGGTCGGCCAGGACGCGTCCGTACGGCGTGCGCACCGTGATCCCTGGGCCGATCTCCTCGACGGCCGTCGCCCGGGTGCGCTCGTGGATGCGTACGCCGAGGTCCAGACAGACCTGCTTGAGGCCCCATGCGAGACGTGCGGGGTTGAGCATCGCCGTGCCCTCGTCGTCCCGGAGCGCCCCCAGGAAGGTCGGTGAGTTGATCTCGGCGCGGGTCTGGTCGGCGTCGAGCACCGTCTGCTCGGAGCCGTAGCGGGCGGCGAGCGCGGCCATCTCGTGCAGGTCGTCGACCTGGTACGGCTCGGTCGCCACGTTGAGTGCGCCGGTGCGCTCCCAGTCGCATTCGATGCCGTAACCCTTGATCGTGTCCTCGATCGCCTGGAGGTTCCGGATGCCGAGCCGTTCCAGCTCGGCAAGCTCGTCGGGCCAGCGCTCGAAGCCATTGCCCAGACCGTGGGTGAGGCTGGACTCGCAGAATCCGCCGTTGCGCCCGGACGCGGCCCAGCCGATCTCCTCGCCTTCGATCAGGACGACGTCACGGGAGGGGTCGCGCTCCTTGGCGATCAGAGCGGTCCACAGGCCGCTGTAGCCACCACCGACCACGAGCAGATCGCAGCAGGTGTCGCCGACCAGGGCCGATGTGGCCTGCGGGCGACCGGGGTCGTCCAGCCAGAACGGGGTGGGGCAGGCATCCCGGAGCGCGTGGACGGGATCCATGGAGGACTCCTCGGGTGGTTCGTTGTGCGGCTGGACCTATGGGTCCCGCCATCAGACGCCACCCCGAGAAGTGTGTCAACGCCGTTGACGTAAGCCTCGTGGCGCCGCGGCTCACCCGGAACGGAGGCCGGCGCGGCCAGGATCCCGGCCCGTTCCCGCCCGGCCCGTGTCCGGGCGGGCCGCGTGGCGCGAGCACCCGGCCCGGGCTCAGTCGGCCGCCCGGCCCGCCCGGGGCAGCCTCGCTTCGACGGCGTCGAGCAGCAGCTCCAGCGCGAACGGATAGCCACTGAGCATCATGTCGGTCGCCAGCAGCTGCGCGGTGGCGGCGATGTGGGGATGGGAGCTCGCGTCCAGGCGGCCGTAGCGGTCCTGCCACACCTGGAGATCGGCCGCCTGCGCGGGAGCCGGCAGGGCGAGCGCCGCCGCGTCCAGGGCCGCGAAGGCGAGCGCCTGGTCCACGAAGGAGTGATAGATCCGCACCGCCTCCCCGTCCCGGAAGCCCGCCGACCGCAGCACGCCGAGGATCATCTCCACGGCCCGCATCTCGTTGTCCCGCCCGGTCGTCCGGTGCGCCGCCAGCAGGGCGGCCTGCGGATGCGCCTGGTACGAGGCATGGACGCGCAGACCCAGCTCGCACAGGTCGGTACGCCACTCGCCGGTGGACTTCCAGCCGTGCTGCGCACGGCCGATGAGCTCGTCGGCGATCGCGAGCAGCAGGTCGTCGGTGTTGCGGAAGTACCGGTAGAGCGCACTGGGGTCGGCGCCCAGAGCTGCTCCCAGCCGCCGGACCGTCAGCGCCTCCGCACCATGCTGACCGACCAGCCGCAGGGCCGTCTCCACGATGATCCGCTCGGACAGTACCGTGCCCTGCTTCGTCGGCCTTCTGCGCCGCCGCTGCGGTTCCGGAACCACACGCTCATTCATGGCGGGGAGCTTATGACAACAGCATTGACGTGTGAAGAGGGCAACGGTTTCATGGCCTGCCATCCGGACCCTCCGGCCACCTTCCCCGAGCGAGGCGACGACCGTTGGTGGTACCAGTGAAAAGTGCAAGCAGCACGCCGAGGAGCAGCGTCCAGGCCCCACAGGCCGCGATGCGGAAGTCCATCGGCGTCGTCGACGGCATCGTCCTCGCCGCGTCGAGCACCGCGGCGACCAGCAGTATCGGCATCGGGCTCGGTCTGATGGCGAGCATCGTCGGCCTGCACCTGCCGGCGATCATGCTGCTGGCCTTCCTGCCCGTGCTCGGCATAGCCGGCGGATACGGGCGGCTCAACCGCGTCGATCCCAACGCCGGCAGCAGCTACAAGTGGGTCGGCCACATCTTCAGTCCCTGGCTGGGATTCCTGATCGGATGGGTCAACGTCGTCGGCACCATCGTGTTCATGGCCTACACCACGACTGTGACGGGCTCGGCGACCATCCAGCTCCTCGGCCAGGCCTCCGTCCACAGCGTCGCCGGCCTCTCCCTCGATCCGGACTCCACCCTCCAGTCCACCCTGCTCGGCATGGCCGTCCTGGTCGCCGCCGCGCTGGTCGCCGTTCGCGGGCTCGACCTCGCGGCACGTCTGCAGAAGTACCTGCTGATCTTCGAGTACGGCGTGCTGCTCGCCTTCTGCGGCTATGGCCTGTTCGCCGGGGACCAGCCCTTCTCGCTCCAGTGGTTCAACCCCTTCGACATCCCATCAGCAGCGGCCCTCGCCCAGGGCATGGTGCTCGCGGTCTTCTGCTACTGGGGCTTCGAGTCGGTCTTCAGCGTCGGAGAAGAGGTCAGCGACCCGCGGGACGCCTCCCGTGGCGGGTTCATCGCCCTGACCGTCATGCTGCTCCTCTTCCTGCTCGCCGGAACCGCCTTCCAACGGGTCCTGCCACTGGACGAACTGGCCGACAACGGCGCTCAAGGACTCGCCTACTTCGGTATGAAGCTCGCCGAGCAGCCGCTGGCCGCGCTGCCGCTCATCGCCCTCATGTTCTCCGCGGTCGCCTCGCTCCAGGCCTCGGTCATCCCCACCGCCCGTGGGATGTACGCGATGGGCCGCGACGGCGTTCTCGGCCCCGTCTGGACGCGGCTGCACCCCAGGCACGGGACCCCCGCCGTCGGCACCCTGCTGATCACCGCGATCGCTCTGGTCCTCGCCGCGATGGCGCTGGTCATCCCCACCGTCAACGACTTGATCTTCGCCGCCGTCAACGCGATCGGCATCGTCGTCGCCCTCTACTACGCCCTCACCGCCGCGGCCGCCGCGGTGCGCTTCCGCCACCTGCTGCGCACGTCGCCGCTGGAGGCCCTGCGCGCTGTCGTCGGACCGGTGCTGGGCGCGCTCGCGCTGCTCGCCACCGGCGGCTACCTCGCCTGGACCTTCTACCGCTCCGCCGATCACTTCGAAGTCTCCGCCGACAACGGCTGGTTCGCGCTGCTCGTCCCGGTCCTGATGATCGGCTCCGGACTGCTGGCCGCCGCGTGGGCCCGCTGGCACCACCGGTCGCCCTACTTCACCCCTACCCGCGACGCCACCGTCGACGGCGAACTCAGCACCGCCGTCTGACCCGGCGAACACGGCGCCGCGCACCCACCCGACTCGTCCGATTCCTCTGATTCATCACCAGGGACCCTCACATGACCGACCTCACCGACCTCGCCCATCTGCCGGCCGCCGAGGCCCTGCGCCGCTTCCGTGACCGCTCCCTGTCGCCGGTCGAGCTGATGACCGCGATCATCGCGCGTGCCGAAGCCGTCGAGCCGAAGGTCAACGCCCTTGCCGAGCAGACCTTCGAGGAGGCACTCGCCGCTGCCCGCGAGGCCGAGGCCCGGTACGGGGGCAAGGGCGAGGCACCTCGCGCCCTGGAGGGCCTCGCCGTCGCGACGAAGGAGGAACAGCCCATCGCGGGCCGTCTCATCACGGACGGCTCCCTGGCCTTCCAGGGGGAGATCGCCGAGCAGACGCACCCGGTGATCGAGCGGGTCCAGGCCGCCGGCGGCATCGTGCACGCCCGGACCACGACCCCGGAGTTCAGTTGCGCGGGATACACGCAATCACGGCTGTGGGGCGTCACACGCAACCCGTGGAACCCGGAGTTCACCCCGGGCGGCTCCTCGGGCGGCGCGGGCGCCGCACTCGCGGCGGGTGAGACGACGCTCGCGACCGGCTCCGACATCGGCGGCTCGATCCGCATCCCCGCTTCGTGCACGGGCACGGTCGGCTTCAAGCCGCCTTACGGGCGTGTGCCGGCGATGACGCCGTTCAACCTCGACACGTACTGCCACGACGGCCCGATGGCACGCACCGTCGCCGACTGTGCCCTGTTGGAGAACGTCATCGCGGGGCCCCACCCGTTGGACGCCGTCTCGCTGCGGTCCGAACTCGTCCTGCCCGAGCGGTTCGAGAGCGCCGAAGGCCTGCGGGTGGCGCTTTCGGTCACCCTCGGGGACTGGCCGGTCGATCCCGAGGTCGAGGCCAACACCCGCGCGGTCGCAAAGGCGCTGCGCGCGGCCGGTGCCGTCGTCGAGGAGGTGGAGGTCCCCATCATGCGGGCGGACGTGATGCGGGCATCGATGATCCACTTCGGCTCGATCTTCGGCCCCTACATCGCCTCGGTCGCCGCCGAGCACGGCGACCGGCTCACCACGTACGCGCTCGACTTCGCCCGGCGGGCAGCCGAGGCCGTCCGCGAGCCCGGCAGCTTCCTGCAGGGCCTCGAAATCGAAGCCGCGGTGCAGACGACGCTCGGTGTGCTGCTGGACCGCTACGACGTCCTGCTGTGCCCGACGACCGCCGTCCCGGCGCTCAGGGCGGACGACGACCACCTCTCGGCCAAGGTCGTGATCAACGGCGTCGAACTGGACTTCTACCTGGAATCCGCGATGACCACGGCGTTCAACATCGCCAGCCGATGCCCCGTGCTGAGCGTGCCGTCCGGTTTCGCGTCGACCGGAGTACCGACGGGGGTGCAGGTCGTCGGACGCACCTACGACGACGCCACGGTGTTCCGTGTCGCGGCGGCGATCGAGGCCGTCCGGCCCTGGAGCAGTGTCCCGGTGCTCTGACATGGCGTCAGGCCGCTGGCACCGGGGACCGGGTGCTCTTCGCGGGGGCCGGACAAGTCGCCGCCCGCTCTTCGAGGTCGACCCGCCACCGGTGCGGGACCCGGTCTGCCGAGGCTGCCGCCGTCCCGCGTCGTGGGCTGCGCGAAGTCGCTCCGAACCGGAGCCGAACGCCCTTTCAGTCCCGGCGCCACGCCCATACGTCGGTGTGCGGCGCCGGGGCCTCCGGCTCCGGGCGGGTCGGCGGGACGCCTGCGACCAGCTCCACCTCGTACCCCGCCGCATCCTCCAGATAGGCGGCGGTGTGCCCGTCGCCGCCCGCGTGCGGGTAGCGGTCCGGGAAGAGTGGCCGCCAGCCGTGTTCGGGTGCCCCGGCCACCAGTGCGTCGAGGGTGGCGCGGTCGCGGACGTGGAACGCCAGATGGTTGAGCCCGGGGCGGCGGCGATCGTGCGTCTGCCCGGTCAGATCGGGTGACTGCTCGACCACCACATAGGTGTCGCCGCGCCGCCAGCTCCGTCCGTTCTCCCAGCGCTGGTACGGGACATGACCCAGCTCGCCGAGCAGCCAGCCCCACCCCCGCTCGGCCGTCGGCAGGTCGGGCACCCACAGTTCGATGTGGTGCACCCCTCCGGTGCGGGCCCCGCCGGCCGGCAGCGGGACGGCGCGGCGGATGCCGTGCGGCTGGTACGCGACGGTGTCGCCGTCCTCGTGCCAGTGGATCAGGAAGTGTTCCCCCGCGCGGTAGCCGTCGAGCCCCGCCCGGCAGTAGGCGACGATGTCGTCCGGGAGGGCGTTCAGCGGGAACCAGGCCAGCTCGGAGCACTTGTCCGGTTCGCGGTTGTACGGCGGGCGGGCGGGGTCGTACTCCGCCTCGAAGAACCAGCCGGTCCGCGGGCTGCCGCCGGGACCGCGGTGCTGCATGACGAGGGCGACCCGCAGCTCGTCCGGACCGAGCTCGACGCCGATCTCCTCGGCGGCCTCGCGGATCATCGCCTCGCGGACGTCCTCACCGTCCTCCACGTGTCCGGACGGACCGTTGAACAGCCCGTCCGCGTAACCCGTGCCGGCCCGGCGGGCGAGCAGGACGTCGGGGCCGCGGCGGAGGATCAGATGCACATCGACGACCTCGGTGTGCCGCCGCGGCGGTTCGGCGCGGGCCACCAGGGCGTACCGCTCGTCGTCGACCCGCTTGCCCCACAGGGCCGGATCGTCGGAGAGCGGCTCGTGGTGGATGCGCTCGGTGAGCTCGGAGAGCAGTCCGGTCAGCCGCTCGGCGGAGAGGCCGACTCCGCCCCAGACGCCCTCGATCAGGATCAGCCGCCCGCCGGGGCGCAGCAGGGTGAACCAGTGGCGCAGGGCCGCCCCCGGATCGGGCAGCAGCCACACCACATGCCGGACCACGATCACATCGAACTGCTGCTTGCCGACCGGTGGTTGGGACGCGTCTCCGAGGTGCACCCCGGTGCCGGTCCCGGCGAGTTTGACCCGTGCCTGCTCCACCATGCGCGGCGACCGGTCGACGGCGGTGACCCGGTGCCCCTGCCCGGCGACGAGCAGGGCAAGGCTTCCGGTGCCGCACCCCAGGTCGAGCACCTCGGAACGCTCGCCGGGCAGCCAGCTCTCCAGCCGCCGCGCCCAGGCGTGCCGGACCGCCGGATCGAGCAGCCCGTGGTCGGGCTCCTCGTCGAAGGAGTCGGCAGCGGAGTCCCAGTCGATCGTCGTCATGGGTCGATCGTGCCATCCGCCACCGACAGCGGCGGCCCGCCCGCCGGAAGGACGCCCCGCCCGGGGTTCCACGGGCGGGGCGTCTCCTGGTTCCGCTCTGATCCGAACGAAAGACCTAGCCGATGACCGAGGCGCAGGTGGTGGGGGTGGCGTGGGCCGGATCCAGGGCGTTCGCCACCTCGTGGTAGGCGATCCGGTCGACGGTGCCGATCGCCACGTGCTCGGAGAGATCGACCGGGCACAGGTCCTGGAGCAGGACGTTGCGTACGTTCGGCCCGTCCAGGAACTGCGTGCGGTACGGGGTCACGACCTCGTCGTACCTGGTCGCGATGACCGTGTAGCGCACGCCGGGCACGGTGTCGCCGCCCGCGTTGAGCTTGGTGATGAAGGCAGAGCCCGCCACCTGGTCGGCGAGACCCGGCGTGTTGGCGTTCAGCAGGTCCTCCGCTCCCGGGAAGTACGGCAGCAGTTTCGTCAGGCCGAGGAGGGTGGTGCCGTGGTTGTCGGGCGCGATCCCGATCATGGCGTTCACCTTCGCGGCCCCTCCGAGGAACTTCAGGTAGTAGTTGGGCATCATGCCGCCCTGGGAGTGCCCGACGAGATCCGCCTCGGACGCCCCGGTGGAGGCGAGCACCCTGTCGACGAATGCGGCGAGCTGGCCGGCCGACTTGTCGATCGGGCCCAGGCCGTTGAAGAGAGGCACGCCGGGCAGCTGCCCGTAGTCCAGCGAGTAGACGCAGTAGCCCCGGTTGACGAGATAGGGGGCGAGGACCAGCCAGTTGTCGACCGAGTTCCCGAAGGTTCCGTGGACCAGGACGACGGGGCGGGGGTGGGCTGCGGAGGGCTTGCAGGAGTAGTCGTTCCAGCCACGGGAGGTGGCGACGGTGGGGGTGGCCGCAGCGGCAGTGGCCGTGGGGGTGGCGACTGCGGCGACGGCGAGGAGCAGTGCGGCGAGGGTTCTCCGCGCACGTGGGGTGCGCGGCGCACGGTTCCGGGGCAGCATCGTGTGGTCTCCTTGCGGCTCAAGGGAGTTGCGATGTCGGTGCGCCCTGCGGCCCGGACCACAAGTTCAGACTGCTGCATTTCTATGTGCTCATGCCAAATTACGCACGAGTAGGGTGGCGTGGGAAGTTACGCGTCGGCAAAAACTGAGCGTTCGTCAACAAGGTGACGTCAGAAGGCCGATCGGCCCGCGAGCCGGCCCGGCATCACGGCCTGTGGGCCGAACCTGGCCCGCAGCCGGTCCGCCACCGCCTCGATCCGGCGCGCCCGCTCGTCCACCGGGTCGAACGACAGCTGGTGCGTGGCCCGTTCGCCGTCCATCAGCCCTTCCGCGCGCAGCGCGATCCCCCGCACCCGGGCCCGCTGCAGAGCGAACGAATCATGGATCCGGTACGCGAGTTCGGTGAGCGCCGCGGAGTGGGCCGTGGGCTCCCGGAGCGTACGGCTGCGGGTCAGCGTCGAGTAGCCGGTCCGGTCGGCATGGCGCACGGAGACCGCCAGCCCCCGGCACACCTGTCCGTCCCCGCGCATCCTGGCCCCCAGCTCCTCGGTGAGCGACATGAGCGCGTGGCGCTGCCGCTCCCGGTCCAGTTCGTCACGCGGGAAGGAGCGTTCGGCGGCGATCGACCGGGCGGCGGCGCCCGGAACGACCCTCGTGCGGTCGATGCCGCGCGCCCGCTCCCACAGTTCGCGACCGGTCCGCACACCGGTGATCCGCTGCAGAGTGCCGAGCGGGGTCGCCGCGATCCGGCCGACGGAATCGAGTCCGTACCCGCACAGGGCACGGGCCGTCGCCGCCCCGACGCCGTCCAGCGCCGCGGCCGGCTTGGCCGCGAGGAACCCGGCCCCCTCTCCCCCGGGCACCACGAAGGTCGTTCCGGGCGCGGCCTGCCGTGCCGCCATCCGGGCCAGCATCGGGTTCTCCGCGGCCCCGATCGCGCAGTCCACACCGTGCAGGGCGAGCGCGCGGATCCGGATCACCGCGGCCAGCCCCGTCACGTCCCGCCCGAAGTAGCGCAGCGCGCCGCGCACATCGGCGAACGCCCCGTCGGGCGGGACCGCCTCGACCATCGGGGTGAACGCGCCGAGAAGGGCGAGCAGCCCCTCGTAACCGGCGCTGTCCGGGGGGCCGCCGCCGATCCTGCGGAACCGCAGGTACAGGATTCCTGGCTCGTCGTGTGCCGTACTCATCCCGCGCTCCCCGGGCTCTGGTGCCACAACTTCCTTCCGGTGGCGACGCCTTCGCCGGGCGGCTGGAGGTCGGACCAGGGGTTCATCTCGTATCCGGTGGACATCCGGATACGCCGGCCGTCGCCGTCGGGAGCGGGCTCGGCCCCCTCGGGGGCGTCCTCCTCGGACGAGGGCTCAGCCGCCAACCGGGCGGCGACCGCGTCCAGTCCGCCGGTGCGCCGCAACTCGGCCAGCTCCGCCAGATTCCAGGCTGCCGCGCCGACCACGCTCAGGCTCCGCGGTCCGCGCCGCTGCACCACTCCGCGCACCAGCAACAGCCAGGAGTGGAAGACGGTGTGCGCGCAGGCGGCATGGCTGTCGTCGAAGAAAGCCAGGTCGACCAGGCCCGTACCGTCGTCCAGGGTGGTGAAGACGACCCGGCGGCCGGAGCGGACCGGCGGGGTCTGGGTGGCCGCCTTGGCGCCCGCGACCAGCACGGTCTCCCCGTGCCGCGCCTCGCGCAACCGCTTGGCGGAGACCGCGCCGAGCTCCTTCAGGAACGCGTGGTGATCACTCATCAGATGGCGGGAGACGTCCATGCTCAGTACGCCCAGCTCGGCGCTGAGCCGTTCGGCCGCGTTGAGGTCGGGCAGCCCGATGGAGCCGGTCCGGTGTCCGTTGCCGAGCGGAAGCTGCGCACCGGTGGCGACGGAACCCGCGCCCCGCTGGGCGCGGTGCAGTTCGGACAGATGCAGCAGCAGATCGCGCCGATTGGCGCCGAACGCGTCCAACGCGCCCACCTGGGCCAGCCGTTCGGCCACCGCCTTTCCCGGCCTGGCCCGTTGCCAGAAGTCCAGCAGCGAGGCGTAGGGCTGCCCGGCCACGATCCGGGCGACCTCGGCCTCGCTGATGCCGTGGACGTCCGAAAGCGCCAGCCGCACTCCCCAGGCTCCCTTCCCTCCCTCAGCATCAGACACCAGTTCGATTTGATGAGTGGCCGCCGACCGGTTCACATCCAACCCCAGCACCGGCACCCCGCGCCGCCGGGCGTCCGCGAGCAGCAATCGCTTCGGGTACATCCCCGGGTCATGGGTGAGCAGCCCGGCGTAGAAGGCCGCCGGGTGGTGCGCCTTGAGCCACGCCGACTGGTACGTCGGTACGGCGAAGGCGACCGCGTGCGCCTTGCAGAAGCCGTAACTGCCGAACGCCTCGATGATCTCCCAGGTCCGGGCGATCACTTCGGCGCTGTACTTCTTCGCCGCCGCCCGCTGCGCGAACCACACCTTGATCCGGCCCTGTGACCCGGGGTCGGAGAGCCCTCGCCGCACCCGGTCGGCCTCGTCCCGGCCGCAGCCGGTCATGATGTCGACCATCTCGATGATCTGCTCGTGGAAGACGACCACGCCGTACGTCTCCCGCAGCGGCCCCTCCAGATCGGGATGCGGGTAGCGCACGGGCGCCCGGCCGTGCCGGGCCTCGATGAACGGCCGCACCATGTCGGCGGCGACCGGCCCGGGGCGGAACAGTGAGATGTCGACCACCAGGTCGTGGAAGCCGGCGGGCTGGAGCCTGCCGACCAGATCGCGCTGACCGGGGGACTCGATCTGGAAGCAGCCCAGCGTCTCGGCGCTTCTGATCAGCCGGTACGTCTCCGGATCGCCCGGCGGTACGGCGTCCAGGTCCACGTCCCGCCCCGACACCCTCTTGACCTCCGTGACCGCGTGCGCCATCGCCGACTGCATCCGCACACCCAGCACGTCGAGCTTGAGCAGCCCCAGGTCCTCCACGTCCTCCTTGTCGAACTGCACCATCGGGAAGCCCTCGCCGCTGGTGGGCACGACGGGTGCCCGGCGCAGCAGGGAGGCGTCCGAGAGGAGCACCCCGCACGGGTGCATGGCGATGCCGCGCGGCAGGGCGTCCAGCGCCTCCACCAGTTCCCAGAGCCGCCCGTACCGGTCCTTCTCCCGTGCCACCTCACGCAGTTCGGGCAGCTCCGCCATGGCCGCGCGGGCGTCGCGGGCCCGGATGTGCGGGAAGGCCTTGGCGAGCCGGTCGATCTCGGCCGGGTTCATGGAGAGCGCGGCACCGACGTCCCGGATGGCGTGGCGTACCCGGTAGGTCTCGGGCATGGCGACGGTCGCGACCCGCTCGGTGCCGAAGCGCCCGATGATCGCGCGGTAGACATCGAGCCGGCGGGCGGACTCGACGTCGATGTCGATGTCGGGCAGCACGGCACGGCGCTTGGAGAGGAAGCGCTCCATCAGCAGCCCGTGCTCGACCGGGTCGGCGTGCGCGATCCCGAGGAGATGGTTGACCAGGGAACCCGCGCCTGAGCCCCGGGCGGCGACCCGAATCCTCATCGCCCTGACGTCGTCCACCACTTGAGCGACCGTCAGGAAATAGGAGGCGAACCCGTGATAGGCGATGATGTCCAGCTCCTGATGCATCCGCTCCCAGTAGTCGCGCCTGTGGTCGTAGCCGCGCAGCACCATGCCGGCGGCGGCGCGGGAGGCCAGCACCCGTTGGGCGGTGCGCCGACCGGCGCCGACGAGATGCGGTTCGGGGAAGTGGACGGCACCGAGGCCGAGGTCGCCCTCGGGGTCGACGACGCAGGCGTCGGCGGTGTGCCGGGTCTCCGCGAGCAGCCGCGCTCCGGCGTCCCGGCCGAGCCCGGCGGCGGAGGTGATCCGCTCGGCGGTCCGCGCCATCGCCCGGGCATCCTTCAGCCAGCGTTCGCCGCTGTCGAGCGGGGCCCGGCGGGGGTCGACGGGGACCAGCCCGCGGGCCGCGTCGAGCACATCGGCGACCGGGCCCTGCCCGGGGTCGGCGTACCGGACGGCGTTGGCCAGTACGGCCCGTACCCCCTGATCGGCGGCGAAGCCGACGGTACGGGCGGCGAGCCGCAGCGACCCGGGGCCGGTGCCCGCGCGTCCGTGGTGGACGACTTCGAGGCGCAGGTCGTCCCCGTGGATCTCCCGCCAGGGGGCGAGCAGCGCGGCGGCCCGGTCCGGGCGGCCGGCGGCCAGTGCCCTGCCGACGTCGGAGGCGGGGCCGAGCAGCACGGTGAGCCCTTCGGCGGGCAGCTCGGACCGGTCGACCAGAGGCTGCCCGGCACCGGCGCCGTCGGGTGCGCAGGCGTGGGCCGCGGTGACGAGCCGGCACAGTTCCGCCCAGCCCCGCGCACCGTCCCGGGCGAGGAAGGTGACCCGGGGTGCGGATTCATCGACAAAGGCACCGCCGCGGACCGGGGGACGCAGCCGATGCGTACGCCCGTCGCCTCTCGTATGCTCCGCCGCCGCGGGACCCACCGCGAGCTCCACCCCGAAGAGCGGCCGCACCCCGGCCCTCTCGCAGGCCTTGGCGAAGCGGACCGCCCCCGCGAGCGTGTCGCGATCGGTCAGCGCGAGGGCGCCCATCCCCCGCTCCGCGGCGCGCTCCGCCAGCCGCTCCGGGTGCGAGGCCCCGTACCGCAGGGAGAACCCGGAAACGGTGTGCAGATGCGTGAACCCGGGCACCCGCACCTCCTGGACCGATCCGTACTCACCACCCCCCTCGCTCTCCACCATAGACCAAGTTTCGAACATTCGTACGATACTCGAAAGGCGGGACCCTCACCCGGCCCGGACCGTCGGCCCTCTCAGCCATTCGGCCCAGCCCCACCTGCACGAATGGCCGACGCCCCGGAGCGTGGGGGGCATGACTTTCGCTGACGAGGTGAAGAACGCCGTCACCCCACGGGCCGCACTGCTCGTCATCGGTGTGCTCGGACTGCAACTGCTGTTCATCGCGTCCTACGTCGGGGCGCTGCACAAGCCGAGGCCGACGGACGTGCCCTTCGGGGTCGTCGCGCCCCGGCAGATGTCCGCGCGACTCCTCACCGAACTGAAGAATCTCCCGGGCGGCCCGCTGGACCCCCGTACGGTCGCCGACGCGGCCACGGCCCGCGAACAGATCCTGAACCGCGAGATCGACGGCGCCCTGATCGTCAGTCCCACCGGCACCACCGACACCGTCCTCGTCGCCTCCGGCGGGGGCACCGCCATGGCCGACACCCTGACGCGAACCCTCACGAAGGTGGACCTGGCCCGGCAGCGCACCGTGCGGACCGTGGACCTGGCCCCCGCCTCCGACCAGGACTTCAACGGAATCTCGTCCTTCTACCTGGTCGTGGGCTGGTGCGTGGGCGGCTACCTCTGCGCCTCGATCCTGGCGATCAGCGCCGGATCCAAACCCGCCAACCCGCAGCGCGCGCTGATCCGGACCGGCGTCATGGCGCTGTACTCCGTCGTGGGCGGGATCGGCGGCGCGATCATCATCGGCCCGGTCCTCGGCGCCCTGCCCGGAAGCTTCTGGGGCCTGTCGGGACTGGGTGCGCTGACCGTCTTCGCGGTCGGCATGCTCACCCTCGCCCTGCAGGCCCTCACCGGCATCGTCGGCATCGGGCTGGCCGTCCTGATCGTGGTGATCGCGGGCAACCCGAGCGCCGGCGGCGCCTTCCCGCTGCCGATGCTCCCGGACTTCTGGCGCACGATCGGCCCCGCACTGCCACCCGGGGCGGGCACCTGGGTGGCCCGCTCGATCGCGTACTTCAAGGGCAACGCGGTCACCGGACCATTGCTGGTGCTGTCCGCGTGGGCGGCGGCGGGCACACTCGTCACGCTCCTGCTCTCCATGCGCCGCGGACCGGATGATGCCGCCGCCCGCCCACCGTTCGGCTCGACGGTCGACTGACCCTCCGGCCGGGCGATCGAACGCGCCCCCGAAGTCCTCCACGGTTTCCCAACGCACCGTCCCGTTAAGTGCTCTGATGGGCCATCATCGACTTGGGCGGGAAAAGTCGGACACACCGTGTCCGCACCATACGGAGGAGGCACGGAGTGCGTAGTCGGGTGCGCGCAACGGACGGGCGGCATCTGGTGGTGGAGCGTCTCGGTGATCCCCGTGGCAGACCGGTCTTCCTCCTGCACGGAATGCCCGGCAGCAGGCTCGGGCCTGCTCCGCGCGGCATGGTGCTGTACCAGCGCAAGACACAGCTGATCACCTACGACCGGCCGGGATACGGCGAATCCGACCGGCTGCCGGGCCGCTGTGTCGCCGACGCCGTCCAGGACGTACGGGCCATCGCCGACCATCTCGGGCTGGACCGGTTCGCCGTGGTGGGCCGGTCCGGTGGTGCCCCGCACGCCCTGGCCTGCGCAGCGCTGATGCCGGAGCGGGTGACCCGTACCGCCGCGCTGGTCGGACTGGCCCCCTGGGGCGCCGACGGGCTCGACTGGTTCGACGGGATGGCCGCCTCGAATGTGCTCGCGTACTCCACCGCGGCGGCCGATCCGGACGAGCTCGCGGAGTCGTTCATCTCACGGTCCGCGGTGATCAGGAAGAATCCGGTCCGGCTCATCGACGACCTGCGCCGGGAGCTGACCGACTCCGACCGGATGGTGGTCAACGACGCCGGCGTCCGCACCATGCTGCTGCGCAACTACCGTGAGGGTCTGCGCACTTCGGCATGGGGATGGATCGACGACGCGCTCGCGTTCAGCCGGCCCTGGGGCTTCGACCCCGCGGACATCACGGGTCCGGTGCTGCTGTGGCACGGCGAGAAGGACGTGTTCTCGCCGGTGGGTCACTCCCGCTGGCTGGCCGGGCGCATCCCGAACTCCACCGTCGTGGTGGAGCCGGCGGCCGCGCACTTCGACGCGCTGCACGCCCTGCCCGACATCCTCAACTGGCTGCTGGACCCCGCTGCTGTCAGGTGAGTCCCGGGAGAAACGGGAGCGTCCGGTGACGGCCGGACGCTCCCGCCCCCTCAGACCTGCATCGGCTCCAGCTCGCGCTCGAACCGGTTCTCGTTCCGGGCGATCCGGGTCATCGGGTGGTCGTCGCCGAGCTGCCTGGCGAGCTCGTCCCCCGTCTCCGCCCGCAGCCGCAACGCCTCGTCCTTGCGGCCCAACGCATCGAGCGTGACCGCCATGTTGGACATCATGGCCAGGGTCTCGGGATGGTGCGCCCCGAGGACGCGCCTGAGCTGTCCTGCCACCTTCCGTTCGGTCTCCAGCACGATGCCGAGGTCGCCCTGTTCGGCCGTCGCGTTGGCCAGGTTCATGACGCAGAACAGGGTGTTGGGGTGCTCCTGCCCGTACACCTCCCGCATCGACGCGACCACCCGGGTCAGCACCCGCTCCGACTCCTCCACCGCGCCGACGCCCAGTTGGTAGACGGCGAGGTTGTTCAGGGCGGCGAGGGTGTACGGGTGCTTCTCGCCCGGCACCTTCATGTACTGGTCGACGACCTCCTGGGCCGTGTCCCTGGCCTCGGTCGCCTCACCCGCCGCGTACAGGTCCGCCGCCAGGTTGAGGTCACAGGCGAGCCATTCCGGGTTGGCGGCGGTGTACTTGGCCCGGTACCGGGCCCGGGTGGCCACCGTGAGCCTGCGGGCGTCCTCCAGCCTGCCCGCCCGGCGCAGCGACACCGCCAGGCTCTTCGCCGCGCTCAGCGTGCCGGGGAAGGCCCGGCCGAGCGTGGCCTTGTAGCTGTCGTACGTACGGCTGAGGATGCCGACGGAATCCTCGTACCGCCCGACGTCACGCAGGTCGCGGGCCAGGTTCATGGCCGAGGAGAGGCTGTAGGGGTGCTCCGCACCGAGCACCTCGACCCGGCGGTCGAAGACGTCCTGGTCGATCTCCCTGGCCCTGGCGTACTGCCCGATCGACCGCAGGGTGAACGCCAGGTTGTTGGCCGCCGCCAGGGTCCTGGGGTGGGAATCGTGGAAGATCTGGTTGAACCCGTCGGTGGCTTCGGTCGCCAGCTCGATCGCCCTGGTGTACTCGCCGAGCGTGCCGAGGTCCGTCGCCAGGCTGCTGGTACTCATGTACGTGTGCGGATGCTCCGGGCCCAGGACCTCCCGCTGCGTCGCCAGGGTGATCTCGTCGAGTTCCCTCGCCTCCACGTAACGGCCGCGCGAGCGGTAGATGTTGGAGAGATGGAAGCAGAGGTAGAGGTACTGGATGTCCCGCTCCCCCAGCGTCTCCTTCCAGATGGCGCGCAGCTCCTCGCAGAGCGTGGCGGCGGTCCTGAAGTCGCCTCGCTTCCAGAGGTAGCGGACCCGGTCGATCAGCAGTCTGCGGGCCTCGGGCTCCTTGCAGTTGCGTGCGTCGGACGGACCGAGGTGCGGCCAGATGGTGGCGAACTGCGGCCAGGTCGAGGGGTTGTCGATCGGCTCGTCGTCGTCGGGCCGGGCGCCGGCCAGAATACGGTGGACGGCGTGCCGGGCGTCCCGCTGCTCCTGCTCGCTGAGCTGCGCCCGGATGACGGCCTGGACGAGCCGGTGCACCTGGATGGAGTTGGAGACCTGGTCGACCTTGGCGAGGGCGAACCGGCCGATCTCCCGGATGACCCGGCCCAGCACCAGCTTCTCCTGGAGCGAGGCGTCGTACGGCTTCAGCGCCTCGATCATCTCCTTGCTGTAGAGGAGATTCCCCGAGATCGGCTCGGGAGCGAAGAAGGCACAGAGCTGGAGCAGCCGCACCGCGGCGGGGGAACGCTCCTTGAGCCGTTGGATGGAGATGTTCCAGGTCGCGGCGACCGGCTCCGGGTAGCCGGCCGGCTGGTTGAGCGCCAGGACCTCGGGGGCCTGCTGCGCCAGCTGTTCGAGATAGGTGTCGATCGGGGTGGCGGTCTCCGCGATCCAGGCCGCCGCCTGTTCGACGGCGAGGGGCAGGTCACCGACCGCGGTGGCCACCTGGGCGGCGTCCTCGTCGCTCAGCCCCGGGGCCCGGCGCTGAAGGTGTTCGATGGACTCCTCGCGCAGGAAGACGTCGACGGGCAGGGCGTCGCCGTGCTGGGACCAGGCCTGGTTCCGGGAGGTGACGAGGATGTGCCCGGAACCGCCCTGCGGGAAGTAGCGCCTGAGCCGCTCGGGGTCGTCGGCGTTGTCGAAGACCAGCAGCCAGCGGTCCGAGGGCACACCGCGCCGCAGCAGGTCCACGGCCTCCTGGGAGGCGGCAGCCATGTCGTCGCCGCCCTGGGCGCCGAGCCGCACGGCCAGCTCGGCGAGAGAGGCCACCACGTCGTCGGTCTGCTCGGACGATATCCACCAGACCAGGTCGTAGTCCGCCATGAAGCGGTGCACGTACTCCAGGGCGACCTGGGTCTTGCCGACGCCGCCGAGTCCGTACAGGGTCTGCGGCTGGGGCAGTACGACGGCCATGCCGCCGCCGAGCTGGTCACGCATCCGTTCCAGGACCAGGGAACGGCCGGTGAAGCCGGGGTTGCGCGGCGGCGCGTTCCAGATCCTGGGGACGGTACCGGGGAACCGTGGTCCGGGCGACACGCCGTCGGTGAGCTGTACGGGCCGGTCCAGGGCGCGCAGCAGGGCGGCGGTGGCATGCACCTCGTCGAGCCGGAAGAGATCGACGGGGTTGCGGTCGATGTAGGGCGCGGACAGCCGCACGTCACCGACCCTGAGCGGCAGCAGATGGCGTCGGCCACCGCCGGGGTCCTCCGCCACGGCCCGGTCCCAGAGGTTCACCGCACGCTGCGACTTGAGGTAGGCGCTGGAGAGCAGCACCACGGTACGGGTGGCGTTCTCGGTGGCGACGGCGGGCGGTTCCGCGGCCTCCTGCTCGGCGGACACATCGCGCGGTACGACACGGAACCCGGCCCGGGTGAGCACGGATTCGATCCAGTCGGCCCACATCCGGTTCTCCGCCACATAGCTGAGGAAGAGATCGGCGGGCAGGGCGGGCCTGCGCCGCGTGAACGCGTCACGGATGCGCAGCCGCACCTCTTCGCCGACCGGTGGCATCGAGGTGATCTGCTGGTCGGTGATGACGGAGGTGAGCCGCTCGAAGGCCGAGAGCAGCGAGTTGGTGAGCCCGGCCTCGTCGCCGAAGGTGGCGAGGGTCTCCTCGTACGCGTAGTAGGGGCGGTAGGGAATCTCCACCGCGCCCCAGTAGGCGGTGAGTTCGTCGCCGGACAGGTCGCGCGGCAGCCGGTCGAACTTCAGCCGGGCCAGCGCCCGCCCGGCATCGGCCTTCTCCTTCTCGCCCTCGTCGATGCGCATCGGGACGGGGAAGATGGAGATGGGGCGTCCGGTGTAGCGCTCGGAGATCTGCCGGGCGACCGAGGCGGCGCCGTCGATGGACTGGTCGCTGAGGGTGAAGCAGTCGACGAGGACGTCGGGCAGGTGGACGGTGCAGATGTCGGCGATGTCGCTGAGGCCGGTCCGGCTGTCGATCAGGACGTAGTCGTAGTTGGCCTTCATGTCGTCGCGCAGGGCGTCGAAGAAGTGACCGCCGCCGAGCCGGTCGTAGAAGTTGTCCCAGTCGAAGGTGGAGACGGTCGCGGAGTATTCGCGGTTCTGTCGTCCGGCGGAGACGAAGTCGAGGGTGCCGCCGTGCGGGAACTCCCAGCCGAGCGCCTCGGGCGTGAGGGACACGGCGTGCGGCTGGATGCGGGCGTAGTCGCGGTGCCAGTCGTCGGCGCGCTGGACGGGGCTGGTCGCTGCCCACGCGTACTCGGTGATCAGATCGATGACGCCGGTGGTGGCGCCGAGTGTCGACGGGTCGAGGAACGGGTGGAAGAACCGGTGGAGCCCCGGTGCCTCCAGGTCCCAGTCGACGGCCAGTACCCGCTTTCCGTTGGCGGCGAGTATCCAGGCGGTGTTGGCCAGGGCCATGGTGCGCCCGGTGCCGCCCTTGTACGAGTAGAAGGTGACGATGCGCCCGTCACGACTGGCCGTCATCCGTGTCCTCCGCATCCGTCGCAGGGTCGTGTGTCTCGGGGATGTAGTGCGTCTGCGCCATCGGCCCCATCAACCGTGTCCGTTCGGTGTGTCCGCCTCCGGTGGCGGGTGGGTAGACCGCCGCGTGTCTCAGATACTGCTGGGCCGCCGCCTCGACCACCTGCGGCAGGATCTGTCCGAAGGCATCCATGCTGGGTATGCCCTTGGCGGCGACCCGGCAGTAGGCCCGCCCCTGGCGCATCTTGGTCGGCATGGTCTGTTCGAGCTTCTCGGTCAGCTCGGCCTCGGCCGCCCGGCTCTCGTGGTCCTCGCGGTTCCACGGCACGACCATCGTCACCCAGGGACGGTTCTCGGCGTCGAAGGCGGCGAGCCGCCGGCGCCGGTCCTCGTCCTGCAGGGCCCAGCGGTCGACGAGCAGGATCTCCGGCCTGCTGGGCGGTTGCTTGCCCTCCGGGTGCCCCGACTCCTCGTCGAAGGAGGAGATCGTGGCCTGGTAGTTGAGGGAGCGCACCAGGTCCTCGGCGACATAGGCCAGGGGGCGCGCGGCGGCCGGGTGGTAGGGGTTCCAGTCCTGCGGATTGTCGCCGTAGTAATCGGCGTTGCGCCCTTCGGGCAGATCGTGCCGGGTGGGGGCCGCGATGGTCACCTGCATGGGGCGGGGGCCGCCGACCCCGCTGTTCGGCGGGCCGAAGGCGCTGGGCGCCAGCCGGTAGTCGACGGGACGGCCGGTGCCGATCCTGATGGTGTCCGCGACATTGACTATGCGCTTGGCGAGTTCGTACACCGCGCGCTCGTATTCCTCGGCGAAGAGCCTGAGTTTGATCAGTCCGTAGAGTCCGTCGCTGACGTATCGGTCCCCGAAGTCACGGTGGTTGAACTGTAACCGCTCGGCGGGGCCCGGGAGTTGACTCGGCGGCACCGGCACCCAGAGCGCCGGGACGATCGCCTCGGCCGGCTGATTGGAGCGGGCCCGGTAGTGAATGGCGCGCTGCGCGAAGGCGTACCACTCCTTGCCGCACATCTCGCTGGCGAAGTAACGCGGCGAGAACAGCGGTACGAATACCCGGCAGGTGGCGAGCACCTCGCCGAGCCGCTCCGACCAGCCCTCGCCGGACCGTATCTCGCGGTCGATGAACCCGGCGGGCGCACCGGCGGGCAGATCGGTCATGGCCATCACATGGCCACAGAGATCCTGGAAGAGCCGCTCGACCCACATATCGGGGTCCGTTCCACCGCCGTACCCCGGTGTATGCGCATAACTCAAGAAGAAGTACGGCCGATGGTCCGCCGCTCGCTGCTGCGTTGTTGCGTGCACACGACCCCCGTCCTGTGTGAGCACCCGCACCCGAGGAGTGAAGTGAATGCGAGCGAATTCATCATTCCGGAGCGGACGTTGCTCCATCCCCATGATGTTCGGTCATTCAACGCCGGTTTTCAGTCATACGTTCCCGGATTCAGTCGATCAATTTCTTGATCGAATATGGTCTGCGACCGTTCTTCCCAGTTGTCCTGTGTGCACCGGCGACCCGGTCGAAGCGGAATAAGGGCCTCAGATCTCCTTTCGCATCAGATCCACCAGCCGTTTTCCGCTGACGGTCAGTTCGGCGGCGCTCTCAAGCGTGTCGAGGGCCTGTGGTACGCCCTCCAGATGGCGGGGTTCGAAAGCTCCCCATGCCATTCGCTCGTAGGTGTCGGCCAGCAGCCGGGAAAACGGAACTGGTTCTTCCTGCCAAGGCGTCCGATGGTCCCAGGAGCCGTCCGCCGCGTAAAGATCCGTGACATCGAGCAGCGCCCGCAATTCGGCCCTGCGGAAGCCCCGCAGCAGTGCGAACGCCAGATCCTCCGCGCTGCCGTCCGGAGAGATCCCCAGCGCGCCGTAACCGTGCCGCCCGACGGCGGGCTCCGCCGGGGCCGGACGGGCCAGCGGAGTGAGGGTGGTGAGACGGCCCGCCATCTCCCCGGTGCGTCCGGGCGCCTTCGCCTCGATCAGCTTCCAGGCCTCGCCGATCCTGGCCCCCAGGTCGGCGGTGCTCCGGTCGTCGAGACGGTCCGCGGCGGGTGCGTCGAAGCAGGAGCGGTACGGATCGAGGTCGTCGAGCACGAGGCCGGGCGAGGAGCCGGGCGTCGCGACCCTGCGCAAGGGCCGCCAGCCGGGACCGGCCGCCTCCGGCCGGTCAACCCGCCGTTCGGCCGCGTCACCCCCTTCCCGCCGGACCACGAAGCCGTCCTCGGTGGCCCGGACGTGTGCCGTGCCGTGCTCCGCCTCTCCCGCGATCCGCAACTCGCCCAGGCCGGGCAGGAAGATCCTGCCGCCCGAGAAGGTCACCGGTACGGACAGATCGAGGCCGGCCCGTACGACCGCGGCCGCGAGGTACGCCGACATCTCCCCCGCCACCCGCACGGCCCCGGGCCGTTCGTGGACCCGCTCCAGGGCGGAGAGCAGCCAGCTGCGGGTGTAGGGATGGGCCAGCACCTCGTCCAGACCGCGGGCACCCTCCTCCGACTCCTCGATGATGGTGGCCAGCTCCCAGGCCTCTGCCCACCGCTCGCCGCCGCTCCCTGCGATGTCGGCGTTCAGGCGGGCGAGCAGGGTGCGGGTGAGGTCCAGCTGGGCGGCGAGCAGCTCGACGGGCTCGGTCACCGCGGTCGCGACGAGGGCCGCCGCCGTGCGTGCCTCGATACCGCGCACCAGGGCGGCCAGATCGGCGCAGTACACGGACGGGTTGTCGAATGCGCCGGACGGCCCCTCGGAGCGGTACCGGTGGGTGTAGAGACCACCTCCGCACGAGCGGACGACCGGGCATCGGCGGCAGGTCTCGCTGACACCGGCCAGTCCGAGCTGCCGGGCCCGCACGCCGGGATGGGCCGCGACCTCGTCGAAGGTGTGGGTGAAGACGTCGAATCCGGTGGCCGCCGCACCCTCATAGGCGCTCTTGAGCGAGTCGACCTGTTCCAGCTGACCGTCGGTCTCCACGACGACGAGGTCGGTGGGGGCCAGGCCCAGGGACTCGGTGAGGCTGGGGCCGCCGTTCAGAGTGGACAGGACCGAGGAGAAGAGCCGGACCGGCACCGGGCGACCCTGCTCCTGCCAGCGGTCGAAGACCGCGAGGAGCCAGTCGGCGTAGGCGGTGGGCGATCCGCCCGGACGGGGCGGCGGCTCGTCCCAGGTGGCATGCGGAAGCAGGAAGTCGATGAGCGGCGGTTCGAGCTCCGTGAGCGCGTCGAGGACCGCGTGCGGGTCGTTCTCGATGTCGACGGTGCACAGGAGCCCGAGGTTGAGATGGCTGTAGCGCTCCTGCCGGAGCAGCTCGACGGCCTTGAGGACCAGGGGATGGCTGCTGCGCCCGTCGGCGTAGCGGCGGTGCCGGTCGTTGGCGGCCCGGTCGCCGTCGAGGGAGATCCCGACCTTGACGTCGAACTCGTCGAAGAGGTCCAGATAGCGCGGGCTGAGCTGGAGTCCATTGGTGTGGACGCGGAGGTCGAGCTCCGCGACGCCTTCGAAGGCGGAGGTGAGCTCCTCGCAGACGCGCCGCAGTCGGGCGGGGCCTGCCAGTAGAGGCTCCCCTCCGTGCAGGATCACTGACACGGAGGGCAGTGCATGCGCTGCGGCATGCTCGGCCAAGCGCTGAGCTGTCCGGAAGATGACTTCGTCAGAGATTGTCTTAGGGCGGGTACGCCAACTCTGATCTGCATGTTCATAGACGTAGCAATGATCGCAGGCAAGATCGCACCTGCTGTGCACTTTTAGCACAATTTCGCGGAATGGGACCAGGGGTCCTGTCATTCCCTCAGTCTAGCCAGCATGCGGGGCAACTCAGAGAGCGGAACTGAAAGTCGACGCCTGGGTGTGGCGATCAGTCGAGGCCGAAACCACTCGGCCGAGCTTCCTGGTGGCTTCTGCACCGCGAGTGTCGATCTCGGTGAGCGACACGCGGCCCTTCTTCGCAACAGCGAAGGCACGAGGTGATTCAGAGGTCTTCACGGCCATCCTTGAGGGGAGCGTTCCGGATCATGAACAGAGCAGCCAGTCTCTGTACAACCACAGTGCCTGGCGGAACGACTTTACTCCCCTCAACCCGCTTGGCAACCGCGGAGATCCACTCGTCACACGAGTGGCATATCGAGCTGCTCATCCGTAACGGACCGGAAACCTCGAACCCTCCGGAAAGTGACGGAAAACCGCAGGTGAGGTCGGTGAATGAGACAACCCACCGGCCGTAGAACACCGCCCGGCGACGTGGCCGCCACCAGCGGCGCGGCGCTCATCCGGCCGTCCGGTCCCCGGTGGCACCGATGCCCTTCATGCAGTCCATGATCCGTTCGTGGGTGTCGCCCACGACATCCGTGATCCTGGCGCGCACGTACAGGGACTGGACTCGCGCGACGAAGTTCTCCGAGAACGCACCCACCAGCACGGTCTCGTAGCCTCCCCCGGCCGCCACCAGGGGGAAGCCGGCTCCGAAAGCGATGAGCCGGAAGTCCTCCCCGTCGACCAGTCCGGCATCGGTCAGTTCGGCGGCGGCGGAACGGACGCTGCCCCACGGTGCGTCCGCGAGGTCCCGCGCGCCCTTCATCACCACCCTGCAGTCCCAGGACTCGACGACGGCGAGATGCTGACCCCCATTGAGTATTCCGACGCGCCAGGCAGACGCATTCTCGGTGAGTTGCCCCTTCACCCAGGCCCCCCGCCACCCCAGGTAGGGACTCACAGTGCGGGCGTATTGCGCCCGGGCCAGCACGGCCCCCGCCGCGACAGCCAGCAGACTCCCCAGCGCCTCCGGGGCGATCAGTTGCAGACGCCACGGCCACTCGGTCCGCGTTTCAGCGGTCACGTTGGCACGGGTCATCTCCCAGATCAGCACGGCGGACAGCAGCACGAGGAAGATCAGCGGCGCAGTGAACAACAAGGGACTCCGACGGATCCGGCGCTGTGCGTCGGACAACAAAGCCCTGCCATCCCGGACCGCCTGCGTCATCCCCGTCTCCCCCCGCATGTTGACGAGCACCGACAGATGCATGCGCTTCTATCGCCAACTCACCTGAGAACACTGCCTGTTGCACCACGGTCTCATAACGCTCCGGATCGCACGAGAGGGCATCCACGGGACCGAAAACAACCGCTGATGCAGCCGATGTCGTTGCAGTGTCCGATGGCACACGCCTACGCTCATGCCCCCACGACGCAGACGGGAGTGAACATGACGGCGATTCCCGGACCGCTCCAGAGCATGGTGTTCAGGAACGCCGATCTGCCGGAGCTCTTCCACCACACGGACGCGATCGCCATCTCCCGTCAGCGGGAGGCCGTGAACACCACCCGGATCCAGCTGATCCTGCTGGTCGTCGGCACGGTCCCGGCGGCGCTCCCCTGGCACGTGGAACTGGGTGGCACTTTTCAACTCGTCGACGCCGTCAGTGTGTTGGCCTATGTGGGTGTCCTGGTCACGACGTACCTCTCCGCCCGGCGCAAAGCAAAGTCGCATTGGCAACTCAACCGCTCGGCGGCGGAGTTCATCAAGTCGATGTGCTGGCGCTACGCGGTGCACGGCTCACCTTTCGACACCCACACCCAGCACCCCGAGGCGGTGTTCGCGAACCGTCTCGAAGAGGGGCTCCAGGAGCTCCGGAAGGTGGGGTGGGCAGACCCCCGCGACCTGACCGCGGACTCGGGCGGCCTGATCACGGAATCCATGCGCGAGTTGCGCAACAAGGCGTTCACCGTACGCAAGGAGACGTACGTGCGGGATCGGCTGATAGAGCAGCGCAGTTGGTACCGCAGGCGCCAGGAGGTTTCCCGGCGAGCCACGCTGGTCTGGTCGACGACCATTGCCGTACTGACGGCGCTCGCCCTGGTGTTCGCCCTGGTGAGGACGGTCTCCGCCGCCCAGTCCTTCGCCCTGACCGGGGTCTTGTCGGCCGCGGCGGCGGCCTGTCTGGCATGGAGCGAGATGCGCCGCCATCACCCGCTGATCTCGGCCCACTCACTGGTAGAGCAGGATCTGGAGTCGATGCAGGTGGCGATGGAGACCACACTGACCGAACGCCAGTGGCCGCGGGCGGTGTTCGAGACCGAGCGCATCGTCTCTCCTCAACACACCGACTGGCTTGCCAGACACCAGATGTGACGGTATCTCGGATCATTGGCGCGATGCGCGGCGGTGCACGAGGACGGCCGCGCACACCCGTCAGCCGCGCTCCACGCCCTCGCGCCAGATGACGGTGACCGGGCGGCCGAGGCTGCGGGCGTACGTCACGATGTCACCCGTGCCGCCGAGGCCGCGGGCCGGCCTTCCGTCCCACACGGCGAGCAGCCGGTCGCAGTGGTCGGCGATGTACGCGCCGGCCGCGAAGTACGCCTCGTCGGTCGAGTGCGGGTAGCCCATCCGGACCTCCCGGGCCGCCCGGCCCTTGAGGTACCGGTAGCGGGCGAGTTCGGCAGCGTCGGCGAAACAGGATTCGTAGTCGCCGCTGGGGATGACCACGGTCAGATCCGCGCCACAGGCCAGGGCGAGGTCGGCGAAGAGCTGGTCGGCTCCCACCGCGAGGCTGGAGAGGGCCTCCAAGGACCCTTCGAGGCCGCAGAGCGCGGCCCGTAACCCGGACAGCACATGGGCATGGGCCTCCCGCGGAATGCTGCGGTGGCCGGTCACTCCGATGCGTTTCACGGACCTGGAACCCCCTGAAGTATCTGCGGGGGCTCCGGAAGGCATCCCTCCGGAAGGCACAGCATCCGCCCCCGTTTGCTCCTGCTTGACCGACCTGCCCCACATTCTCTCAAAAGCCGTGGGGTGAGCGGGAGTCCCCGCCCAGCATTCGGGCGGGGACTCCGTCTCGGTCGACTGCGTGTTCCAGGGTCGGACCGGAATGTTGGAGCGTCAGTTCAGGGTGACCCCGTACGCGCTGAGCGCCTCGGTGACCGGCTGGAAGTACGTGGTGCCACCGGAGCTGCAGTTGCCGCTGCCGCCCGAGGTGAGACCGATCGCCTTCGAGCCGGAGTAGAGCGGACCACCGGAGTCGCCCGGCTCCGCGCACACGTTGGTCTTGATCATGCCGTAGACGATGTCGCCGTTGCCGTAGTTGACCGTGGCGTTGAGGCCCGTGACGCTGCCGCTGTGGACGCCGGTGGTGGAACCGCGGCGGGTGACGGACATGCCGACCGTGGCGTTGGCCGCTCCGGTGATGGTGACGCTGCCGACGGTGCCCGGGTGGGCGAGCGAGGCATTGTCGTACCGCACCAGGCCGTAGTCATTGGTCGGGAAGCTGGATCCGACCGTCGGGCCGATGCTGGTCGTGTTCGAGGAGTTGGTGTACCAGGGCGGGTTGCCGTCGGTGCAGTGACCGGCGGTCAGGAAGTAGTAGGTGCTGCCGCTGTGGACGTTGAAGCCGAGGGAGCAGCGCCAGCCGGGGGCGTAGATCGCGTCGCCGCCGGAGAGCAGTTTGCTGAGCTTTCCGGCGGTGCGCTCGATCCGCAGGGCACCGGCGTTGGCTCCGGCGGACTGCTTGATCCGCTTGATCTCGGCCTGTGAGACCGTGCTGTCCGCGGTGACCACGAGGGAGTCGGTCGCCGGGTCGATGCTCCAGGCCGTCCCCGCCACATCGGCGCCGAGCACGGCGTCGCTCGCGGCGGAGAGCTGCTTGGCGCTGAAGGTGGTGGGGGCGGTGTCTGCCTGGGCGCTGGGTACGGCGAGTGCGGCGGCGGCGACGAGACCGGCTGCGACGGCGACAGCCCTGCTGCGTCTGGCGGTGCCGCTGAGGGGGGTGGTGCGCTTGATCCTCACTTTTCATTCCTCCCGAAAGGAAATCGGGGGTCCGCCTGTGGGGTGGTCGGACCCGTGAGGCGCAGTCGTTCGCACGGCGGCATGCCTGCGTTCCGGAATGCCGTGCTCCTGACAAGCGCTGTTCGGGAGTATTCAAGGCGTCAACTTCTGGCGCAAGAGGGCCTTCTGGCCTGAACTTGTCGCGTCGCACCGGACGGCCCCGGCAGCCCGTGGGCTGCCGGGACCTTTGTCCCGGGCTGATCCTGCGGCGCTCCGGCCGCGGACCGGGGCCTTCGCCCCAGGGCGATCCGACGGAGTGTCAGCCGTCGACCCGGTTCCGCTCGCCCGCCTCGATGGCGACCGGCAGGGTGTTGCCGGGCGGCGGGAAGGGGCAGATGAAGTGATCGGCGAAGGCACAGGGCGGCAGCAGCGCCCGGTTGAGGTCCACCGTCACGCTGCCGTCCTCGGCCGGGGCCGCGGGCCGCAGGAACCGGAAGCGGTAGCTGCTGTTCCCACTGGTGGCATCCGCGAAGACCGCCCAGAGTGATCCGTCGGGCTCGACCGCGACCTGCAGCGTGTGCCGGGCACCGTCGAGCTCGAACGCGATCTCACCGCCGAGCCCGAGGCCGCGCTCTACCCCGTCGGCGTTCTCGACGCGGACCGTACGGGCGGATTCGTACGGGCGGAAGGTGCCCGGCAGTGCCCAGCGGGTCTCGTACGGGGTGGCCTCGATGGCCCGGAAGGCGCGCCGCGCCGCCGAGGCCGGGTCGAAGTCCCGTACGGCCCAGAGCCCTTCGCGGCTCAGCACGACCAACCGCCGCTCACCGTGCGCGACGCGGGACTCGCCGATCGGGCCGCGGTCGGCGGTGAGGCGGACCTGGCCGGTGAAGGGCTTGCCGTCGACGGTCAGGCCGTCTGCGGCCAAGGCGCTGAGCAGCAGCTCCTCGCCGTCCCCGCGCCACTGTCCGGGCGCGCCCGGAATGTGGCCCTCCGGGTAGTCGGAGGGCCAGTGGGTGCCGGTGAGGGAGAGCGGTCCGTACGGCGCGGACACCGTGGCGGTGCGCTCCTCGTGCCAGTGCTTCCAGTCCTGTGCCGCCTGCCCGCAATCGTGCGGCCGGCGTGTTTCCGTGCTCATGCGTTCAACCCTTCCATACCGGTTCGGCGAGTCCGAGATGCGACCGCAGCGTGGGACCCGTGTACGCGGAACGGAACACGCCGCGCTCCTGGAGGAGCGGGACGACCCGGTCGACGAAGTCGTCCAGGCCGCCCGGGGTGAGATGCGGTACGAGGATGAACCCGTCGGCGGCGTCGGCGGCCACGAACTCGGTGAGCCGCGCCGCGACCGTCCGCGGGCTGCCGATGAAGGACTGGCGCCCGGTCGTCTCGATGACGGTCTGACGGATGGACAGCCCCTTCTCCTTCGACAGCGCGCGCCAGCGGGCCGCGACAGCGAGGGGGTCGCCGTGCCTGACCCGGCCCTGGACCAGCGAGGAATCCGGGTCGGGGTCGATCCCGGGCAGCGGTCCGTCGGGGTCGTAGGAGGAGAGGTCACGGCCCCAGACCTGTTCCAGGGCCAGCAGCGCGTTCTGCGGGGAGACCTGCTGGAGACGGATCTCGGCCGCTCTCTCCTGTGCCTCGGCGTCGCTGTCGCCGAGTACGAAGGTGACCCCGGGCATGATCTTCAGATCGTCCGGTTCCCGGCCGTACTTCGCCAGCCGCCCCTTGACGTCGGCGTAGAAGGTGCGGCCGGCCTCCAGGGTGCCGTGCCGGGTGAAGATGACATCGGCGGTGGACGCGGCGAACTCGCGGCCCTCCGGGGAGTCCCCGGCCTGGATGACGACCGGATGGCCCTGCGGGGAGCGCGGGACGGTGAACTCCCCCTCGACGGTGAAGTGCCGCCCGTGGTGCGCGAACGGGCGCGGGGTGCCGTCGGGGGCCCAGCTGTCCCACAGTTCGCGGGCGGTGGCGACGAACTCGGCCGCCCGGGTGTATCGGTGGGCCCGGTCGAGATAGCCGCCGCGCCGGAAGTTCTCCCCCGTGAAGGTGTCCGAGGAGGTGACCACGTTCCAGGCGGCCCGGCCGCCGCTGAGATGGTCGAGGGTGGCGAGGCGGCGGGCCAGTTCGTAGGGCTCGTTGAACGTGGTGTTGACGGTCGCGGCGAGGCCCAGCCGGTCGGTGACGGCCGCCAGCGCGGCCAGCACCGTGAGGGATTCGGGGCGGCCGACCACGTCCAGGTCGTGGATCCGGCCGTTGTGCTCGCGCAGCCGCAGCCCCTCGGCGAGGAAGAAGAAGTCGAACCTGCCGCGTTCCGCGGTGCGGGCCAGGTGCTCGAACGAGGAGAAGTCGATCTGGCTCCCGGAGCGCGGGTCCGACCAGACGGTGGTGTTGTTCACACCCGGGAAGTGGGCGGCGAGATGCATCCGTCTCGTCGTGGTGCTCATGCTCGTCCCCCTTCGAGGGCGTAACGGTTGGCGGGGCGGGCCAGCCCCAGGTGCTCGCGCAGGGTGCCGCCGGGATAGAAGGTGCGGAACAGGCCGCGGTGCTGGAGCAGGGCCACGGTGCCGTTGACGATGCGTTCGAGGTCGCGCCCGGGGGTGATGGGCGTGAGGTGGAAGCCGTCCACCGCTCCCCCTCGGTGCCACTGGGTGATCAGTTCGGCGAGGTCGACCGGGCCGCCCCGGTAGTAGGAGCCGCCGGCCGCGAGCGGGGGTCCGCTCTCCAGCCCCGGTTCCGGGGCGGTCTCGGCGTCGCCGAGGTCGACGGTGAGCGCGACCAGAACCCGGAGGGTGTCGGGGTCGCGTCCGTACACCGCGGCGCGCCGGCGCAGATCGGTGCGGATCGCGGCGGCCCGCTCGGGGGCGGTGGCCCGGACGAGGGCGACATCGGCGTGGCGGGCCGCGGTCTCCCTCGCCGGGCCACCGGTCCCGTCGACGACGGTGACCGGGTGCCCCTGCGGGGGCCGGGGCACGATGGCCGGGCCACGGACCGAGAAGGAGGCGCCCTCGAAGTCGACGTGGTGCAGCTTGGCGCGGTCGATGAAACGTCCGGTGGCGACGTCCCGGATCTCGGCGTCGTCCTCCCAGCTGTCCCAGAGCCGGGCGCCCACGTCGGCCGCCTCGCCGGCCTCGCGCCACAGTTCCTCGGCGGGCGCGGCCGGACGCCGCCCGAAGAGCCGGGCCTCGGCCTCGGTCGTCGACACATCGACGTGCCAGCCCGCCCGGCCGCGGCTCACCCAGTCCAGGGTGGCCACGGCGGAGGACACGTGGAACGGCTCGGTGTGGGTGGTGGTGACGGTCGGCACCAGACCGATCCGGCCGGTGGTGGGGGCGACCCGGGAGAGGACGGCGAGCGCGTCGGGTCCGGGCCTGGCGAACGAGTCGCCGAGCGTGACGAAGTCGAGGGCGCCGCGCTCGGCGAGCCGGGCGAGGCCGATGTGGTGCCCGGGGTCGTAGCGGGGCGGGCCGCCGATCTCGGCGGCCAGGTGAAGGGGTGCGGTCGAAGGCATGGGGCGTTACCTCTCGGGGCTCAGTTCCTGGGCCTGGGCAGGCCCGGCGGGTTGATCTCGGATTTCGCGACGGCCTCGCCGGAGAGCCCCCAGCGCTTGAGCACCTTGGCGTACGAACCGTCCTGCACTATGTGGTCGATGGCGGCCGCGTACGCCTCGACCAGGCCGCTGCCCTTCTTCGTGGTGGCGGCGATCTTGCCCTGGAGCCCGTCGCCGGCCCCCGACAGCGTGCCGACGATCTCGGACTGGCCGGCCGACGCGACGTGGTAGTTGGCGGAGGGGCTGGGGCCGAGATAGGCGTCGATGCGGCCGGACTGGAGGGCCAGGTAGTAGTCGGTGTCCTTCTGGAAGTACTTGATCTCCACCGGCTTGCGTCCGGCCTCGACGTTCTGCTCGTTCCAGTCGACCAGGATCTTCTCCTGGTTGGTCCCGGACGAGACGGCGATCGTCCTCCCCGCCACGTCCTTCGGCTCCTTCACCTTCCAGCCAGATCCCTTCCTGGCCTCGAAGGCGATGTTGTCGAGCCGGTAGGTCGCGAAGTCGTACTTCTCCTTGCGCTCCTCGGTGACCGTGACGTTCGAGAGCACTCCGTCGAACTTGGAGCTGTCGAGACCGACGAAGAGGTTCTCCCAGGAGACCTGTTCGAACTCGGGCTCAAGACCGAGCGTGTCGGCGATCAGGCTCGCGATGTCGATCTCCGAACCGATCCGGGTCTTGTCGTCGGTCGCATAGAAGCCCAGTGGTGGCGAGGCGTCGGCGCTCGCACCCAGCCGCAGCGTGCCGCGCTCACGGACGGCCTCGGGCACCTTCGCCGCGATGGCGTCGACCTTCTTGCCTCTGATCCGATGCTGGTCGGGGCCGATGTCGATGCCGGTACCCCGCTGCCCCTTCGGCTTCACCTCGGTGGTGGCGGCGTCCCCGCTGCCGCAGGCCGTGAGCAGTCCCGCGGCAGCGAGGGTGGCGAGCGCGGTGGACAGGGTGCGTCGGACGGACACGTGCGTACTCCTCGAAGAGAACAGCGGAAGGGACATGGGCGGACTCACAGGACCTTGGAGAGGAAGGCGCGGGTGCGTTCGTGCTGCGGACGGTCGAGCACGTCGCCGGGCGCGCCCTGCTCGACGATCCGCCCCTCGTCCATGAAGACGACGGTGTCGGCGACCTCGCGGGCGAAACCGATCTCGTGCGTGACGACGATCATCGTGGTGCCCTGGGTCGCCAAGTCCTTCATGACGTCGAGGACTTCACCGACCAGCTCGGGGTCGAGCGCCGAGGTCGGCTCGTCGAAGAGCAGCAGCTTCGGTTCGAGGGCCAGCGCACGGGCGATGGCGACCCGCTGCTGCTGTCCGCCGGAGAGCTGCTTGGGGTACGCCCCGGACTTGTCGGCGAGCCCGACCCGGGCGAGGAGCTTCTCCGCGGCGGCGACGGCTTCCCTCTTCGGGCGGCCGAGGGCGGCGACCGGGGCCTCGATGACGTTCTCCAGCACGGTCAGGTGCGGGAAGAGATTGAAGTTCTGGAAGACGAAGCCGATCCGGGTTCGCTGGCGCAGGACCTCGCGTTCGCGGAGCTCGTACAGTTTGTTGCCGTCCCTGCGGTAGCCCACCAGGGTGCCGTCGACGCTGATCCAGCCGTTGTCGACCTTCTCCAGGTGGTTGATGGTGCGCAGCAGCGTGGACTTGCCGGAACCGGACGGGCCGAGGACGACGGTCACCTCTCCGGCGCGTACGGAGAGGTCGATGCCGCGCAGCACCTCCAGGCCGCCGAAGCGCTTGTGGACCGATCGGATCTCGACCATGGTGTCCGCGGATCCGGTGGTGCGGTCGCTGGTGGTGCTCATCGCGCGGCCCCCTTGGCGTAGTGACGTTCGACGTAGTGCTGGAGGACGGAGAGCACGGTGGTCAGGAGGATGTACCAGACCGTCGCGACCATGAGCAGGGGCACGACCCTGCCGCTGCGTCCGTAGACGACCTGGACCTGGTAGAAGAGTTCGCCGATCGCCATCACGGAGACGATCGAGGTGCCCTTGAAGAGCGAGATGATCTCGTTGGCGGCGTTCGGCAGGATGGAACGCATCGCCTGCGGGGGCACGATCCGCCGCAGCTGCCGGTGCCGGGGGATCCCGAGCGCGGCCGCGGCCTCCAACTGACCGCCGTCCACGGCCAGTACGCCGGCCCGGACGATCTCCGCCGCGTAGGCGGCCTGGTGCAGTGCCAGTCCGAGGACGGCGGCACTCATCGCACCGACCAGGTTCATCGTGTCGAAGGAGAAGAAGCCGGGCCCGAACGGGACGCCGAACTGCAACTCCTTGTACAGATAGGCGAGGTTGAACCAGAAGAGCAGCTGGACGATGAGCGGGATGGAGCGGAACGCCCAGATGTACGCGTAGGCGACCGCGCTGAGGAACGGACTCGCCGACAGTCGCATGAAGGCGAGGACGATGCCGAGCGCGAAGCCGAGCACCGTGCCGTAGAACGTCAGCTGGAGCGTGACCCAGACGGCCTTGAGGATGGTCTCGGCCGTGAAGAACTGGACGAAGACGTCCCACTCCCAGCCGGGATTGGTGACCAGGCCGTGCAGGAACTGGGCGAGCAGGACGGCGGTGACGGCGACGGCGACCCAGCGCCAGGGGTGGCGTACGGGCACGACGGTGAGCGCGTCGTGGTCGGCGACGGCGGGCGTGGCGACGTGTGGTCCTGTCGCCTTGTCGATGGGTGGATCACTGGTGAGGGACATCAGGGGTCCTTGGGATACGGGGTACGGAGGTGGGGTGGGGGGCTTCCGCGTGGATCCGCGGTCAGGCGCCGAGCGGGCCGTCGCTACAGGCGAGGTCCCGGAGGAAAGCGAGCGCCGTGCGTGCGGTGGCGTCGTTCTGCCGGAAGGCCGGGCCGCCGGTGCGCGGCCGGGTGAACGCTCCGCCGGCGCGAGCGGTGGTGAACGGGCCGAGCGCGAAGCGGCGCGGGTGCGGATGCCCGTCCCGGCCCAGGATCCGGCCGTCGTCGGGGTCCACGGAGAGCAGTCCGGTGTCGGTGGCAGCCGCCCCGTCCTCGTACAGTTCCCGGAGCAGGCTGCTGCGGGTGCGTTCCAGTGAGGGATCCGGCAGCCGGGCCTCGACCAGGGCGCGGGCCTCGACCGACTCCCCGGGCACGGTGGCGCTGCCGGCCCGGAAGACGCCCCGGCGTTCATCGGCCTCGACGGTCATTCCGGCACCGAGGAAGCGGACGACTCCGGCCCGGGAGAGCGCGAGGAGCTGGTGCAGCCGGGGGCCCGGCGGTCCTGAGGCGAGGTAGCTGAAGAAGCCGTGCCACCAGCCGCCGATGTCGCCGAGCCGGATCAACTGCCCGTAGGCGGACAGGAGTCCGAGGAAGACGGCGAGATCCGGGCTGTGGCCGGGGTCGTGGCGGCGTTCCAGGTCCGCGGAGATGTAGGCACGCATCCCTTCCTGGAGTGTGTCGTACGAGGGATGGCGCACCCCGTCCAGGGGGCGGTCGAGCGCTTCGAGATCGAGCCGGTCGGCGGGGTCCGGTACGGCTGCCGCCACGAGGGCTCTCAGCTCGGGGCCGGCCGGATCCGCGGCGGCGTACTTCGCCTCGAAATCGTGCCAGTCGGCGGTGGTCCGCTCGGGGTGGGCGGTGAAGAGCCGGTGGTAGTGGGCGTAGCCCAGCTCCTTGTCGACATGCGGCCACACATCGCGCCGGAAATCGAGCGGCTCGTCCGTCTTCAGCAGTGCCTCGGTCCGGTCCGGGCCCAGGAAGCGCGGCAGCGGAGGTCTTTCACCCTGCCAGGGGTAGCCGATCTTGGAGTGGTAGGGAACGCCCCGGCGCGATCCGATGTGCAGCACCGGTTCCCTGCCGGACGGCTTGTACTCGCCGTTCTCGTAGCGTCCGCCGCGGCCCTCGGTGAGCAGCACCATCAGATCGACGAAGGCGAGTCCGAAGCCCCGGACGATGACGGGTTCGCCCGCGGGCAGCTCGGTCAGATCGGTGTCGGCGGTGAAGTCGGGCGGCAGGTGGACGAGTCCGTGCCGTTGCGCGAATTCGGCCAACTCTGCCTGTTCCGGCTCCGGTTCGGCGTCGAGGTGGCCGATGGTGACCGCGACGAGATCGGCAAGGAGCGGCTCGTCGGCCCCCTCCAGCCAGACGCTCTGACGCCCTTCGCGCGGCCCGCTCACACGCACGGCCCTGCCCCGGTGCCAGTGGACGGTGACGCCCTCGGGGAGTGCGGCCACGGCCCGCTCGTACACCCAGCGCAGATAGACGCTCTGCAGCCGTCTGCTCGGAAAGTCCTGCCCGCCCAACGCCTTTATCTCGGCGAGGAGTCCGGATTCCGGGACGGCCTCGTCCGAGAGCTTCAGACGCCCGTCCCGGATGTCCGCCGCCCAGGTGTGCAGCGCGGGCCCCGGACGTATCGGCCCCTCCAGCCGGACGGTGTCGTCGGTGAACATCGTGACGTCCTCGGCCATGGAGTTCATCCAGAGCAGCGGCGACTGGTCGTGCCGCCAGATCCGCCCGCCGCCGGGCGGGTGGGGGTCCACGAGATGGATGTCCAGCGGGCGGCCCTCGTACAGACCGGGGGCGTTGGCGGCGATGCGCTCGATCAGACCGGTGCCGCGCGGTCCGGCGCCGATGACGACGAGCGCCGGTGTCCGGTTCATCGGGCACCGGCCGTGCCGCGCGCGTAGTGCCGCTCGATGTAGTGCTGGCCGACGCCGAGCAGTGAGGTGACGAGGGTGTACCAGAGCGTGGCGACCAGCAGCAGGGGGATGACCTGGTAGGTGCGGTGGTACACGAGCTGCACCGAGTACAGCAGGTCCTGTACGGCGATGACGCTGACGATCGACGTGCCCTTGAGGGTGCCGATCAGCATGTTTCCGGCGGGCGGGACGATGGAGCGCATCGCCTGTGGCAGCACGATCCGGCGGAGCCGGCGCCAGGGCCCGAGCCCGAGGGACTGGGCGGCCTCGATCTGTCCGCGTTCGACGGAGAGGATGCCACCGCGGACGACTTCGGCGGCGTACGCGGCCTCGTGCAGGGTGAGCCCGATGACGGCGACCGTGACGGGGCCGAGGAGGTCGACCGTACGTACGCCGAGGATCTCCGGGTAGAGCGCACCGATGTTGAACCAGAACAGCAGCTGGACCAGGATCGGGGTGGACCTGAAGAGCCAGACGTATCCCCAACCCAGCGCCTGCAGAACGCGGTTGTCGGAGAGCCTGAGGACGGCGAGCAGGGTGCCGAGGGCGAAGCCGAGCACCATGACCAGCGCCGTCAGCCAGAGAGTGAGGCCGAGGCCCCGCAGGACGGCGGTGGTGGTGAAGTACTCGGCGACGACGTCCCACTGGAAGGCGTCGTTACGGATGACGGAGTTCAGCACCAGGGCGAGGAGTGCCAGGGCGACAACTGCCGCCGCCCACTGACCTGTTCGGCGTACCGGGACGATCCTGAGCCGGTCGGTCCGCTCGCTCTTCGCGAGTGGGGCGGGCAGCGGGGAAGGAAGGGTGTCTGTCTGCGCGGACATGCGAGGGCTCCGTGGATGCAGAGATCGAACACGGGGCGCGTCTTCAGCAGAGACACAACGCGGACCGGGCCCCTCAGCACCGGTCCGCTTCCGAGATAAGCGCTGTTCACCGTGCGTTGTCAAGCTTGTCCACACTGTGAGTCGTACGTCTCAGTTCAGTTGACGGACCACCGGATGCCTGTTCCACTGGGGCCATGCATTCGCAGCAGTGGCTGGTCAAGCGCTCCCACATCGACTTCGGTCGCGTGTGGTCCTCCTCCTGTTGAGCCGACCCCCTGCATCTCCTCGCGTCTCCGCCCGGCGCCGTGTGCGGCGCCTGAGCACTGTTCCCCGCGTGTCTTCACGTACACAACACCGCACCACCCTCCCCTCCCTCGTTCCGTAGCTCTTCCGTCCGTAGCTCTTCCGTGCTGTGTCGATCTCTCGTTCTGTCGACTTTTCGTCCTGCCGTTCGCTTCGCCCCGGCTGTGGGGTCGCCGCGCGCTGCCCTGCTCACGGGCCCGCCGCCGCGCCCGCTCACGGCCGACGACCCTGGAGAACCACGCCTCATGCCCCGAACCCGGCACACCGCCGCCTTCGCGCTGATCACCGCCGCCGCCTTCACCCTCACCGCGTGCGGGTCCGGCGATCCGGCGTCCGCGCCGGCCGGCGCCGCGGACGCCAAGGGGAAGGTCCCGACCGCTGATGTCGTGTCGTCGGTGCACAAGGACGAGGCGGCGGCGAGGCTGCTGCCCGCCGACGTCCGCGCCGCCGGCACCTTGACCATCGCCTCCAGCATCGGCAGTCCGCCCGGTGCCACCTACCTCGCCGACGGGAAGACGGTGGCCGGTACGGACATCGACTTCGCGGACGCGGTGGCCAGGAAGCTCGGGCTGGGACTGAAGCGCGAGGTGGCCTCCTTCGAGGCGATCCTGCCCGCGCTGGACAGCGGCAAGTACGACGTGGGCACCGGGAATTTCGGGGTGACCGAGGAACGCCGCAAGACGATCGACTTCGTCACCTACATCAATGACGGCCAGGGGTTCGCGGTCCGCGACGACAGCAAGCTGAAGAAGGTCACCGATCTCACCGGGCTCTGCGGTCTGACGGTCGGCACCGGCGCGGGCACCACCTTCGAGGTGACGCTGGAGGAGAACAGACATCGGTGCTCCGACGCGGGCAAGAAGCCGTACGAGGTGAAGACCTACAACGACCAGGGCGCGACCTGGGCTTCGCTCCAGCAGGGTCGCAGCGATGTGGTGATGTCCACCATCAACGGGCTGCGGTACGCGGTGGATCAGCAGGAGGGCGTGCGATTCCTCAACGAGTTCAAGCGCCTCGACGTCGGCTTCGCCTTCAAGAAGGGCACCCCGTTGGCACCCGCCTTCCAGGCCGCGGTGAACGGTCTCAAGGCGGACGGCACCTACGACCGGATCCTGGAGAAGTGGGGCATCGGCGCGTCGGCCATCAAGACCTCGCAGATCTCGCCGCCCGAGATCAGGTGAAACGGACCTGCGGACCGGGGCCGGGCCACCGGGCCGCCCCATGCCTCGGGACGGCTTCGGCCGTGCGGACCGGCCCGGGGCGTTCACGGACGCATGTCGCGGCCCGGCCCACGTCGCGAGCCGCGCGTCCAGGCCGACTCCGGACCGGCTCCGTGTCACGGGACAGCCCACGTCGCGGCGCCCGGCCTCCCGCTCAGCAGCTGCAGTCGCACCCGCAGTCGCAGCAGTCGCATCCGTCGCAGCAGTCCCCGCAGTTGCTGCAGCAGTCACACGCATCGCAGCAGTCGCACTGACTGCACAGCCCCTCGCGGCGCTGACGGGTCCACGGGTCCTCGAAGGTGCCGCAGCACATCTGGCAGGTGCAGGCCAGCCCCGCCCACACCAGGCAGCCGGCGATCAGTCCTCGCCGGTCGCGCGGAGGCTCGGGCGGGGATGGTGGCGGGCCGAGGGGATTGCCGGGGGTCGGTGCGTACGGATTGCCCGGCGGCGGACCGAAGGACCCGGTCTGCTGCCTGTCCGACGGACGGCCGACTCCGTCCGGCACCGGGACGCCCGCCCCGTGCGAGCATGCCGTGGTGCCGAACGCCCGGTCCACCGACTGCCGCAGTTCGTGCACCAGCAGCACATGGGCCAGCTTGTCGTCGGTGAATTCCGCGTCGCGCAACGCCAGCCCTACGCCCCGCAGCGCGTCGTCGCACAGCCGTCGGGCCTCGGCCCGCGAGGTGCCGGTCGCGGTGAGCGGGTTCCAGGCACCCGACGCGGCGTCAGCTTCCTGGTCCTCCACGGCATCCAGCAGATGCGCCAGGCGTCCGAAGAGCCGGCCCGCCTCGGCCAGCGGCTCCGCGTTCTGCGGCCTGCCCGCGAGTACCGCGGTGTGGGCGAAGGCGGCCGCGGTGGCGGTCTCGGTGGGCTCGGTGACCGTGAGCAGCGGGGTGCCGGGCCCGGCAAGCAGCTCGATTCCGGTCTGCCGGTCGACGGCGTCCACGAGCAGAGCCGTGTCGAAGCCGAGTTGCGCGCCGGTGCGCGCGCCTGCCCGGTCCCAGCCCGCCGCGACCCGGCGCGCGGCTGCGGCGACCGGGCGGCGCTTCAACAGGCCGTCCCGGTCGGCGACGTGGTCCCGCACCTTCGCAGCCGCCAGCACCAGCGAGACGGCGGCGGCCAGCCTGGCACCCTCGCCGTGGGCGACCGGGGCGGTCCGCATGGCGCGCAGCGGGCAGGGCCCCGCGGTGCGTCGCCATCCGTTGGTCCGCCCGACCTGAGCCTCCGTCAGGACCGAGACGATCAGGCCGTCATAGTTCGTCACCATGCGGGCGAATTGCCCGTGGTCCGAGCGAAGTGCGAGACAGAGCCCGCAGAGATGGGCCATCCACTCGGTCCTGAGCCCTTCGGACAACCGGTGCGTACAGGGCCTGACCATTCCGAACACGACGATCCCCCGAGAGTCGTTCACTCGTGCGCCGAGCTCGTGCGCGTGCGCGACGTGCATCGTATCGAGCGCTCCGTTCACCCGTACGTCCCCCGGGTCACCCGTACGGACCGGCGCATCATATTTTCTTTCTTCCAGGCCCCTGATGCAGGAGAAACCTTGACGAACCGCCACATCTTCTGCACCAGTACCGTCACGAATCCCCTGCGCGCCGACTATCCACTTGGCGCACGATCCGCATCATGGACGACCATAGGGACACGAAAGAGATAGAGATGCGGAACATCACGGAACCGCGGTGAGAGGAGGCGTCCATGGGATCGGTGCGCAAGGCGAGTGCCTGGCTGGGCCTCGTGGAGGACAACGACGAGCGGTACTACGACGACGAGGAGTACGCCGGGGGTGCGCAGACCGGGACCGGCCAGGCCTGGGTGACCGATCCCCGGGTGCAGGTGGCTTCCGAGGCGGCCGTGGAGACGGGCCGCCGGATCGCCACCGTCACCCCGGACAGCTTCCGGGACGCACGGGGCATCGGCGAGCTCTTCCGGGACGGCGTGCCGGTGATCGTCAACCTCACGACCATGGACCCCACGGACGCCAAGCGCGTCGTGGACTTCGCCGCGGGGCTGACCTTCGGGCTGCGCGGTTCGATCGAGCGCGTGGCCACCCGGGTCTTCCTGCTGACCCCGGCCGACACCCGGGTGGTCAACGGCGAAGCCGTCGGCAGGCCGGCCGACGGCTTCTTCAACCAGAGCTGAGCAGGGCGCTCGCCGGACCGGTCTACCGGAACGCGTCGAGACCGGTGAGCGCCTTGCCCAGCACCAGCTGGTGCATCTCCACGGTTCCCTCGTAGGTGAGCACCGACTCCAGATTCGTCGCATGCCGCATCACCGGGTACTCCAGCGAGATCCCGTTGGCGCCGAGGATCGTGCGCGAGGTACGGCAGATGTCGATCGCCTCCCGCACATTGTTGAGCTTTCCGAAACTGACCTGCTCCGGGCGGAGCCTGCCCGCGTCCATCCGCCGGCCCAGATGGTGGGCGAGCAGGATGCCCTTGTGCAGTTCCACGACCATGTCCGCCAGCTTGGCCTGGGTGAGCTGGAAGCCGCCGATCGGCCTGCCGAACTGTTCCCGGGTCCGCGCGTAGTCGAGGGCCGCCTCGAACGCGGAACGCGCCGCGCCCATGGCTCCCCAGACGATGCCGTAGCGGGCGTGACCGAGACAGCTGAGCGGGCCGCGCAGACCGGTGACTCCGGGGAGTACGGCATCGGCGGGCAGCCGTACCTCGTCGAGGACCAACTCACTGGTGACCGAGGCACGCAGCGACCACTTGTGCTTGATCTCGGGCGCCGTGAATCCCGGAGTGTCGGTCGGCACGACGAATCCGCGGATTCCGCCGCCCGCGCCGCCCTCGTCGGTCTGCGCCCAGACGACGGCGACCCCGGCGACCGAACCGTTGGTGATCCACATCTTGCGGCCGGTGAGAACCCAGTCCCCCCCTCCGTCGCGCCTGGCGTACGTCCGCATTCCGGCCGGGTCGGAGCCGTGGTCCGGCTCGGTGAGACCGAAGCAGCCGATGACCTCGCCGGCCGCCATGCCCGGCAGCCACCGCTGCCGCTGCTCCTCGGAGCCGAAGCGGTGGATGGCGTACATGGCGAGCGATCCCTGCACGGATACCAGCGAGCGGATCCCCGAGTCCGCCGCTTCGAGCTCCAGGCAGGCCAGTCCGTACTGCACGGCGGTGGCGCCCGCGCAGCCGTACCCCTGCAGGGACATGCCGAGAGCGCCGAGCGAACCGAGCTCGCGGGCCAGTTCCCGGATGCCGGGCAGCTCGCCGTTCTCGTACCACTCGGCGATGTGCGGCAGTACGCGGTCGGTGGCCCAGCCCCGGACGGTGTCGCGGATGGCGAGGTCCTCGGTGTCGAGCAGATCGTCGATGCCGATCGGGTCGGCGGGGTCGAAGGGCGGGAGCTTCGAGGACGGGGTGGTGGACATGAGGGGCGCCTCCGGCGGCTCGCACGATGCTAAAACTAGCAGTGTTAGTTATGGCCTCGTGCCGACGTTACGGCTCAGTGCCCCGCCCGTCCAGAGCCGGTCGCCTCGGCGGGTCGGCGCCGGGCGGACAGCGCGAGCGACCGCTGCGTACAGCCCGCGACGGGCACCTCGTGCGGCTCGGGGCGTTCCGGCGCCTCACCCGCGTCGGTCGCCCGGGTTTCGTCGAGAGCCGGCGACGGACACTCCATCGCGCGGGGCAGCCGCAGCGCGGCGAGCGCGCCGGCCAGCAGCAGGGCCGCGCTGACCAGCAGCGTGACATGCAGCCCGGTGATGAAGGCATGGCGGGCCGTGGAGCGCAGCGCCTCGCCCAGCGGACCGCCGAGCCGGTCCGCCACCTGGTAGGCCTCGCCCAGCGAGTGGGCGGCGGCCGCGCCGTCCCCGACGGGGACGCCCTTTCCGGGGAGCTTCGCGAGTCCGGGGGCATAGGCGGCGTTCATGACACTGCCGAGCAGGGCGATGCCCATGCCCGCTCCCAGCTGGTACGAGGTCTCGCCGATCGCCGCCGCTCCGCCCGCCCGGTCGGCCGGGGCGTCGCTGAGCATCGATTCGTACGCCCCGAAGAGCGTGGTCTGCAGTCCGAAGCCGAGTGCGACGAACGCCGCGGTCAGCAGGCCGGGCCGGTCGTGCTGCCCCATCGCGGTCAGGATCAGCACCGAGGCGGCCGTCAGCACGAAGCCCCAGCCGACCATCCGCCGCGGCCCCACGCGGCGCAGCGTGTACGACCCGGTGGCGCCCGCGGCCATGGCCGCGAAGGTGAGCGGCAGCAGTCGCAGCCCGGTCTCCAGCGGGCTCAGCCCCAGCACGAGCTGGAGGTACTGCACGGCTATCAGTTCCAGCCCGACCAGGGCCAGCATGGCGAGGACGATGCAACCCACCGCGGTGGAGAAGGCCGGCCGGGCGAACATCCCGATGTCTATCAGCGGATGCCTACGGCGTTTCTGACGACGTACGAAGGTGACGAGCAGTACGGCCCCGATCAGCAGCGGGGCCACTGTGGCCGGGCTCAGCAGCCCCTCCCCGGCGCCCGCCCGCTTCACTCCGAGGACCACGCCGAGCACACCGGCCGCGGCCATCAGCGCGCCCAGTACGTCCCACGGGCCGTCGTCACTGCCGCGCGACTCGGGCAGCAGCAGGCGGCCCACCGGCAGGACCAGGGCCATCAGCGGGACATTGATCAGAAAGACCGAGCCCCACCAGAAGTGTTCGACCAGGAAGCCGCCCATGACGGGCCCGGTGGCCGCTCCGACGGCGGCGACCGCGCTCCAGACGCCGATCGCCACGGCCCGTTCGCGCCGGTCGGGAAAGACCTGCCGGAGGATCGACAGCGTCGCGGGCATGATCATCGCCCCGCCGACCCCGAGCAGGGCACGCGCCGCGATCAGCACGCCGGGGCTGTCGGCCATCGCGGCTATCGCCGAGGCGACGCCGAAGAGGGCGTAGCCGAGCAGCAGCACGCGGCGTCGTCCGACCCGGTCGCCGAGGGTGCCGAAGAGGATCAGCAGCGAGGCACAGACCAGCGGATAGGCGTCCACGATCCAGAGCAGACCGGCGGCACTGGGCCGCAGGTCCTCGGTGACGGCGGGGACGGCGACATGGAGCACGGTCGCGTCGAGTGCGACGAGCAGCAGACTGAGGCAGAGGACGACGAGGACGACCCATCGATTGGCACCGTCGACGGCTGGGCGCAGCCGGATTCGGCCTGTGGTCGTCCCGGACATGCACGTACCTCCCAAAAGGTCCTCACGCTCGGCGGGCCAGCCGGGGACGCGGCGGTTCGCTGCCCCTCGGGGCCCGGCATCGACGGGCGAGTGATCCGTCAGCGTACGCGAGTTCGGAGCACCCACACGTGGTCCACCTCATACCCCGACGGGCCGTGGAGTGTGGCGTACGCCACGCCGGGGCACCGCCCGGAGCCCGTCGGACCTGCACGAACGACCGCCACCGGGAGACCGTCCGAAGCCGCGCCGCCGACCTGCGCACCCGGCTCAGAAGGTACCCGGCGCCACTCCGGCACCACCGGCCGGGCCTGCGCCGAAAGCGGTCGGTGACCGGGCGGATACCTTCGGTTTCACCCCCCGTAGGGGCCGGATAAATTCATACCGGCACCTCCTTCGCCTTTCTTCCCACCCCTGAACACCCTTCCGAAATAAGTGCGAAATAAAAAGCGCGGAGGCGTACCGAGGCGCTTCTTCGAGTCAGAAATTAAGGTCCGGCTGAGACATAGTCCACATCACATCGTCATCACAAAGAGACCGGATCGACCTGTCCACACGCTAACTCGCTGTAACGTCGATTGGGTGCGTACCGACATCTTTGCCCGCCTGGACCGGGAGCCGGAGCCGCCGAAGATAGAGCCGCCGCGGATGAGCCGTCACCGCATCGCTCTCTTCGGCGGGACGTTGGCGTTCTATCTCGCCATTGTCGTCGCCGTGCTGGTCTCCTCCTGGCTGGTGACCCTGGACTGGAAGGTCATGCTCTTCCGGCCCTATCAACAGTGGCCGCAAATCCATGCGTTCCTCGACTACTACATCGTGCTCGGTCAGCGCGGCCCCACCGCCACCATGGTCGCCTGCTGGCTCGGCTGGCGCTCCTGGCGGCAGCACACACTGCGGCCCCTGCTCACACTCGGCGCCGCACTGCTGCTGCTCAACGCGACGGTCGGCGCGGTCAAGATCGGCCTGGGGCGGCTCGGCCCGCACTACGCGACCCAGATCGGCTCCGCCGAACTCTTCGCCGGCGGCGATATATTTCCGTCGGGCCACACCGCCAACGCGGTCGTGACCTGGGGGATCCTCGCCTACCTGGCGACCACCCCACGGGCCAGGCGCTATCTGTCGGCCGTGTCCGCGATCGTCTCGCTCGGCGTCGGACTCACCACGGTCTACCTCGGCACGCACTGGCTCAGCGATGTGCTGCTCGGCTGGGCCGCGGGGCTGCTGATCCTGCTGGCGCTGCCCTGGGTCGAGCCGCTGATCACCCGGTCCGAGGCCTGGATCTTCGCCCAGCGCGAGATCCTGCGGGGACGCGCCCGCCCCGTTCCCTCCCTGCCCGTCGCGGTGGGTGGACCCCGGACCGCGCTGCTCCCGCAGTTGGACGGCGGCGACGCCGTGGCGGAGAGCCCGGTGCTGGAACCGGTCGCCGCAGGCACGGTCACGGGCCCCCGTTCGCGTACGCATCCGGCTCCCCCGTCGCATCCGACACATCTGGTGCGCTCGGAACGGACTCCGATCACCCCGGCCGGGAGTCGGCGCCCGCCGCACGCGGACCGTACGCCACGCGGCGGCACGACCTCGGCCCGCCCGGTGTCCGGCGGCTGAACGGAGCCGGGAGCCGGTACGCACAACCGCTCCCCCCGCACAGCGAAGGCCCCGACTCCGGTCGGGGCCTTCGCTGTGCCCGGAGCCGGGCAACAGCCGTTCTCAGCCCACCCAGCAGCGGGTGACGACGGCGTCGACGGCCTCGAAGTTGATCCGTCCGCCCCGGAACTCCATGGTGATGATCGCCCCCGGCGGCAGGGATCTGACAGTGGTCCAGCCATGGCTGCGGGCTCGCCGTTCGGCCGCTTCGACAGCGAGGCCGACGTACGCACCGGGTGCGTCCTCGGGCTGGACGGGAGGGGTCGGTATGGGTGCCATGTCTCTCACCGTAGGCTCCCCGGGACCACGACGGAAGCCGGGGCACGGGTTGCCGCACGGCATCCTCACGTCCCCCGCCTGTCACGCTTGTGTCACAGGATCTCGACACGTGCGCTGCTCGGATCACGCCGCCCGAACTCGCGGTCCAGGACCCGACACACAGTAATCACACAAGCCGGGAAGCGATCATACGGAACACCCGAAAACAAAACGGAGTACGCCGTATCGGGCAGCCGGAATTCTCGCACCGAATAACCCGTGTAAAGGAGCATGCCACCGGGAATTCACGCTTCCTTATGGCAGCCTTATCCTTTGGTCACAAAACCCGCGCCGCGGGCCGGCACTACCGCCCGCCGCCGCCCGTATAGCGGACGAGCCGAACCGTCACCGTGCGGGAACACCGCGAGGCGGTCAGCCAAGGGCCCTCGACAGCCGGTCCCTGACCGCCCTGATGGCGTCATTGAGCTCCGGAGGTTCGACGACCTCGAAGTCGATCCCCATCAGCACGACATGGATGACCATCACATCGAGACTCGTGGCCCCGGTGCGCAGCAGACAACTGTCGGTGCCGTCCGCCTCCAGCACCCCGGCCGACGGCGGGATCCGTTCCGCCGCGCGCTCGATCCCCGTCTTCAGCCGGATCACCGCACGGGTCGCGTACGCGGTGGTGGAGATGCCCTCCGAGACATAGGCGGCCAGATCCTCGGCCGGTGCGTCGCGGGGCACGAACCTCGGACCGTGCGGCGGGGCGGGGGTGATCCGGTCCGCACGGAACGTGCGCCAGTCCGCACGGTCCAGATCCCAGGCGACCAGATACCAGCGGCGTTCGGTGCACACCAGCCGGTGCGGTTCGACGGACCGGCGCGACACGGAACCGGAGTGGTCCCGGTACTCGAAGCGCAGCCGCTCGCTGTCCCGGCAGGCTCCGGCCAGTTCGGTGAGCACCCCCGGGTCGGCGGTGGACGCGCCGGGCCCGCGCAGCAACGGCACCGTGAAGGTGTTCAGCGCGTTCACCCGGCGGCGGAGCCGGTTCGGCAGCACCTGTTCCAGCTTGGCCAGGGCGCGTACGGAGGTCTCGCCGATGCCCTCGACCCCGTTGCCCGCCGCGGTGCGCAGCCCGACGGCGACCGCGACGGCCTCCTCGTCGTCGAGGAGCAGCGGCGGCAACTGCGCACCGGCGCCGAGCCGGTATCCGCCGCCCGTGCCGGGGGCCGCGTTGACCGGGTAGCCCAGTTCGCGCAGCTTGTCGACATCGCGCCGGACGGTCCGCGGCGTGACTCCGAGCCGCTCGGCGAGACCGGCGCCCGACCAGTCCCGGTGCGCCTGGAGCAGTGAGAGCAGGCGCAGCAGTCGTGCCGATGTCTCCAACATGGGGCGAGTCTGCCAGGGATCGCGGTCACCCCGCGTCCGCGATCGGCTGCCGAGGCCTTACGGCCCGGTGCACGACAGCGAGCGGGCTTCCGGCGTCGGACCGGGTTCGATCCGGACACAGAGGTCGTTCTCGGCCGAGTAGCAGGGGGTGGCGCGTGCACCCTCCCCCACGTCGTGTCCCGGGTAGACGAAGATGTTCTCGCGGTCCCAGACGTCGTCGAGGAGACGGGAGATCCGTACGCCGTCGGCCGGCCCACCGCCGGACGTGCCGGGGACCAGCCAGAGCGTCCACAGCTGCTTCCCGGTGACCGGCCCGGTGGCCAGCCTGTCGAGGGGCAGCGTGAAGGAGAACGTGTCCCCCTTCCCGGTGACCGGCACCCGGCAGACCCGCTCGCCGGTACCGGGCGGTCGCGCCTCGACGCGGGCGCCGTCGCCGAGACCGGTCCCGTACAGCGTGCCCTCGACGGTCATCCCGTCCCGGTCGAAGGTGACCGGTCCGGCCTCGGCGTGCGGTGAGCGGATCCAGCAGTGCAGGGCGAGCCGGCCGTCGACGGTCGGATACGGGATGCGGACCGCGACCCGCCCGGTCCGGGGTGCGCGGTCCATGAGGAGCCGCAGATCCCTGATCCCGGGCTCGACGGCCACCTCCCCGTCGTCAACCGCGCCCGGCTCACGCACATAGACGTCCCAGCGCCCCTCGGCGGGCTCCGCGGTGCTCGGCAGCTCCGCCCGCAGCCGTCCGTCACCCAGCGGGCTCAGCGGCAGTCGCAGGGTGCCGTCGTCGCCCTTGCTGCCGCGCAGCCGGAGAAGCAGTTCGGGTGCCTTTCCCTCCGCACGGCCACCGGGGTCGAGATCGAAGACGATCCCGCCGTCGGGACCCGCGGTGCAGTCGGCTCGTGGTGTCGGTCGCTCTGTGGAGAGGGTCATGCGGGCTTCCCCTTGCGGATGACGTCGGCGGCCTTGTAGCGCACGGCGTACGCCCCGTCCAGCACGGTGCCGCGGGCGCGGTGCAGTGTGGTGCTCAGAGCGCCGTGCGAACGGTCGCTCGGGGCCCGGGAGGCGAGTTCGGTGAAGAGCCGCTCATGGCGTTCGGCGATCCGCGACGGATCGAACCGCTGCGAGGCGACCAGCGCGGCGCGTCCCGCTCGGTGCCGCGCTTCGTCGTCGTCGATCAGACCGAGCAGGGCCGCCGCCACCGCCGCCGTGTCACCGACGGGCACCAGCCGCCCGTCCGTGCCGTCCTCGATGATCTCGCGGGGGCCGTGCGGGCAGTCGGTGGCGACGACCGGCAGGCCGCAGCGCATCGCCTCGACGATGGTCATGCCGAAGGACTCGCGGTCCGAAGTGACCGCGGCGATCGCACCCTTGGGCCACTCGGCCTCCAGCGGGTTGACCGAACCCATCAGGAACACGTGGTTGTGCAGGCCGAGTTCACCGATGAGGGTGAGCAGCGCCTGCCGCTCGTTCCCGGTCGCGTCACCGCCGCCGTAGATGCGCAGCCGCCAGTCCGGACGGACGGCGACGACGTCGGCGAAGGCCCGGACCAGCAGGTCGTACCGCTTGACCTTGTGCAAGCGGCCCGCGGCGATCACCCACTTGCCGTCGCCGTCTGCGGGCTCGATCCTCGGCGCGGGAACGCTGTTGGGAATGGACTCGATCCGCACGCCGGGCAGCTTGAACCCGCTGCGGTAGGCACGGGCGTCGGCCTCGGTGACGGTGGTGATCGCGTCCAGCAGGGCGTAGCGGTGCCCGATCTCGCGGCGCAGCCGGTAGCCGTGGCTGTCGAGGGTGAGGTGCTCCTGACCGATCCGGACCGGACCGCGCCGGGCCTGCCTGCTGATCTGCACATTGAGCCCCGGGCGGGTTCCGACCACGACGTCCGCGTCCAGCGACCGCAGATGGTCCGCCACCCGCGCATCGGTCAGCCTGCTGTACTGCCGGTACCGGCTGTCGCCGCGCGGGAACACGGTCGCGGGACGGGCGTGCTCGGCCGCGTCGCCGTCGTACGTCGGGCTCTTCTTCCGCAGGTCGACGAGGTGGCCCAGACGCACGCCCGCGGGAGCGCCCAGCGCCGGGACGTCCCGGTGCCGGAAGACGGAGACGATCTCGACGTCATGGTGCTCGGCCAGTGCCCCGGCGAGATTGAACGTCGTACGGATCGTGCCCCCGACGCCGTAGGCGTTGTGCAGCAGGAAAGAAATGTGCATAAAACGGTGCATCTCCCGGTTCGACCGGCCGGTGGAGGGCGGCACTGGCCATGACGACGCGAATCGACCGGCGGTTCACTCCGGACATCGGTCAGTTCCGGCCATCTTCATATTCGCTCGTTTTCCTGATTTATCGATGTATCGGTGAACCGCTCCATGGCCGAGTCGACCACATCACCCCACGATCAATCAGGACAAATAAGCCGTAAGCGGCTCCTCGGATCCCGAGATTCACCCTCCGCGTCGGATGGTTCGATTACGTTCCCTTTCTCGCGTGACCCCGGCCACGGATCGCCCGTTGTCTTTCATGAGCCGGGAACCGCTCGGCTCACGCAACGAGTTCGAGGAGCCACCCGTGCCGCGCATGCTCGACGTCAGCGAGGACGTACGCGCCGAGATCGGCGACGCCGAAGCCGACCGGCTGCTCGTCGGCGACAACACCCCGGGCAGCTACGACTGCACCTCCTGCCGCACTCCCGGAGACTCCGAGCAGGAACGCACCAGCACGGTGCTCTTCGTCGGGGACGAGACCGCCGTCCTGGCCTTCGCCCACGCGAGCTGCATCCCCTCGCAGGTCGTCCAGGTCGCCGAGGAGCAGCTTCAGGGCGCCGTCCGCAGCATCACCCGCAGCGACGCGGAACACCCGGAGGGCCCGAGCACCGAACAGGCCGTCCTCGGGGTCACCAGCGGCCTCGTCCTGATCGACGACGAGCTCCATCCGGCCCTCGTCGTCGAGCCGACCGGCGCCATCGCCCGTCCGGGCACCGACGGCAGCCGGGGCGACGAGTTCCTGCAGCTGCTGCTGGAGCAGGGCTTCCAGCCGGCCCACCGGGTGGATCTGATGCCCTCGGTGCTGCACGGCTGGTCGGTCCTGCTCGCCATGGGCCGGCTGCACGCCGTGCTGCAGCCGGGCAGCGGCGGCACCCCCGTCGCCTGGTGGCAGGCACACGCGCCGCTCCAGGTCACCGAGGGCTGGCGAACGGCGGCCACCAAGTCGCAGACCGTGCTCCTCTTCGCCGCCCCGGCGGGAGCGATCGGCCAGCAGCCCCGCGAGGACCTGTTGCGCGACGCCCTGGACAAGGCCGCCGCCGCCGGGCTCCTGGTCGCCGCGGCGATGCCCCTGGCCGGGACCTGATCATGTCCCTCGGCTCCTCGCGTCTGCGGCGAACAGCTATTTCTCCGCCGGGCCCGCATCCGACGGACACCGGGGTCGTTGGCACATACGTGCACTCATACGACTCCTCCCACCAGCGACCGAGCCCGATCCCTGCCATGCGTCCCTCGCAGGAACCCTCGGGCGGTCAGTCCCACACTCCGATCTACGACGCGCTGTACTCGGAGTACCGCCGGTCGTTCCGGGCGTTGCCGGGCGATCGGAGCGGCGAGGAGAATCTCGGCTTCATGGCCTTCGGCACCGGGCTCTTCGGCAGCCGTCTCCCGCTGAGCGGCCACTCCGGCCACTCCGGTCTCTCCGGTCTCTCCACCGGCCTCTCCGCGCACGGCGCGACCACCGGACACGGCAGCGGCCCGAGCACACACACCGGCAGCCTCGGTTCCTGGCAGCGGGTGGGACGGCACTCCGGGCGCACCCAGCCCGCGGCTCTGCCGCCGGGATCGCGAGGGGCCTGACCGTATGGAGAGGGGCCTGACCGTATGAAAGAGCCCCGGACCGTTCCGGCTGCGGAACGGTCCGGGGCTCTTTCCTGGGCCCTTGCGTACTACTTGTTGCGGCCGCGCTTCTCGCGCACCCGCACAGAGATGTGGATCGGGGTGCCCTCGAAGCCGAACTCCTCGCGCAGGCGGCGCTCCACGAAGCGTCGGTAGCCGTGCTCCAGGAAGCCCGAGGCGAACAGCACGAAGCGCGGCGGCTTGGTGCCCGCCTGGGTGCCGAAGAGGATTCTGGGCTGCTTGCCGCCGCGGACGGGGTGCGGGTGCGAGGCGACGATCTCGCCGAGGAAGGCGTTCAGCCGACCGGTGGGGACGCGGGACTCCCAGCCGGCGAGGGCGGTCTCGATCGCCGGGACCAGCTTCTCCATGTGACGGCCGGTGACCGCGGAGACGTTGACCCGCGGGGCCCATGCGACCTGCGCGAGCTCCGTCTCGATCTCGCGCTCCAGGTAGTAGCGGCGCTCCTCGTCGAGGGTGTCCCACTTGTTGTACGCGATCACCAGGGCACGCCCGGCCTCCACGGCCATGGTGACGATGCGCTGGTCCTGGACGCTGATGGACTCGGCGGCATCGATCAGAACGACGGCGACCTCGGCCTTCTCCACGGCGGCGGCGGTACGCAGCGAGGCGTAGTAGTCCGCGCCCTCCTGGAGGTGGACGCGGCGGCGGATACCGGCCGTGTCGATGAACTTCCAGGTGATGCCGCCGAGCTCGATCAGCTCGTCGACCGGGTCACGGGTGGTGCCCGCGAGCTCGTTGACGACGACGCGGTCCTCGTTCGCCACCTTGTTCAGCAGCGAGGACTTGCCGACGTTCGGACGGCCGATCAGCGCGATCCGGCGGGGTCCGCCGATCACGGTGCCGAAGCGCTGTGCCGGGGCCTCCGGAAGCGCTTCGAGTACGGCGTCGAGCAGGTCGCCCGTGCCGCGCCCGTGCAGCGAGGAGACCGGGTGCGGCTCGCCGAGGCCCAGCGACCAGAGTGCGGTGGCGTCCGCCTCTCCGCTCTGGCCGTCGACCTTGTTGGCGCACAGCACGACGGGCTTGCCGGCCCGGCGCAGCAGCTTGACGACGGCCTCGTCGGTATCGGTGGCGCCGACGGTCGAGTCGACCACGAAGACGACCGCGTCGGCGGCCTCGATCGCGTACTCGGCCTGGGCGGCGACGGAGGCGTCGATGCCCAGTACGTCCTGCTCCCAGCCGCCGGTGTCGACGACCTTGAAGCGGCGGCCCGCCCACTCGGCCTCGTAGGTGACGCGGTCACGGGTGACGCCGGGCTTGTCCTCGACGACCGCCTCGCGGCGGCCGATGATCCGGTTCACCAGCGTCGACTTGCCGACATTGGGACGGCCGACGACGGCGAGCACGGGAAGCGGTCCGTGACCGGCCTCCCCGATCGCGCCCTCGACCTCTTCGGCGTCGAAGCCCTCCTCCGCGGCGAGCTCCATGAACTCCGCGTACTCGGCGTCGCCAAGCGCTCCGTGCTCGTGGTCCGAGCCGTCGGAGTGAATCTGGTCGTTCATGAAGTCCGTTCCTCTTTGCATCATCATCGATGGGCCACGACCACGCGGCCCACTACTCAAGTCTTACCTACACCCGGTGAAACGCCTGGCCTCGTCCAGGTGGGCGGTCAGCCGGGCCTGGATCCGCACCGTCGCCTCGTCCAGCGCCTTGCGTGTCCGCCGCCCGCCGCCGCCCTTGTCCGATCTGCGCGCCCCCTCTTGCGCGTCGAAGGCCTCGCCGAAGACGACGTCGACCCGGCTGCGCAACGGCGGCAGTGCCGATATCAACCGTCCGCGGCGCTCGGTGCTTCCCAGTACGGCCACGGGCACGATCGGCGCCCCGCTGCGAACCGCGAAGTACGCCAGCCCGGCACGCAGAGAGGCGAAGTCGCCCTCGCCCCTGGTGCCCTCGGGGAAGATCCCGAGCACCCCGCCGCTCCTCAGCACGCCGAGGGCGTCGGTGATGGCGGTGCGGTCGGCGGTCGTACGGTCCACCTTCAGCTGACCGATGCCGCGCAGGAACGGGTCGAGCGGGCCGACGAACGCCTCTTTCTTGATCAGGAAGTGGACGGGCCGGGGCGCGGTGCCCATCAGCATCGGACCGTCGATGTTGTGGGAGTGGTTCACCGCGAGTATGACGGGTCCGGAGGCGGGGACCCGCCACGCACCGAGGACGCGGGGCTTCCACAGCCCGTACATCAGTCCGATGCCGATCCCGCGCCCGACCGCCGCGCCGCGCGGCGTGGGCGAGCCCGTGGCTCGGGTCACTTCGCGGCCCGCTTCTCCTCGACAAGGGTGACGACACACTCGATGACCTGCTGAAGGGTCAGCTCGGTGGTGTCCACCTCGACGGCGTCGTCCGCCTTGGCCAGCGGGGAGGTCGTGCGGCCGGAGTCGGCCGCGTCCCGCTTGATCAGCGCCTCCCTGGTGGCGGCGAGATCGGAGCCCTTCACCTCCGAGCTGCGGCGGGCGGCACGCGCCTCCGGCGAAGCGGTGAGGAAGATCTTCAGGTCGGCGTCGGGCAGCACGGTGGTGCCGATGTCACGGCCCTCGACCACTATGCCCCGCTCGGCCGAGGCCGCGATGGTGCGCTGCAGCTCGGTGATCCGGGTGCGCACCTCGGGGACCGCGCTGACGGCGCTGACCTTGGAGGTGACCTCCTGGGTCCGGATCGGGCCCGAGGCGTCCTCGCCGTCGACGGTGATGGTCGGGGCGGCCGGGTCCGTACCCGAGACGATGACCGGCTTGGCGGCGGCGGTCGCCACCTCCATCGCGTCCTGCACGTCGATGCCGTTGTTCAGCATCCACCAGGTGATCGCCCGGTACTGGGCGCCGGTGTCCAGGTAGCTCAGGCCGAGCTGGGCGGCGACGGCCTTGGACGTGCTGGACTTGCCGGTGCCGGAGGGCCCGTCGATGGCGACGATCACTGCGGCCGGGGCCGTCCGGGCGGCGGCGCTTGCGGTTTCCACGGTGGTGGACACCTTCCTGGTACTCGGGGTGGGCGGGACGGGGACGCGCGAACCCGCCCCGCACAAGGTTACCGAGTGCCGGAGGGGTCCTCTGCACCCCTGTGGACAACCCCCTCGCGGGCCCGCCGCCCGGGGCCTACTGGCGCAGCGACCAGCCCCGCTCGCGCAGCGCCGCGCTCAGCCCGGCGACCGCGCTCGGCTCGACCATCAGCTGGACCAGGCCGGCCTGCTGCCCGGTGGCGTGCTCGATGCGGACGTCCTCGACGTTGACCCCGGCCCGTCCGGCATCGGCGAAGATCCCGGCCAGTTCACCCGGCCGGTCGCTGATGAGCACGGACACGATCTCGTACGAGGTGGGGGCCGTCCCGTGCTTGCCGGGCACCCGGACCCGTCCCGCGTTGCCGCGACGCAGGACGTCCTCGATGCCTTCGGTGCCTTCGCGGCGCCTGTCGTCGTCACCGGACTGCAGACCGCGCAGCGCCCGTACCGTCTCGTCCAGATCGGCGGCGACCCCGGCCAGTACGTCGGCGACCGGCCCGGGGTTGGCGGAGAGGATCTCCACCCACATCCGGGGGTCGGAAGCGGCGATCCGGGTGACGTCCCTGATGCCCTGGCCGCAGAGACGTACGGCGGTCTCGTCGGCCTCCTCCAGACGGGCGGCGACCATCGACGAGATCAGCTGCGGGGTGTGCGAGACCAGGGCGACGGCCCGGTCGTGCGCGTCGGCGTCCATGACGACGGGGACGGCGCGGCAGAGGGCCACCAGTTCCAGGGCGAGGTTCAGGACCTCGGTGTCGGTGTCCCGGGTCGGGGTGAGGACCCAGGGACGGCCCTCGAAGAGGTCCGCGGTGGCGGCGAGGGGACCGGATCGCTCCTTCCCGGCCATGGGGTGCGTACCGATGTACGGGGTGAGGTCGACGCCCTGTTCCTCCAGCTCACGGCGCGGGCCGCCCTTGACGCTGGCGACGTCGAGGTAGCCGCGGGCGACGCCGTCCCGCATGGCCGTGGCCAGGACCGGGGCCACATGGGCGGGCGGCACGGCGATGATCGCCAGGTCGACGGGGCCCTCGGGCGCCTGGTCCGTACCGGCGCCGAGCGCGGCCGCGGTGCGGGCCGACTCGGGGTCGTGGTCGACGAGGTGGACATGGATGCCGCGCCCGGCCAGGGCGAGGGCCGCGGAGGTGCCGACGAGGCCCGTTCCGATGACGAGGGCGGTTCTCACTGGGCGATGTCCTTGCGGAGGGCGGCGGTGGCTCCGAGGTACACGTGTGCGATCTCGGACTTGGGGAGGTACGTCTCGACGTGCGCGAGGATGCGCACCACCCGGGGCATCGCGCCCACGACGTCCAGCTCCTGGGCGCAGATGAGCGGTACGTCGACGATACCGATCCCGCGCGCCGCGGCGGCCGGGAAGTCGCTGTGCAGATCGGGGGTGGCCGTGAACCAGATGCTGATCAGATCGTCCGCGACGAGGCTGTTGCGCTCCAGGACGGCGGTGAGCAGGGCACTGACCCGCTCGCCCATGTGTCCGGCCTCGTCCCGTTCCAGCTGGACGGCTCCACGGACCGCTCGTACCGCCACGTCGTGCTCCTCGCTTCTTCGTGCGTGCCACGCCCGCTGTCCGTTTGCGTGATCTTTCCGCGTGATCAGCCTAGAGGGACGGAGCGGCGGGCGGCCGGGGTGCTCTGTCGGTGAGACGGGGCGCCGACGCGCGTGGTGGCCGGCCCCGGGGCTCCCGGTTCACGGCGGGCGCACGGCGCGGCCGGGGGGCTCCGCCGGGCGTCGCTGACCACCTGGTTCTCACCGGTGCCGATCCAGGAGTACGTCCGGTCGACGAGGCCGGACCCGGTGAGCATCCCGATCAGCCCCACGAGCGCATTGCCGCTGCCGCCCGAACCGCCCCGGCCGCCGCCCGGCACGCCCGGCAGCGCACCGAGGATGTTCCCGGCGCCACCGGAAGCGCCGAGGCGCCGCCCTGGCCACCGCCGCCCAGCAAACCGCCCAGCAGACTGCCGAGGTCGTTCTCCGCCATGAGTCCACCTCTCCAGACGTGGAGATTCATCGACCATGTCGATCGGAATCCTGGCCTCTGCCACTTGAGCACGGCCCCGCCACCGTCAACCGGAGCTCGTCCGACGGCTCCGGCGGACATCGGCCAGGAGCGCCGCCTCCGCGACGTCCGGATGCGCACTGCCCTTCAGTGCGGACAGCTCGTCCGGCCAGGGGTCCGCCCACCGGGTGTGCCCGCCCGCCCGGACCACCAGTTCCACCGCGGCCAGCCCCGCGACGGCCGATCCCCGCGCCCGCAGCGCGGCCACCACCGTGCCGATCGCCGCGAGCGGCAGTGCCTTCTGCGGCCCCCGCCAGTCGTACCGGATGGCGTCGAGGGAACCCGGCCGCTCCCCCGCGAGGGCCAGCCACCGATCCCACCGCTCGACCGTCCCTCCGACCGCTCCCCCGGCCGCCTCCGCCGGCGCCGACTCGTCCGCCTCGTCCGCCTCGTCCACCTCCGTCAGCGACGCGAGGGCCGCCGCGAGGGCCACCCCGGACGCGGTGCGGACGAGCCCCGCCCGCCGGAGCGCCTCGGTGACGGTGTCCAGGGCGGCGACCGGGCGCGGTGGGAAGTCCCGTTTCAGCGAGTCGAGGACGAACAGCGCGTCCCACCGCTCCTCCTCGTCCGCGGAACCGGCCTGGTTCACCACCGCGTCGAGTGCGCCCTTGAGCGCCGACCGCCCCTCCCCGGTGGTCGCCCATGCGCACAGCAGGCGCGCCGCCTCGCCACGGACCCCGCTCGGGCGGCCGCTGTCGGTCACCGCGGCGGCGACGGCGTCGCGGACCGGGGCGGTTCCCGCCGTACCGAGGAGCGCGTGGGCGGCGGCCGCCGCGGACACCGGCTCGCCCGTGGCCACCGTGTGTGCGAGGAACCCGGCCAGGGCGTCGGCGGCCGACGGCCGGTCGGGCCGCGCCGCCATCACCCGTTCACGCACCGCCGCATGATGCAGTTGCGCCGTGAACCGCTCCGCGACACCGGCGGCGTCCATACGGGTCGCGAGCACCCCGGCCATCGTGGCGTGGACGTCCCGGTGCTGTCCGGGTACGTCCCATCCGGCGAGCACGGCCGCGAACGCCGCAGGAGAGGACCGCTCGGCCAGCCCGCGCACCGCCGCCTTCCGGCTGCCGACGGACCCGGTGACGTCCCCGACGACCCGGCTGAGCAGCGCCACGGCCCCGTCGTCGGGCACCGTGCCGAGCAAGGCCCGCACACCGGTCATCGCGGCCCGCCCCCGCACCCCTCCCTGCCCGGCGTGTCCGAGCAGGAAGTCCAGGGTGTCGGTATGGGCCTGAACACCACCGCTGTCCGCGGCGCGCTCCCCGAGCGCGGTGAGTGCGGCCGCGGCGACGGGCTGCGGCGCCGTCCCCACCAGCGCGCGCAGACCGTCCGTCTCACCCCAGAGGGCGGCGGCGTCGGTCCGTTCCAGCAGGGGTGCCTCGTCGTCGGTGGCGACACCCGCCAACTGCGCGTCGAGTGCGGCGCGCTGACGCGGCAGCCAGCGGCCCAGGACGCTCCGGCGCATCCGTGGCACCCAGCGCGGTGGCAGTCCCGATCCCATGACGGTGTCGAGCAGGTCGGTACGGCGCCGGGCGAGGGTGCGCCAGACGACGGGCACGACGACCGACGTGGGCGCGGCGGCGAGGAGTTCGGCGCAGCGACGCTCCCGGGTGACCGGGTCCGCGAGCCACAGTTCGGCCGCCTGCCGGGCGTGCCTTCCGCCCGACAGGTCCCGTGCCGCCCGGCCGATCGCCTCGTCCAGGGCGGGGATGTACGGCAGATGACGCACGAACAGGGCCGCGAAGCGCACGAGTGTGCGCACCGGCATCGGGCCGCCGAGCTGCCATACACCGACGGCCGTGTCCCTGCCCAGCGGCAGCGGCCGGACGGTTCCGGGGCCGCGCGGGTCGGCGAGGACCTGGAGCAGCAGGCCGATGACCGCTTCGGCCCGGTGCAGGTCGCCGTTGCGGGCGGCGCTCACCGCCGTGCGCCGCAGCCATTCCTCGGCGGCCAGGAGCGACGCCCGGGTCGAGTCGCGGGACTGCACCGTGGTCATCGCGGCATCGCGCAGAGCCGCGTACGGTGCCGCGTCCAGCAATGCCTCCGGGACGGCGCCTGCCGCGGCCAGGGTCGCCCGGCGCACCTCCTCCTGGTCGTGCCAGGCCCGTTCGCAGGAGGTGAGGACACGCGCGTACTCCTCCGGATCCGCGTGTAGCGCGGCACAGACCAGGAGGGCGGGCCAGGCCGCTGCCCGGTCGTACGGGCGGTGCGCGGCGGCGAGTTCGCGCAGGCGCGGCTCGCCGTCGGGCAGCGGGAGCAGGGCCGAGATGAAGGTGCGCGGGCAGGTGCGGCGCCCGGCCCGTCCGGTCAGCCAGCGTGAGGCGATCTCCGCCCTGTCGGAGGGTGCGAGGGCGGCGACGCCGCCGAGTTCGCCCCGCCAGTCGGTGAGCCCGTCGCCCGATCGCGATTCGACCACGCGCCGCCGTTGCACCGGGGGCAGCAGGGCGAGCAGCGGCTCGGGGGCCTCGTACGCCCCGAAGGACGCCCGCCCCCTCGGGGATTCGACGCGCAGGACACTCGCGAGCAGGACGATGTCCTCCGGTGCGCAGGAGGCGAGGGCGCTCAGCGCCCGCCGCGGCAGGCGTCGCGGAGCCAGGGGCAGGCGCGCGGCGCCGGTGCGGCGCAGTGAGGCCAGTACGGCGGCGGGGTCGCGCAGCAGTGCGGCCATCGTCGTACCGGTGACCAGATGCGGGGCCCGGTCGAGCAGCAGCATCCCGGCCGACGGATCGCGGGTGCCGAGGCGGGTCACCAGGAATGTGCTGCGTGCCCGCAGACCCCTGGGTGCGGACCGTTCGACGCTCTTCGCGGGCAGACGGTCGGCGAGATGGGCGGCGAGTGCGGCCGGTGCGGTCCGGGCGAGGGCGTGCAGGACACCGGGCGGCACCTGGACCAGCCGTGGCAGCCACTGTTCGGCGGCGCAGGGCGTGCAGGCGGGAAGCAGCCGGGCCGCGTCCTCGTCGCCGTGCCGTGCGTGCACACGGGGCAGCAGCCGGTCGGCGAGCGCGGACCGGCCCGACAGCCGGAGGATCCGGTAGGTGTGATGGCGTACGTCCCTCAGGTCGCCCAACGCCAGTTCCGTCAGGACCTGTTCGTCGACCGGAAGCCTGATCGCGGCGGCCAGGGCGCGCGGTCTGAGCAGCGGATCCGTGAGTGCCCGGGCGACCACGTCGAGGTCGCGGCGGACGACGGCCAGGAACAGTGCCAGCCGGCGTTCCTCGGGGTTCCCGCGGTCGAGGGCCCGTTGCGCGGCGCGGTAGGCGGCGTCGTCCAGGGAGCGGGTGTGTTCGGCGATGGCCCGCATCCGGGCCGGGTACGGCAGGTGTGCATACCTGGTGTACAGAGCGGTTGCTTCTTCTCTGGGGTACGGAGGTGTCGTCATCGCGCTCACCGGAGGGGGGCGCGGCGTGCCTTTCCGATCATCGTCATGGCGGCGATCGTGGCACCGGAAAACGTCCGGGGCAACATCTTTTCGCTCACGTACCCTCGCGGGCATGATCACCCCCGACCACGTAGCGCTCGTACGCGACCACACGGTCTACTCCTGTGTGATGGGCTCACGCGCGTTCGGGCTCGCCACGGAGGACAGCGACACCGACCGGCGCGGCGTCTTCCTCGCGCCGACCCCGCTGTTCTGGCGGTTCGACAAACCACCGACGCATGTCGAGGGCCCGGCGCAGGAGCAGTTCTCCTGGGAGCTGGAGCGCTTCTGCGAGCTGGCCCTGCGGGCCAACCCCAATGTTCTGGAGTGCCTGCACTCGCCGCTGGTGGAACACATCGACGCCGTGGGCGGCGAACTCCTTTCCCTGCGGGCGGCGTTCCTGTCCCGGCTGGCCCATCAGACCTTCGTCCGGTACGCGCTGGGCCAACGCAGAAAGCTGGAGGCGGACCAACGGCAGTACGGGGAGCCGCGCTGGAAGCACGCCATGCATCTGCTGCGGCTGCTGACCAGTGGCCGGGATCTGCTGCGCACGGGCGAGCTCACGATCGAGGTGGGCCCGGCCCGGGAGGAACTGCTGGCGGTGAAGCGCGGCGAGGTGCCCTGGGCGGAGGTCGAACGCCGTATGACCCACCTGGCCGAGGAGAACGACGCGGCGGTCGCCTCCTCACCGCTGCCGCCCGAACCGGACCGGGCCCGGGTGGAGGACTTCCTGATCCGCACCCGCCGGGCGTCCGCGCTCCGGCCCGAGGAGAGCTGAACGACCCGACGGGGCCTCGGCAACCCTTCCTGCTGATCCGGTTCCGGTGCACGGCCCTCGGCGCTCCCCACGATCGGCACGCCGAGGGTGATTTCCGGTAAGTCTGCCCAACGACGGTACTGTGCACGGTGGTTTGCGCACCGGCGCGCACATAGTGACCGGCGGTGCGTATGAGTCGTTGATCACAGCCAGTGGTACGGGCGCCCTCCTTCGGCCGGATCGCGAGAACCGTGAACACTCCGGGACCGGGCATGCCGCTACGTGTGTCGACGAAGGACTGACCCAACTGCGGGCTCGGCCCGACGGCGGAGTCGCCGCGGGCGAAACCTATGATCTGCTTTTCATTTGTTCATGCATGAGAAGGAGGGGGCATGCGCCGTACGTTGAGCTTTCTGACCGCGCTGCTTGCCTTGATCGCGGGGGTATCGCTCGCATCGGCACCTGTGGCCTCGGCCACGGACGTCTCAGCGGATGCTGCGGATGTCGCGAAGTCTGCGGGGCAGAAGTGGGCACTGCGGTCGGTACTCACGGGCCGGTACGTGTCCGTGGAGTTGAACGACACGGATCAGTACGAGTGGCGGATGAAGGCCAGGAGCGAGAAGGTCGGTTCCTGGGAGAAGTTCACGCTCCACACCAACCACGCGGGCACGACGATGAGTCTGCGCTCGCTGGTCACCGGCTTCTTCGCGACCGCCGAGTACGAGGACGCGGGTGACCGCAACGGCATGCTTCGCGCCCGGGGCTACCGGCTGGGCAGCTGGCAGCAGTTCACTGCGCACTACTCGACCCCGCCCGCGTTTCTGAACTCCCCTGCCGGCTCGGTGGGCGTGTCCTTCGAGTCCGTCGACGAGTCGGGATACGCCGGCAGGTGGGTGGCCGTGACAGGGGACGGCACGCTGCGTGCCATGACACTGACCCCGGGCGAGGAAACACGATTCGTGCTGGAGCCGGTCGACGCTCCGGCCGAGGCGCCGTACGCGGGATCGGCTCCCGCGTCGAGTCTGAACGTGATGACCTGGAACGTCTGCGCCAACGCCAACAAGAACTGCGGCTGGAACCAGTCTCCCTACCAAGGAGAGGCCGGGTACCAGGAACTCAACGACGCGATTCGCGAACGCCTGGTCAGCTCGGTCATCGGCGGATATCCGGACGTCATCTTCTTCCAGGAGTTCTGTGAGAAGCACGCCAAGCGTGCCGAGGAGATGCTGGAGGCCCAGACGGGCAGAGGCTGGGACGTGAGGTTCGCGCCCATCCATAACCGCGTCGGCGGCAGCCCGCTCATCCAGAAGCAGTGCGCCATGGGCGGTGAGTCGAACGCCGACCGGGGCGCCTACGGCATCGCTCTGGCCGTCCCGGACGAGAACACCTGGTACAAGCGGTACGACCTCACGTCGCCCGCCGACAAGGAGCAGCGCACGGCCCTGTGCGCGTCCATTCCGTCCCGCGCGGTGATGGCATGCACCGCCCACTTCAGCGCCGGCAAGGGCTATGACGACAACGACGGCTCGTGGCGTGGCAAGCAGGCCGTGCAGCTGCGGGACCTCGCCGACACGTTCAAGGCGAAGGGCTACCGGCCCGTCTTCGGCGGCGACCTGAACCTGGTACCGCCCGTCCCGGACGCGACCGTCGACGAGGGCGGCCCGAGCACGGCGCTCATTCCGGTCTACGACGCCTACCAGGAGTGCAGCCAGCTGAACGGGCTTCTCTCCCCGCGCACCGGAAAGCCGACCGCCAACGCCGACGCCGACGGCAACCCCACGCGCAAGCTCGACTACATCTTCGCGCCGCACACGTTCTCCCGGTGCTCGGTCTCCGGCACTGCGGGCAAGTCCGACCACTGGACCCTGTACGGCGCTGTGCCTCTGCCGGCCGTCTGATCCCGTTCCGATGCGATGTGGGGGCTGGGCGCAGATCCGTCCAGCCCCCGGTGCGTCGATGGGCGGGCACCCGCCCGGCCAAAGCTCCGTGCGGGCCTGTCGAGCGGGGCGTCAGGCCGCGCCGGAGCCATTTGGACGTCGTTCCATTTGGTGGGTCGGCGGTGGCAGGTCCATCTCGACCCCGTCCCGGTCCCACATCCGCGAGCGCGTCTCCTTGGGGCGGCGCAGTCCGACGAGTGCTTCCGCGGGCAGGAGATGGACCCCCCGAAGGTCCACATCCGAGTCCCTGGACGGAAACCCGTACAGATGCGCCCCGGAGACCGTGGGGAACAGCAGCGGGTGGCTCTCCTCGGCGAGCACCGGGCCGAAGTCCGTGACCGGCAGCCCGGCCTCCTGGAGGCGCGTCGCTTTGCTGTGCATGGGTCAAGCGTCCCAGAGCGCCCCCAACGCCAGCAGATCGCTCCGGTACTCGATCCGTTCCGACCACTCCTTGGGCCAGGCCCCCGCTCCCAGGTGCGCCCCGGCGAGCGCGCCGGTCAGGCAGCCGAGGGAGTCCGAGTCGCCCCGGGTGCAGGCGGCCCGGCGCAGCGCGGTGACGGGCTCGTCGGGGAAGAGCAGGAAGCAGTGCAGGGCCGTGGCCAGGGCCTCCTCGGCGATCCACCCGTCGCCGGTCGCCTCGCAGGGGTCGGTCTCCGGGGACGGGTCGCGCAGCGCGTCCTGGACACGGGCCAGGGCGGCAAGGCATTCGTCCCAGCCCCGCTGGATGTACAGCTCCGGCGAGGAGTCGCCCGCGTACCGCCAGAGATCGCCGAGCCAGCGCGTGAGGTAGCGGCTGCTGTTCTCGTACGCGTAACTGCGCAGTTGCCCGATCAGGCCCCTCGGCTCCGCCCCCTGCGCCAGCAGGTACACCGCTCGGGCCATCAGATCGGACGCGGCGAGCGCCGTCGGGTGCCCATGGGTGAGGGCCGCCTGCAACTGCGCGGCGCCGGAGCGCTGTTCGTCGCTCAGACCCGGCACGAGTCCGACCGGCGCGACCCGCATGTTGGCGCCGCAGCCCTTGGACCCGGTCTGACTGGCCTCCTGCCAGAGCCGGTCACTGTCGAGCAGGCGGCAGGCGGTCATGCAGGTGCGGCCGGGGGCACGGTTGTTGTCGGGCGAGTGGTACCAGTCGACGAACTCCTCACGGACCGGGCGGGCCAGCCGCAGCGGGGTGAGCAGCCCTCGGTCCATGGCGGTCCGGATGCCCCTCCCCAGGGCCAGTGTCATCTGGGTGTCGTCGGTGACGATCGCCGGTTTCGGCAGCCGCATCCGGCGCCACGGCCCGCACTTGGCGAGGATCGACGGCACGTTGTTGAACTCGGTCGGGAAGCCCAGTGCATCGCCGAGCGCGAGCCCGGTCAGTGCGCCGGTGGCGGCCTGTTTGGTGATGGTCCTGGTCACGATCACGAGGTTCTTCCTTCCGGTCTCAGGAGTGGAGGGTGCAGTGCGGTGGCGGCGCCCGCCCGGTAGAGAGCGGCCGGCTTCCCCCGTCCGCCGGTGCGGCGCGGCGGACCCTCCACGGCCTGGACGAAGCCGGGCGTGGTGAGGACCTTGCGCCGGAAGTTGGGCCGGTCCAGCTCGACTCCCCAGACCGTCTCGTACACCTGCTGGAGCTCTCCCAGGGTGAATTCGGGCGGGCAGAAGGCGGTGGCCAGGCAGCTGTATTCGAGTCTGGCGCCGATGCGGTCGTGTGCGTCGGCGAGGATGTGGTCGTGGTCGAAGGCGAGCGGGCCGACGGTTCGGGCGTCCCACCACTGGGCGCTGGCGGCGTCTCCGCCGCCACGGGGTTCGGGCAGGTCGGGTACGAGCGCGGCGTAGGCGACCGAGACGACCCGCATCCTCGGGTCGCGGTCCGGCGCGCTGTAGGTGCGCAACTGTTCCAGGTGGAGGGCGCAGACGGTGCCCTCGGTGAGGCCGGTCTCCTCGGCGAGCTCCCGGCGGGCGGCGTCCTCGGCGGACTCGCGCGGCTGGACGAAGCCGCCGGGCAGTGCCCAGTGGCCCTTGTAGGGGTCCTCGCCCCGTTCGACGAGCAGGACGTGCAGCCGGGTGTCGCGGACCGTGAAGACGGCGAGGTCGACGGTGACCGCGAAGGGTTCGAAGGCGTACGGGTCGTAGCCTGCGGGGGCACCGGCGTTCATCGGTGCTCCGGGAGGGGGGCGGCGAAGTTCCAGCCGGCGGCGAGCAGGGCGTCGACGGCGGCGACGGCGGTGGCCAGGCGTTCCTCACGGGTTCCGGTGAGGACGATGAACTCTCTTCCGGTACGGGTGAGTTCGGCCCGGAACCGGTCGGTCATCCAGGGCCGCAGCTCCTCGCCGTCGCGCAGCCCGTCGTCCTCGAAGGCGACCCCCTCGTGGTCGGTGAGCAGCCACAGATGGTGGGCGACCCGGTCGGCGGTCTCCTCGACGAGCGGGTTGCGTCCGCCGACGTACCGCTCGTGCCAGACGGTGGTGGCGAAGGAGTCCGTGTCGCAGAAGAGCACCGGCGACCCGGTGCGCGCGGCCGCCTCCTCCTCGGCGTTCTGCTTCTCGGCGATCAGCGGGAAGTCGTCGGTGCCGAAGGTGACGTCCTCCCACTGGGCCCCGGGCCACCGGGCGCGCAGCGCGGCCAGCTTCTGTTCGCTGAACTCCCGTCCGTACTCGTCGACGCATCGGGTCCGCGCCCAGACACCGCCACGCCGCCGGTAGTGGTCGGCGAGGGCGCGGGCCGTCGTCGTGGTACCGGTGGATTCCGCGCCGAGGACGACGATCCGGCGGGTGAGCGCGGCCCGTACGGGCGGTTCGAGGAAGTCCCAGCAGCCGACCGGGTCCTTGCGGACGGCGGTGCCGGAGACCGGGAAGACCGTACGGTCGGGGTCGACGCAGACGGACTCGGCACCGAATCTGCGGGCCAGTTCGTCCCCGTACGACTCCGAGGTGAAGACGGCGTCCACCGGTTCGGGCACGGCCTCGGTGAAGACGGCCATGTGCGCGTCCCAGATCGCCGGGTCGTGGAGGTCCATGTGGACGTCGTCGACGGCGCCCACGACCCGTGCGTCCGGGTGCACCTCCCGCATCCAGGCCACGCGGTCGGCGAGCGGTATGGATTCGACGGAGGCGGCACACACCAGGACGGTCAGCCGCTCGCAGCGGTCCTGCGCGGTGCGGACGAGGTGGTGGTGGCCGGCGTGCGGCGGGTAGAACTTGCCGAGGACGAGCCCGTGCGCGAAGCGCTTCGCGCCGCTGCCCCGTGGAGACCGACCACTCACAGCGACCCCCCACGCCCCCGGCCCACGCCGACCTCGTACCCGGGTGCCGCCACCTCCACGGGCCGCCGCCCGGCGAGATCTCGCCGCCAGTTGCTCAGGCCGATCAGGCACAGCGTCAGGAAGCCGACGTACAGCAGGGAGGTCAGATAGAGCTCCTTGTACGCGTACAGCGGGATGTACACCACATCGGCGGCGATCCAGAGCCACCACGACTCGACGAGCTTCCTGCACTGCCCGTACGTCGCCGTCAGGGACAACGCGGTCGTCAGGGCGTCCCAGAAGGGCACGGTCGAGTCGGTGGCGCGGTCCAGCAGGAGGGTGAGGGCGAGGGTCCCCACCACCCCTGCCGCGAGCAGCCAGGTCCATTCGGTGCGTGAGGTGCGCCGCACCGGCAGGTCCGGCGTCCCTGGTCCACCCCCGTGGGTCCAGGTCCACCAGCCGTACGCGGCAAGGGCGATGAAGACGATCTGGAGTCCGGCGTCGGCGTACAGGCCGGACTGGGCGAACAGCAGGATGAAGAAGAGGTTGTTGGCGATGCCGATCGGCCAGTTGGCGAGGTGCTGGCGGGCCACGAGCCACACGCACAGCGCCCCGCTGCCGAAGCCGAGCACCTCGGTCCAGCTGACCGGGGTGTCGAGGACCGTCACCAGGGGCTGTTGCAGGGGATCGAGGACATCCGCGAGACTCACTCCCGCCTCCTTAATAGTCAGTCTGACTATAAAGGCGGAACGGTCGCAGCAAAAGGCCCGCGGCCGATTCCTGTTCGAAAATCGAAAGCAGGAACCGGCCGCGGGCCGTGGAGCGGACGGAGCCGGGGCGGAGCGTCCGGACGGTCTTACGGCTCGGTGCACGACAGAGAGTGCACCGGGCCGTTACAGGCCGACCTCGCGCATCAGCATGCCGACCTCGGTGTTGGTGAGGCGGCGCAGCCAGCCGGACTTCTGGTCGCCCAGCGGGATCGGCCCGAAGGACGTCCGTACGAGCCGCTCGACCGGGAAGCCGGCCTCGGCCAGCATCCGGCGGACGATGTGCTTGCGGCCCTCGTGGAGGGTCACCTCGACCAGGTAGTTCTTGCCGGTGTTCTCGACGACCCGGAAGTGGTCGGCGCGGGCGTAGCCGTCCTCCAGCTGGATGCCGTCCTTGAGCCGCTTGCCCAGGTCGCGCGGGAGCGGTCCCTGGATGGCGGCCAGGTAGGTCTTCTTCACCCCGTACTTGGGGTGGGTCAGGCGGTGGGCCAGCTCGCCGTGGTTGGTGAGCATGATGATGCCCTCGGTCTCGGTGTCCAGCCGGCCGACGTGGAAGAGTCGCGTCTCACGGTTGGTGACGTAGTCGCCGAGGCACTGACGGCCGTCCGGGTCCTCCATGGAGGAGACGACACCGGCGGGCTTGTTCAGCGCGAAGAAGAGGTACGACTGCGCGGCGACGGTCAGACCGTCGACCTTGATCTCGTCCTTGTGCACATCGACGCGCATGCCCTGCTCGACGACGATCTCGCCGTTGACCTCGACGCGGGCCTGCTCGATCAGTTCCTCGCACGCGCGGCGCGAGCCCATGCCGGCCCTGGCGAGGACCTTCTGCAGCCGCTCGCCCTCCTGCTCGGCGCCCGGGAAGGTCTTGGGCGTCCTGATGTCGGGCTTGTTCGCGTACCTGTCCCGGTTGCGCTGCTCGATCTTGGCGTCGAGCTCACGCGGACGGGACGGGGCGCCCTGGCGACGCGCGCCGCCGCTCCGGCCGCCACCGGCCTGTGCGGGCTTCGGACCGCCCTTGGCACCGCCGCGGGCCGCGGCACCACGGCCCTTGCGGGGACCGTCGCCGCTCTTCTCGCCGGTGGCGCCCACGTCGTAGCGGCGCTCCTCGGGCCGGGGCCGACGAGGACGCTGCTCCTGCTTGCCGTCGCGCTCGGCGCCGGCACCCCGGGGATTCCGGTTGCCGCCGCTCCTGCCGCTGCCGCTGCCGCTGTTCCTGCCACTGCTTCGCATCAAAATTCCGTCTTGTCGTCTGCGTGAGTTTCCGGGGTGTCCGGTGCGTCCGGATCGAACGACGGCACACCCTCTTGCGTCTCGGCCTCGATCGCGTCCGCCTCGGGAAGGAAGGGCGCGAGCTCCGGGAGCTCATCCAGGCCACGCAGGCCCATCCGCTCCAGAAAGTAGTTCGTCGTCCTGTACAGGATCGCACCTGTTTCGGGTTCCGCGCCCGCTTCCTCGACGAGGCCCCGCTGCAGCAGGGTCCGCATGACCCCGTCACAGTTCACGCCGCGGACCGCGGAGACCCTCGACCGGCTGACCGGCTGACGGTACGCGACCACCGCGAGGGTCTCCAGCGCCGCCTGCGTGAGACGCGCCTGCTGGCCGTCCAGGACGAAGCCCTCGACGGCCGCCGCGTACTCCGGGCGCGTGTAGAAGCGCCAGCCGCCCGCGACCAGCCGCAGGTCGAACCCGCGGCGCTGCACGGTGTACTCGTCGGCCAGCTCGCGCAGCGCGTCGGCGACGGCCCTGCGGGGCCGTTCCAGCACCTTGGCGAGGTGTTCCTCCGTGGCGGGCTCGTCGACGACCATGAGGACGGCCTCCAGCGCGGGCTTGAGATCGAGATCCGCGACGGTGGAACCCGTGGTGTCCTGCTGACTCATGCCTTCCCATCCTCCCGGACGTCCTGCGCCCCGGTCACCTCGGTGTCGAACTCGTCCGTCACGACGGGCCCGGCCCCCTCTCCCCCGGCCCAGCGCACCAGGAGCTCGCCGAGCGCCTCGTCCTGGTCCAGCGCCACGGCCCTCTCCCGGTACAGCTCCAGCAGCGCGAGGAACCGGGCGACGACGGTGAGGGTGTCCGGCGCGTCCTCGGTGAGCACCCGGAAGCTGATCTCCCCGGCCCCGCGCAGCCGGGCCACCACGATCTCGGCCTGCTCACGCACGCTGACCAGCGGCGCGTGGATGTGGTCGACGTACACCTGCGGCTCGGGCTTCGGCTGCATCGCCCGCACGGCCAGTTCGGCGAACTTCTCCGCTCCGATCCTGATGACGACCTCGGGCAGCAGCTCGGCGTGGTGCGGCTCCAGGCCCACGGTCCGCGGGAAGCGCCGCCCCTCCGACTCCAGCCGGTCGCTGAAGATCTCCGCGATGCGTTTGTACGCACGGTACTGGAGCAGCCGGGCGAAGAGCAGGTCGCGCGCTTCGAGCAGTGCCAGATCCGCCTCGTCCTCCACCTCCGCCGCGGGCAGCAGACGAGCGGCCTTCAGGTCGAGCAGGGTGGCGGCGACGACGAGGAACTCGGTGGTCTGATCCAGGTCCCAGTCCGGTCCCATGGCCCGGATGTGGGCCATGAACTCGTCGGTGACCTTGGACAGCGCGACTTCGGTCACATCCAGCTTGTGCTTGGAGATGAGCTGCAGCAGCAGATCGAACGGCCCCTCGAAGTTCGCCAGCCGAACGGTGAACCGCCCGTCGTCGGCCGGCTCGGGGGACGGGCCCGGTGGTGCCGTCGCGACGGGCTCGGCAGGCGGTACGGGGTCCCGGGACGCGTCGGTCCCGGCCGCCGCCGCATCCGCCGGTGACGGGGCCGGGGACGCCTCATCGGTGCCGGGAAGCGGCACCACGGCGGATTCGCCGTCGCCGCCCCCGGACACCGCGGGTGCCGGAGCAGGCCGACCGCCCGGACCCCGGCCCAAGGGGCGGCGAGGGGTGCGGGCGGGCTCGTCGTTCGTCGGCATGAGGGTCCAGGGGCAAGCGGGATACGGGCGGCGGGCGAAGGCCCGCACGGAAGGGGGCCGGGCCGCTCGGCCGACGGCGGCACCCCGGGCAGGCTACCGGCGCCCCGCCCGTCAGCGGCCGCGCAGCCGCCGTACGAGGATGCTCGCGTCGCCCCGCGACTCCAGGTCCGCGAGAACCACCGCGACGGCCTCGCGGACGATCCGTCCGCGGTCGACCGCGAGCCCGTGCTCCCCGCGCAGCACGAGACGCGCGTGTTCGAGGTCCATCAGTTCCTCGGCGGAGACATAGACGGTGATCTTCTCGTCGTGGCGCTCACGGCCGCTGGGCCGCCGGTTCGCCCCGCGCCCGCCGCCACGCCTGCGCTGCTGCTGGACGGCGGGGGCGGGAACCGCCTCCTGCGCGGACGACGGCGCGGGCGACGGCGCGGACGGCGGGGACTGCTGAGGCCTGCGCCCCGACTGTCCCGCCACCGCGACCCGGTCGCCGCCGCGGCTGCGCGATTCCCCCGCGTCGGTGTCCGCCGCGGAGTGCTCCTCCCGCGCGGCGGCGGCGGTTCCGGTCTCCGTCGTGCCCGCAGCCGGCCCGTCGGCCCCGGTGTCGCTCTCACCGGCCGGGCCGGGCACCCGGGCCTCGCCGTTCGCCTTGCGTCGCCGGTCCGCGGGGGACGAGGCCTGCAGACCCATCCCCCCGGTGGTACGGAACAGTTCGTCGGCCCCGGGCAGACTCACTCGGCGTGACACCGGGCGAGCACCTCCCTGGCGAGCTGGCGATAGGCGGCGGCACCGACCGAGTTGGAGGCGTACGTGGTGATGGGCTCACCCGCGACCGTGGTCTCCGGGAAACGCACGGTGCGCCCGATGACCGTGTGGTACACGTGGTCGTCGAAGGCCTCGACGACGCGCGCGAGGACCTCGCGGCTGTGCACCGTACGGGAGTCGTACATGGTGGCGAGGATGCCGTCGAGCTCCAGATCCGGGTTGAGCCGCTCCTGGACCTTCTCGATGGTCTCGGTGAGCAGGGCCACGCCGCGCAGCGCGAAGAACTCGCATTCGAGCGGCACTATGACCTTGTGGGCCGCCGTCAGGGCGTTCACGGTGAGCAGGCCCAGCGACGGCTGACAGTCGATCACGATGTAGTCGTAGTCGGCCATCAGCGGCTTCAGGGCGCGCTGCAGCGTGGATTCCCGGGCGACCTCGCTCACCAGCTGCACCTCCGCAGCCGACAGGTCGATGTTGCTGGGCAGCAGGTCCATGTTCGGGACCGCGGTCTTCAGCAGGACCTCGTCGGCCGACATGCCCCGCTCCATGAGCAGGTTGTAGACCGTGAGGTCGAGCTCCATCGGGTTGACGCCGAGCCCGACCGACAGGGCTCCCTGCGGGTCGAAGTCGACGAGCAGGACGCGACGTCCGTACTCCGCGAGTGCGGCACCCAGGTTGATGGTCGACGTGGTCTTGCCGACGCCGCCCTTCTGGTTGCACATCGCGATGATCTTCGCGGGACCGTGGTCGGTCAGCGGACCCGGGATCGGGAAATAGGGCAGGGGCCGACCGGTCGGGCCGATCCGCTCGCGGCGCTGTCGGGCAGCGTCGGGCGCGAGGGTGGCCGCGTACTCCGGATCGGGCTCGTACTCGGCGTCGGGGTCGTAGAAGTGCCCCTGGGGCACCTCGTCGAAGTCGGCGAAGTGGGCGGTGTCTCGGCCACTCTCGTTGCCGGCCATGGCGTTCACGTGTAGGCCGTCCATCATCTGGGGGGCTGTCGTCATGTGCTGGTGGGTGGCGAAGGTGCGAACAGCGACGGAGCCGACAGCCTCCAGCCCGTTCGGGCTCTGGCCCCGTGCAGGCATCCCTGGTTGAACACCCCCGGGAGTAAATGTCGACTCATTCACAAGTCGTCTTACCTCCTTGGATGTGACCAGGAAACTTATCGATAGGTCAGCGTGGCACCATGCCGACGATTGGCGACTCTATGGCGTGTCACCGCTCCGCAGCAACACAATCCGCCGGACCCGGCCCGATGTGTCGGCAATCGAACACCTCCCTGTCAAGGGCACGCAGCCACCGGCGCACACTTTCAACAGGTGCACGAATCGGTTGAAGGGTTACGTTCGAGACGAGTTGCGCGGGGACCCCGCGGGGCCCGACATGAGTCCGGCCGGACCTTGCTCGGCAAGGTCCGGCCGGACTCATGGGGTTGACGGAAGATGTTGACCCGTCAGCCGAGGAGCGAGCTCAGCTCGACGTGCGGCAGACCGTGCGCCTCGGCCACCTCGCGGTAAACGACCTGTCCGTCATGGGTGTTGAGACCCTTGGCCAGTGCGGCGTCACGGCGCAGCGCCTCGACCCAGCCACGGTTGGCGAGCTCCACGATGTACGGCAGCGTGGCGTTGGTGAGGGCGTACGTGGAGGTGTTCGGCACCGCGCCGGGCATGTTCGCGACACAGTAGAAGACCGAGTTGTGAACCATGAAGGTCGGCTCGGCGTGGGTCGTCGGGTGGGAGTCCTCGAAGCAGCCACCCTGATCGATCGCAATGTCGACAAGTACACTTCCGGGCTTCATCTTGGCGACGAGCTCGTTGGTGACGAGCTTCGGGGCCTTCGCGCCCGGGATGAGCACGGCACCGACGACGAGGTCGGCCTCGACGACGGCCTTCTCCAGCTCGAAGGCGTTGGAGACGACCGTCTGCACCTTGGTGCCGAAGATCTTGTCGGCCTCGCGCAGCTTGTTGATGTCCTTGTCGAGCAGCGTGACGTGGAAGCCGAGGCCGACGGCGATCTGCGTGGCGTTCCAGCCCGAGACACCGCCGCCGATGACGACGGCCTTGCCGGCCGCCGTGCCGGGAACCCCGCCCGGCAGCACGCCGCGGCCACCGGCCGAGCGCATCAGGTGGTATGCGCCGACCTGCGGGGCCAGCCGGCCCGCGACCTCGGACATCGGGGCGAGCAGCGGCAGCGCGCGGTTCGCGGCCTCGACCGTCTCGTACGCGATGGCCGTGGTGCCCGACTCCAGCAGCGCGTCCGTGCACTCGCGGGAGGCGGCGAGGTGCAGGTAGGTGAAGAGCGTCTGGTCCTTGCGGAGGCGGTGGTACTCCTCGGCGACCGGCTCCTTGACCTTGAGCAGCAGGTCGGCGGCGGCCCAGACCTCGTCGGCGGTGGCGAGTATCTGCGCTCCGGCGGCGATGTACTCCTCGTCCGTGATGGAGGAGCCGGCCCCGGCGTTCTCCTCGACGACGACCTGATGGCCGTGACGGACGAGCTCGTTCACACCGGCAGGCGTGATCGCCACGCGGAACTCGTTGTTCTTGACTTCGCGGGGGATGCCGACCTTCACGTCGATCACGGTCCTTGGCTCAGAGGGTTACCCGGACACAGCTACACATACCCGGATAGACACTGCGTAAATGGAGATACCGCGAGCACACGCGGTACAGCCAGTTTAATGAAGGACTTCTCGCTGTCTAGCCTTACAAAGCATTATTTTTCAGTGACCGCACTACGGATTTCGCAGGTTGCACCCTTCTCGCCCAGCAATCTGTCGGCCAGACCCCTGTGCAGCCGGGCCGCGGCCGGGTCGCCGAGCCGTTCGAGGGTGTCGGCCAGCCGCAGCTCCAGCGCCGCCTGAAGCCTTACGTCCCCGGCCCGCCTGGCCCACTGAACGGCCTCCTGGCAGGTGTGCAGCGATTCGCGAGGGCGGCCCGCGTACTCCTGTACCCGGGCGGCCTCGCTCAGCGCCCGCGCCTGGGCCGGGACATCGCCGAGCCTGCGGTACCCGGCGGCGGCGGCGCGCCAGTTCCGCAGCGCCTCGCCGTACCGCCCCGCATAGGTGTGGACGGCGCCGAGCCGCCCGTACAACCGCGCCTCGTCGGCCCGCTCGCCCTGGGTGAGCCGCTGCGCCAGCGCCCGGCCGTACCAGTCGGAGGCCCGCTGGAAGTCCCCCAGCTCGGCGTAGGCGCCGCCTACGGATTCCATCGCGCGGCCGGTGGCGTACGGGTCCTTCGCGGCCCGTCCGGCGTCCAGCGCGGCGCGGTAGCGGGCCAGCGCCTCCCGCGTACGGCCGGTCCTGGCATCGAGGTCGGCGAGGTTGAGCAGTGCGGCGGCCCGCTCGCGCGGCAGATCACGCCGTTCGGCGACGGCCAGGACCAGACCGTGCAGTCCGTACAGCTCGGGCGCGGCGGCCTCGGTGCCCTGGTGCACGGCCAGCGCCCGCACCAGAGCCGCCACCAACCTCCTTGCCAGGGTGTCGAGTTCACCGTCCTCGACGGCGATCCTGGCCGAGGCCAGCAGCGCGGGCCGGCGCATCCGCAGCCATTCGGCGGCCGCCTCGGGGCCGGGGAAGCGCAGCGAGCGCGGCAGCCCGGCGAGCTTGCGGCGGGCCGGGGAACCCTCGGGGTCGGTGACCGCCCGGCAGGACTGCAACAGCCGTACCGTCCGCTCCAGCATCCGGGCCCTGGCCAGCTGGATCTCCGTCGGCCGGTCCCTGGCCTCCAGGAGCGCCCCCAGCAACGGGGCGAGGCAGCCGGGCACCTCGTACTCCGGCTCGTCCGCCCCGTCGCTGCGCAGCAGTCCCAGGGCCACGAAGTCGTCGAGGGTCGTCCGGGCGGCCGAGACGGAGCAGCCGGCCAGCGCGGAGGCGGTGTGCGCGTCAGCGAGCCCGGCGGGAGCGAGTGCGAGCAGGCGCAGTATCCGGGCGGCGGTCGCCGGCAGGGAGTCGTGGACCAGCCGGAAGGCGCGGGCCAGCGGGCGGGCACCGTTGGACTGCTCCGGGTCGTCCGGCAGTTCCCGCAGCTGTTTGGTGACATCCGCGACCGAGGCCATGGGACGGGCGGCGAGCCAGCCTCCGACCATCACCAGGGCCGCCGGCAGTCCACCGCACTCCTCGGCCAGGGTCTCGGCGGTCCGCGGGTCGACGGTGATCCTGACCTGGCCGATGAGCCGGGCGAGCAGCCGGACCGCTGAGCCCGCGTCCAGACCGCCGAGGGTGCAGGGGCGGACGCCCGGGATGCCGGTCAGCGGGCCCTCGGAGGTGGCGACGACCAGGCAGTCGGGGTCGTCCGGCAGCAGCGGGTCGACCTGTTCCGCGTCCACGGCGTCGTCGAGGAGCAGCAGGGTGCGGCGCCCGGCGAGCGCCTCGCGGAGCAGCTCGGAGAGTTCGTCCCCGTCCGCGCCGGGCGGCCCCGTCACACCCAGCCGGTCGAGCAGCTCCCGCGCGGTGCGCTCGGTGGGAACCGGCGCGCCGCCGGGATCGGTGAGCCGAGCCCTGAGCAGTCCGTCCGCGTAGTCGTCGGTGGAGAGCAGCCGGCGGGTGAGTTCACCGGCGAGCGCGGTGCGTCCGGAACCGGGACGGCCGGCGATCAGCAGGACCCGGGCGCGGGCGGCCTTGCGGCCGGCCAGGGTGTCCAGTCCGGCCCGCTCGATGTCGGCCCGTAGTGCCTTCAACTCGCGTTCGCGGCCGAAGAATTGGGGTGGGGCGACGCCGGACGGCTCCTCGGTTCCCGCTGCCTCGACCGGGCCGCTGGTGTCCACCGCCTGATCCGTCACGAGCCACGCTCCACTTCGCTGCACGCATCGCCCGCCGGGACTCCGGTCTGGGCATTCCGAGCGTAGTTCAGGCGTATGGACGAATTCCGTGGAGCATGGCGCAGAGGTCCCCCGATCGGATCAGCATCTTTTCCGATCGGAAGATGTCGGTGATGTCGGTGAACCGTTCAGCGGCCCGCCGCGCCGCCCGGTCAGGGTGCCGATCGGACCACCGGGCCCCGGACGACACCTTCCCGTCGAACGGCCGGACCCCGAGCGGTCCTTGCCATCGTCAGACCTCGAACGGACGGGCCGGCCAGGGCGCCTCGGCCGGACGCAGGGAATCGATCCCGTCACCGGCGCGCACCGCCGCGAGCGAGAGGACACCCACCACGAGGCAGTTGTTGTGCAGATCCCCGGCGAGCACCCCTCGCACCAGCTCCTGGAGCGGCACCCGGGCCAGCTCCATGTCGGCCTCCTCCTCGGAGACCTCGTAGCGCTCCCCGTCGGCCTCGGAGAGATTCCGGGCCAGGAAGATCCGTACGGCTTCGTCGCAGCCGCCCGGCGTGGTGTAGACGTCCGTCAGCACCCGCCAGTCCTCGGCCTTGGCGTACGCCTCCTCGTAGAGCTCGCGCTGCGCCGCGTGCAGCGGGTTCTCGCCGGGGATGTCGAGCAGTCCGGCCGGGATCTCCCAGAGTTTGTGGCGCACCGGGTGACGGTACTGCCGCAGCACGAGGACCCGGTCCTCCTCGTCGATCGCGAGCACGGCGACCGAACCCGGGTGGACCTGGTAGTCGCGGCGTACGACCGTGCCGTCGGGCATCACCACTTCATCGGTGCGGACGCTGGTCTTGTTGCCGGTGAAGGGCGTCTTGGTCGCGGTGACCTGCCACTCCTCGGGCGTGTCCTGGAAACCCATCTACGTCCTCCCACGAAGAACAGAAACCGGGGCACGCATCCACAGTGGATCCGTACCCCGGTCAACGTTAACGCCTGCCTGCCGCCGGACTACTTGCCCGATGCGGCGGTCTGCTTGCCACCGGCCCCGGCGCCCGTCCTGCGCTCGACGGCGGCCTTCACCAGGCCCGCGAAGAGCGGGTGCGGGCGGGTCGGGCGGGAGCGGAGCTCCGGGTGCGCCTGGGTGGCGACCAGGTAGGGGTGGATCTCGCGCGGGTACTCGACGTACTCGACGAGCTTGTTGTCCGGGGAGGTGCCGGAGAAGACCAGACCGGCCTTCTTCTCCAGCTCGGCACGGTAGGCGTTGTTGACCTCGTAGCGGTGGCGGTGACGCTCCTCCACGTACGGCTGGTCGTCGTACGCCTCGCGGACCAGCGAGCCCTCGGCGAGCTTCGCCGGGTACAGGCCGAGCCGCATGGTGCCGCCCAGGTCGCCCGCGCCCTCGACGTACGCGAGCTGCTCCTCCATCGTCGAGATGACGGGGTGCGCGGTGGCGGCGTCGAACTCGGTGGAGTTGGCGTCGGGGATCTCGGCGAGGTTGCGCGCCGCCTCGATCACGATGCACTGGAGGCCGAGGCAGAGGCCGAGCAGCGGCACCTTGTTCTCACGGGCGTACTGGATGGCGCCGATCTTGCCGTTGACACCGCGGTCGCCGAAGCCGCCCGGGACGCAGATCGCGTCCACGTCGGAGAGCTGCCTGGCGGCGCCGGCCGGGGTCTTGCAGTCGTCGGAGGCGACCCACTTGACCTTGACCCGGGCCTTGTTCGCGAAGCCGCCGGCCCGGATGGCCTCGGTGACCGAGAGGTAGGCGTCGGGCAGGTCGATGTACTTGCCGACGAGCGCGACGGTGACCTCGTGGTCGGGGTTGTGGACGCGGTCCAGCAGATCGTCCCAGGTGGTCCAGTCGACATCACGGAACGGCAGGTCGAGCTTGCGCACGACATAGGCGTCCAGGCCCTCGGTGTGCAGCACCTTGGGGATGTCGTAGATCGACTTGGCGTCCACGCAGGCCACCACGGCGGCCTCGTCGACGTCGCACATCAGCGAGATCTTGCGCTTGATGGCGGTCGGCACGTCACGGTCGGCGCGGAGCACGATGGCGTCGGGCTGGATGCCGATGTTGCGCAGCGCTGCGACGGAGTGCTGGGTCGGCTTGGTCTTGAGCTCGCCGGACGGGCCGATGTAGGGCAGCAGCGAGATGTGCACGACGAAGACGTTGTCCCGGCCGACCTCGTGGCGGACCTGGCGCACGGTCTCCAGGAACGGCAGCGACTCGATGTCACCGACCGTGCCGCCGACCTCGGTGATGACGACATCGACGTCGTCGGTGGCCATGCGGCGGATGCGGTGCTTGATCTCGTTGGTGATGTGCGGGATGACCTGCACGGTGTCACCGAGGTACTCGCCGCGCCGCTCCTTGGCGATCACCTGGGAGTAGACCTGCCCGGTGGTGACGTTGGCGGAGCCGTCGAGGTCGACGTCGAGGAAGCGCTCGTAGTGGCCGATGTCCAGGTCGGTCTCGGCGCCGTCGTTGGTGACGAACACCTCACCGTGCTGGAACGGGTTCATCGTGCCCGGGTCGACGTTCAGGTACGGGTCGAGCTTCTGCATGGTGACCCGGAGTCCGCGCGCCTTGAGCAGGGCGCCGAGGCTGGAGGCAGTCAGACCCTTGCCGAGGGAAGAGGCGACACCCCCGGTGACGAAGATGTGCTTGGTCGTCGTGGATGTGGGCTGCATAGCCAAAGGGGGCTCCCGTGGTCGCGATCGTGAGGTGCGTACCGGCGTTGCCGTCCGGTCGTTCCGGAGGTGCCGTCGCTGCGGTTCGGGGGCCTCGTCCGCTGTTGCGGACGACCACCGGTCCACGGGCTACCAGGGTATCAGCGACCCGGGGAGGCTGCTTCCGGCCACACCCCGCACACTCACTACACAAGATCATCTCAAGCCCCTCACACCGCACCCGTTCGGCGCAGACCCGTTGATGAGACGGTCGCGCAGACCACCCGGGTGCGTCGTATCCTGCTCGGACACTCGCTCCGGGCGAGGTTCCGAGCACGCAGGTTCCCCCACAACAACCCCTTGCGACGACCTCTTGACCCGCAGTAATGCCCTACGGGGTGACAAGGCCGTTCGACTGGAGATGCACGTGGCCGGGCGCATCGAGGATTACGCACTTATCGGAGACATGCAGACCGCCGCCCTGGTCTGCCGGGACGGCACAGTCGACTGGCTGTGCCTTCCCCGCTTCGATTCGCATGCCGTTTTTGCGGGACTTCTGGGTACTGAGGAGCACGGCTTCTGGCGCCTGGGACCGGCGCGGGAGGAGGGGGCCGAGCCGCCCTCCGCCGACCGCCGCCGCTACCGCGGGGATTCCCTGATCCTGGAATCGGAATGGGACACCCCGCGCGGAACGGTCAGAGTGACCGATTTCATGCCACCGCGTGACGGTGCCCCGCAGGTGATCCGGATCGTGGAGGGAATCAGCGGCCGGGTGCCCATGCGCTCGGAGCTGCGCATGCGATTCAGCTACGGCCGGGTCACCCCGTGGGTGCACAAGGTCGACGGCCGTACGGTCGCCGTCGCCGGCCCGGACTCCGTCTGGCTGGACACTCCCGCCGACACCTTCGGCGAGAACCTGACGACGTACTCCGACTTCACGGTCGCGCCGGGTGACCGGATCGCGTTCACGATCAGCTGGCAGCCCTCGCACCACGAGCCGCCCGGCCTGCCGGACCCGGAGGGTTCGCTGGACGCGACCGCGGACTTCTGGCGTGAATGGGTCGAACAGTGCACGTACCACGGGCCCTACCGCGAGGCCGTGGTCCGCTCCCTGATCACCCTCAAGGCTCTGACGTACGCCCCGACCGGCGGCATCGTCGCCGCGCCGACCACGTCCCTGCCCGAGGACATCGGCGGCTCCCGGAACTGGGACTACCGCTACACCTGGCTGCGTGACGCCGCGATCACCCTCTCGTCCCTGTTGCGCACCGGCTACCGCGAGGAGGCCCGCGCCTGGCGCGAGTGGCTGCTGCGGGCGGTCGCCGGGGACCCGGAGAACCTGCAGATCATGTACGGCATCGCGGGCGAGCGCGAGCTGGGCGAGGCCGAGCTGGACTGGCTGCCCGGTTACGAGAACTCCGGCCCGGTCCGGGTCGGCAACGGCGCCGCGGGCCAGCTCCAGCTGGACGTGTACGGCGAGGTCACCGAGGCACTGCACCTCGCCCACATGACGGGCCTGACCCGCAACGACTACGCCACGGGCCTCCAGCTCAAGCTGATCGAGTACCTGGAGAAGCACTGGGACGAGCCGGACGAGGGCATCTGGGAGGTGCGCGGCCCGCGCCGCCACTTCGTCCACTCCAAGGTGATGGCCTGGGTCGCCGTCGACCGCACCATCAAGCTGATCGAGTCCGGTGACGCGGAGGGACCGGTGGAGCGGCTGCGCGCACTGCGTGACGAGATCCACCACGACGTCTGCGACCGGGGCTACGACAAGGAGCGCAACACCTTCACCCAGTCCTACGGGTCGAAGGAACTGGACGCCTCCCTCCTGCTGATCCCCCAGATGGGATTCCTGCCGCCCGACGACAAGCGCGTGATCGGAACGATCGAGGCGATCCAGCGCGAGCTGTCCACCGAGGACGGCTTCGTGCTGCGCTACCCCACCAAGGGCGAGCACGCCGGCGTCGACGGCCTGGAGGGCGACGAGGGCGCGTTCCTGGCCTGCTCGTTCTGGCTGGCCGACGACCTGGCGATGATCGGCCGGGTCGACGAGGCACGCCAGCTCTTCGAGCGGCTGCTGTCCCTGCGCAACGATCTGGGCCTGCTCGCGGAGGAGTGGGACTCCCGGCTGCAGCGCCAGGTGGGGAACTTCCCCCAGGCGTTCAGCCACGTGCCGCTGATCGACACGGCACTGCGCCTGACGGCGAGCGGGGCGTACGTCGGCTGACCTCGGGAAGGGGGCGGTCATCGCGCGAGCGGTGTCCGCCCCCTTCCGTCCGCCCGGACGCCGATCTGCTCCGGTTCCGGGTTCTCGCAGGAGTGCGGCGAGCCGGGTCGGCGCGGCTGCCCCACGCCCCCCGTTCCGGTCACGACGGGCAGCTCCGAGGGCAGCCCCCATTCGCTCCAGGACCCGTCGTACACGGCCGGCTCGCGGTACCCGGCCAGTTCGGCCCCGAGCGCCAGCACGCAGGCGGTGACGCCCGATCCGCAGCTGAAGAACAGCCGTTGCCGGTCACCGGCGAGGGCGGCGAACACGGCGCGCAGCTCATCCGCCGGGCGCATCCGGCCGTCGCGTTGGAGCTCGCCGAAGGGCAGATTGACCGCCCCCGGCATATGGCCGGCGCGCAGTCCCGGTCGTGGCTCGGCGACCACGCCGGAGTACCGCTCCCCGGAGCGGGCGTCGAAGACCGCCGCCGCAGGGTCGGCCAGGGCCGCCACCACCTCGTCGCTGCCCACGATCCGTCCCGCGCGCGGCCGGGCCGTGAAGTCGCCGCACTCCGCGGCGGGCGCGGGCCGGGCGGTCTCCAGCGGCAGCCCGGCGGCCGTCCAGGCGGGCAGGCCGCCGTCGAGCACCGCGGCCCGGTCGAAGCCCATCGCGCGCAGCATCCACCAGGCGCGCGGGCTGGAGTAGATGCCCGCGCCGTCGTAGACGACGACGGTGTCGGTGTCGTGGACGCCGAGGGAGCGCAGCTCCTCGGTGAACCGGCGGGCATCGGGCATCGTGTGCGGCAGTGGTCCCGAGTGGTCGGACAGCGCCCCGTCGATGTCGAAGGGCCGCGCGTCCGGGATCCGCCGCCCGGAGCCCCGGTGCGCACCCACGGAGGCGTCCAGGACCACCAGTCCGGGCTCGCCCAGCCGCGACGCGAGCCAGTCGACCCCGACCAGGGGGCCGGGAAGGTCCTCCCGGCTTGCGTACGCCGATACGTCGTCGCCCACGTCTGCTCCAGGTCCGGGTAGGAGAGCCACACGGTCCGAACCGCACGGCGGTCACAAGATCGCAGCGGCCCCGACCCGTGTCAACCGTGGTTCCATGTCCTCGGGCAGGTCGAAAGCGGCAGATCAGAGCGGCCGCTCCCGGTCGGCGGACCCGCTCGGCACCTCCCCGACCGCGCCCCCCGCGCCCGGGGCCGGTACCTTCCTGAATCAGGGCGACCGCCCGTTTGAACCGAATGGAAACGCGAGGCCGGAGCCAGTGGAGACGCAAGGCGGAATCACCGTGCAGCGGGCCCTTGAGCTGCCGGGGCTGCGCAGCGGGCTCCCGGAGGTGGTGGCCGGTGCGGACCGGCTGAACCGTACGGTGCGCTGGGTGCACGCGGGCGAGGTCCCGAACATCGCTTCGCTGCTCAAGGGCGGTGAGCTGCTGCTCACCACCGGACTGGGGCTCGGCACCCGTCCCGCCGAGCAGCGCGCCTTCGTCCGCAGGCTCGCCGACCGCGGGATCGCCGCCCTGGTGGTGGAGCTCGGTCCGCGCTTCAGCAGGCTGCCCGCATCGATCGTGGACGCCGCCCGCGCGGCCGGTCTGCCGCTGGTGCAGCTGCACCGTGAGGTGCCGTTCGTGACGGTGACCGAGGAGATACACACCGAGATCGTCAACGGTCACTACGCCCTGCTGCGACAGGCCGAGGATGTGCACCGCAGGTGTACGGAGGCGCTCCTCGGCGGTGGCGGGGTGCCCCAGGTGCTGGGCATCCTGGCGGACTTCGCGGCCAACCCGGTCTTCCTGGAGACGGCGGACGGCCAGCTGCTGTACGCGGCCGGCCCCGGGTCGGGCCCGGTGTCCGCCGATCCGCTCCAGGTGTGGGACGGCATGCGCGGCGGCCGGGCGGCCCGCGAGGCGCCGCCCACGGGTTCGGTGCTGGTGGACGTGCCGGGCGGCGGGCCGGGAACCGGTTCGGTACGGGCCAGGCTGGTGCTGCTGGCCGTGTCCGCACCGCTGGTGCCGGTGCACCGGATGGCGGCGGAACGGGCGGCGGGGATCCTCGCCGTCGTGCTGATGCAGGCCCGTCAGGAGGAGGAGCTCGCGGCGCGCGGCCGGGGCGACTTCCTGTCGGATCTCGCGGAGGGCCGGATCACTCCGGAGGACGCCCCGGCGCAGGCCCGTGTGCTGGGCTTCAAACCGGGCGGGACACCGCTGCTGCCGGTGGTGATGCGGCTGGCCCCCGAACTGTCCGTGTCGGGGAACTGGGCGCTGCTGGCACGGGCCGTGCTGGAGGAGCTCTCGTCGGTGGGCGTGCCGGTGCTGCTCGGCGTGCGGCCCGTGGAGGGCCGGGTTCCGGTGTTGCTGGGGCTGCGGTCCGAGACGGAGCGCACGGCGGTCGCGGACCGGGTCGCGGCGGCGTTGCGGGCCGGTGTGGAACGCGCCGGTCTGGAGCGGGCCGGATCGCATCCGCCGGTCGTGGTGGTGGGCGTGGCCGGTGGCTGGGCCGCGGCCGGTGCCGGACTGCGGCACGCCGCGGAGACGGCGACGGCCGCGCAGGGGCTCAGCGACCGGCCCTGGTACGACGCCCGGCGCCTGGACATCGATCTGCTGCTGTGGCGGCTGCGCGACCATCCGGATCTGGCCGCGTTCGTGGACCGGGCGATCGGTCCGCTGCGCGACCACGACCGCAGCTCGCGCCCTCCACTGCTGCCGACGCTGGAGACGTACCTCGCCCACGCGGGCCGCAAGGCGGAGACGGCACGCGAACTCCATCTGAACCGGCAGACGTTGTACAACCGGCTGGCCCGCATCGGCGAGCTGCTCGGCACCGACCTCGACGACCCGCAGGCGGTCCTGGCCCTCAGTCTGGCGCTCCGGGCCCGCCGCCACACCTCGTAGCCCCCGGGCCCGCCGCCACACCTCGTAGCCCCCGGGCCCGCCGCCACACATCGCAGCCCCGAGCCCGCCGCCGCACGTCGCAGCCCCATGACCCCAGACCTGGCGGGGCACGGCAGGCGGAGCGTTCACCGCGTCCGGGCCGCCGCCAACGGCTGCGTCAACTCGTCGTAGACGGAGAGGACTTGCGCGATCGTGTCGTCCTCCGTCGGCCAGTCGGCGGCCTGCGCGCGCCCCGCGGCCACCAACTGCTCGCACCGCTCCGGATCACCGAGCAGCCTGACGACCGCCCGTCCGAGCGCCTCGCCGTTGCCGCACGGCACGAGCTCCGCCCCGTCCCCGACGAGTTCGGGCACCCCTCCGACCGCGGTGGCGACCAGCGGAACGCCGAGCCGCAGCGCCTCCTGGGCCAGCACCGAGCGCGCCTCCCACCGGCTGGACAGCACTGCCAGATCGGCGACGGCGAGCAGTTCGGCGATGTCGTCGCGGCTGCCGATGAGCCGGACGGGCAGTTCCTCGTCCCTGATCCGGCGCTGCAGGGCGGCCCGTTCCCGCCCCTCCCCCGCGATGACCAGCAGCGGCACGGGGTCGAGCCCGCGCCACATCCGTGCGGCGTCGAGCAGCGTGTCGTACCCGTGGTGCGGCACGAGACTCCCGTACGACATGATCAACGGCCGTTCCGTCACACCGAGTTCGGCCCGCGTCTTGCCCTCGTGGACGACGGCGGGCCGCTGCGGCACGGGGGCCGAGACCGGCGAGAGCCGGGCGTCGCGCGCGCCCCGGCGCCGCGCCCGGTCGACCAGGTCCGATGTCGTGCCGAGCACAACTGCCGCCGCACGGGCGGCCCTTCGTTCCATCAGATGCAGCAGTCGGCTGCGAGCGCCCTCGGCGTGGGCGCGGGCGTGCCAGGTGACGACCAGCGGGACGCGTCGGCCGCCGAGCGCGAGAGCGGCCCGTACGGCGGCGTGCAGACCGTGCGCGTGGACCACGTCCGCGGTCAGGCATGCGGTACGCAGCGCGGCGACGGCGGTGGGGTCACTGCGTCGCGGTACGGGGGCGAAGTCGACTCCCTTGCCGGAGAAGTCGTAGGCATGGTCCAGTTCGGCCGGGGCGCAGACGGTGACGTGCACGCCTCTCGCCACCAGCCCCGCGGCGAGCGAGCTGACGTGGGCACTGCTGCCCGCGCTGCCGCCGCCCAGGACTTGGACCGTACGCAGCTGTGACACGTTGAATGGCTCCCGGGGCTCCCGAGTCGGCGGTGATGGCACGCCAAGGATGCCAGTCCGTACGCACGTTCCGGCACAATCGGGCCACTGTCCCGCTGCATACAACAGCAACCGACCGCGACCTACCACTCGTACAGGTGAGAAGCTGACGCGATGTTGACGCGCCTGTGTCCCGGCCTCCTCCGTCAGCGGTCCCACAGCTCCCGGACGAGCCGGCTGACCCGGTCCCCGTGGACCGTCGCCACGACGAGCCCCACGGCGTGAGCGACGAGACCGGCCCGGCCGCGGCCCGCGACGACGGCGACGCCGAGCGCGGCGCCCAGGGCGTGGGCCCCGGTGTCCCCGATCATGGTGCGCTCCCCCAGGTCGTCGGTGACGAGGGCCGCCGCGGCGCCCATCGGCGCGGCGGCGAGCGCGGTCGTCGGCAGGCCCGGGGCCCCGAGGGCGAGCACGGTGGCGGCAGCGGCGGCGGGCCGTACGTCCGTCAGATTGACGAGGTGCGCGGTTGCGGCGATCACGACCCCGGCGAGGATCCGATCGACGGGACGTTCCTCGATCAGCGTCCCGGCCACGAGCCCAGCGGTCCCGATGCCGAGAAGTTTCACCGCTCCGCTGGTCACCTCGCCGCCCCGCAGCGCGCCCAGGTGGGCCCGGAACCCGCGGCGCGGATCGCCTCCACCGACGAGGTCGTCGTAGGCACCGCAGCCGCCGGCCGCGAGCACGGCGAGCGCTGCGGCGTACTTGGTGCGAGCAGGCAGCGGAAGGACGGCGATTGCGGCCACGGTTCCGAGGGCGACGGCCGGGCCCGCGTACAGATCGACGGTGCGGCCCGCGTAGTTGGTGCGCTGCCAGCGCCTGCGCGGCCGGGCCCGCAGCACCCGGTACACACCCCCCGCGACGACGGCGGCGACCGCACCTGACACCACGGCCCTGCTGCGCGCTGTTCCCATACGAGCAGGCTACGCAGCGGTCCGCCGGGGCCGTCCGGCGGCCGTCCGGTGAGCGAACCGCCGGACGGCCCCCGGAGGGCGGGGTCGCCCGGCGGCGGGCCGTGAACGCGCGCCCGACGGCCCCGAAGCCCCGGCTACCCGTCCGCCCGCGCCGCCGCGAGCAGCTCCTCCGCATGAGCCCGCGCCGTCTGCGAGTCCTCCTGCCCGGCGAGCATCCGGGACAGCTCCCGCACCCGGTCCTCGCCCTCCAGGACCGTGACCCCGCTGCTGGTCACCGCCCCGTCGACGGTCTTCTCGACCAGCAGTTGCCGGTCGGCGAAGGCCGCCACCTGCGGCAGGTGCGTGACGACGACGACCTGGGCGGACCTGGCGAGCTTCGCGAGCCGCCGCCCGACCTCCACGGCGGCCTTGCCGCCGACGCCCGCGTCCACCTCGTCGAAGAGGTACGTGGGGACGGGGTCGGAGCCGGCGAAGACCACCTCGACGGCGAGCATCACCCGGGACAGCTCGCCGCCCGACGCGCCCTTGGCGATCGGCCGCGGCTGGGCTCCCGGGTGCGGGGCCAGCAGGAGCTCGACCTCGTCGGCGCCGGAGGGACCGTAGACCACGCTCCGCCCACCGATTTCGATGCCGGAGGTCTCGTCGGCCGCCTCGGTCTGCCGGATGTCGAAGGAGACCCGGGCGTGCGGCATCGCGAGGGACGCCAGTTCCGCCGTGACGGCCTCGGCGAAGCGCTCCGCCGCCCCGGTACGCGCATCGGTCAACGCCTGTCCGAGGCCCGAGAGTTCGGCCCGCAGCGCGTCGCGCTCCGCCGTCAGTTCGCCGATGCGGTCGTCGTCGCCCTCCAGCTCGGTGAGCCGGGCGGCCCCCTCCTGGGCCCAGGCGAGCACGGCGGTGATGTCCTCGCCGTACTTGCGGGTGAGCCCCGTGAGCGCCGCGCGCCGCTCCTCCACCGCGGCGAGCCGCAGCGGATCGGCGTCCAGCTGGTCGGCGTACCCGGCCAGTTCACCCGCCACGTCGGCGAGCAGGATCGAGATCTCGCCGATCCGGTCGGCGAGCGCGGCCAGCGCCGGATCGTGGGCCCGCACGGCGTCCAGGGACCGTCCGGCCGCCGCGACCACGGTCGTCGCGTCGACGCCCTCCGGGTCCTCCGGGTTGCCCGCGAGCGCGGTGTGCGCAAGGGCCGCCGCGGAGGCGAGGGCTTCGGCGTGACCGAGCCGTTCGGCCTCGGCGGCCAGGTCGTCGTCCTCGCCCGCCAACGGTTCGACCCCGGCGATCTCGCCCAGCCCGAAACGCAGCAGATCCGCTTCCTGGGCACGTTCGCGGGCGCGCGTCGTCAGCTCGTCGAGCTCCGTGACGACGGCCCGCAGCCGCTGGTACGCCGCCGCGTACTTGGCGTGCGGCACGGCGACGCCGTCGCCCGCGTACCGGTCCAGGGCCTGTCGCTGCCGGGCGGGCTTGAGCAGCCCCTGCTGGTCGGTCTGGCCATGCACGGCGACGAGCTCGTCGGCCAGTTCCGCGAGCACCCCCACCGGCACCGATCTCCCGCCGAGATGCGCCCGGGAGCGCCCCTCCGCGGAGACGGTACGGCTGATCAACAGCGCACCGTCGTCGAATTCGGCCCCGGCCTCCTCCGCCCGCAGGGCCACGGCCTCGCCCTCGGACACCGTGATCCGTCCCTCGACGACGGCGGCCTTGGCCCCGATCCGTACGAGGGCGGGGTCGGCACGCCCGCCGAGCAGCAGCCCCAGGCTGGTGACGACCATGGTCTTGCCCGCGCCGGTCTCACCCGTCACCGCGGTGAAACCGGGTGACAGCTCGACCACCGCGTCGTCGATGACTCCGAGCGACCGTATCCGCATCTCCTCCAACACGGACATGACCTTACGAGGTCCGAGCCCCGATGTGCGACGGACCCCGCCACCCGGGGTTCACTCCCCCGTGTGCTCCTGGAGCATTCGCACCGCCTCCGGAGGCATGTCCGCCGGTCAGTGCGGCGCGCCCCGCCACCCCGAGACGGGCAGCGCGAACTTCGCCACCAGCCGGTCCGTGAACGAGGCGTGGTGCAGCCGAGCCAGCCGTACGGGCACCGCACCGCGGCGCACCTCGACCCGCGCCCCAGAGGGCAGCTCCACGGTCCTGCGCCCGTCGCACCACAGCACCCCGTGCGGGGTGTGCTGCTGGACCTCGACGGCCAGCACCGAGTCCGGCGAGGTCACCAGCGGCTTGGCGAACAGCGCGTGGGCGCTGATCGGCACCATCAGCAGCGCCTCGACCTCGGGCCAGACGACGGGACCGCCCGCCGAGAAGGCGTAGGCGGTCGATCCGGTCGGGGTCGCGCAGACGATCCCGTCGCAGCCGAACCCGGTCACCGGCCGGCCGTCGATCTCCAGGACGACCTCCAGCATCCGCTCGGGCGACACCTTCTGCACGGCCGCTTCGTTGAGCGCCCAGTCGGTGTGGACGACGTCGCCGTTGCTGTGCACGACGACATCGAGCGTCATGCGTTCCTCGACCTGGTACGCCCGGGTGACGACCCGGTCGACCACCTTGTCCAGGTCGTCCCGCTCGGCCTCGGCGAGGAAGCCGACCCGGCCGAGGTTGACGCCGAGCATCGGCACCCCGGAGGCGCGGGAGAACTCGGCGCCGCGCAGCAGCGTCCCGTCCCCGCCGAGCACGATCAGCAGCTCACAGCCGTCCACGGCCCCGGGTGTGGTGTCCGTGACCGTCTCGACGGACGCCGGCAGCGGCAGATCGGCCGCCTCGGTGGCCAGCACCCGCACCCCGAGGCCACTGCGCAGCAGTCCCTGTACGACAAGTTCGGCGCTGCGGATCGCGGCCGGACGGCCGGTGTGCGCCAGAAGAAAGACAGTTCGTGCCGCATTCGTCGTCAACGAGGCCCCTCCGCCACTGCACGGTCGACATCCGCCGGGTCCAGCTCGGGCGCTCCGGCCCGCAGCCAGAGAAAGTACTCGACATTTCCTGCGGGCCCCGGCAGCGGGCTCGCCGTCACCCCCCGCACTCCGAGGCCCAGCGCCCAGGCCCGGCGCGCCACCTCCCGTACCGCTTCGGCCCGCAGTTCGGGGCTGCGCACCACGCCGCCGCTGCCGAGCCGCTCCTTGCCGACCTCGAACTGCGGCTTGACCATGAGGACCAGATCGGCGTCGGGGGCCGCGCAGCGCGCCAGGGCGGGCAGGACCAGCCCCAGCGGGATGAACGACAGATCACCGACCACCAGATCCACCGGCCGGCCGTCGATCGTCTCCAGGGTCAGCTCACGCACGTTGGTACGGTCCTTGACGGTGACGCGCTCATCCGACTGCAGCGACCAGGCGAGCTGTCCGTAGCCGACGTCGACGGCGACGACATGACCGGCGCCGGCCCGCAGCAGCACGTCGGTGAAGCCGCCGGTCGACGCCCCGGCGTCCAGCGCCCGCCGCCCCTCGATCTTCAGCCCGAGGGGTACGAAGGCGGCGAGGGCTCCGGCGAGCTTGTGTCCACCGCGGGAGACGTACTCGGGGTCGCTGTCGTCCTTGGTCACGACGATGGCGGCGCGGGTCTCGACCTGGGTGGCGGCCTTGGTCGCGGTGTTGCCACCGACGGTCACCCGTCCCGCGGCGATCAGCTGGCTCGCGTGCTCGCGCGAGCGGGCGAGCTCACGGCGTACCAGCTCGGCGTCGAGGCGGTGACGTGTCACTCCTGCCACGTTCGGTTCAGCTCCTGTGGTTGTACGAGGGCATCGGTGCGGGTGCGGGTCCTGCGTCCAGCGCGGTCAGCGCGTCGCGCAGCCCACGATGTACATCCTCGTACACCTCGATGTGCCCGTCCGCCGTGAGGTGGTCCGCGTCGGCCAGACGCTCCAGCCGCGCGTCGATCTCGGCGTCGCCGGTCGAGGTGCGTGCGATACCGAGGGGAGCGGGCGCGGCGGGCTCGGACGCGGTTGCGGCGGCCGGGGCCGCGTCCTCGTCGGGCGAGCCCTGCGCCGCTTCCCCGGACGTGGCTCCGGGCACTGTTCCGTATGCCGCCCCGGGCCCCGGCATCGAGTCGCTCATGCGGGAAACGCTACCGCGTAGCGCTGCGGTACCGTCGGTCACGATGGCGACCATGGCGGAGTGCCGCAGCGCACTCGACAGACTCTCCGGCAACCTCGCGGTGGCCGACGGCGACGTGCGCAGCGCGGCAGCCCTCGACCGCTCGCTGAGCTGCCACATCAAGGACCTCGACATCACCTTCACCGGGCGGCTGGCCCATGGCCGGATCCAGGTCCTGGACACGGCCGACGGTCCGCCCCGGGAGAAGGCCGAGATCCGGCTCGCGATGACCGGTGACGACCTGGTGGCCATGGTGGACGGTGAGCTGAACTTCGCCAAGGCATGGGGCACGGGCCGGGTCCGGCTGGAGGCAGGATTCCGCGACCTTCTGAGACTCAGGACGCTGCTGTAGCCACCGCGTGGGCCCCTTGCCCGGGCCGTGGCGCGACCGGGACGGCAGCTCGTTGGGTCCCTTTCGACCCGTCAGCCCCCCGTCGAGGCCCCGGCCGGCGCCTTGCCCCGTGTGCCCGCCCCGCCGCTCCGCGGTTTGCGTGCGGCCGGGACCACCAGCGGCGTGCCGGTCTCCGGGTCGTCGATGACCTGGCAGCGCAGCCCGAAGACCCGCTCCACCAGTTCCGCGGTGACGACGTCGCCCGGCGCACCCTCGGCGATCACCTCGCCCTCCCGCATCGCGACGAGATGTGTGGCGTACCGCGCGGCGTGGTTCAGATCGTGCAGGACGGCCACCAGGGTGCGCCCCTGCGCCTCGTGCAGTTCCGCGCAGAGGTCGAGGACGTCGATCTGGTGCTGGATGTCGAGGTACGTCGTCGGCTCGTCGAGCAGCAGGAGCGGCGTCTGCTGGGCGAGCGCCATGGCGATCCAGACACGCTGCCGCTGCCCGCCGGACAATTCATCGACATAGCGATCGGCGAGCGTGCCGACCCCGGTCGCCGCCATCGATTCCTCGACAATGCGTTCGTCGTCCGGCGACCACTGCCGCAGCAGCCCCTGATGCGGGTACCGGCCGCGCCCGACGAGGTCGACGACGGTGATGCCGTCCGGCGCGACGGAGGACTGCGGCAGCAGTCCCAACGTCCTGGCGACCTTCTTCGCGGGCATCGCGTGGATCGCCTGCCCGTCCAGGAGCACCCGTCCGCTGTTCGGCTTCAGCATCCGCGAGAGCGCGCGCAACAGGGTCGACTTGCCACAGGCGTTGGGACCGACGATCACCGTGAACGAGTTGTCGGGGATCTCGACGGAGAGATTCTCCGCGATGACCCGCTGGTCGTAGCCGAGGGTCACCGAGTCCGCGGTGAGGCGCTGCATGGTCGTACTCCCGGGGTCGGGGGTGATCGGGCGCGAGGGCCGTCCTTCACCACAGGCGGCGGGTGGGCCCGAGCCCGGCACCACCCGCCGGGCGGGTCGGCCATCCGGACGGTGGCACACCGAGCAGAACAAAGTTAGGTTAGCCTACCCTCTTTTGTCTTCGACGCACCGGGAACCGTTCCTACAGCCCCAGCCTGGCAACCGCCTTCGCCGCGTCGAGCCCGCACGAGCCGTCCCCGGCGTACGACCACGCCGCCCCGCAGAGCGCCCGCAGCCCGTCGAGCGCCTCCCCGTCCCCCTCGATCACCAGGTCGTCACCACGCACCGACGCCGTCCAGCCACCACAGCCGAACCCTTCGCCCGTCCGCGTCACCTCCGGCTGCCCGGTCAGCAACCCCCGCAGGTCCGCGTCCACGAACGTCGGCCGGTGCTTCGGCCCGGCGGCCAGCAACCGCGCCGCGTCCGTCACCCCGGTGAGCACCAGCAGGGAGTCCACACCGCCGTTGAAGGCACCCTCGATGTCCGTGTCCAGCCGGTCCCCGACCACCAGCGGGCGCTCGGCCCCGGTCCGCAACACCGTCTCCCGGTGCATCGGCGGCAACGGCTTCCCGGCAACCTGCGGCTCGGCCCCGGTCGCGATCCGTACGACCTCCACCGCCGCACCGTTCCCCGGCGCGATCCCCCGGGCACTCGGAATCGTCAGATCCGTGTTGGACGCGAACCACGGCACCCCCCGCGCGATCGCGTAGGCCGCCTCGGCAAACCGCCCCCACGCCATGTCGGGCCCGCCGTACCCCTGCGCCACCGCGGCCGGCTCGTCGTCCGCCGATTCCACCGGCACCAGCCCGCGCTCGCGCAGTGCGACGCGCAGCCCCTCGCCACCCACCACCAGAACCCGCGCACCGGCGGGCAGCTGATCCGCCATCAGCCGCGCCACCGCCTGCGCCGAGGTGATCACATCGCCGGGCCCGGCCGGCACCCCGAGGTCGGTCAGGTGCTCGGCCACCGCGGCCGGGGTCCGCAGGGCGTTGTTGGTCACGTACGCCAGATGCATCCCGCCCTCCCGCGCCGCTCCCAGCGAGTCGACGGCGTGGGCGATCGCGTGACCGCCCGCGTACACCACCCCGTCGAGATCGAGCAGCGCGGTGTCGTACGCCTCGTTCAACGCGGTGCCGCTGCCGCTCGGCCTGGTCCTGCTCGCCTGACTCATTCTTTGCGCTCCTCGTTCCATGCTTCTGTCCCGATCATCGCGCATCCCCGCCGCACACATACGATGCAGAAATGAACACATCAGGTCCGGCCGGCCAGGGACTGCGTCTGACCCCGTTCCGTGGACTGCGCTACGTCCCCGAGCGGGTCGGCAGTCTCGCCGCGGTGACCTCACCGCCGTACGACGTCGTCGTACGCCCCGACGGACTGCACCACCTGGAGTCGGCGGACCCGCACAACATCGTCCGGCTGATCCTGCCGCAGGCCGACACCGCCGCGGCCCGTCACAAGCAGGCCGCCGAGACCCTGGACCGCTGGCTGGCCGAGGGCGTCCTCGCTCCCGATGCCGAGCCCGCGCTGTACGTCTACGAGCAGCGCGACGCCGAGATCCTGCAACGCGGCATCGTCGGAGCACTGGCACTGTCCGCGCCCGCCGAGGGCATCGTCCTGCCGCACGAGGACGTGATGGCCCACGTCGTCGAGGACCGGGCCGCCCTGATGCGCACCACGGCCGCCCATCTCGAACCGCTGCTGCTCACCTACCGCAGCGACGAGGACGTCTCGGGCGCGACCGCCGTCATCGAGCGGACCATCGAGCGTCCACCGCTGCTCGCCACCACCACCGAGGACGGTTACAGCCACCGGCTGTGGGCCGTCACCGATCCGGCCGAACGAGCCGAGATCGAGGCCGATCTGGCCCACCACCAGGCCCTGATCGCCGACGGCCACCACCGCTGGGCCACCTATCTCCGGCTGCAACAGGAGCACACCGATCCCGGCCCCTGGGACTTCGGCCTGGTCCTCCTCGTCGACACGGCCCGCTACCCGCTCCGGGTCCGCGCCATCCACCGACTGCTCCACCGCCTGCCCGTCGCCGACGCGCTCGCCGCGCTGAACGGCCTCTTCCACGTCCGCGACATCGAGGGCCCGCTGCCCCTGGCCCTGGAGGCACTCGCCGAGGCGGCCGTCGAAGGCAACGCGTTCCTGCTCGCCGGCGACGGCCGCTTCCACCTCGTCGACCGCCCCGACGCCGCCCTGCTGGCACGTACGATTCCGGCCGATCACCCGACCGCCTGGCAGACCCTCGACGCGACGGTCCTGCACGCGGCTCTGCTCGACCACGTCTGGCAGATCCCCGACGCCCCCGAACAGATCGCATACATCCACGACACCGCGGCCGCCGTCGAACAGGCCGAACGCCACAACGCCACGGCGGTCCTGATGCATCCGGTACGCGAGGAGGTCGTCCGGGACCTCGCCCGACAGGGCGTCACCATGCCTCGCAAGTCGACCTCCTTCGGCCCCAAGCCCGCCTCCGGCCTGGTCCTGCGAAGCCTCGCTCTCGGCTGACCCCCCGGAAACGGCAAAAGGGCGGCACCCCGCAGGGTGCCGCCCACTCTCATCCCTTACGCCTCGGACGTACCGTCCTGGCCCCGACCCTTCTCCTGGTCGTCGTCCGCAGCGGCGGCCGAGGGGGCGACGTCGTTCTCGCCCTCGCCGTCCTCATCCAGGGCATCGACGAACTCGACACCTTCCAGCTCGGCGAGCCGGTCCGACGCATTGGTGGCGCCGTCCTTGTCGGCCTCCAGCGCCTTCCCGAACCACTCACGCGCCTCGTCCTCGCGCCCGGCCGCCAACAGCGCGTCCGCGTACGCGTAGCGCAGTCGCGGCGTCCACGGGTGCACGGCGCTCGAAGCCAGTTCGGGGCTCTGCAGCGTGACGATGGCCGCATCGATCTGCCCCATGTCACGACGGGCCCCGGCAGCCACCAGACGCATCTCGACCTGACCGGCCTTGTCCAGCTTCTGCACCTCGGGCTCGCCGGCCATGGCCATCGCCCGCTCGGGGCGCCCGAGCCCACGCTCGCAGTCGGCCATGACGGGCCACAGCTCCACGGAACCGGTCATCCGCTTGGCAGCGCGGAACTCCGCCAGCGCCTCCGAGTACTTCTGCGTCGCGTACGCGGCGAACCCGGCCGCCTCACGCACGGCCGCGACCCGTGAGGCCAGCCGCAGTGCGATCCGCGAGTACGCGTACGCCTGCTCGGGGTCCTCGTCGATCAGGCGGGCCACCATGACGAGGTTCCTGGCGACATCCTCGGCCAGGGTCTTCGGCAGGCTCATCAGCTCCTGCCGCACATCCTTGTCGATCTCGTCGCCGGTGACGTCCTCCGGAATCGGAAGCCGCTTGATGGGCTCGCGGTCCCGGTCGTCCCGCCGCTCGTACCCACCGCGGTCGTCACGGCCGCGGTAGCCGCCCCGGCCACCACCACGATCGTCCCGCTGGCCGCGGTAGCCCCCGCCACGGCTGTCGTCGCGCCGGTACCCGCCGCCGCGGCTGTCGTCGTCGCGACGCGGCCCACGCGGCCGGTCGTCCCGCCGCTCGAACCCACCGCCGGACCGCCCACCACGGTCGTCATCACGACGCGGCCCACGGAAACCACCACGGTCGTCATCACGACGCGGCCCACGATCACGGTCCCGGTCGTCCCGACGGAAACCGCCACCGGAACCACCACGGCTGTCATCCCGACGGAACCCACCCGAACGCTCATCACGCCGATCGTCCCGACGGAAGCCACTACCGGAACCACCACGGCTGTCGTCGTCGCGACGCGGCCCACGCGGTCGGTCGTCCCGCCGCTCGAACCCACCGCCGGACCGCCCACCACGGTCGTCATCACGACGCGGCCCACGGAAACCACCACGGTCGTCATCACGTCGCGGCCCACGGAAACCACCGCGGTCGTCGTCACGACGCGGCCCACGATCACGGTCGCGGTCGTCCCGACGGAAACCGCCACCGGAACCACCACGGCTGTCATCCCGACGGAACCCACCCGAACGCTCATCACGCCGATCGTCCCGACGGAA
>NZ_JBIURS010000005.1:293880-452325 GCF_044740965.1 Streptomyces sp. NPDC088252 | reverse complement strand
ACGGCCCCGGTATCAGCGGGGCCGTCCAGCTGTGCGTCACGGGGTGGGTGCGTTGGCGAGTTCGAGGAGCACCGCGGCGTGGCAGTGGTCGGGCTCGCCGTCGGCAGGGAGCGGGCAGGTGCATGCAAGGTCCTTGCCGCGGAGCAGGTGAAGTTCGGCGAGGACGCGACGCCGGTCGAAGGTCTGCTTGCCGATCCGGTAGGTCTCCTCGTGCCAGCCGCCTTCGGTGCCGACGCGCAACCACTCGCGGTAGTTGACGGCGCAGGCGCTGCGGGGTTCGCCCATCTCGGCGTCGATGGCGTCCTTGATCAGGAACGGGTTTCCGAAGCGGGACGGGCGGCTGACGATCACAGCGTTCTCGGGGAGCCGCCACCCCTTGGTGCGACGGCGCTGGATACGGACGGGTCGTTCGGTCATCAGAGGCTCCAAAGGGTGGGTTGGTGGTCCCGTAGCGGGATTTCGACTTGTCCGGGGATAGGCGGCTCGGCGGCGGGGAGGCCCACGAAGGCCCCTGTGTGCCCGCGTAACAGCCGCGCGCAGTGCGGGCCGAGCCCACGGGCGCGAGACGTCTGAGAGCGCAGGAGACGGCGACAGGCGGCGCAACGCGGGGGCAAGGCGGCGGAGTCGGGGGTCACCGTGCGCCCGCCTTCCGGTCCTTGGACCGCCACCGCTCGACCGTGCGCTGGTCAACACCGACGATCCGAGCGACCTCACGGGCGGGAACCTTCCGCTCGGCAAGACCGCGGGCAATGAGCACACGCTCCAACCGGGTCAGTCCTTCGGCCGGCCGCCGCTCGCTGACGATCAGATCCACGTCCTGCATGTCTGCGGTCCCCCACTGGGTGAAGTGCGGGTCGCCCCACCTGCGTATCCGAGTCCGATGCGTTTGGCAGAGCGTGCTGTGGTGAGCGCGGGGCCTGCCGCAGCCTTCGATGCGGCAGGTCATGCGGAGCTCCTGTCAGCTTCGGTGTACCGCTGGTGGTGGACGGCGCCGCCTTCGAGGGCCCGGCCGTTGTTGTGGCAGGGGACGGTGGGCTCGACCTGGCAGGCGGGGCAGCAGGCGATGGTGCGGGCGCGGGCTGCGACGCGCTGCGGGTGCGGCTCGGCCAGCGCCCTTCCGTTCGAAGGGACTTGGCAAGGCTTGTGGGCGGCGACGCCGCAGTGCGGGCAGGGGAGGCTGCGGGCGGGGTGCTGGCCGGCCCGCATGAAGTGGCGGAGGCTGTCGGGCATCGGGGCGGTGGCGCCGTAGCGGGTGGTCTTCACTGGTCCTCCTTGGTGGTGGGGTGGCAGCCCCCGCAGTGGCAGGGGTCGTTTTTCGCGCCGATTCCGGCCCGGTACTGGTCGAGGGCTTCGGCCCACGCGCCGGGCGGCTGGGGTTTCAGCGGGTCGGGCGGTCTGGTGCCGGTTGGCCAAGCACCGGGCCGGTGACCGGGCGGTGGCGGGGGCTTCACCGCGGGCGGGGCAACCTTCCGGGACTTGCCGATGCTGATCTGGGCCCGCATGAACGCCCGCAGGTCGCCGTGCTTGCGCATCTCGCGGATGTCGTCCGGGTCCGTTTCGGGGCCGTTCATGACGCCGCCTCCCCGCGGGTCTCGTCCTGGTTGGCACTCATTCGCTCCAAGGCGGCGAGGGATGCGGCGCGGCGGCGCTCGATCTCCTCGGGCGTCTCCAGGGATGCGGGTTCGCCCCGGGCGACGCGACCGCGGGCAGCGTGCGGGTTCCGGAGCTGCCTCGGCCGCCGGTTGCCGCCGAACTCCCCTGCGTTGCAAGGGTTTCCGATAGCCGCCTTGCAGGTCGGGCAGTCGACGCCGAGCGGTCCGGGCCGGCGGATGGCGGAGACCTCGTCCGACGGCTCCTCGCCTGGCTCGTTCGGAACGGCGCGGCCGATGAGGTCGGTAAGCGCCTGCATGTCGCGGGCCTTGCCAGAAGGAATCGCAAGATTCTCGGGTGCGGCAGGGCGTTCGCCGTTCGCGGTGGCTTCCAGCTGGTCGCGGAGTCGCCGGAGGTAGTGCGGGTCTTCATCGCCGGGTGGCGGCTCGTAGATGAAGTCGGCCACCCGCTCGGCGCGGATCTTGCGGGCGATACCGATGATGTCGGGCGTCGTGACCCGGCGCCGCTGGTCCGGTTCCAGGCTGGCCATGTCCTTGGCGTAGAACCGGGTGAGGGCCTGCTCGGCTACGGGGTAGGTGACGTTCGCGGCGTTGAGGTCGGCGTGCCAGGCGAGGATGTCGGCGTCTCCGACGGTGCGTTGGTCGCGGGCTGCGGCGAGGCCGAGGAGCCCGCCCGCTTCTTCGAAGCTGATCACTGGTTCTCCCGGGTCTGTGCGTCATGGATGGCCTGGAGGCGGCGACCGGCCTCAAGGGCCTGCTGCACGCGGGCGTCAGTTGTGGAGGGGCGGCGGGCCGCGGCGAGGGATACGACGTTCGTGCCGTCGACCGCAGCGGGTAGTACGTCCTGCTGGCGGATCTCCGAGAGGGCAAACTGGAGGGTTCCGCCGGTGACGGGCTTCGAGAGGTCGCCGAGGCGAACGAGGGCTTGCCAGAGGACTGCGGGCTCAAGGCCGTTACGAAGCGCGTCGGAGATGGCGCGGCGAATCGTGCTCTTGCCCTGCGCGGTGGTGCGGCCGTACTGCTCCCACCACTTGGTGAACATCTGCTCGTTGACGCCCCGCGGTTCGAGCTCGCGCGCTGAGGGGTTCTCTGACGGTTCTACTGGGGGTTCTACTGGGGGTTCGGGTGAACTCTGGACGGGGTTTCTGGGCGCAAAGTGCGGGGTTTCTGTCGCAGAGTTCGGGGTTTCTGCTTCAAAGTTCGGGGTTTCTTCGGGCGATACCCCGTCAGATGTGCGGGGTTCCTGGTCAGTAACCCCGTCAGATGTGCAGGGTTTCGGGATGATCCGGTACCGGTTCGAGCGGTGCCGGCCGCCACCGTTCTCGACGTTCAGCTCGCCGTCCTTGACGAGAGTGGCGATCCCCTTCTGTACGGCTCGCGGGGACAACCGGGTCCGCTCTGCCAGGTCATCGATGGACGGCCAGCAGAACCCGTTGTCGTCCGCCCGGTCGGCCAGGGCGAGCATGACCAGCCGGGCCCCATTCCGGGACTCCGAACGGGCCCACACCCAGTTGGTGACCTTGATGCTCACGGGATCTTCCTTAAGGCGGTATGGATAGGTCTGCCGGTTACGGCCCGCGGGCCGCGGTCAGGTCAGGTGGGGGCCGTTCGCGACCGGGGGCGGGTCATGCGGCGGCTGTCAGCTGCGGCTCGGCGTACCGGTCGAGTTCCTCGCCTGTGATCGCTTCGACGAGGGCGCAGAGGATGACCTCGGCGGCATTCGGCGTGACGGCGTTCCCGTACTGCCTCACGCGCTCGCGCTTCGACCCGAGGACGATGTACTGGTCGGCGAAGCTCATGGCCCGGCCGATCTCGTGGGGTTCGAGCATCCTGAACAGCACGTCGTTGATGTCGACGTCGCCAGAGACGAGCGCGTACCGGTCGCGGGTTGAGAGGGTGCCGACGGGCTCGGCCACAGGCTTCGCTGAGCCGTTGCCGTAGTACGGGACGAGCAGGTGCTCCCAGGTGACGAGGGACTGGTGGCCAGCCGTGGTAAGAGTGCGGAAGTGCTCGGCCGCGGTAGTGCAGTGCTCGCCTCCGTCGCCCTTGCTGCCGTTGTTCCGCATGACCATGGCCGGGATGTCCGGCGTCACGAGCCCGTGGTGGTTGCCGTTCGCGGACACGGTGCCGAGCGCGTCGTGGATGGACCGGCCGCGGAGCTGGTCGCCACCGCCCCGCATGGTGACCATGAACGGGAGCCAGGCGAGGCCAGTCTCATTGCGCGCGGTCTGGGTGCGGAGCGGGCTGTTCGCGGAGGCAGGCTCCTTGCCGTCGCGCCCCTCGACGGGGATCAGCAGCGGCGGGATGGCGATGCCGTCGTTCTCCCGGGTGGTGCGGCACGGCATCGCTTCGGAGACCGGGGTGGGTGCCTCCCGCCAGGTGCCGCCGGCCGGGACCATGAACGGCTCGTAGGCCATGGCCTTGGTCGACGTGGTGGTCTGCGTGGTGAGCGGCGCATCGACGGGCCAGGTGCGGACGCCGGGCCGCCGCTCGAAGGTGTTGCCTGCGGCTTCGAGGGTGATGGGCCGGGCGAACTTATCGAGGCCGGCCTGGATACGGGCGAGGGTCTTGTCGGCGAGGGGCTTGGCCCGGTCGCCGATGCGCTGGCCGGGCAGGGTCCAGTCGATCGCGACTGCGGCGGGCAGCACTTCGGGCTCTACGATCTGGTTCCGGCACTTCGTCTGCGGGCACCGGTACACGTACTGCTGGCGGTACCGGCCCATGTCGGCGCCGCGCTTCTTGAAGACCTGCATGGCACGCACCCACTCGCCGCACCCGGTGCACCAGGCGCGGGGCCGCAGCCACTTGTTCCAGTCCGGGGTCCGGCCGAGGGACTCGTGCCAGTAGCCGACGTACAGGCGGTCGCGGGATTGCGGGGCCTTCTTGACGGCACGGGGGTCGGCGTGCATGGAGTTCAGGGCAATGACCCGGGTTTTGTAGCCGAGCTTGTGGAGCTCGCCGAGCCACCGGTCCCACTGGTCCCAGGCTCGGACATCGACGACGTTCTCGACGACGCCCGCCTTGACGAGTCCGCCGCGCTCCTGGACGCCACGAAGGTACAGCGGCACTTCCTCCATGAGCGCGCGGGAGCGTTCGACCTCCTCGGACGGGGCCAAGAAGTCGTCGAACAGGTCGCCCTGCAGACTGGTCGCGAAGTCGCGCTTCTTGCCGCGGGCGTTGGACCACTGCGGGCATTCCGGTGATGCCCAGAAGATGTCGGTCACGGGCCACCGGTCGACGGGGGCCTCACGGATGTCGCCCCGGTAGTGGTCGACCTCGGGGAAGTTCGCGGCGTGCGACTCGATCGCCCGCTCCCAGTGGTTCGCGGCCCGCTCCACCCGGACGCCCGGGATGGCGTGGGCTCCCTGGCTGCTGCCGCCTGCTCCGCAGAACCAGTCCATGACGGTCAGGGCGTCGTTGTCGTTTCGGTAGGCCACTGGTGCCCCTTCTTGAGGTACGTCGAGGCGAGGCAGGGGAAGTTGCCCGCCTCAAGCACTCGGTGTGTAGCTACACAGTAAGCATTCGTGTAGCTACACAGCAAGCGACAATCGCCGCGACTTGTAGCTACACACTCCGCGATCCGCTGTTGCCGCATGTAGCTACGTGCGGCTACGGTTGCGGCATGTCCGAGAACCCCCCGCACACGCCGGCGCGCCAGATGCGCATCCCAGACGACGAGTGGCTCCCGTTCGACGCCGCTGCGAAGACCCAGGGCCTGACGCGCGCCGCAGTCGTCCGCGATCTGGTCCGCTGGTACCTGCGCCGGCCGGGGGCCAAGCTGCCTGCACGCCCTGACGCAGGTCCGTGGTCCGTTCCCACCGAGTCCTCCGACTGACACGTCCCCTCCCTTCCTGCCCCGCGTCGCCGCGGGGCTTTGTCGTGTGCGTTCAGGCGGTCTGGGTGCCGGGTGCGTGATCCACGCAGCGCCACCCGCAGGCGTAGAACCGGGCCGGTTTGCCGCACGGGGTGACTCCGGCGCTGCACCGGTGCGGGACGGGCCGGCGGAGCGCCGGGGGCCGAAGCCGACCGGTGTCCGGGTCGCGGTTCGGGTCGGTGCTCATGCGGCGGCCTGGAGCCTGGCGTTGCGCTCGCGCTTGGCGGCGCTGGCCCCGTTTTTGCAGGTGCGGCAGCGGCAGCCCTTGGTGTAGCCGGAGCGGCCGTGGGTGGCGCCGCCGATGTCGATCGGGTCCGGGTCGGGGGGCTTGGCCGGCGCCGCCCACCCGTTGTTCTGCCAGCCGACAACGGTCTCGCGGGCGCATCCGACGCGCAGCCCTGCTTCGGCAAGGCAGATACCGCGGGCGACGAGTTGCCGGGCCACTTCCACGCGTTCGGCGAGGGTGAGTTCGGCAGGCTCGCCATTCATGGCGCGCTCGATGGCGATGTAGTCGAGGTCGCCGTTGAACGTGGCGGTGGTCGACGGGTGCATGTACACGGTGGCGGCGCCGGGCCGGGTGGCGATCACGCTGCCGCCTCGAAGTTGGTACTGAGGACGCGGTCGATGTAGGAACGGTTCTTGCCGAGTCGTTCGGCGGCCTGCGTGCGGTTGAGGCCGCCAACCCTGATCAGCCACTGAGCTTCTTCGGCGAGGATCTCCGCCTGGGTGACCTTGTACTCAGGGGTGAAGTGCGGGTCGTCGATGGCGCCGGTCTCGTCCCAGTACTTCGGCGGCGGCCACCGCTTGGCCGCGGCCCGGTTGCGCGTCCTGTTCGCAACGTTCTTCGAGACGCCGTTACGGCGGGCGCTGCGGTGACGAAGGTCGTCGTAGGTGGTGGTGATGGCCTGAGCAGTGCTGGCCAAGACCGTGGGCTGCCGAGTGAGGGTGCTGATGTGGCGCGGGCTGAGTCCGGCACGGCTGGCTACGTGTTCGGTGGGCCAGCCGATGGCGGCGAGGGCTTGGATGCGGCGCCTCAGCCCGGTGGCGTCGACCTTGGCGGGGGTGATTTCGTTGATGTCGAGCGCGAGGAACCGCGCGGCAACTTCGGGAGTAATGCGCCGGCGCCGCGGTTCGCTGTTCCCGTAGCCGTGCTGGGTGTAGATCCGAACCTTCGCGTACTCCATGCCGGCGAGTGCGGCGACGCGGTAGATGGTGATGCCCGCGGCGTGAAGCGCGAGGAGGTGCTGGCGGACGGGTTCGGCGTCGATGAGCGTGTCCCACGTACCGGCGGCCTGAGCGAGTCGGCGGGCCCGGTTCTGCTGGGTGTAGCGCTCAACGCACTCGGGGCGGCGGCAGTGGTAGTCGACGTAGCAGGTCAGCTTGTCGTGGTGCGGGGCTTCCTTGTGGGCGGTCATGCCGCACGCTCCGCTCGTCCGGCTCGGCGCTGGACGGCGACGGCGTGTCCCTTGTCGGTGAGGGCCCAGACGGCCAGGCGGTGGCCGTGGGTGGCGGGCGAGGTGGAGGGGACGGCCCGGCCGGTGTGGGCGATGATCCCGCCGGTGCGCAGCGAGTTGATGGCGGCGCCGAGGAATCCGTGCCCCATCTCGGGGAGGACTCGGCGCATGTCGTTGGCGGTGAAGGTGCCGTTGGCCAGGCCGTAGTGGAAGGCGGCCTGCTCGACGAGAAACTGGTCCCAGCTGGACTGGGCGGCTATGTCGGCGAGCAGCAGGTCCTTCTCGGCGGACGCGAGACGCTCGGCGACGGTGAGGCGACGGGTCATGACGTGTTCCCTTCCGTGTGGTGTGCTGGGTTCCGGGGCCGCCCGCATTGCCCGCGGGCGGCCCCATGCGCGGGCTGTTACGAGGCGGTCTTGAGCGCGGTGCCGCGCTCCTTGATGAGGTCACCGAGGCTGATCGGCTTGCCGGTTTCCGGGTGCAGCAGCGGGGTGGCGAGGGCGCTGGCCGCTTCGACCTCGCGGTAGAGCGCGAGCAGGCTGTCCGCAGTGGCCTCCGACGCGGTGGCGGCATCGACCCAGATGCTGGGGTCGGTCTCCTTGGCGCCGTCGCGGAGCCAGTCGAGGTAGAGCTTGGCGATGTCGCGCGCCCCGTCCGGCTGGTCGAGGACCAGGCCCCGGAACGCGGGGCAGCGGGACTTGATGAAGCGCAGCCGATTCGCCTTGTCCATCTCGGCCGCGACACCGAACTCGAACTCGATGCCGCGGCGCTGCTCGGCGCGCATGCCCTTGTTGACCGGCTGCCCGTTCTCCAGGACCCAGTCGGTGTAGGACCGCATCGTGACGACGACGTGCCCCGGGTACGACATGAGCGCTTCGATCATGTCGTTCTGGAGCGGGGTGCCGTCCTTCCAGCCGGCGAACTTGTTGCCGCCGTACTTGGACTTGGCCTTGTCGACCTGGTCGAGGGTGCCGTCGGTGCCCTTCCAGAAGTGGCTGAGGGAGTCGACCATCACGACCGGGTATCCGGCCTGGGCTGCGGCAGCGAGCGCCTTCTGCAGGTCGCGCGGGTCGTACCGATGCATGGGCAGGGTGTCGAAGGCGACGCCGAGGTCATTGACGTACAGGGCGGCGGCGCCGCGTTCGGTGTCGATGACGGCGAATCGTCGGCCCTCGGCGAGGCCGCTGGCGACGGACAGCCCGGTCCATGTCTTGCCGGATCCGGACGGGCCCTGGATGGCGACGGTGGCGGTGAAGCCGTCCTTCGTGGCGGGCCGGAAGACGAACGGTCCGTCGTCGTACTCGTCGGCGGTTGCGGTCTGCGGGCGGCCGACGCGGGTCGGCGGGGGCAGCTGGTTCATGGTGGTTCTCCTAGGCGTACTGGCGCTCAAGCCAGGCGGGCGGCGAGATGAACGCGGTGGCGGTGCTGTAGGCCGGCCAGTAGTCGGCGGCCCGGCAGGACTCGTAGAGGAACAGGGCCTGCTCGCTGACCTGGTGGGCGATGTTGCGCCACAGGTCGAGGCGGGCGACGGTCACCAGGTAGGGCGGTTCCTTCTCCTGGAAGATGAAGGGGAACGGGGCCTGCCGCGGGAGCAGTCCGAGGGCGTCGGCGCCGCGGCGGTACCAGTCCTCCTGGACGTGATAGCCGTGCTCCTGGACGGCCTTCTGTATGGCGTCCGGGTGGGCGGAGCGGGCCGTCTTGTAGTCGACGAGCTGGTCGTCTCGGAGCCAGTCGACGCGCGCCCGGCACCAGACGTTGCCGATGGGCCAGAAGAGGGTCTGCTCGGCCTGGCCGCTGTCGGGGTGGAGGAGGTCGGCGGCCTCGGGGTGCTGGGTGAGGGCGGTCGCCATGTCGTGGACCCGCTCAAGGTCGGCCCGCTTCAGCGGGATGTCCCCCGCGGCGCGGATCTCGGCGACCCGAGCCTTGGTGGCGTCCGTGTTCCAGAACAGCTCGTCGACGAGCACGAGTTCCGGCCCGTCGCCCAGGACGAGCTTGTGGGCGGCGGTCCCGAAGTCGAACGCCTGCTTGTACGGCTGCTGGTGGTCGAGGTCGTACCGGAACTTCGCCGGGCACTTCGACGTCAGGGTGCGGGCCCCGGTCGACGAGAGGCTGCCGCCGGGGACCGGGTCGGCGTGGTACATCTCGGCGGGGATGTCGTAGACGCCGGGGATGACGTCGTCGGCGACCGCAGTCACTTCGTGCCGTCCTGTTCGTCGAGGCAGTCTTCGCACACGGGCCCTTCGGGCTGCCGGGAGAACGGCCCGGCGGTGTTGTCGCAGCGGACGCAGGCGATGGGGGCCACTAGAACGGGGCTCCTTCCGGGCACTGGCGGCGGGTGCGGAACCAGAGCGGGACGGACCAGGTACGGAGCTGGTCGAGGCACAGGCACTCGTCCCAGTCGGCGCCGAAGCCGTTGGGCATCCAGCCGCCGCCGCCGCCAGAGCAGTCGGGGCAGTTCGGGTCGGGTTCGCGGGTGATGTGGATGGCGCGCTGGTGCAGCTCTGCTGTCCAGCGGCCGATGCGGATAGGGCTCATATGGGCCTCCGGTTGGCGTGTGGTGCCACGGGCCGCCATGGGGGTCGGCGGCCCGCGGCTGGCAGACGGAGCGGGGGCTCTACGGCTGCCGGTCGGGGTGGGTCAGGCGGCCGGTGCGGCCTCGGCGGCCCGCTTGGCTGCGAGCTTCTGGAGGTGGGCCTCGTAGTCGTCGTGCCACTTCTGCGGGTCGTGGCCGGCCGCTTCGGCGATGCTCCAGGCGGTCTCGCTGAAGTCCCCCGCGTCCAACTCCTCGGCCAGTTCGCCAACCACCTGTTCGGCGAGCCTGGGATCCGCCTGGTGCAGGGCGGCGAGGAATCGGTAGGCGGACCATGCGTTGACTCCCGCGATGGCGAATGAGGCCATCGCTCCGGAGTCATCACTAGGGGCGCCAAGCAGGTCGCTGGTGGAGCGAAGCGTCTGCTGGAGCAGGCTCGCGACCGTGCCGGGGACCGACGTGTCGGTCTCGTAGTACGGCCGGTCTTGCTCGGCGGGCATGTCCGTTGCCATGTCGAGGCCGTCGGCGCCCTGGAGGAGCGTCCAGCCCCAGGCGTTCTGCGCTTCTCCGAAGGTCTGCTGCTTGACCGGGCTGACCCCCGAGTAGCGGGCGGGCACCTGTGCGCCGATGAAATCGTCCGCAAATACGGCGATGGCCTTGTCCTCGGCGGCGACCCGGACACGGATGTTGTCGCCTGCCTCAGCCCAACGGGCCAGGAAGCCGGAGTTCAGGGCCGGGAACAGCTCCTCGCTGCCGGGCTGGTTGACCACGCCGCGGATCAGGCCCCGCCAGTCCGGGAACTCCTGGCTGTCCGTGACCGGGATGCGCATCTCGGTGTGAGGGGTGGCGAAGACGAGGCGACCGACCTTGGTGCTGATCGTGACGCCGAACTGGCCTTCCTGTGTGCTGATCCACTCGCGAAGGGTGCGGAGGTACGAAGCGGGGACCGTGCGGGCGAGCGGCTCGCCGTTCTGCTCTCCGTCGTGGCGGTAGCGGGCGACGGCCACGGTGTAACGGTCGGTGGCAACGGCGTACAGGTAGGTCGAGTCGACATCCAGCCGGATGCCGTGCAAGACCTCGGTGTACTCGCTGCCAACGTGGCCGCGGACCTTGTCGATGAGGCGTCCGAGCTGGTGGGCGTTGATGGTGACGGACATGCTGTCTCCTGGGATGCTTGGTGGTGGACGCCCCGCCACTTCGATTGGCGGGGCTTCTGCGTGGTGCGCCGGGCCAGCCGGTCAGGTCACGGCCGGCCCGGCGGGTCAGGCGGCGGTGGCGTTCACGAGGCGGTCGCGATGTGCGGGCATTTCGCTGCCAGGTCGATCTCGGCCTGGTAGCGGTCCCAGGACATGAGCTCGACCCGGTAGCCCTGGCGGGTGTACTTGTCGCGTTCACGCTTCGTCGGCCAGATCTCGGCGAGGGCCTGGCCCTCCGTGGCGTGCGCGGTATCGCCATAGCCGGCGGTAAGGGCTCCGCACGGGCAGCCACAGGGCGCCCAGGTGATCCACACGCACTTGGCGAGCGGGACGGTGGAGTCCTCGATCTGGACCATCAGCTCAGGCATTACGGGCCTCCTTGAGGCTGCGGATGAAAGCGCGGAACCCGGTCTGCTCCAGCGGGCTGGATGCGAGGACCCGGCCGGGCGCCTGCGGGATGGTCTGGGCGGCGAGGCGTGCACCGAACGCGGCGGGCGTCTCTACGTACCCGGAGGCCACGGTGTCGGCGTAGTCCGGGTCGACCGCAGCCCGGTACTGGCCCGCCGTCGGCCGGGGCGAGATCGGGATCAGCGGGCCGTGGTCGCGGTACACCGTCGGCAGCGGGAGCTCGGTCTGGCAGTCGGAGCGGTCCGAGCGGCACCGGAGCAGCGGCTCGCTGTCGGCCCAGGTGCCCGACCACGTCCACTCGACGCCCAGGACATCGGCGTGCGGGACGTCCAGGTCGAAGGTCACGCCGTCGTGCAGGTACGGGGTCATGACGCCTCACCGGCCTCGGCCTTGAGGCGGGCGATCTCCTTGCGGGCGGCTTCGAGCTCGTCGGCAGTGGTGCGCTGCTGATCAGCTCGCACTGCGATCTCATCACGCCAGGCAGTCACTGCCTTGGCGAACCAGTCAGCGACCTTCAGCTGCTCGTCGGTGCTGAGCTCCGAGTCGAGCTGGAAAGTGATGTGGCCAGGCCGGTTCTCGCCGTCCGGCTCCACGTACAACACAGGATGCACAGACGCCTTGCCCCGGAAATGGGCTTTCGCGCCCAGGAAGAATGTGGCGGTGTAGCTCATTGGGTCCCCCTGCGGGTGGTCTTGTGGTGGTGGAGGTCGACGAGCGGCGGGACGGTGCTGCCCGGGTCGGCGTCGTAGAGGAGGTGCCGGTACTCGGCGGCCAGGCCAGCGGCGAGGCGCTCGGCCTTCAGAGCGGTCAGCCCGTCGGCGGCGGCCACCCAGTCGGCGGTCGGCACGTCCACGCGGGCCAGGTCGGTGGCGCTCATGACGTCACCTCGGTCCACTCGCTGATCCGGATGGTGCGCTGGATGGTCGGGGTCGTCTGGAGGACCCGCGCCTCAATCTCGGCGGGGAAGTGGCCCACGGGCCAGACGTTGCCGAGGGCATCACGAAAGGCGGTCTCCACGACGGGGGTCGGCAGGGCGGCCAGCTCGGCGCGGACACGGTCCAGCTCGGCAAGGAGCGTGAGCGCGATCTGATGCAGCGCCTTCTCGGTGCCGCTGTCGTAGGTGGCGACCCGGAGCCCGGACTGCTCGCCGTACTGGGCGAGACGGATCTCCGCAGCGCTCACCGTCAGCTTGTCGTCGGCGCTCATGCCGCACCGCCTGTTGCAAGCTGCTCAGCGGGCTTCTCGGCCGGTTCCGGCTCGGCAGCGACGCGGTGAAGCGCCTCGCATACCTGGTCCGCGCGGAACCACTCGGCGCCCATAGCCTCGGCCTTGCGGGTGAGGCGGGCCGCGAAGTCAGTCAGCGCGTCGGCACGGGCCGTAGCCAGTTCGGCGCGGACACGGTCCAGCTCGGCGAGGAGGTCGGTGGCGTACTGCGCCGATGCCTCAAGCCAGCGGGCGACCGGGTTAGCGACGCCGACGATGCTGTCCGGGTCGTACTCGGTGCGACCGATGGCGAGCGCGTCACCCGAGCGCATCGTCGAGTACTCCTCGCCCTCACGCTGGTCTCGGAACTCCAGGTCGCCGTAGACCACGTAGTCCGTCTCGGGGTCAAGAAGTTCATCGCCCCGGTGGTCGGTCGGCTTGGCGGCGCGCAGCACGTACTGGCGGCCGGAGTGGTCGGTGACGAGCTGCGGGCCACCAGCGTGGCGCGATCCGATCCAGCGCCAGGGAGGCGCGGGAATGGCGTCCAGGCCGGTGCGGATCTCGGCCTCGCGCTGCGGCGACAGGGGGGCGTTCATGCGGCCACCTCGATCACGTCGAGGTGCGTGAGAGCGATGCCGCCGGAGTAGCCCTCGACGAGGGCGACCGGTGTGTGGCCGCCAAGCGTCCATGCCTTGCTGGTCGTCCAGGTGGTGAACCCGTCCTCGCCGTAGACGCCGGGGTACGCCTTCACCGGCGTACCCACCGGGTACCGGGCGTTCCACTGCGCAGAGGTCAGCTCGCCCGGGTCGACCGCGTGGGACCGCACCGAGAAGGTGCCGTCCCGGTGCCGGACGATGGCGTCACCGAAGCGGGCGACGAAGTGGTTCGGGCGCTCGCCGACCCGCAGGCCGGTCACGATCAACTCGCCCTCGACGTTCTCGTGGTACTGCTTCGCGAAGACTCCGCGGCGGTCCAGCCAGTCGTCGACAGAGGCGAGGGTCGACGCGGTCAGAGCCCGGCAGGCCAGGCACGACGCATCGGGGCAGCCGTCGACGTGGAGCTCGGGGTACCTGTGAGAGAACGGGGCAGAGGCCTGAGCCTCAGGGGATGCGATGATGTTGGGCACGGGGCCCGCCTTTCGTCTTGACGTGTGTGGGTGGGTCACGGAGGTCGTCCCGGGCTTGGTCGTGCGGGGCGGCCTCTTTTGCTGCGGTCAGGCAGCGGCGGGGAGGCGACGGCCAGCGCGCCTGCGCTGCCGCGGTTCGGTCCGGGACGCGTTGTGGATGTCGAGCCGGTCCTGCTTGCTCGTCAAGATCCGGCGACCCGGAGTGCTCTTGATGCCAAGAGCCTGCAAGCGCCGACGCACCGTGGGGACGCTGCAGCCGAGGACGAAGGCCGTCTCCTGAACCGTCATGAACTCCTGGTTCAGATCCGCAGGGGCTTCCGGTCGGCCGTACAGCTCGTACTTGCTGCCGTTCATGTGTGTCACTCCTTGGGGGGCGGGACCTCGGGTGGGGTCAGGAGGTCGTATTCGGCCGCGCCGAGGGCTCGACGCAGCCGTGCATAAGGTGCGGGTCGCATATGTGAGCGGGTGCCGTTCTCCAGATGGCTGAGGTAGCGCCTGCTGATCCCCGCGCGTTCGGCCAGCTCAGAGGTTTCGAAACCGGCAGCCATCCGCTTTTCACGGATGACCGTCCCGTCCACCTGGAACGTGGTTGGGGGTTGGTGCATGACTCAAAGTTAGACCTAGTTAGTCCTCATGTCCAGCGCTAGTTAGTCACTGGTCGCGCCAGAGTTAGCCACCAATATCGACCTGGTGAGTCCTAGAGCAAACGTGCAGGTCATGGATTCAGCCTTAGTTGCCGTGTGGCCCTGGCTGGCCCTGGCTGGCCCTGTCAAGATGGGGTTCATGGCCCACCAAGACCCCGCCCGGCTCGCGAAGCACGTCAAGGATCGACGCCTGGAGCTAGGAATCCCCCGCAAGAAGGCTGCTGCGCTCGCCGGCATGTCCAAGGACACCTGGCAGCGCATCGAGGAAGCCGACAACGTTCGACTGATGAGTGTGAGCAAGGTCGACCCAGTGCTCGGCTGGGCCAGCGGCAGCGCCGTCGGCATCCTGGAGGGCAAGGAGCCCATCCTCACCAAGCCGGCAGAAGGCGCGCCGGGCGCCGAGATCTCACAAAGGCCGGTAGCCGACCTTGAAGGCCGCGCCCGTGACGTGATTCAGCTGGCGACGATCGCCACCACGAGCGGCCTCACCGCGGAGGAGATTCGCGAGCTGAGCGACAGGGCGGTACGCGACCTGAAGGCCAACGGATTGATCTGACTGAAGTTCACCCAGTTGGCGTACAACCATTTGTTTTTAAGTTCTCATTGCTACTTTTTCTCCCACCACTTTGGCCACAGGTGGTCCCAACTGACCCTGAACATGGCAGAGTCGAAGCATGCCCTTGGAGGCTCCCGCAACACCCACGCAAGGGGGAGCCATGCAATACAGCGAGCCGCTCATAGTTGACTACGGGCCGAACTTCCTTGGCCATAGCTTTTTGGTCAACAAGAGGATCGTGTGTGTGATCCCCCGCCAGACCAACAGTGCTGCCTCTGCCGCACTGAAGGAGATGGTGAGGGAACTCGGAGGAAACTGTGGCGCCTGCCGCGACTGTCCACTCGGGCAACGCGGCTGACACCATGGAGAACGTCGGGCTGTCTCGGCGGTAGGGGTACCTGCCGAGCACCCGCGTCTCACCTGCCGAGGGGGTTCAATGAGCCGGATTCACCAGCACGTCCACGTCGAGTGGCGGGGCGGCACATGCCGCGTGAAGTGGTGGAGCGGTGAGTACCTGGAGAACGGCCGCAAGCGGTACGAGTCCAAGGGCGGATTCACCGACGAAGAAGAGGCCATTCAGCACGGACTCGACAAGATGTACGAGATCCGCCACGGCACCCACGTCAAGAACCGCGACGGCGCGACGCTCATGTCCGACTGGCTGGACGACTGGCTTGCCGGAATGGATCACAGGCACCTGACCGAGCGCGGCTACCGGTCGGCCATCGAGACACACATCCGCCCGTACTTCGCGAAGCAGAAGGCGTCGGTCGCTGACATCGACATCCTCGCCTACCGAGCGTTCAAGAAGCATGTCCACGGAAAGATGAAGGCGAGCTCGGCAAGAAACGTCATGATGATCTTCGGCATGATCCTCGACGACGCCGTTCCGCGACTCATCAAGACGTCGCCAGTCGAACGCACTAGACGCAGGGGCAAGTTCACGAAGAAGCCCAAGGAGCGCAAGAAGGACATGACGCCCGAAGCTGTCGAGCAGCTCGCCCGCAACGCTCGGACGGTCTTCGGTGAGTCCGGCTACGTCTTCCTCTGGACGATGGCTGCGACGGGCATGCGGCCGGCTGAACTTTTTGGCCTTACGCGGGAGTACTGCTACCCGAACTGGCCCAGCAGCGACCCGCGTGCGGAGCCCGACGAGTTCGAGCGGTACGAGGAGGACGCTGAGCGGTATGGCAAGGGTGGAGACCTGATGCCTGCCATTCGTGTGGAACGCCAAGTTCAGTACTCAGACAGTGAGCTTCAGTTCTTTCCGCCGAAGTACGACAGTCACAGGGCGCTGGTGGTGCCACCGTTCCTCGCGGAGATGCTGGAAGGGCTCCTCTCGTCCCACGGGCACAACTGGGTCTTCCCAGCGATGCAGGGCGGTTCGCTGGGTGCGGTGAACTTCGACTACCGGTACTGGCGGCCGATCGCCGACGGCGCAAAAAAGCGCACCGGACCGCGGACCCGGAAGGCGCGGCCGGCCATTCCCCCGGTCCCGTCTTTCGCAGGTAAGCGGCTGTATCTCGTGCGGCACGGGCACAAGGCCTGGCTCGACGAGGATGGGCACAGCAAGTTTGCTGTGGAGTCCCGGATGGGGCATGAAGTGCCGGGCGTCGAGGGCTTGTACAGCAGCGTGACGGTTCCGATGGAGCGTGCCATCATGAAGACGATGCAGGAGCGTTGGGACGGGCTGCAGGAGCGACTGAGCAGGGAGAAGAGCTAGATCATCTCCCAGATGTTTCCCACTCCCTCTCACCAGATCAAGGAACCTGCAGGTGAGGGCCATTTAGCACCCCAAGTCTTCGACTTCCAGATGAAGTTGAGCGCGGTGATGGAGAGCGCGACGGGTCTGAGCGCGGGCCAGGTGACGGTGCGGAAGCGGCGCCAGGCGCCCGCTCCGTCCAGTGCGGCCGCCTCGTGGAGTTCGTGCGGGGTGTTCTGCAGTCCGGCCAGCAGGGCGACGGTGGTCTGCGGCATGCCGGCCCAGACGCCCACCACGATCACGGCGGGCAGAGCGGTGGCCAGTCCGGTGAGCCAGGCCCGGCCGTCGCCGAGGCCGAGATCGCGCACGGTCTCGTTGAGGACGCCCGCGTCCGGGTGGTAGACGAGCCGCCACATGATGCCGACGACCACTTCCGGCATCGCCCATGGGACGATCGCCAGCGCCCGCGCCAGCCAGCGCAGCCGGAGATTCTGGTTGAGCAGCAGGGCGAGGCCGAGCGCCAGCACGAACTGCGGGACGGTGACACCGACCGCCCAGAGCAGGCCGATGCGGAACGAGTCCCAGAAGAGGGCGTCGTGCAGCAGATCCTGGAAGTTCAGCCCGCCCACCCACTGGGTGGAGCGGGTGCGGCCGGACTGGGCGTCGGTGAGGGCCAGCGCGATGCCGTAGAGGAGCGGGCCGACGCTGAGGATCAGGATCGGGATCAGCGCGGGCAGTACCAGGAACCAGGTGCCCCCGCTCCGGCGCGTCGTCCCGATCCGTCTGCCGTGCGGGCCGCCGGTCGGGCCGTGCCTCCCGGTTCGTACGGTTGCAGTCGCCAATGTCATGAATTCGCCCCCTTGCGTCATTCGATCGGTTTCATACCGTTCTGGCCGCTCAGGTGGCCCTCGTCATCGTGCTGACGGTCCATCGGTTCGTCAAGCGGGCCTGCACGGATGCGAAAATCAGAGACATGAACGAGATGCGTGCGCGCGAGGTGCTGACCGCTGCCGGGCTGTCCGGCGGTGCGGAACTGCTCGCGCTGGGTGAGAACGCGGTGTTCGCCGTGGACGACCTGGTGGTCAAGGTCGGCCGGAACGCCGTGCGGAACCCGGAACTTCGGGACCGGGCCGAGCGCGAGGTGGCTGTCGCGCAGTGGCTGGCCGCCTCCGGGGTTCCCGCCGTACGGGCCGCGGAGCCCGGGGCACGGCTGGTGGAGGGCCACCCGGTGACCCTCTGGCACCGGCTGCCCGACGCAGTACGCCCGGCCGAGCCGCGGGATCTGGCGCACCTGCTCACCCTGGTCCACGCACTGCCCGACCCGGACGGTTTCACCCTTCCGCGCCGTGAGCTGCTGGGCGGGGTCGAGCGCTGGCTGCGGCTCGCGGGCGATGCGATCGACCCGGCCGACGCCGACTATCTGCGTGAACGCCGCGACGGCTTCGCCGCAGCCGCGGCCGCGCTGGTCCCTCATCTTCCGCCCGGCCCGATCCACGGCGACGCGCTCCCCCGGAACGTCCACGTCGGTCCGGACGGGCCGGTGCTGGTCGACCTGGAGACCTTCTCCACGGATCTGCGCGAGCACGATCTGGTGGTGCTCGCGCTGTCCCGGGACCGGTACGGACTGGCGGCCGAGGCGTACGACGCGTTCACCGCCGCCTACGGCTGGGACGTGCGCGCATGGGACGGCTGCGCGGTGCTGCGCGGTGCGCGGGAGACGGCCAGCTGCGCCTGGGTGTCCCAGCACGCGCCGACCAACCCGAAGGCCCTCGCGGAGTTCCGCCGCCGGGTGGCGTCGCTGCGCGACGGCGACACCGCCGTGCGGTGGTATCCGTTCTGACGCCGTGACCAGGACCGTCCGGCGGCCGTCGCACCCCCGGCCCCCGCACCGGCTCGGACTCTCAGCCCGCCACCCGGGCCGGCTCCCGCAGGGGCCAGTGACCGTCGACCACCGCGTCCGCCGTGCCCTTGCGGCGCAGGAACTGCTGGAAGTCGGCCGCCCATTGCGCGTACCACTCCACCTGGCGCTCATGCAGCTCGGCGGCGGTCAGCCCCGCCACCGAGCCGTGCCGCTCGGCTATCGCGTACGCCACCCGGACCGCGGCCAACGCGTCAGCCCCCGCGTCATGGGCGCCGCCGTGCACCACGCCGTACTCGACGCAGACCGCTTCGAGGGTGCGCTTGCCCTTGCGGTAGCGGTCGACGGCCCGGTCGATGGTGTAGGGGTCGATGACGGGTCCGATCCCCGCCCCGTCGAGCCGGTCGCTCAGCGACGGCAGCCCGTGCCGCCGGAGCTCCGCCGTCAGCAGCGTCAGGTCGAAGGCCGCGTTGTACGCGACGACCGGCACCCCCTGGCGCCAGTGGCCGGTGAGTGTCTCGGCGATCTCGTCGGCCACCTCGCGCACCGGTCGGCCCTCCGCCGCCGCCCGCTCGCTGCTGATGCCGTGGATCGCCGAGGCCTGTGCGGGAATCCGGACGCCCGGATCCGCCAGCCAGCTGTGCTGCCGCACCGGCTCCCCGTCCCTGCTCGCGACATCGACGACCGCGGCTGTCACGATCCGGGCCTCCAGCGGTTCCGTACCCGTCGTCTCCAGGTCGAAGCCGACCAGCGCCTCCCGGTGCCAGCTCATCCCGTACCTCCTTCGTGGTGCTCTCCCCCAGGTGATGACCACCCTCGCACGCACCACTGACAACGGAGCGAGGGCCCCTCAGGAGACGGGCCGGGAGTCCGTCCACACGGACTCGAATTCCTCGCGGTACGTCTCGAACAGCCCGTGCTCGTTGTCCTGGCCCGCCCGGACCACCGCACGCCCGCCGCCCCGCAGCACCAGCACGGGTGCCTCCATGCCGCGTGCGCGCCGCAGATACGGCTGGACGACCCCGACCGCGTCCGTCCCGTCGCCGTCGACCAGATAGGCCGTGAAGCGCGGCGTCTCGTCGAAGACATGGATCTCGAAGGCGCCCGGGTCACGGAGCTTGGAGCGGACCCGGCGCATGTGAAGGATGTTCATCTCCACCGACCGGCTCAGCTCACCCTTCTTGAGACCCAGTTCCCGTTCCCGGCGCTTGACCGCGCTGCTCGCCGGGTTGATGAAGAGCAGCCGGACCCGGCAGCCCGACTCGGCGAGCCGGATCAGCCTGCGGCCGGAGAAGTTCTGCACGAGCAGGTTGAGCCCTATGCCGATCGCGTCGAGACGGCGCGAACCGCCGAAGAGGTCCTCGGCGGGCAGCTGGCGCTGGAGGCGCACCCGGTCGGAGTGGACGGAGACCACGTCCGCGTACCGGTCGCCGACCAGCTCCTCGACGGCGTCGACCGGCAGCCGGTCGGACGACGGGACCGCGGCGCCACTGCCCAGGATCTCCAGGAGCCGGGCGGAGGCACGCTCGGCCTGGGCGAGAACGGCCTCGTTCAGGGCGCGGTTGCGGGAGACCACATTGCGCGCGACCTCCAGTTCGTCGAGCGCCAGCTCGACCTCGCGTCGGTCGTCGAAGTACGGTTCGAAGCACGGCCAGTGCTGGACCATCAGCTCGCGCAGCTGCGGCAGCGTGAGGAAGCTGAGCACGTTGTCGTCGGCCGGGTCCAGCAGATAGCCCTTGCGGCGCGAGACCTCGCGCACGGCCACGGCGCGCTGCACCCACTCCTGTCCGGCCGGCCCGGCGGCGGCCACCACCCAGTCCTCGCCGTGGACCGGCTCGTAGATGGGCCGGAGCACCGCGGCGACCACGGCGCGCAGCCGCTGCTCCACGAGATTGAGCCAGATGTAGGCACGTCCGGCCCGCTGGGCGCGCGTGCGCACCTCGCTCCAGGCGTCCGCTCCCCAGTCCAGTTCCGCGCCGATCTCCATGGGCTGCGCAAGCGAGACCGCCCCTGGCGGGGCATCGGTGGATTCCCCCTCGTGACCTGCGTCACCTGGGGGCAGCTCGAACCCTCCCGAGCTCAACCGCGCACCGCCTTCCACTCCCCCACCAACGATCAAGGAAGGGTACTCCGCGAGCGGGAGCCGGTGCAGCCGGATGCACAGGCTGCTTCCTCAACTCCCCTATGACGTACGCATGTTCCTGGGGGCAAGATCTGCCGTAGTGAGCGGATTCATAGTGATTGAGTCCCTCGTCCGGGGCCCTGTACGGGGCCTGCGGTCGAATCGGGGCCCCGGATTCCGGTTTCGGGCGACACGGAGAGGACCGATGTTGACCGGACCGCGCGACGTCCTAGGTAGCCGCACGTCTTTCGGGGAAGATCTGGCTCAAGCAGCCCGCAAGCCCCAGGCACCCGGATCAGAGGAAGAGTCGAACCTATGCAGGTCTGGCCGGGACAGGCGTATCCGCTCGGCGCCACGTACGACGGCGCCGGGACCAACTTCGCGGTCTTCTCGGAGGCCGCCAGCCGAATCGAGTTGTGCCTGCTGCACGACGACGGTTCCGAGACGGCGGTGGAGCTCAGGGAGACCGATGCCTTCGTCCGGCATGCCTATCTTCCCGGGGTGATGCCCGGTCAGCGGTACGGATTCAGGGTCCATGGACCGTACGAACCGGAGCGCGGTGCCCGCTGCAATTCGGCGAAACTGCTGCTCGACCCCTACGCCAGGGCGGTCGCCGGGCAGATCCGGTGGGGCGAGGCGGTGTACGGCTATCCCTTCGGCCGCCCCGACGCGCGCAACGATCTCGACTCGGCGCCGCACACCATGACCTCGGTCGTGGTCAACCCGTACTTCGACTGGGGCGACGACCGGCGCCCCCGTACCGACTACCACCGCACGGTGATCTACGAGGCCCATGTGAAGGGCCTGACGATGCTCCATCCGGGGCTGCCGAAGGAACTGCGCGGCACCTACGCGGGACTGGCCCATCCCGAGGTGATCGCCCATCTGACGGAACTGGGGGTCACGGCGATCGAGCTGATGCCGGTGCACCAGTTCGTCCAGGACCACCGGCTGGCGGACGCGGGGCTGGCCAATTACTGGGGCTACAACACCATCGGATTCTTCGCCCCTCACAACGCGTACGCCTCCTGGGGCGACCGCGGCGAGCAGGTGCTGGAGTTCAAGCAGGCCGTGAGGGCGCTGCACCAGGCCGGCATCGAGGTGATCCTCGACGTGGTCTACAACCACACCGCGGAGGGCAACCACCTGGGTCCGACGCTCTCCTTCCGGGGTCTGGACAACGCCTCGTACTACCGCCTCGCGGACGACCAGCGGTACTACATGGACACCACGGGGACCGGGAACTCCCTGCTGATGCGGTCGCCGCACGTACTCCAGCTGATCATGGACTCCCTGCGGTACTGGGTCACGGAGATGCACGTGGACGGCTTCCGCTTCGACCTGGCGGCCACCTTGGCCCGGCAGTTCCACGAGGTGGACCGGCTGTCCTCGTTCTTCGACCTGGTGCAGCAGGACCCGGTGGTCAGCCAGGTGAAGCTGATCGCCGAGCCGTGGGACGTGGGCGAGGGCGGCTACCAGGTGGGAAACTTCCCGCCGCTGTGGACCGAGTGGAACGGCAAGTACCGGGACACCGTGCGGGACCTGTGGCGGGGCGAGCCGAGGACCCTCGCCGAGTTCGCCGGACGGCTGACGGGCTCGTCGGACCTGTACCAGGACGACGGACGGCGGCCGCTCGCCTCGATCAACTTCACCACCTGCCACGACGGATTCACGCTGCACGACCTGGTCTCGTACAACGAGAAGCACAACGAGGCGAACGGCGAGGGCAACCGGGACGGCGAGAGCCACAACCGGTCCTGGAACTGCGGTGCGGAGGGCGAGACGGACCAGCCGGAGGTGCTGGATCTGCGGATGCGGCAGATGCGGAACTTCATCGCCACGCTGATGGTGTCGCAGGGCGTGCCGATGCTGAGCCACGGCGACGAGTTCGCGCGCACGCAGTGGGGCAACAACAACGCGTACTGCCAGGACAGCGAGTTGTCGTGGGTGCACTGGCCCGAGCCGGCCGAAGCCCCGGGGAGCGACGCGGACGAGGACGCCCCGGACGAGGGGGACGGCCTCGGGAGCAGCCTGCTGGAGTTCACCCGGGCGATGGTCTGGCTCCGCCGCGACCATCCGGTCTTCCGGCGTCGCCGGTTCTTCCACGGGCGTCCGGTCGAGGGCACGCACGACGAGCTCTCGGACATCGCCTGGTTCACGCCCGAGGGCGGCGAGATGACGCAGCGGGACTGGCAGGCCGCGCACGCCAAGGCGCTGACGGTCTTTCTCAACGGTCACGCGATCTCGGAGCCGGGGCCGCGCGGCGAGCGGATCTCCGACGACTCGTTCCTGCTGATGTTCAACGCGAGCGCCGACACGCTGGAGTTCTCGGTTCCGGTGAATCACGGCCGGCAGTGGACGGTGGTGGTCGACACGGCGCGTCCGGCCGGGGTGCTTCCCCGCTCGGGGCCGAAGGTCTCGGCGGGCGAACGGGTGAGGCTGGTCGGGCGGAGCATGGCGGTGCTGCAGCGCCCCGCGTAGGACCGGGACCGGCGGCCCCCGCGGGTGGCGGGTCCGGGACCGACGGCCCGTCCGGCGATCGTCCGCACCGCCGGTCGAGCCCTTTGCGGCGTTGCGTGACACAGAAGGCCGCGGGCTGGGTACGTAACGGCGCATGACGCCCACCGCCACCTACCGGCTCCAGCTCCAGCCGGACTTCCCGTTCTCGGCCGCCGCTCACGCCGTGCCGTATCTCGCCGCGCTCGGCGTCTCCCATCTGCATCTCTCCCCCGTGCTCGAAGCCGTGCCCGGCTCCAGACACGGATACGACGTCGTCGACCACACCCGGGTACGCGCCGAACTCGGCGGTGAGGAAGGGCTGCGGGAGCTGGCCCGCACGGCGCGTGAGCACGGTCTCGGGCTGGTGGTGGACATCGTGCCGAACCACATGGCGGCCGTCCCGCGCCACAACCACGCCCTGTGGGAGGTGCTGCGCGAAGGCCCCGGGTCCCCGTACGCCCGCTGGTTCGACATCGACTGGGCGGCGGGGGACGGCAAGGTGCTGCTGCCGGTGCTCGCAGGGCGGATCGGCGACGAACTCGACAGGCTCCGGGTCGACGGCGAGGTCTTGCGCCACGGCGAGCAGGAGTTCCCGCTCCGGGCCGGTACCGCCCGTCTGCCGCTGCCCGAGCTGCTGGATGCCCAGCACTACCGGCTCGGCTGGTGGCGGCTGGCCCGTACCGAGCTGAACTACCGGCGGTTCTTCACCATCTCCGACCTCATCGGCGTGCGGGTGGAGGACCCGGAGGTCTTCGCCGCCACCCATGACAAGATCCTCGAACTGATGCGGGACGGGGTCGTCGACGGGCTGCGCATCGACCACCCGGACGGACTCGCCGAGCCCGCGGCCTATCTGGAGCGGCTCTCGGCGGCGACCGGCGGACGGTGGACGGTGGTGGAGAAGATCCTCACCGGCTCCGAACCGCTGCCCGCCGACTGGGCGGTCGCGGGGACCACCGGGTACGACGCGCTGCACCGTGTCGACGGTGTCTTCGTCGACCCGATGGGCGCCGCGGAGCTGGTCGGCCACTACCGCGCGTACGCCCGCCCCGCCGAGGGGCGCGGCGGTGACTGGGCGGCGACGGTCCGCCGGGCCGCGTACCGTGTGGTGACGCACGAGCTGGCCGCCGAGACCGCGCTGCTGACCAGGCTCGCCGTACGCGTCTGCGCCGAGGACCCCTTCCTTCGCGACCACGCCCCATGGACGCTGCACACCGCCGTGCGCGAACTGCTCGTACGGGTGCCCGTCTACCGCCCGTACGCGACGGCCGGGGGCCCCCGCACGGAGTCGGCCGAGGCGGCGCTCCCGGATTCGGTCGTGCGGGACGCCAAGGCGGTGTTCTCCGTCCCGGAGGAGGCGTCGGCCGTCGACGTCGTACGGGAGCTGGCACTGGGGCGGCTGGGCGAGGGGGCAGACCGGTCCGCGTTCTGCGCCCGGTTCGCCCAGACCGCGTCCGCGTTGCGCGCCAAGTCGGTCGAGGACATGGCGTTCTACCGGTACGTACCGCTGATCTCGGCGAACGAGGTGGGCGGCGACCCCGGGCGGCCGGCGGTGGCGCCGGAGGAGTTCCACGCGTTCTGTGCCCGGCAGGCGCGCGGCCTGTCGGCCACGGGCACGGCTCTGACCACCCACGACACCAAGCGGAGCGCCGACGTACGGGCGCGGATCGCGGTGTTGACCCAGTGTCCGGAGCAGTGGGCCGAGCTGCTGGTGGAGCTCGGACGGCTGACTCCCGCGACCGCGCCCGACGCGCAGCTCGCCTGGCAGGCCTGGCAGACCGCCTTCGGATGCGCGACGGTGCCGGCCCGGGAGATCGCGGGCCGGCTGGAGCCCGGCCTGCTGAAGGCGGTCCGCGAGGCGGGGCTCTTCACCAACTGGACGGAGCCGGATCCGGTGTACGAGCGGGCGGTGACGGACTTCGTCGCGGCGGGACCGGCCGCGGACACCGGTCCGGCGCGCGAGGCGCTGGAGCGGTTCGCGGACGCACTCGATCCGCACATCCGGGCCAATGTGCTCGGCGCGGCGCTGGTCCAGCTGACGATGCCGGGAGTGCCGGACCTGTATCAGGGCACGGAGCGGGAGTACGTGGCGCTGGTCGACCCGGACAACCGGCGGCCGTTCACCCACCCGTCCGAGGAGTGGTCCCTCGGTGAGAAGGGCGACCTCACCGCGGCGGCGTTGCGGCTGCGGCGCGAACGGCCCGAGGTGTTCGGCGAGTCGGGTACGTACGCCCCGCTGGGTGCCCGTGGACCGGCGGCCGCGCACTGTCTGGCCTTCTGCCGCTCGGGCGACGTGGTCACCGCGGTGACCAGGCTCTCGTTGCGGCTGGCGGAGTCGGGCGGCTGGCGCGGGACGGAACTGACGCTGCCGGACGCCGGGCCGTGGGCCGATCTGCTGACACCCGGCCGGAAGTTCACCGGGCCCACGGTCGCGGCGGCCGAGCTCTTCGCCGAACGTCCGGTGGCGCTGCTCAGCCGGGCCGGACGAGAAGGGCCCGCGGGCCGCGCGTGAGCAGTCCGGTGCCGGCCGGGCAAAAGCCCTCCGCCCAGCGGAGCCGGGGCATCGCGTCGAGCAGGGCGCGCACGCCCTGCCGCGCCTCCAGCCGGCCGAGCACGACGGCCGGACAGTCGGCGGGTCCGGTGAGCGAACTGCCCTGGTCGTGCCGGAAGGGGTCGTAGAGGTCAGGGGCGGAGAAACGTTCCGGATCGCGGCCCGCCGAGCCGATCAGACAGGCGACGGGGGCCCCGGCGGGCAGCGTGCCGCCGCTGAGGGCGACCTCGGTGACGGTGCGGCGCAGCACGATCTGCACGGGCGGGTCGCGGCGCAGCGACTCGGTCCAGGCCCGGTCGGCCAGGGCCGGTTCGACGCGCAGGGCGGCCAGGAGATCGGGGGCGTCCAGGAGATTGGCCAGGAAGGAGGCGAGCGCCGTCTCGCGGAGCCCGGTGTGGCGGATGCAAGGGGTGAGGGTGCTCCCGATGCCGCTGCGGGGCCGCCGGGTGGTGTACGTGCGGGAAGGCGCTTCGGGGTTGGAACCGGCGGGCAGCCAGCGGCAGAACTCCTCGACGAGGTCGGCCTGCGGGCGGCCCGCGATGCGGCGCGCCAGTACATGGGCGGTGCGCTCGATCCGGTCTGCCATGTGACGTGATACTGATCCGGGTTCGGCCATGTGACGTGCCACCAGCCCCGGAGCCGCACTGTCACATTGCACCGCCCCTGGGTCCGTCATATGACGTGGCACCGGTCCGGGATCCGTCGTGCCACGTGACCCCGGTCCGGTCGCGGTCCCGCGCTGTCCGTGCGGCGTGCACAGGTGGCTGCCGTGGCAGAGCCCGAGGGGTGCGGGGCCGCCGCGCGGCGCACCGTCGTGCGGGAATCCGGTGAACCGGGGGTCGCCGAGGGCCGTGGTCACATCCGCGTAGCGGCTGACCAGCCAGGCACCCAGGGGCGCGTCGTAGCTCAGCGGGTATTCCTCGCGCAGGACACGGTAGAGCCGGTACGGGTCGTGCGCGGCGCCGGGGGCGAGCAGGCTGGGGCCGGTGCCGGGGCGGGATCCGTGCGCCGTCCGGCTCGACCGCCGGCCGGGTGCCGGTATGCCTTCGGGCGCGTCGGCCTGCATCCGTACCCCCGGGGCGTCAGGGCGCCGGCGATGTGCGGCGCGGTTCCTCACCAGGGGATCACAGACGGGGGCGTCACGCAGTCGGCGTACGGCCGTCCGGGTGACGGCGCGGTACCCGGACGGCCGGGCCCCGGTCCGTGGACGACCGGCGGTCGAACGGGGCGGAGGCTTTGAGCAGTTCCGTGAACGCGGCGGCGGCCCCGGTCAGCTCGACGCGGGAGAGGACCGCCAGCGGGCGCCGCCACGGCGGGTCGACAGTGAGGACCGCGCAGTCCTCACCGACCGCTGCGCGGACCATGTGCGCGGGGGCCGTGGCGACTCCGACCCCGGCCGCGGCCATCCGAACCGCCGTCGACGTGTGTTCGGTGCGGACCGCCGTACGGGGGGTGAAGCCGGCCTCCCCACAGGCCCGGTCGAGGAACGCCTGTCCCTGGACGACGGGTTCCATCGCGCAGCGCACCCAGGACCGGTCGGCCAGTTCCCGGAGGCGGACCGAGGCACGTCCGGCGAGCGGGTCGTCGAACGGGACCACCACGACGATGTCCTCCGCGCCGATCGGGACGACGGGTCCGGGCCAGTCGGCCGGCGCCGGGCCGACGGCAAGGTCGGCGGCTCCGCGTTCGATCTGTTCCTCCAGTGCCTCCGTGGTGGCGTACTCGTGGAGGACGAGCCCGACCCCGGGATGCGCACGGCGCCACTGGGCGAAGACCTCCGGCAGGACGCCGACGGCCACCGCGTGCACCGTCGCGATGTGCAGCTCGCCGCCCTCCGCGCCCGCCGCGGCACGGGCCGCGCGCCTCGCCTGGGCGGCGCTGCGCACGGACCGCTCCGCGTGCGGCAGGAAGGCGCGGCCCATCGGGGTCGGGCGCACGCCGCGCGGCAGCCGTTCGAGCAGGGCGCCCCCGACGGTCTTCTCCAGGGCCTTGATCTGGTGCGACAGCGCGGGCTGGGTGACGTGGAGGAGTTCGGCGGCCCGGGTGAACGACGACTCCTCGACGACCGTGACGAAGTACTCCATCTGTCGCAGGCTCATCGCGCCCTCCTCGTGGACCGTGCCCGTGAAGACGACTCATAAATGCCGTGCATCGGATCCACAGAAACATTGCCTTGGACTCATGGCAAGGACGGGACGGAGGCTGGGGCCATGACGGGGACGACGGCAAGGAACGAGAACACGCGCATGAACGAGACCGATGTGCTGGTGATCGGCGGTGGCACGGGCGGGTACTCCACGGCGCTGCGGGCGGCGGCCCTCGGTCTGGACGTGGTGCTCGCGGAACGCGACAAGGTCGGCGGCACGTGTCTGCACCGCGGCTGCATCCCCAGCAAGGCGATGCTGCACGCCGCCGAACTCGTGGACGGCGTCGTGGAGGCGCGGGAGCGATGGGGTGTGAAGGCGACCCTGGAGGCCGTCGACTGGTCGGCGCTGATCGCCACCCGGGACGACATCGTGGCACGCAACCACCGGGGCGTGACGGGCCGGCTCGCGCACGCGGCGGTCGAAGTGGTGCACGGGAGCGCCGAGTTGACCGGTCCTCGCACCGCCCGCGTGACGGGGCACGGGGAGGTCGTGGCACGCCGCGGCATCGTCCTCGCGACCGGGTCGCGGCCGCGCACGCTGCCGGGCCTGATGGCCGACGGCCGACGCGTGGTCACCAGTGACGACGCGCTGTTCGCGCCGGAACTGCCCCGGTCCGTCCTGGTGCTGGGCGGCGGGGCGATCGGGGTCGAGTACGCCTCGTTCCACCGGTCGATGGGCGCGCACGTGACCCTGGTCGAGGCCGCCGACCGGCTCGTGCCGCTGGAGGACGTCGATGTGTCGCGTCATCTGACCCGCGGTCTGAAGAGGCGCGGCATCGATGTGCTGACCGGGGCGCGGCTGTCGGACGTGGCCGTACTGGACGACGGGGTACGGGCGACCGTGCGCACCGCGCCCGCGGAGACCCGCACGGTGCGGGCCGAGCGGCTGCTCGTCGCGGTGGGGCGGTCCCCGGTGACCGACGGGCTCGGTCTCGCGGCGGCCGGTCTGGTCGCCGACGACCGCGGCCATGTGGCGCCCGCCGACTGGGCCCGTCTCGAAACGTCCGTACCGGGCATCCATGTGGTGGGCGATCTGCTGCCGCCGCCGTCACCGGGCCTGGCCCACGCCTCCTTCGCCGAGGGCCTGGCGGTCGCCGAGACCCTGGCCGGTCTCCGCTCACCGGCGGTGGACTACGCGGCGGTCCCGCGGGTCACCTACTCGTCCCCACAGACCGCCGCGGTGGGCCCCACCGAGGCGCAGGCCCGTGACGCCGGACACGATGTCGTGGTCAACACCATGCCGCTGACGGCCGTGGCCAAGGGCATGGTGCACGGACAGGGCGGCATGGTGAAGGTCGTCTCCGAGCGCGGCGGCCGGGTGCTCGGTGTGCATCTCGTCGGCCCGCACGTCTCCGAGATGATCGCCGAGAGTCAGCTGATCACCGGGTGGGACGCCGAACCGGCCGATGTGGCCCGCCATGTCCACGCCCACCCGACGCTCTCCGAGGCGGTCGGTGAAGCGTTCCTCACTCTCGCCGGACGCGGTCTGCACCAGCAGTCCTGATCCGGCAGCCGCCGGGGTCCCGGAGGGTTCGGACCGACCGGTGAAGGGGAGGCGGCGTCGCGCGGCCCCCGTTTGCCGGTCGGTCTCAGGCAGGGGGTCCGAGGACGGGTGCGGAGAGCCGGAAGCTCATCCGGCCGAAACTCACCTGGTCCCCCTCGCGGACCGGGACCGTACCGATGACCCGCTGTCCGTTGACACAGGTGCCGTTGGTCGAGCCGAGGTCGCGCAGCATCCAGTGTCCGCCCTGCGCGGTGAGTTCGGCGTGGAGCCGGGAGACGGTCTCGTGGTTGAGGCGCAGTCCGTTGCCCGGATCGCGGCCTATCCGAAGGGGGTACGGGCTGGGAGCCGGGAGCAGGAGCTTCGGGAGCCGTTCGGTCTGCCAGACCCGGCGCACCCGGCCGGGGAAGCCGGACACCCCGCTCACGACCCTGAGTGCCCGCCGCGACCAGCGGCCCTTGCTCTCCAGGTCGGCGGTGAGCGCCTCCAGCTCCTCCGGATGCCGGGCGACGAGTGCCAGTTCCATGCGTCGCATGAAGGTGTCGTGGGACAGCATGCCCTGGGCCGCGCCGTCTCTGAGTACGCCGAGAACACGGTCGCGCTGGGCGTCGGACAGCCGCACGGGATACGTGTGGGACTCGAAGGAGGACGTCACCCGGCCAATTGTCGGGGCGACGGCCCCGGAGTGTCCAGAACGGGCCCGTATTCCGCGCTCCTGACCTGCGTGGGGCGCCTGGCCCGTAACGGCCGGGTGCACGATGGCGAGCGGGCTCCCGGCGTCATGCGGCTTCGCCTCCGGCGTGGTCGTCGGTCGACGACGCTCCGCGTCGCCTCCCTCTCCGCCTCGGATCCGAGGCCGCATGACACCGCTCCCCGACCCACTCTCCATCGTGCACCCGGCCGCAATTCCTGGGCGGTGCGGAAAGGGCGTTGCTACTGTCTCCCGCCGGCGGCCGCGGCACAGGCGGAACGCCTGTCGCGCACTTCGAGGAGACCGCATGTCCCCCGCACCAAAGGAACTGACTGTCCGTCTGCTCCGCGGCCCGCAGGAGCTGGAGCTCTTTTGCCGGTTGTCGTACGTCCTCGACGACGAGCTCGCCGAGGACCTGGAGAGCGGACGTCGCCGTCCCGAGTGGATGTGGGTGGCGTTGCGCGGCGAACGTGTGGTGGCGCGGATCGCCTGGTGGAGCCGGGACGGCGAGGTGCCCCTGCTGCTGGACTTCTTCGACCTCGACGACACCCTGCCCGAGCCCGAACGCGGCGAGGCCGGGCTGCGGCTGCTGGAGGAGGCGACGGCAGCGGTCGTGCCCGAGGGGGCCCCGCGGCCCGAGTACGGACGGTTCGTGCCCCCCGACTGGCGCGAGGACCCGGCCGCCCGCGATGTCGTGGAGGCCCGGATCCGGGTGATGGAGCGCTCCGGCGCGCGGATGCTGGTCGAGCGGCTGCGCCTGGAGTGGCGCGCCGGTACGCCGGTCCCCGCGGACAGCGGGCGGCTGCGGTTCCGTCCGGTCGGTGGACGGGACGACCTCCTCGCGCTGATGACCCCGGTGATGGAGGGCACCCTCGACGCCCATGGCCGGGCGGACCTGGCCTCCGGGCTGAGCGCCCGCGAGGCGGCCGAGAAGCACTACGACGAGGAGCTGGCGGGGTACACGACACCGCGGGAGTGGTGGCGCGTCGCGGAACTTCCCGGTGGTGAGCCGGTCGGGTTCGTGATCCCGGCACGCAACAGCTACAACCCGGTCATCGCCTACATCGGCGTAACGCCGGCCCGGCGCGGCCAGGGCTACATCGACGACCTCCTCGCCGAGGGCACCCGGGTACTGGCCGCGCAGGACGGTGTGGAGCGGATCCGGGCCGCCACCGACCTCGGCAACATCCCGATGGCGAAGTCCTTCGAACGTCTCGGGTATGTGAACTTCGAGCGCGCCTTCGACATGGTCTGGGACTGAATCGGGTGGACGGTCGGCCGGACCGCCGGATACGGTGACGGGGATCCGCCCGAGAACCGAGGAAGGAGGCGAGAACAGTGCGTACCCATACCACTTCATTCCCGCGCTCCCGTCCCGTTCGCCGGGCGGTTCCGGTTTCGGTCTGACCGGGAGCGCATCGCTTCTTCCGGAGGACATTTCCATGACCGATCTGGTCATCCGCGCGCTCACCGAGAGCGACGCACATCTTTTCCACTCCCTGCGCTGCCGTGATCTCGTCGGCCGCGCCGCCTTCGGGCATCGGTACGTCACCTCGCTCAACGGCGGCGAGTACCGGCCCGAGTGGACCTGGATCGCCCTGCGCGACGGTGTCGTGGTCGCTCGGGCCGCCTGGTGGGGCGGGCCCGACGACACCGAGCCGATACTGCTCAACTGGTTCGATTTCGCCGACGGCGACGACGAGGCGGGCACCGAACTGCTGCGCCGCGCACCGCTGTACGCCGAGTACGAGCTGATCCTGCCGGCCGACTGGCGGGAGCGGCCCGACGTCCGTGGCGCCGCGGAGGCCCGGATCGCCGCCGCCCGTGCGGCCGGGATGAAGCCGCTGGTCGAGCGGTACCGCTACGAGTGGACGCCGGAGTGCGGCCTGCCCGCGCGGCCCGGCCGGCTGGTCTTCCGCCCGGAGCCGGACGACGCGGTGATCCTCGACGTGCTGCGCCGGGTCCACTCCGTCACACTGGACGCGCATGCCCGGCGGGCCGTCGAGGGTCCCGGCGGTCTGGAGCAGGCGGCGCAGGAGGAACTCGATTTCTTCCGATGGTGCCCGTCACCGCGCTCCTGGTGGCAACTGGCGTACACCCCCGACGGCGAGCCGGCCGGCATCCATGTGCCCGCCCGCAACCCGTCCGGCCCCTGCATCGGCTTCATCGGGGTCGTACCCGAGCAGCGCGGGCACGGCTACGGGTACGACCTGCTCGTCGAGTGCACGCACTTCCTGGCGGCCGAGGGCGCCACGTTCATCGCGGGCGCCACCGACCGGGGCAATGCGCCGATGGCGGCCGCGTTCGCACGGGCCGGCCATCGCATCAACCAGGAACGTGTCCATATGGTGTGAGTTCCGGGGTGAGTTCCGCCAGCCAGTCCAGGCGGAGCTGCTGCTCGGCGGGGATCGTCGCGTCCTCGCCGCGCGGCCCCACATTGAGCAGCAGGTTGCCGCCCGCGGCCGCCGTCCCCCGCACCAGCGCGTCCAGCGCGTCCCGCCCGAGATACGCCTCGGGCGGGGAGTTGCGGTTGTAGCCGAAGCTGTGGTCGATGCCGCGGGTGATTTCGTACGGGTCGGGTCCGGTGTAGCGGGCGAATTCGGGGGTGCGGAAGTCGTAGTAGGGGGGTTCGCGCGGGACGAAGCCCTCTCCCTGGGCGATGGTGCGGCGTTCCCAGCGGTCGTACAGGGCCTTGACGCCCGGGAGTTGCAGTGCGCGCCACATCGGCGCGTACGGGAACAGCCGGTCGTTGACGACTCCGTGCGGGACGGTGAAGCGGTAGTACGCGACGAGCCGTTGCACCTCGGTGCGGGAGGCCGGCCAGGCGATGTCGTTCCAGAGGATGTCGGGGCGGTAGCGCCGGATCAGCTCGCGCATCTGGGCGTTCGCGTATCCGGGGTAGTTGCCGCGCGGGACCGCGGACACGGTGTCCGCGCCGGTACCGATGGGGCGGTCGTCGAAGGTCCAGTCGAGTCCGCCGGAGTAGTACACGCCGAAGCGGAGCCCCTCGGCCCGTACGGCTTCGGCGAACTCACCGACCACGTCGCGCGTGGTGTGCCAGCCGGCGCGGTGCGGGTTCTCGATCTCGGAGGGCCACAGGCAGAACCCGTCGTGGTGTTTGGTGACGAGAACGGCGTAACGGGCGCCCGCGGCGCGGAAGCTGCGGGCCCAGGCGGCGGGGTCCCAGGTGTCCAGGGCGTCGTTGAAGTCGCCCCCGAAGGCGGTGTACGGACGGGTGCCGTAGGTCGCGCGGTGGTGCGCGGAGACGGGACTGCCGGGGAAACGGAGCGCGTTCTCGTACCACTCGGCGTACGACGTCCAGCCGAGCGGCGAGCGGCGGCCCGCCAGGGGCAGTTCGTCCGCCGGAACGTGGGGCGGGGCCCAGCCCGGAACCGAGGCGGGCGTCCAGTGCACAAAGATCCCCAGTCGGGCCCGGGACCACCATGAAGCAACCATGGCGCGAAGTATTGATCACACAGGGGGTCGTTCGTAAGATCCGGGCACCTCCGGGGGCACTGTGCCGGACCCTTACGAGCTGATGGCGAGCGCCCCATGACCCTGGACGATCCTCGTACGGAACCGCGGCGACGCGTCGGTGGTGGCTGGATCGGTGGCCTGGTGCTGGCCAACCTGGGCCTGTACATGGCCTTCCTCACCCCGATCCAGGTGCTGCTCGCGCAGCAGATCGATGCCCTGACCTCGTCCGGCAAGGAGGTCGCGCTGGGCTGGGCGACCGGCGCGGGGGCGCTGGTCGCGGTGATCGCCAACCCGGTCGCCGGAGCGCTGTCGGACCGTACGGCCGGACGGTTCGGCCGCAGGCACCCGTGGATCCTGGGCGGTGCGCTGGTCGGCGCGGTGGGTCTGGTGGTGACGGCGGCGCAGACCACCGTGGTCGGGGTGGCGCTCGGCTGGTGTCTGGCACAACTGGGGCTGAACGCGATGCTGGCCGGCACCAACGCGGTGGTCCCCGACCAGGTGCCGGTGCGGCAGCGGGCGGCGGTGTCGGGGTTCATCGGGATACCGCAGACACTGGGGCTGGTCTTCGGGGTGCTGCTGGTGTCGGTGGCGGTGACCGGAACCGGTCCGGGCTATCTGGTGCTGGCCGGGCTCGTGGTGCTGTGCGCACTGCCGTTCGTCCTGCTGACGCGCGACCCGGTCGAGCCCGGCGGGGTGCGAGGACCGGCGGTCCGGCCGAGGGACTTCTGGGTGAGTCCGCGGTTGCATCCCGATTTCGGGTGGGCGTGGCTGACCCGTTTCCTGGTGCAGTTGGGAAATGCGATCGGCACGCTCTATCTGCTGTATTTCCTCAAGGACGCGGTGCGCTATCCGGATCCGGAGATGGGCGTTCTGTACCTGACCCTGCTCTACACCGGTGGTGTGGTGGTGACCGCGGTGGCGGGCGGGGTCGTCTCGGACCGGCTGGGCAAGCGGAAGATGATGGTCGGCGTCAGTTCGACGGTGATGGCGGCGGGTTCGCTGCTGCTGACGTTCCGGCACACCTGGCCTGCGGCGATGGTGGCCGCGGTGGTGCTCGGGCTCGGCTACGGCATCTACGTCGCGGTCGACCAGGCGTTGATCACCCAGGTCCTTCCGGCGGCCGTCGACCGGGCGAAGGACCTGGGGGTCATCAACATCGCCAACTCCGCGCCGCAGGTGCTGGGCCCGGCACTGGCCGCACCGATCGTGGCGTACGCGGGTGGCTATGCCGGGCTGTATCTGGCGTCGACCGTGGTGACGGTGGTGGGCGGGGTTCTGGTGTGGCGCATCAGGTCAGTGGGCTGAGCCGCCGGTGCCGGACTTCTGCGCTCGGATCAGATCGCGGTACCAGGCGTACGAGTCCTTCGGGGTCCGGCGCAGCGTCTCGTAGTCGATGTGGACGAGGCCGAACCGCTTGCCGGCCCCTTCGATCCATTCGACGTTGTCGGTGAGGGACCAGGTGAAGTAGCCGCGGACGTCGACGCCCGCGTCGATGGCCGTGCGCAGGGACTTCAGATGTCCTTCGAGGTAGGCGATGCGTCGGGTGTCCCGGGCGGGCTCGTCGACGGCGCAGCCGTTCTCGGTGATGTAGACCGGCGGAAGCCGGTCCCCGAAGCGGTCGCGGAGCTGGACGAGGGTTTCGCGCAGGCCGTCGGGGACGACCGGCCAGCCGAAGTCGGTCTTCTCGTAGCCTTCTATCTCGCGGATGCCGAAGGGGAGCCCGGCGGGCATCTCGAAGCCGGAGAAGGAGCCCAGGGCCTCCGCGTCGGGCGCGCCGACGAGAGTGGGGTTGTAGTAGTTGACCCCGTACCAGTCGAGCGGGGTGGAGATGGTCGACAGGTCGTCCTCGACCGGGCCGGGCATCAGCGCGGCGAAGTTCTCGTCGGGGTAGCGCCCGGTGAGGATCGGATCGGCGAACAGCCAGTTGGTGATCGTGTCGTACAGCTCCGCGCCGAAGCGGTCCTCGTCGGCGTCCCCGGCGGTCCAGACGGGGGTGTGCGAGACGGCGATGCCGATGTTGTCCGCGCCCGCGCCGCGCAGGGCGCGTACGGCCAGGCCGTGGGCGAGGAGCTGGTGATGGGCGGCGGGAAGGGCGTCGAAGAGGAGGGTGCGGCCCGGCGCGTGCTCGCCCAGGGCGTAGCCGAGCATCGTCACTTCGGCCGGTTCGTTGAGGGTGATCCACATCGGTACGCGATCGACGAGGCGCTCGGCGACGATGCCTGCGTACTCGGCGAAGCGGTAGGCCGTGTCCCGGTTGAGCCAGCCGCCCGCCTCGTCCAGCGGCAGCGGGGTGTCCCAGTGGTAGAGGGTGGGGGCCGGGGTGATGCCGTGGGCGCAGAGCTCGTCGACGAGCCGGTCGTAGAAGTCGAGCCCCTGCGGGTTGACCGGTCCGCTGCCGCCGGGCACCACCCGCGGCCAGCTGATGGAGAACCGGAAGGCATCGGCGCCGAGTCCGGCGAGGAGGGCGACGTCCTCGCGGTAGTGCTGGTGGAAGCCGGTCCCCCGGGTGGTGTCGGTACCGTCCTTGATCCGTCCGGGCTGTGCGGCGAAGGCGTCCCAGCCGGAGGGCCCCTTGCCGTCGGTGTCGGACGCCCCTTCGGTCTGGAAGGCGGAGGCGGATGCTCCCCAGAGGAATCCGGGCGGGAACGACGGCACGTCCCACGACGGTGCATTCGACGACGGCACATTCATCTCGGCCTCCACAGCCGTAAGAGGGAGTGCGTATTGAGCAGAACCTGGTGGGGCAATGATCAGAACCAGACCTTAATCGCCAGTAACGGGCTCGATCCAGTGTCGTGAGGCAGCCGTCGCGGCTACTGCCGACCATGGGACACGGGGGCGAGGAGACGAGGAGCGTTGCATGCTGTTCGAGGTATGGGCACCGGATGCGGACTCGGTCGGACTGCGGCTGGGGGGTGAGCCGCGGGCGATGGGGCGCGATCCCCTGCGGGACGGCTGGTGGACGGTGGAGGCGCAGGCGTCCGACGGGGACCGCTACGGCTTCGTCCTGAACGCCGGCGCCGACGGCGCGAACGGCGGGCCCGTGCTGCCCGATCCGCGGTCGCGCCGCCAGCCGGACGGGCCGGACGGCGAGAGCGCCGTCGTCGACCACTCGGCGTACGAGTGGCGCAACGACTGGGCGGGCCGCGGGCTGCCCGGCGCCGTCCTGTACGAGCTGCACATCGGTACGTACACCGACGAGGGCACCTTCGACGCCGCGGCGGCCCGCCTCGGCCACCTCGCCGAACTGGGCATCACCCATGTGTCCCTGATGCCCGTCTGCCCCTTCCCCGGCACGCACGGCTGGGGATACGAGGGGGTGTCGCCCTGGGCCGTGCACGAGCCGTACGGCGGACCGGAAGGACTCAAGCGCTTCGTCGACACGGCGCACGGTCTCGGGCTCGCGGTCCTCCTGGACGTGGTCCACAATCACCTCGGCCCGTCCGGCAATCACCTTCCGGCCTTCGGCCCGTACTTCACCGACACCCATCACACCCCGTGGGGCGCGGCGGTCAACCTGGACGCCCCCGGTTCGGACGAGGTGCGGGCGTATCTGCTGGGCAGCGCGCTCGCCTGGCTGCGGGACTACCGGCTCGACGGGCTGCGGCTGGACGCGGTCCACGCCCTGGCCGACACCCGGGCACTGACCTTCCTGGAGGAACTGTCCACGGCGACCGACGCGCTCGCGGCCGAACTCGGCCGTCCGCTGTCGCTGATCGCCGAGTCCGACCTCTGCGACCCGCGGACGACCACACCGCGCGAATCGGGCGGCATCGGACTGCACGCCCAGTGGAACGACGACTTCCATCACGCCCTTCACACCGCGCTGACGGGAGAGTCGCAGGGCTATTACGCGGACTTCGCCGCCGCCCCGCTGGCCGCCGTCGCCAAGACCGTGACGAGTGCGTTCTTCCACAACGGCACGTACTCCGGTTTCCGCGGCCGTACCCACGGCCGTCCCGTCGACATCGCCCGCACCCCGGCCCACCGCTTCGTCGGCTATGCCCAGACCCACGACCAGATCGGCAACCGGGCACTGGGCGACCGGCTCTCGGCCACGCTCTCCCCCGGCCTGCTGGCCTGCGCCGCGGCCCTCGTACTGACCGGGCCGTTCACCCCGATGCTGTTCATGGGCGAGGAGTGGGGCGCCCGTACCCCCTGGCAGTTCTTCACCGACCACACCGATCCGGCACTCGCCGAGGCGGTCCGCAACGGCAGGCGGCGTGAGTTCGCCGCCCACGGCTGGACGGCGGACGACATCCCGGACCCGCAGGACCCGGCCACCCGGAACCGCTCCTGCCTGGACTGGGGCGAACCGGCGCGGGAGCCGCACGCCCGGCTGCACGCCTGGTACCGCGAGCTGATCGCCCTGCGCCGCACACTGCCCGACCTCTCCGACCCGGATCTGGCGTCGGTGCGCACCGCCCACGACGAGCAGGCACGCTGGCTGGCGTACCGCAGGGGCGATCTGCGGATCGCGGTCAACCTCGACGAGAAGCCGGCCACGATCGCGTTGGGCGGTGGCCGGCGCCGGGGTGCCGGAGTCAGGGTGGTGGCCGCTTGGGAGCCGCTGCGGGCGCCCGGCGGCGACGGGCTGCTGCATCTGCCGCCGGAGTCGTGCGTGGTGCTGGCCGACGACTGAGACACCGGGCGCCCGCGCCGACCGGAGGACCCGTGCGGGACGCCCCGCACGGCGCCCCGTCCCGCTACTCGACGATCGCCAGTTCGCGGGCAGTGCTGTTGAGGCGTCGGCCGCCGTCCTCGGTCACGGTCACGATGTCCTCGATCCGGACACCGAACCGGCCCGGCAGATAGATGCCCGGCTCCACGGAGAAGCACATTCCGGGCACCAGCGGCTGTTCCTCGCCCTCGATCATGTACGGCGGCTCGTGGGTGGTGACGCCGATGCCGTGGCCCGTGCGGTGGATGAAGCGTTCGCCGTAGCCGAATCCGGTGATGACGGCGCGGGCCGCCCGGTCGATCTCCTGGCAGGCGACGCCGGGCCGGACCGCGTCACAGCCCGCCTCCTGGGCCTCCCGCACGATGTCGTGGACCCGCTGCTCCTCGGCGGTCGGTTCGCCGACGTGGACCGTACGGGAGGTGTCGGAGCCGTAGCCGTGCTTGAGGCCGCCGAAGTCGAGCACCACCATGTCGCCCCGCTCGATGGTGCGGTCGCCCGCCTCGTGGTGCGGATTGGCGCCGTTCGGACCGGAGCCGACGACCGTGAAGTCGACCTGGGAGTGCCCGAACCGCTTCAGCAGGGCGGCCAGTTCGGCGGCGATGTCGGTCTCCTTGCGACCGGCGAAGCGGACCTTGAGGATCTCGCCGTACGTGGCGTCGGCGGCGGCCCCGGCGGCCGCGAGCCGCTCCAGCTCGGCCGCGTCCTTCACCGCGCGCAGCATCGGCAGGGCGTCGGTGAGGGAGACGTACGAGGTGTCCGGGAGCGTCCGCTGCAGTCCGAGCAGATGCATCGCCCAGGCGTTGTCACTGACCGCGAACCGGCCCCGGCCGTCGAGCAGCGGGGCGGTGACTGCGTACGGGTCCTTGCCGTCGGTCCAGTCCCGGAAGGTGAGGACCGGTGCGCCGACGGCCTTCTCGGCGTCCGGGGCCTCCAGGGTCGGGACGACGAGGACGGGGTCCTGGCCGGCCCTGAGGACGAGAACGGTGAGACGTTCGGTGTTCACGGGCTGGTAGCCGGTGAGATGAACGAGGTCGGGTCCGGGAGCGACCAGAACCCCCGCGAGCCCGGCCTCGGCGGCGCTCTCGGCGGCACGCGCCATCCGGGCCCGGTAGTCGTCGGCGGTGAACGGTACGGGCTGGTCGGGGCTGGACATGCGAAACCTCCTGGGGGCGCGACACGGCACACAGCATCCTGCCCGTGCGTTCCTCTCGGCGCGAGCGGGAATCAGGTTTCCGGCCGCGCCCGCACCACGAGGTCGGCGCGCGAACGCCCCCGCTCGACCAGGCGCGCGTTCGGCTCGTCCGACTCGGCCACCCAGCGCTCCGCGCGGGGCCGCGGCCTGCCGAACCGCACATGCCGGTCGACGAGCCGGCGTACCCGCAGGGCCGGTTCGAGTTCCAGGAACCACGCCTCGTCCAACAGCCCGCGCACGGATGCCCAGGCGCCCTCGTCATGCAGGAGGTAGTTGCCCTCGGTGACGACGAGCGGGATGTCCGGAGGAACGGGTACGGCCCCGGCGATCGGCTCCTCCAGGGCCCGGTCGAAGGCGGGGGCGTACACGACGGTGTCCGGTTCCGGTCGGCGCAGGCGTCGCAGCAGGGCGGCGTACCCGGCGGCGTCGAAGGTGTCGGGGGCACCCTTGCGCCCGGCCCGGCCCAGCCGTTCCAGCTCGGCCCCGGCGAGGTGGAAGCCGTCCATGGGGACGAGGACGGCGAGAGGGCCGAGCGCCTCGACGAGCCGCGCGGCCAGGGTGGACTTCCCGGCCCCGGGCGGTCCCGCGATGCCGAGGATGCGGCGCTGGCCGGGGACGGCGAGGCGCCGGGCGCGGGCCGTCGGCCCGGTGAGGTCGCTGATGTCCATGCGGGCATTGTCCTGCCCCGCGCCCGACGCATGTCATGGCGGGTGTCGTCGTGGTGCGGTCGACACGGCTTTCACGGAGAGGGGTAGTGTTACGTATAACTACGAACCGGATCGCCACACCGTGGCCCGCTCCCCTCCGAGGAGTCCCATGCCGCACATCGCCTTGGTCACCCTGGTCGTCCGCGACTACGACGAAGCCGTCTCCTTCTACACGGACGCCCTCGGCCTCGAACTGGTGGAGGACACCGACCGGGGCGACGGCTCGCGCTGGGTGGTCGTGCGACCACGCGGCACGCAGGGGACGGGGCTGCTCCTGGCCCGCGCCAAGGACGAGGCGCAGCGGGCGAGCGTCGGTGCGCAGACGGGTGGCCGGGTCGGCTTCTTCCTGCACACGGAGGACTTCGCGGGCGACCACGCCCGGATGCTGGCCGCCGGGGTGCGGTTCCTGGAGGAGCCGCGGCACGAGCCGTACGGATCGGTGGCGGTCTTCGAGGACCTGTACGGCAACCGCTGGGATCTGCTCCAGCCGGAGTGAGGAGGCCCGGGTGGGGCAGCGGTCCCGGCGCGCTCAGCGGGTGCTGCCCTCCAGGTACGCCAGTACCGCGAGCACCCGCCGGTGCACCGTGCCGTCGTCCGGTTCCAGGCCGAGCTTGGCGAAGATCGAGCCGATGTGCTTGCTCACGGCCCGTTCCGTCACCACCAGTTCGGTGGCGATGGTGCCGTTCGCCTTGCCCTGCGCCATCAGCTCCAGGACTTCGCGCTCGCGCGGGGTGAGGCTCTGCAGGGGTTCGGCCGACGACTTGCGGGTCAGCAGCTGGGTCACGACCTCGGGGTCGAGCGCCGTGCCGCCGCCCGCCACCCGGTCGAGCGCCTGGAGGAACTGGTCGACCCGGCCCACCCGGTCCTTGAGCAGATAGCCGATGCCCCGGGCGCCCCGGGCGAGCAGCTCGGCGGCGTACGTCTCCTCGACGTACTGCGAGAGGACCAGGATCGGCAGGTCGGGCAGCTCCGCGCGGGCGGCGATCGCGGCGCGCAGCCCCTCGTCGCGGAAGGTGGGCGGGAGCCGTACGTCGAGCACCGCGGCGTCCGGGCGGTGTTCCAGCAGGGCCGGCAGGATCTCGGGCCCGGTCGCGGCGTCGGCCACCACTTCGTGGCCCGAGCTGGTGAGCAGCAGGATCAGGCCCTCGCGCAACAGCGCGTTGTCCTCGGCGATCACGATCCGCACGGCAGCTCCACTTCGATGTTCGTCGGCCCCCCGGTGGGGCTGCTGATGCGGGTGGTTCCGTCGAGGGCGGCGATCCGCCGCCTGATTCCGACCAGCCCGCTGCCGGCGCGTTCGTCCGCGCCGCCGTGACCATCGTCGCCGATGACCACCCGGAGGGCGGCGGGGGTCCGGTCGATCCGCACACTGGCGGCCGCGGCGCCGCTGTGCTTGCTGATATTGGTGAGGGCCTCGGCGATCACGAAGTAGGCGGCGGCCTCGATCGCGGCCGGGAGCCGCCGCCCGTCCTCGACACCGTCGAGTCGCACGGTGACGGGCACGCCGGCGTCGGCGGCCAATGCCCGTACCGCCCCGGCCAGTCCACGGTCCGTCAGTACCGGCGGATGAATGCCGCGCACCACGTGCCGCAACTCGGCGAGGGCCTCGTCCGCACCGTCCTGTGCCTCGTCGAGGCGGATGCGGGCGGCGGCCGGGTCCCGGTCCAGGAGCTGTTTGGCGAGGCCGATGCGCATCGACAGGGCGACGATCCTGGCCTGGGCGCCGTCGTGCAGATCCCGTTCGATGCGGCGCAGTTCGGCACCGTGCGCCTCGACCGCCCCGGCCCGGCTCTCGGTCAGCTGGGCGATCCGGTCGGCGAGGGCGGTGGACGGCGACCGGGTGAGCAGGGACCGGGTCCAGGTCGCCGACAGATCGGCGAGCACGGCGTGCCAGCGCAGCACCCACCCCTGGCGCACGGGCGGCGGCGTGCCGTACTCGTCGGCGGACCGCCGGTCCAGCAGATGTGCCACGGGCAGCGCGGCTCCGTCCACGAGCAGCCCGACCGGCCACAGCACCATGGCGAGGTAGCCGAGGACATTGCCCATGAGCGCCTGGATCGGCAGCCAGAGCGCGTCGCGCCAGACCGTCGGGTCGGTGAGGACGCACCGGACCCGTTCGGAGAGCTCACCGCCGTCCAGGGGGAGGTACGGCGTCGGCGTGAACGGAACACCGAGCCGCGCCGCCGCCCTGCGGCGCTCGAACTCCGCGAACCGGCGCAGCACCTTGGCGGCCTCGGGCAGGGCCGGCAGTCCGATGAGCACGACGGCGAACATCAGGGCCGCCACCACCAGGAACGTGCCCACATACGCGAGCAGCGCGATCGGGACACCGATGAACAGGTAGCGCGACGCATCCCACGAACGCCGGATGGCGACCGTCAGCGGGGCGGGAGGGGTGGTCATGACCCTTCACGTTACGGGGGTGCGCCGGCCTGAGGAGTGGTGCCCTCTCCCGGGCCGTGGTGGAGCTGGCTGAACCCCCGGTCCGGGAGCGCTCACCCTCGCCCCGAAACTGCCACACTCCTATTGTTTATGCAGGTCAGAAGGCATATGGCGGAGAAGGAACGGTGGGATCGACGGTGGAGACGATCACGGGGGTGCGGGCGACCGCGCTGAGTCTGGAGTCGGTGAGCCGACGTTACGGGCGGCGCGGTGGCGGTCGGGAGGCGGTCGCGCTCGACGCGGTGAGCTGCGCCGTCCCGGCCGGGAGCTTCACCGCGGTGGTGGGCCCCTCGGGATCGGGGAAGAGCACGTTCCTGCAGTGCGCGGCGGGCCTGGACCGTCCGACCGAGGGGACCGTACGGGTCGGCGGCACCGATCTCGGCTCGCTGTCCGAGGCGGCGCTGACCCGGCTGCGCCGGGACCGGATCGGTTTCGTCTTCCAGTCGCACGCCCTCAATCTGGTGCCTTCGCTGAACATCGAGGAGAACGTCGTGCTGCCGCTGGTGCTGGCGGGCGCCGACCCGTCGGACGAGCGGGTACTGACCCGCGGCCGGGATCTGCTGGCCCGGGTCGGACTGGCGGGCCGCGGGACCCAGGGTCCCGCGACGCTCTCGGGCGGCCAGCAGCAGCGGGTCGCGGTGGCACGGGCCCTGGTGACCGAGCCCGATGTGATCTTCGCGGACGAACCGACGGCGTCCCTGGACCCGGAGTCGGCGTCGCTGGTGCTCGGTCTGTTGCGGGACGCGGTACGGACCGACGGCCGCACGGTCGTCATGGTCACCCATGATCCGGTCGCGGCGGGCTGGGCGGACACCGTGCTGACGATGGACGGCGGTCGGCTGCGATGAACACGGACACGAGCACGGCACCGTCCACGAGCACGGATGGGCGCAGGTCCCGGGGGGATGTGCGGTCCGGGGTGCGGCGGGCGTCGGCGTTCCTCGCCCGGCGTTCGCTGAAGGCCCATCGCCGGGCCTGGGCCGCGGTGTTCGCGGCGACGACGGCCGCGGCCGCGCTGATCGGCGCGTTCGCCTTCGTCCTCGGTTCGCTGCTGCTGGCGCAGCCGCCGGTGGAGCGCCATGCCGGAGCCGACGCGGTGGTGGCGGCCGATCAGCAGGTGACGTACACGGCGAAGCCGTGGGGCAGCAAGCCGCAGACCGCGAGGACGTATCTGCCGGAACGGGTCCGTCTCGACCGCTCCGCGGTGGCGAAGGCGGCTGCCGCCGAGGGGGTCGCGAAGGCCGTCGCGGACGATTCGGTCCCGGTGGCCGTGGGCGGCGGGACCGGCGGGGAGCCGGGGGACGGTACGACCTCGGCCGTCGGCCGTTCCTGGGATTCCGCCGTGCTCACCCCGTACCGGCTGACGGCCGGACACGCGCCGCGTACGTCCACCGAGGTGGTCGTCGACCGCGCGCTGGCGGCCGCCGTCGGGGGCGCCCCCGGCAGCCATGTGACATTGCAGGTCGACGGGACCCCCCGCCCGTACACCGTCAGCGGCGTCGCGGACACCGGTCGTCGGGGCGCCGCCCCGGCTGTCTTCTTCACGGAGCGGCGGCTGACCGCCCTGGCCGGGCACCCGGGAACGGTCGACGCCATCGGCATCGTCGCCGAGAAGGGCGTCCCGGCCGACGCACTGCGGGCGTCACTGGACGCCGCGCTGCCCGACCATGTGCGCGGCGACCACGAGGTCCTGGTCCTCACCGGCGCGGAACGCGGGCAGGCCGAACACATCGACGCGCTCGGCACCCGGGGCGATCTCCTGCCGCTGCTCGCCTCCGTCGCGGCAACGGTCCTCATGGTCGCGCTCCTGGTGATCGCCACCGCCCTCTCCCAGGCGGTCCACCAGCGCTCCGGCGAACTGGCCCTGCTGCGCGCGGTCGGGGCGACCCCCCGGCAGCTCCGGTCGGCCGTCGGCCGCGAGGTGAGCCGGGTGGCCGGCACCGCCGCGGTGCTGGGCGCGATCGGGTCCGTACCGCTGGGACTGTTGATGCGGTCCCTGCTGACCACGGATCCGCTGCCGCTGCCCGTGCCGGTGTGGCTGCCGTTCGCCGCAGGCGCCACGGGCGCGCTGCTCGTCGCACTGGCGGCCCGTCCGGTGTCGATGCTCGCGGCCCGGTCGATCACCCGGCTGCGGCCCGCCGCGGCGCTGGGAGCGGCCCGCGCGCCCGAGCCGGGCGAACCGGGCCGGCTGCGTACGCTCTGCGGAGCGGTGCTGGCCCTCGCGGGTGTCGGTTCTGCGGGCGCGGCGACGGCGCAGGGCGGGCAGGCCGCCGCGGTGGCCGCCTCGGGTGCGGCGACCTCGCTGATCATCGCGGTGGCGCTGCTCGGTCCGTGGATCGCCCGGATCGCCATGCGGGTGCTCGGTGCACCGATACGGCGTGCCGGCCGGATCTCCGGGTTCCTCGCCGCCAGGTCCGCCGCCGCGCACCATCGGCGGCTCGGCGCCGCGATCACCCCGATCGTGCTGGTCGTGGCGTTCGTCTGCGTGCAGCTGGCGGCCGGCTCGACGCTGGAGCGGGCCGCCGACCGGCAGGCCGTCGCCGCGCTCCGGGCGGACCTGGTGGTGACGGGCCCGGCCGCCGGGCTGCCGGCCGGCGCCGCGCAGGCGGTGCGCGAGGCTCCCGGGGTGTCGGCGGCGACCGGTGTGCTGCGCTCCGGCGTCGTCCTCGCGCATCGCGAGATGGGTGATCCGAAGCTCGACCGGTTCCCGGTGCTGGGGGTGACGGCGGATCAGTTGTCCGACACGCTCGATCCGCACGTCACCGCCGGTGATCTGACCGACCTCACCGGCCGGGGCACGGTCGCGGTCGGCAAGGACCGGGCCGCCGATCTCGGCCTCGGCACCGGGGACACCGTGAAACTCCGTCTCGGCGACGGTACGGAGGTACGGCTCCGCGTGGTGGCGCTCTACGAACGGTCCCTGGGACTGGGTGAGTTCATGCTGCCGCGCGAGGCCCTGGCCGGGCATGTCTCGGCACCGAACGACCAGCGGATCCTGATCCGTTCGGCGAGGGGCGGGGCGGCGGCCTCGGCGGTACGGCACGCGCTCGCCCCGTACACGGGTGTGCGGGTCCGCCCCGCCACGGCCGACGACGTACGGATCGCCCCGCCGACGTCGGACGCCGACAACGCCATGATGATCACCGGTGTGGGGGTGATCGGCGGCTTCGCGCTGCTCGCGGTGATCAGCACGCTGTCCCTGATCACGGTGGGCCGGCGCCCCGAGTTCCATCTGCTGCGGATGGTCGGCGCGGGCCGCCGCCAGGTGAGGCGGATGCTGGTCCTGGAGACGGGGCTGGTGGCGGTCACGGGCCTGGCGATCGGCACGCTGGTGGCGGCGATCCCTCTGGTGGCGTTCGCGGTGTCGACGGCCGGTACGACGCCGTATCTGCCGCCGGAGCGGTACGGGGTGCTGGTGCTGGCCGTGACGCTGGCGGCGGGTGCGGGGACGATGTGGCCGGGCCCGTCCGGCGACCGGTTCGTCCTGGGGCGCCGGGATTGAGCAGGTACCGCGTCGCCGGACACGACCGGGCGCCCGGTCCTGAACGGTTCGCGTTCAGGACCGGGCCTTGGCGTGCGAGAAGGGCCGGTGGGCCGCGGAGCGGACCGCCGCCCGTCACCGGCCTGCCGGGATCCCTCGCGCATCGACCACGGATCACGGCGGGCAGTCGTCGCACGTCACGGCGAAACCGGCAGGAACAGCGCGCCCTCCCGAACCGCCGCCGCGGCCAGCGCCTCCAGCACCGGTGCGATCAGCGGATGGCCCTCCGCCCCGTGCCGCACCGCCGCGAAGACCCGGCGAGTGGGGGCGCTGCCCTCCACCGGGCGCACCACCACCCCCGTCAGCTCCATCCCCTGCAACGCCGACCGCGGCACCAGCGCCACCCCGGCACCCGCCCCGGCCAGTGCGACCACGGCACGGAAGTCGTCCGAGGAGTGCTCCAGTCTCGGCTGGAACCCGGCGAACTCGCAGGACAGGACCACCACGTCATGGCACGGGTTGCCGGGGTACGGGCCGATCCACGGGTCCTTCTCCAGGTCGGCGATCGCCACCTGCTCCTGAACGGCCAGCCGGTGCCCCACCGGCAGCACCGCGTCGAACGGCTCCGAGTACAGCGGCACCCGGGTCAGCCGCCGGTCGTCCTCGCCCGGCGCGCCCCGGTACTCGACGGCGACCGCGACATCGACCTGCCGGTCCAGCACCATCGGCACGCTCGCATCTCCCTCGGCGTCCTGGACACGGACCCGGATACCGGGCGCGGTGAGCGTCAGTTCGGCTATCGCTGGGGCGAGGACCAGGCCGATGCCGGTCGCGAACGCGGCGACCGTGACCGTTCCGGCATCCCCCGCGTCGTACGCGGCGAGCTCCGCCTCGGCCCGTTCCAGCTGGGCGAGGACCGCGTTGGTGTGGGTCAGCAGGATCTCCCCGGCGGGGGTGAGCCGGGCGCCGCGCGCGTTGCGTTCGACCAGCCGGTGCCCGGTCTCCTGCTCCAGGGCGGCGAGCTGCTGGGAGACCGCGGAGGGTGTGAGATACAGCGCGGCGGCTGCGGCGGTCACCGTGCGGTGGTCAGCCACCGCACGGAGAATGCGCAGCCGTCGTGCATCGATCATGTGCCCCATTGTCCCAGGTCACGGAGGGAACCCGGCCGTCCGGGTGAGGCTCCCGGACAATGCCTGAGGACAAGGCCTGGGGACAAGAGCGTGGGCGGGGCCCCGTACGGCGCCCCGCCCGCGATGTCCCTACTTCCCCAGCGCGGCCCGCGCGTCGACGAACGCGTCCACGGCCCGGTTCACATCCGCCGTGGAGTGCGCGGCGGAGAGCTGGACGCGGATCCGGGCCGCGCCCTGCGGGACCACCGGGTACGAGAACCCGATCACGTACACACCGCGCTCCAGGAGCAGCTCCGCCATCCGGCCTGCCTTCGCCGCGTCCCCGATCATGACGGGGGCGATGGCGTGGTCGCCGGGCAGGATGTCGAAGCCTTCCTCGGTCATCCGGGTACGGAAGAGCGCGGTGTTGGCATTGAGCTGCTCGCGCAGGTCGCCTGCGGCCTCCAGCAGGTCGAGGACCTTGAGCGAGGCCGCCGCGATGACCGGGGCGAGCGAGTTGGAGAAGAGGTACGGGCGGGAGCGCTGGCGCAGCAGCGCGACGATCTCGGCGCGGGCTGCCACGTAGCCGCCGGACGCACCGCCGAGCGCCTTGCCGAGGGTGCCGGTGATGATGTCGACGCGGTCCATCACGTCGTGCAGCTCGGGCGTTCCGCGTCCGCCGGGGCCGACGAAGCCGACGGCGTGCGAGTCGTCGACCATGACCATGGCGTCGTAGCGCTCGGCCAGGTCGCAGATCTCGCGCAGCGGGGCGACGTAGCCGTCCATGGAGAAGACGCCGTCGGTGACGACGAGCCGGCGCCGGGCCCCGGACGCCTCCTTGAGCTGCGTCTCCAGGTCGGCCATGTCGCGGTTGGCGTAGCGGAAGCGCTTGGCCTTGGAGAGGCGGATGCCGTCGATGATGGAGGCGTGGTTGAGGGCGTCGGAGATGACCGCGTCCTCGGGGCCGAGGAGGGTCTCGAAGACACCACCGTTGGCGTCGAAGCAGGAGGAGTAGAGGATCGTGTCCTCCTGTCCGAGGAACGTGGAGAGCCGCTGCTCCAGCTCCTTGTGGACCTCCTGGGTGCCGCAGATGAAGCGGACCGAGGCCATGCCGTAGCCCCAGCGGTCCAGTGCCTCGTGGGCGGCGGAGATCACCTCGGGGTGGTCGGCGAGGCCCAGGTAGTTGTTGGCGCAGAAGTTGAGCACCTCACCGGGACGGCCGCCGGCGGTGACGGCGACGCTCGCGGACTGCGGGGTGCCGATCACGCGCTCGGGCTTGTGGAGTCCGGCGGCCTGGATCTCGTCGAGGGTGGTGCGCATGTCGTCGCGTACGGATTCGAACATGAGGGTGTCTCCCAGCTGAGTACGGAGGCGGTCGGAGGTCAGGAGGTCCAGTCGAGGATGACCTTGCCGCCGCGGCCGCTCGCCGCGTCGTCGAAGGCCGCTTCGAAGTCGCGGTAGCCGTACCGGCCGGTGATCACGGGGGCGAGGTCGAGGCCGCCCTCCAGCAGTACCGACATGGCGTACCAGGTCTCGTACATCTCGCGTCCGTAGATGCCCTTGATGGTGATCATCGAGGTGACGATCCGGGACCAGTCGACGGGGAACTCCTCGGACGGAAGCCCGAGCATGGCGATCCGGCCACCGTGCGTCATGTTCTCGATCATGTGGCGCATCGCCTCGGGCCGCCCGGACATCTCCAGGCCGATGTCGAAGCCCTCGCGCAGTCCGAGGCGCTTCTGCCCTTCGTAGATGGTCTCCTCGCTGACGTTGAGAGCGAGGCTGACACCGACCTTCCGGGCCAGTTCCAGCCGGGCCTCGCTGACGTCGGTGATGACGACGTTGCGGGCGCCCGCGTGCCGGGCGACGGCGGCGGCCATGATGCCGATCGGTCCGGCGCCGGTGATCAGTACGTCCTCGCCGACCAGCGGGAAGGACAGCGCGGTGTGCACGGCGTTGCCGAACGGGTCGAAGATCGCGGCGACGTCGAGGTCGACGGGAACCCGGTGCACCCAGACGTTGGACGCGGGCAGGGCGACGTACTCGGCGAACGCCCCGTCCCGGCCGACGCCGAGCCCGAGCGTGGAACGGCACAGGTGACGGCGTCCGGCCAGGCAGTTGCGGCACTTCCCGCAGACCAGGTGTCCCTCGCCACTGACCAGGTCGCCGACGTTGATGTCGACGACGTCGGCGCCGGTCTCCGCGACCTCGCCGACGAACTCGTGCCCGAGGACGAGCGGGGTGCGTACCGCCTGCCGGGCCCAGCCGTCGTAGTTCCGGATGTGCAGATCGGTGCCGCAGATGCCGGTACGGAGCACCTTGATCAGTACGTCCGAGGGGCCGATCTCCGGCTCGGGCACGTCCATCAGCCAGAGTCCCGGCTCGGCCTTCTGCTTCACGAGTGCCTTCACGGCTGCGGCTCCCTGCGCTGTACGGCGTGGTGTACCCCGGGCCGGGGGCAGCCTTGGGGAAGCCTGCGGCCCGGGGAGGAATGAAAGGGACGGCATGGCAGCGCGCGTCGATCGGCTGCCGCGCACCATCCTCTGCCGTCACCGAGAAATCTGCCGCACCGCGCGCCACAGGTCCATCGAGGTTTTCTTAAGCGCGCCCGCAGCTGTGCTTCATGCCCGGTTCCTCCGTACAGGTTCCTCCGTCCGGGTTCCTCTCCGTACGGCGCGGCCGCAAGGGCCGGCCGCCCCGCACGGGCGACCGGCCCCCGCACCTCCTCGTGATCAGTCGCCGAGCTCCTGGGGCGGGTTGTCGCGGCCCGGCACCTCATTGGGCGCCAGGACGCGGCTGTCGCCCGGGTACGGCTTGGTCCATCCGGTGGAGGCGTACCAGGTGATCCGGTTCAGCTGCGCCGGGTTCACCTGGTCCTCGACGGGGTGGGAACCTCCCGTGCTCCTCGCCTGGATCGTGCTCCAGGCCTCCCACTGCGCGGCGACCTCCCGCAGATGCGCGGGCACCTGCGGGCGCTGCGCACCGCTGTCCGCCGCCTTCGCGGCAGCCGCCGAGGCGGGCTTCTTGAGGCCGTAGTCCAGCGGGATCAGGTTGGGCAGGCTGTGGTACGGGGTGAAGTCGGGCTTCTCGGTGAACAGGTCGCGCATGGGCTCGGCGGCCCGGTCGATCTGGTTCATCGGCTGGGCGCCGAGCATCTGTTCGATGGTCTTCACCACGTTGATCTGGGTGTAGTACGTGGAGGTGACCGCTCCGCGCTTCGCGTAGGGGCTGATCACCCAGAGCGGCGCGCGGTGTCCGTCGACGTGGTCGACACCGGCCTGCGAGTCGTCCTGGACGACGAAGATCGCCGTGTCCTTCCAGAACCTGCTGTGCGAGATCGTGTCGACGACCCTGCCGACGGCGAGGTCGTTGTCGGCGACCATGGCGGTCGGGTACGGGTCGATGCCGCTGGTGCCGTTGGTGTGGTCCTGCGGCAGCGCCATCATGGTGAAGTTCGGCAGCTTGCCCTTCTTCTCGTAGTCCTTGAAGTACCGCTGCCAGATGTCGACCCGGTACTGGTCGGGGATGTCGGTGTCGAACGTCGGGTAATCCGGGTGGTTGATCCTGTTGACGGAGGGGACGTCGGAGGTCGACGGGTACGCCCCGATGGGGGTGTCGAGTTCCCCGGTCGCCTTGCCCTCCAGCACCTGGGAGTCGTGGTACCACTGCGCCCAGGTCGGCGCGCCGGTCGCCGGGAGGGCGATGTTGCCCGCGTACTCGCTGAAGTTGTCGACGGTCTTGCCGGCCCGTTCCACGGTGTTCCAGAGGAATCCGCTGCGCTGGTAGGCGAGGGCGTCGTTGCCGAGCGAGGGGTAACTGCGGTACCAGGTACCGAATTCGTGCTCGATGTAGTCGTTGTTGTCGGCCTGGGTCAGCCAGTTGTGTCCGTCGGCGGAGAGCGTACCGACGTCGTAGAAGTTGTCGTTGACGCCGAACTCGTCGGCCAGCGCATGCTGGTTGGGGGTGACGGTCCGGCCGAACTGGGCCAGGGAAGGGTCGCTGTCGCCCTTGCCGATGTCGCCGAGCACCTGGTCGTAGGTGCGGTTCTCCTTGATGATCAAGAAGATGTGCTTGATCTTGGAGGGACTGCCGAGCTTCGCCGGGACGACCTGCTCGCGGTCGCGCGCCGAGCCGTAGGTCTGCTTCTGCTTCAGCAGCTTCGCCCAGTCGTTGTTGATGAAGACCCGGTGGGTGAGCGCTCCGAGCTGCCGCTTGGACGGCACCGGGAACGTGGTGACGGAGGCGGTGTCGTTGTACGTGTTGTGACCGGTCGCCGTGCCACCGTTGTCGGGTCCGGCGCTCGGGCCCTGGCTGTTCTGGCTGGGGGTGCCGCGGGTACCGATGCCCTTGGCGTTGGTGACGACCACGTCGCCGGTGGCCCGACTCACCTGGACACCGCTCGGGTACCAGTCGGTGGGGATCAGCCCTTCGTAGCGGACGGGGGCGATGCCGCCGTTCCATCGGTACTGGGCCAGGGCGTTGTCCCGGCCGAGACTGACGAGCAGGGTGTGGTCGTCGGTGAAGGCGAAGGCGTTGGGAGCGCTGCCGACCGAGGAGCCGGGCAGCGGATTGACGTTGAAGGTCTGGGTGACCTTCTTCGACGTCACGTCGACGACGGAGACGCTGTCGTTGTTGGAGTTGGCGACGAGCAGTGAACGCCCGCGGAGCAGCAGGGCGCTGGGCTCCAGGCCGACGCGTACGGTCTTCGTCTCCTTCTCCGCGGCCAGGTCGACGACCGACACGGTGCCGTTGGTGACGGCGCCGTTCCGGGTGTCGGCGACCACCGCGGTGCCGTTGGAGAGGTTGGTGTGGTCGCCCTCCTCCGCCGGACGTCCGCCTTCGTTGGACACGTAGGCCTCACCGCCGGTCAGGACCACCTGACGGGGCGCGTTGCCGACCGGGATCTCCTTGACCAGGGTGTTCGTCGCGGTGTCGATGACGCCGAGGGTGTTGCTGCCGTTGAGTGCGGCGTACAGCTTCGTTCCGTCGTCGGACAGGGCCATGCCGCCGGGCAGGGCGTCGCCGTGCGGGCCCTTGAGGGTGATCGCGGCGACGGGCGCGGGAACGACGGTGCCGTCGCCGTTGACCGTGAACCGCAGCAGGGTGTGGGACTGCGGGAACCAGAGGGTCTTGCCGTCGGACGAGTAGAGCGGTCCGTCGGTGCCGGCCTTGCCGTCGCCGATCTTCTTGTCTCCGCTCGCCCCGGTGCCGACGCGCTGGAGGACAGCGCCGGTGGTGACGTCCATGAGGGTCAGATAGCCGGTGCCGTGCAGATAGGTGAGGGCGGCGAGGGTGCGTCCGTCGGGGCTGAGTGTGCTGGACAGCATCCGTGCGTCGTTCACCAGGTGGCGGTTGCCGAGCGGGGCGACGCGCTGGTTGCCGGGCAGCAGTATGCCGCGGGCGGTCGCCTTCCCGTCCACCTTGCTGTCGCCGAAGCCGCCGAGTCCGCCGTTGATACCGACGGCGGTGGCGGCTGCCGTGGTGCCGAGCGCGGCCACGAGGGCGACGGCCGTGATCGCCGTACCGCTCATTCTCCTGAAGGGTTTGCCGAGCATCCTGTCTCCTGTCGAGAACCGTGGCACCCGGATCGGATGCCACGGCGACGCTAGGAGCCGGCCGTGAACGGTACGTGCCGTGTCCATGTGTCGCCGCGGCGTCCACTCGGCAAACAGTGTGCCCCCAACATGCCCCCAACACCCCCTGGAATGCAGGCAATTGCCCACTACGAGACGTCGAAGCAGCCGTCGAACTCATAGAGCGGATTCGTACGGCCGACCCCGTCGATGTCCGTCATCAGCTGCTGCCCCACCTGGGTGGCGGGCCCCTGCGCCGTGAAACACCCGGTGGGCAGCACATGCACCTCGTACGTCAGCGGCCGGGTGACCCCGCCGGGGGACGGCCACCGCACCACACATGTCCAGTCGTCGGCGGCGCCCCGGTCCGGTGAGGACCTCGTGCCGCGCTTGCAGTCCGCCCAGCGGTCCGGGCGCTCGGCCCGGTCGTTGCCGTACCGGGCGCGCTGCTGGAGCAGGTACAGATTGCTGAACTCCGGTCCGACCGCGCCTTCGAGGCGCTGTTCGGTGACGTCCGTGCCGGCGCATCCGCCGACCGTCACGATCGCCGCGGCCACGGCTCCGCCGGTGAGAGCGATCCTTCGCATCACAGCGTTCATCCCTTCGTGAAGTCGCGTCGCCGCATGAGGAGATGACCGGCCGCCAGAAAGACGACGGCGCAGCCCGCGCTGACGTACGCCCCGGTCACCAGTGGCCGGTGGAAGGCCGGGGCGGTGGTGAGCCCGTGCCAGGCGTCGAACGCGGTCGTCGGCAGGAGACGCCGGACCGGCCCGAGCCCGTCCACCAGCGACGCCAGCTGCAACAGCAGCCCGAGCACGGCGGGGGCGCCGATGCCGGCCGCGCTGTGCCGGGTGGCCAGCGAGAAGAACACACCGAGCGCGGTGAAGGCGAGACACGGCAGCAGCATGTACAGCCAGCTCTCCACGACGATCCCGGCCGCCCGGCCCGCCCCGATCTCCTGTCCGGACAGCCCGACGAGCGGTTGGTGACCGATGACCAGCACTCCGGCGGCCAGGCTTCCCGCGCCCAGCAACAGCACGACCACGGCCGAGTACGTGACCGCCGCGAGGGTCTTCCCGGCGAAGACCTGCCCACGGGTACGGGAGCGGGTGAGGATGGTCTTCCAGGTGCCGTGATGGTCCTCGGACGAGAAAATGTCCCCGGCCACCAGGCAGACCAGCAGCGGCAGGGCCCACTGCCCGGCGAACCCGAGGACGACGAGTGGCACAGCGAACCCCGAGTCGTGCGCCCACCGCCCGAACAGCGTGTCCGACGGCAGGGTGTCCTGGGCCCTGAGCCCCAGCGCGAAGAGGAACGGCGCGACCAGGCAGAGCACGAGCACCGCTCTGATCCGCCACTGCGCGGTGAGCTTCTCCAACTCCCAGAGGTAGACGGTACGGGCTCCGCCCCGCGGACGGGCTGCGGTCCGCACGGCTCCGGTCGCTTCGGCCGGGCTGTCATATGTCACATCACTCATCGGCCCGAGGCCTCCTCGGTCAGGCGGAGGAACTGCTGTTCCAAGGAGGTGGTCTCCAGCCGCAGTTCCCGTACGGGGATGCCGGCGCGCCCCAGTTCCAGCACGAACCGGTCGAGCGCCTTGCGCCGCGCCCGCACGGCGAGCCCGGCGGCCCCCTCGTCCTCGACCGAAAGCCCTTCCACGTCCGCCGCGATCTTCACGGCTGCCCGGTCGTCGCCGGTCAGCAGCCGGTGCGCGGGGTCCGGGGCGCGGTCGCGGAGTTCGTCGAGTCCCCCGGTGTACACGATCCGCCCACGGTTCATGATCGTGACGGTGTCGCAGAGTTGCTCGACCTCGGCCATGTTGTGGCTGCTCAGCAGCACGGTGAGCCCGTCCCGTCCGAGCTCCCGCACCAGGGCCCGCATGTCGCGCGCCCCGGCCGGGTCCAGCCCGTTGGCGGGTTCGTCGAGCACCAGAAGCCGGGGCCCGCGCAACAACGCGGCCGCGATCCCGAGCCGCTGTCGCATCCCGAACGAGAATCCACCGACCTTCCGCCGTGCGGAACCACCCAGGTCGACGCGTTCCAACGCCCCGTTCACGGCGGCCTCATCGGCCCCGATGCCGTCGTAGGCGGCCAGCAGCGTCAGGTTCCGCTCGGCGGACAGATACGGATAGAACCGCGGACTCTCGACGAACCCGGCCGGCCCTTCGACCCCCCCGCGCCCGGCCCGCCGCACTTCGCTCCCCAGCACACCGAGTTCGCCATCGTCGGGCCGCACGAGCCCGAGCACCATCCGCAGAAACGTCGTCTTCCCGGCCCCATTGGGCCCGAGCAGCCCGTGGACTTCCCCGGCCCGGACGGTCAGATCGACCCGCTCAAGAGCGACCGTCCCCCCGAACCGCTTCCCCACCCCTCGCGCAACCACGACCCCCGGTCCCGCGCCCGCGTCCGAGCCGTCCAACCGCCCTCACCCCATCCGTCGCCGCTGCCCACACGCGGCAACTTACGGATGATGAGCGACACTTGGGCGACGTTCAGACGAACACCGCACGGTCGGGCATCGCGCAGGACACCCGCGATCGGCTCCGCGCGGACCGAGCGCCCGGCGTCCGGGGCGCCCGGCCTTCGGCGTTCCTCACCGTTGGGACCGGTGGCGGATGGCGGTGCGAGCCGGACACGCCCTCGCATGCGAAGAGGCCGAGCCCCCTCGCCCCGCTCGGAGCAACCGGCGCGGCGCAGGCACCTATGTCGAAGCGGCCCGCACCGAAGTGGCCCGGCGCCTGCTGGAGACCACCGACCGCCCGCTCGACCAGGTCGCGGCAGCTGCCGGACTCGGTTCGGTGGAGACCCTGCACCGGGCGTTCAGGAGGCACCTCGCCACCACCCCGGCGGCCTACGCCGCCGCTTCCGTACACAGGCCGAGCTGTGCCGCTTCCGTGCACGGGCCGTCCGAGCTGTCCCACCCCCGTGTTCCCGGCAGGTCCGCGAGGCGGAACACTTGCCGTGCCCACCGGGGTCGGCGAAACATCGTCGACGGGCCGTCGCCGCCGATTCCTCGCGTCGCAGAACAGCCGCCGGGCGCAGGTGAGGGCGTGGCCTCATGGCGTCACGACGCACGCCAGCCGCTCCAGCGCAGGGCCGTGACCTCGACCACCGGTCCACCGGGGGGCCGGTCGGCGTACTGGTGGTACTTCGCCGTGAGCAGGCCGATGCGGCGAACTGCCTGCGGCGACCGGACCGGTGACGGAAGCACACGGGCCCAGCCGTCGACCCGGACCCACCACAGTCGGCCCCAGTCCTCCTCGTAGTGGTCGGCGAGCAGGCAGACCGAGGGGTTGGCAGCCATGTTGGCCAGGCGTTTCAGCCGTGTCGTCCGCTTCGGTTTGTGGTCCACGGCCAGCACCACCGTGTCGCCGTCCACGGCGAACACCACCGGCACCAGGTGCGGGCGGGCCGCCGTGTCGACCGTCGCCAGACGGGCTACGCGCGCGGCGGCGAACCGCTCCCGTGCCTCGGCACTCGTCAGAGCGGGCATCGCGGCCCCTGCCGACAGGCCTCACGACGCCCGCGATGGAGGCGACGAACACGGACGACGCCGCGGGCACGGGTCTCCGGGCCGGTCCCGCGGTTTTGGGACACACCTGCTTCCGGCACCTCAGCGATACCGGGCGGCTACGACGACCAGCCCGTCCAGGTACTCCAGCGTCTCCCGTTCGGGCAGCGTCGGTACGTAGAACAGCAGCCGCTCCACCCCGAGCGCGAGGTAGCCGTCGATCTGCGCGGGATCGTCAGGTGCCGCGTACACCGTCACCGGCACCTCCCGGTCGGCCATGGCGCGCAGCCGCTCGATCCGGGGACCGAGTTCCTGCGGCGACGTGCTGTTGGCCAGCCACGCGTCTCCGAGCCGCGCGACCCGGGGGAACGCGCCCTCGCCGCCGCCGACGTAGATCGGCGGATGGGGGCGCTGCACGGGCTTGGGCCAGGCGAAGACCGGATCGAAATCCACGAACTCGCCGTGGAACTCGGCCTTCTCGGCCGTCCACAGCTCCCGCATGGCACGCAGCCGCTCGTCGGTGAGCCGGCCGCGGGTGGCGGGATCGGTGCCGTGGTTCCGCATCTCCTCACGGTTCCAGCCGACACCGACGCCGAGGATCACGCGGCCGCCGGAGACCAGATCGAGCGAGGCCACCTCCTTCGCCGTGATGATCGGGTCGCGCTGCGGGATCAGTGCGATGCCGGTGCCCAGCAGCAGTCGCTCGGTCACGACACCGGCCGCGGTCAGGGCGACGAAGGGATCAAGGGTGCGGTAGTACATCTCCGGAAGTTCGCCACCGCCCGGGTAGGGCGTCTGACGGCTCGCCGGTACATGGCTGTGCTCGGCGATGAACAACGAGTCGAACGCACGTTCCTCAAGGGCGGCCCCGAGCGCGGCCGGCCCGATGCCCTGGTCGGTAAGGAAGGTCGAGACCCCGAATTTCACGGCGGCTCCTCATAGGGACGGATGGGGGATACGGAGGGGTGGCACAGACCTTCTGCCTACCCGCCCCGGGCGCGCCCGCCCCGATGACCACCCGGGTGAACCATCGCGGAGCACGGTTCCGGGGTCCCGGTCCGCGTCCGCGGCAGCCGGCACGACCCGACCCCGGCTTCTGCCGTCGCGCGGCCCGCATGCGCCGCCGTCGGGGGCAAGTGCCCCCGGGATCCGTCGGGTTGTCTCCTCACCCACGCCGGGGAGCCGCCGAGCTGTCTCCTCGCGGCCCGCCGGAACCCTGACCGGAGCCGCAACGGACGCGGTACCGACCGGACCGGGCGCCGCACGTGCCCGGTGCGACGCCCGCTGGCGGAGCTCCTACTGCCTCGAACCGCACCCCGGGCAGAACGCGGCTCCCCGCGGAACGGTCGCGCTGCAGGAAGCGCACTGCGGGCTCTGGGCGAGGCGATGACCACATCCCGGGCAGAACGCGCCGCCATGGGTCTCCGTACGGCACTGCGGGCAGACCAGCTGCCGGGGTGCGCTCACGTCGTAGCTCTGCCCGGCGGTCTGCCCGGCGGCGTAGGCCCGGTCCGCCACGAAGTCGTTCATCCCGCGCCGACGGGCCGCCTCCGCCTCGGCGGCGGTGTCGGGGGCGCACTGCAGACAGAGACCCTGCTCGATGTTCCAGCACCGACCGCAGACGTACGAGGTGCAGCGGGGGCAGCGGTTGAAGTGTCCCTGTGCGTTGTCGATCGCACGCCGGAACGCGGTGTCCCTCGCACCGCCCCAGGTGGCACCCGCCAGCCCGTCGGCCGCGTTGTTGATGGCACCGGCGCTGCCGCCCAGCAGGCTCCAGGCGGCATTGGCCCCCTTGCCTATCCAGCTGGCCGCCTGCCCCGATCTGAACGGCTCGAACGGCGAGCGCCAGGTGTCCGAACATCGCGAGCACCTGAACTCGAACTGGAAACCGGCACCGGTGCCGTGCTGCTGCGACAGGTCGCTGTAGTTGTTGCTGAAGTAGATTTCGTCGCCCACGTCTGGTCCTCGCTCATTCGATCAGTTCTCCCCCTCGTATGATGGCAACGATCGGCGCACCGGTACGGGCGGTCCGGTCACTGTTTGGTAATACCTCCGCAGGTCAGACACGGGGCTCCACGGCCGTCGGAATCGTGCGCGGCAGGCGCCTCCCCTTCGCCTCCCACGGGTGCGCCAACAGCGGGCACGGCCCTCCGGCGCGTCACGAAGAAGCCGGACCACCCTCCGGGGAGACTTTCGCCATGAGCAACGCGATGAAAGCAGTCCTTGAAGGCGGCCCCGACGATCTTCCTGAGCGGATCGTTTCCCTCACCACGCCGGGGGCCGACCTCAAGATCCCGTTCCGTGGTGGATACGAGCACTTCCGGGCGACAACACGCCACCAGGAGACCGCCGAGGGCCAGTTGCCCGTCTACGAGTGGTGGGAGCGGACCGAAGTGCCGGGGTGAAGCGTGTTTCCGCACGCCCGACCGGCAGAGCTCCGGCCCGGCGGGTCGGTGCGTCGGTGGGGCGGCGGGGCGGCGGGGCGCTACAGCGGATCCGGTGCCGCGCGGACGGTCCTTGCCGGCGGTACGCGACCCGGCGCCGCCCGACACCGGTCCAGCTCCGGCAGCGGCTCCGGCATGAGCCCGTAGAGGCAACCAACCGCCCCACCGCCGTCCGCGTCCGGCACTCCAGGGCCGGGCAGGGGCCCGGCCCGGCCTCGGCCCGTCGCCGGGACCGGCCTCGTCGCGTACGCCGTGCACGGCCGACCGGACGCACACGGCACCGTGCCGCGCATCGGATCAACTCCGTTGCGCGGCACGGCGGGTGTCAGCCTTCAGGCGTCAGGCGTCAGGCCTCAGGACAGCGCGAGCTCGGTGACGTTGCTGGCCTCCAGGACCCACGTCGCGCTCAGACCGCCCTCCTTCACCCGTGCGTCGCCGTCCCCCTTGAGGACACCGATGCGCTTGCCGGACAGGGCGATCCGGATGGTGTGCTCGTACTCGTGGACCCAGGTCGCGCTCAGACCGCCCTCCTTCACGTACGCGTCACCGTGGTCCGTCAGAACGCCGATGCGGTTGCCCGACAGTTCGAGCTGGATGACGTTGTCCGCCTCGCGGACCCAGGTCGCGCTCAGGCCGCCCTCCTTCACCCAGGCGTCACCGTTGCCCGTGAGGACACCGATGCGGTTGCCCGACAGGTCGATGCCGATGACGTTGTCGGACTCCTTGACCCAGGTCGCGCTCAGGCCACCCTCCTTCACATAGGCGTCACCGTTGCCCTTGACGATGCCGATGCGGTTGCCCGACAGCTCCAGTTCCTTGACCTTGTCGGACTCCTTGACCCAGGTCGCGCTGAGGCCGCCCTCCTTCACGTACGCGTCACCGTTGTCCTTCACGACACCGATGCGCTTGCCGGACAGGGCGAGCTGCTTGACGTCGTCGGCCTCCCGGACCCAGGTCGCGCTGAGACCGCCCTCCTTCACCCAGGCGACACCGTTGCCCGTGAGGACACCGATGCGGTTGCCCGACAGGACGACCTGCTTGACGTGGTCGTGCTCCTTGACCCAGGTCGCGCTGAGACCGCCCTCCTTCACGTACGCGTCACCGTTGGCACGCAGGGAGCCGATACGGTTGCCGCCGTCACCGGAGACCGTGCCGGGCACCGCGTTGGCCGTGGACGCACCGGTGAGACCGGCCAGCGCCAGAACGGTGGCGGCCACGGAGAGATTCTTGAGATTCATCCGAGTAACTCCTGTACGCAGGGCGACCCTTGGGCCCGGAGTGCGGCGCCCGCGGGGGAATCTTCGATCCGAAGACGATCAACGACTGACCGGACCGACGGCGTGTAGGCCATTGGAGTGATGAAGGAGCGTTGAACACGTCCTTGCCGCGTGCCGGAACCGGGACGGCGAGAACATGAACTCCGGTTCGGTCGGGCTCAGTACGCGAAGCCGGACTTGCCCGTCTCCGTGGTCGCCACGCGCATGATGGCGTTGCCCGCAGGAAGGACGGTCACCGGCTTGCGGGTGGGGTTGACGGTGCCGTCACCGAGCTGCGCGTTGGCGTCGGCGCCCCAGGCGATCACCGAACCGTCGTCGCGGGCGGCGACCCTGTAGTCCGCGCCGCTCGCGATGTCCGTACGCCCTGCAGGCGTACAAGGGCAACGAACGCGAGAAGACACTGCACAACGCGGCCGCCATCTGCAACGGCGAGAACGCCAGCGCCTTCCGGCCCGACACCCTGATGTCGTTCCGCTACTACGACCGGGCGCGGGTGGTCGGCGAGGCGTTCATCAACTGCACCCGGAACCCGCTGGAGCACTCCCGCTTCCTCACCTGCGCCGGGCGCAGCCACGACAGCATCTCGCAGACGTATGTGGACGCGAACCTCGTACGCCCGGGGGCACCAGGCTGCCCACCACCGGCGACCGCGCGGAGGACGAGAAGCGGATCAAGGAACGCCCGATGGCGACCCCGTTCACGCTCGCCTACGAGAAGGGGTGGCAGTGGTTCAGCAGTGACCGGCGGGAGATCGTGGAGAGGATCCAGCCCGGCGAGGTGAGCCGGGTGGAGATGCAGCCGAGCCGGGAACGGGTCGAGGGCTCGTTCCTCAGCGGCAAGGACGGCCACCGGCTGCACGCGGTGATCGACCGACCCTCGCGTGCCGTGCCGGACCGCATCCTGCGGCGCACCGGTCCGATGTCCGAGGCGGAGAAGCAGCGTTGCGCCGCGTCCCGGCCGATGACCAGGACGCCGGTGGGCGCGGACGCCGCGGCGTCCTGCGCGGACAAGGGCCGGCTGAACGTCGGAACACCGACCGCTCCGGGCGTACGGGCGCTGCGTAGCGTGCCGTTGGGCTGAGAACCCGGGGCAGCGGTCGCCCGGACGACCTTTCGGCGGGATGCGTACGAGGGCGGCGTGCTTGATAGCGTCGCTCCCGCGATTGCGGACCGCTCCCCGCCGGGGTCGTCGCTGCGCCCGGTCAGCCCTGCCCTCGACGGACGGCCGACGGGAGCGGGCGTGCTCACGGCACGGGGACGTTCGCGGCAAGGACGAAGAGGGCCGACGCATGAGCCTCGCGCAGTTGCACTACACCTCTGCCTCTGCGGGCGACGACGGGGGCGGCGCACGGTTCACGGCGGTCAGCGCCGGCCTGCCCACGCCCGTGCTGGCCGAGGCCGAGCAACTCCTCGGATACGAACCGCCGGCCGGGGCCCCGTATCACCCGACGGCCGCCGAACTCCGCTCCTTCCCTGAGGCGTTGAGCTTCAGCGCACTGTCCGACGGCAGTCATCTGCTGGGGCGCGCAGTGGCGCTCGGCGGTCCCGGCACCGGTGGTTTCCACGCACACGCGGTACACCTTCCGGCCGGCACCCGACTGCCGGGGGACGCACTGCCGATCACGGCCTGGCGGTCGCCGAACTGGGCCTCCACCGCGCCGAACGGCGGCACGCCCGCCCGAATAGCCTCTCTGCCCGCCTCCGCCGCCTTCGGACCGGAGGCGTTGAACGACTTCGCGGTCTCCCGGAGTCCCTGGCTGGCGGCGGTCTTCGCCGATCTGCGACGGGTGCACGAGGATCCGTCGGCGGCACGAGTGGTTCTCGTGGAGCGGCAGAGTGCCGACGTGGCCCGGTGGATCGCCCTGGCCTCAGCCGTGCTCCCACCGGAGCACGCACAGCGGCTGACCTTCACGACGTACACCCGCCGTCCGGCGCGGTCCCCTCATCAGGTCGTCGGGGTGCTGCCCCAGGACGCGCCCGAACCGGGCGTCCCCGACGGCGCGTTGCGGGTGCACTCCTGCTCCGGGGCGCGCCCGGAGGGACCGGTGGACGACGCCTGGGCCGAGACCTGTGCCCGGATCTGGCGGAACCGGTCCCCGGAGCTGTTCCGGGCGGCGGCGGAACTGCCCGGCGAGCCCTTCGCGGCCGGACCGCTCGCCGTCACCGCACTGTGCGCGGGCATCGCTCTCGGCCCCACCGAGCGTGCCGCGGCGGCCGACTGGGCCGCCGAGCGGCCGTACGCGCTGGACGAGGAGCGGACGCGGCTGCTGACGGATGCGCTGACGGCACCGGGCATCGACCGCACGACAGCCGAACTGGCCTGTGTGTCACGTCTGTTGACCGCACTCGACGGGCGCTCTCCCGCCGCCACGACGGCTTCGCTCGCCGCTCTTCTGGTGACGGAGGCGGTACGCGGCGGTGATGTCGCGCTCGAACCGCCCGCACGCTCGGCCTTCGCCGGACCGGCCGGGGAGCGTGCCGTCGCCGCACTCGTCACGGCCCTGGGCGACGACCTCCGTGGCGAACTGGCCACGGGTGCGCCCGCCCCGGCCACCGCACCCGGCCGGGCCGTGGCGCGCGCGGTGCAACTGCTGCGGATCGCGCGACTGCTCGATGTGGACTGCGCGGATCTGCTCCCCGATGTCGTGCGCCGGATGGCCCGGTCCCTGCTGGCCGAAGGGGCCGCCGACTGCGGACCGGTGCTGCTCGACCTGCTGGACGAACAGTTCGACGTCCGCACGGCGCTGCTGGGCGAGCTGGACCGCGTCGCCCCGCACGATCCGAACGCGACGGAACGGCTGCTGACCGGGGTCCGTCTGCCCTTCACCGGAACGCAGGCGCTGCCACACCTGCGGATGTGCGCGGCGGCGCCGGACGCCAGGGCGCGCGGCGGCGACCGGCTGGAGGTGGTGCACATGGTGCTCCGCGCCGGTGGCATGTCACCTTTCACCGAACCGCTGGTGCTGCGGACCGCGGTGGGACTGGTGTGGGGCGAGGAGACGCCCACGGCGGGCGAGGCCCGTCAGCTGCTGGGCGGGTCCACCTCCGATGCGCACCGTACGGCCGGTACGTGGTCCGCGCTCGTCGCGGCTGCTCTCGGCGCCCCCGCCGACGACGAGGCGGCCCCCGAACTCGCCCATGACCTGCTGCGCGGCTTCCCCGGGGAGATCGACGCCCGTGTGCGTGGCGCCCTGTTGCTGCTGGAGTACGCGCGGGACGTGCGCTCGGGTGCGGCGGAGCCGGGCTGGGCCGAACGGGCCCGGAAGCTGTGCGCAGGGGCCGAGCCGGTGGAACCGGGGGTGCGTGACCAGGCGTTCGGCGCCCTGGCGGGACGGCTGCTCGCTCCGGACCGGCCCGAGGCGGAGCTGTACGCGTTCGTCCACAGCGACGACGCGGACCTCATCGCGGCCTACGGAACGGCCGCCCGCCATGACACGGTCCTTGCCCGGCTGCGTTCCGAACCGGCCTATGTGGCCGACTGCTTCACCGTATGGAGCTCCCACCCGCACGCGGGCCGTGCCTGGAGCGAGACGCGGGCGGCACTGCTGGCGGACGTGCTGCGACCGGTGGTACGCGGCCTGTCCGCCGGTGAGGTGGCGACGGTGGAGGAGGCCGTGGAGCGTACGGGCAGCAGCCGCACGGTGGAGGCGTTCCGGGCGTGGAACCGGCCGGGCGGATTCGGCAGACGGCTCGGCAGCAGGCTGACGGCACGGGTGCGGCGGTCGTAGGGCGGCGCGCCTGCCCCGCCGGGGCCCCGGGTGTCGTGGGCCGTCCGGGGTGACCGGTACCGTGTGACATGTCTGTCTCGTGTGCTCCTGGCGGGCTGCGCGACCCCCGAGGAACGGATGAGGAACAGATGACGACGAACCGTGGACGCAAGGACGTCATCCGGGACCGGATGGCCGCGACCGGCGAGTCGTACAACGTCGCCGCCCGCAATCTGAAGGCGATGAAGGACATGGGCGCCACGCGTGAGGCGGTCCTCACCCAGCGCTGGCGTCCCGCCGAGACGCTCGATGTGCCGTGCCCCTGCGGCGGCACGTGCGAGCCCGGCGAGAGGTGCGAGCGCTGCCACGCGCTCCACCGGCACGTGGCGCGCCGTCCCGGCAGCGTCACGGACGTGGAGACCTGGGCGGACCGTTACGACTGCATGGGCTGCGCGTCCTCGTACATCCTGACCGTGGTGCTGCCCGGTCGGCCGTGGGGCGTCGTCGACGCGGTGGTCCGGGGCGGCTCCGCGGAGCCCGTCGTACGGGCCCGGGTCTTTCCGGGGGTCTCCCATCCGCTGCTGCGGCCGGAGAGCGCCGGGGAAGCGGACGAGGGCTGACGCCGGGCGTCGTCCCCCGCTCCGGCCGATGGGCCTCTCCGGTCACGGCACCGGCCACGGCCGTCGGTCCTCTTCGTGCCGGCGGCGGCCTGCTGCCCGGCGGCCGGCCACCGGCGACGGGATCTCACCCGCCGCCGAACGCCCGGACGCCCTCGGTCCCCGGCCGCCGCGACGTCAGCCCTCGTCGGGCGTCAGGCGCAGTGAGATCGAGTTGATGCAGTACCGCTGGTCCGTCGGGGTCGGGTAGCCCTCGCCCTCGAAGACATGGCCGAGGTGCGATCCGCAGCGGGCACAGCGGACCTCGGTGCGGACCATGCCGTGGCTGCGGTCCTGGATGAGTTCGACGGCATCGGAGTCCTTCGGGTCGTAGAAGGACGGCCAGCCGCAGTGCGACTCGAATTTGGTGTCGGAGCGGAACAGCTCCGCGCCACAGGCGCGGCAGGAGTAGACGCCCGTGGTCTTGGTGTCGGTGTACTCGCCGACGAAGGCGGGTTCGGTGCCGGCCTGGCGCAGGACCGCGTATTCGGCCGGGGTCAGCTCCGCCCGCCACTGCTCGTCCGGCTTCTCGATGTCGTACGACACGTCGCTCCCTCAGCTCGACAGGTGGTCCAGGATCTGCGGGCCGAGGTCCGTGACGTCGCCCGCCCCCATGGTGAGAACGAGGTCGCCGGGCTTCGCCATTCCCGCGACGATCCCGGGGACCGCCGCCTTTTCGTGGACGGCGGCGACGTCGGCTCCCGCGGTCCTCGCCGCGTCGATGATCAGGGCGCTGGTGATGCCGGGGATCGGGTCCTCACGGGCCGGGTAGATGTCCAGGACCACGGAGGCGTCGGCCAGTGCGAGTGCCTGCCCCATCTCGGTGCCGAGTTCCTGGGTGCGGGAGAAGAGGTGGGGCTGGAAGACGACCAGGAGACGGGCGTCGGACGCGGCCCCGCGCATCGCTTCGAGGTCGGCGGTCATCTCGGTGGGGTGGTGCGCGTACGAGTCGATGACCTGCACACCCGCCGCCTCGCCCTTGAGCTGGAGGCGGCGCTTGACGCCGGTGTACTTGCCGAGGGCCGAGGCCAGGTTGTGGGCCGGGATGCCGAGGGCGACACCGGCGGCGAGGGCCGCGACCGCGTTGAGGGCGTAGTGGCGGCCGGGCACGGAGACCGTGAACGTGAGGTACTTCCCGTTCAGGACGACCGTGACCTCGCTGGTCAGACCGCGCGGGGTGACCTTGTGGACGCGTACGTCGGCGGTCTCGGACGCGCCGTAGGTGACGACCTTCACCGAGGAGAGGTCGCGCACCCGCTTCGTCAGTTCGACGGCACCGGCCTGGTCGGCGGAGATCACCAGGGTGCCGCCGGGAACGATCTTGCCTACGAACGTCTCGAAGGACTCGTAGATCTCGTCCATCGAGGCGTAGTTCGCGTGGTGGTCCAACTCGACGTTGAGGACGATCGCGACCTCGGGGTCGTACTTCTGGAAGCTGCGGTCGCTTTCGTCCGCCTCCGCGACGAAGATCTCGCCCTCGCCGTGCGCGGCGTTGGTGCCGGGACCCGCGAGGTCGCCGCCGATGGCGTACGAGGGGTCGAGGTTCAGTTCGGACAGGGCGACGGCCAGCATCGATGTGGTGGTCGTCTTGCCGTGCGTACCGGCCACCGCGATCGCGCGCAGGCCGCCCATCAGGGAGGCCAGCGCGTCGGACCGGTGCACGACGGGGATCGACAGCTCGGCGGCGCGCACCAGCTCCGGATTGTCGGGGCGGATGGCGCTGGAGACGACCACGCACGAGGCGTCGTCCGCCAGATGTGCGGCGGCGTGCCCGATGTGGACGGTCGCCCCCAGCGCCCGCAGCGCCTCGGCCGTGCCCGACTCCTTGGCGTCACTGCCCGCGACCTTCGCGCCGCGCTGGGTGAGGATCTTCGCGATGCCCGACATTCCGGCGCCGCCGATGCCGATGAAGTGCGGCCGTTCCATGGCGGCAGGAATACCGGGTGTCATGCGTATGTCTCCCCAAATGTCGATGCGCGTCGCCCACAGCCTATTCGCTGTGCGCGAAGAGCTTGAGCACCGGTACGCCGACCTTGTGCCGGGCCCTCGACGCCCAGTCCCGGTGGAAGAACTCCTCCACGTAGTGCGGCGCGGTGAGCACGATGACCTCGTCCGCCTCGGCGTCGTCGACCACGGACTTCAGCTTGTCCAACGGGTGCTCCTCGATCACCTGTCCGACGGCTTCCGAGCCTGCCTGCCGCAGCGCTTCGAGTGACACTTCGAGCGCCAGTTCGGCTGACTCCCTGGCATTCTTGCCCTCCGGCTCCTCACCCTCGCGGGCGGCCTCCTTCAGCTCTCCCATCGCCAGGTCGTCGATGGCCCGCAACAGCACATCGGCCTGGTCACCGCGCGGCTGCATGAGCACGACGAAGGAGGTCCGCTCCTCCCCGTGCAGGGTGGTGACGAACTCGACGTCCTCGGAAGTGAGGGGCTTCTCGATCATCAAAACGCTGGTGAACACCACGGGCGCCCTTCTGCTTCAGTGACCGTCGCCGGTCTCTGCTGAAACCATCCTTCCCCGTGCCGGCACGGGGTCTGCGAGAGTAATTGTGCCCACCGGAAGCTAAGCGGAACGGTAAATTCCGCCGATTGTCAGATCCGACGGTATCGGGTGAAGAGGAACCCGGCCTCTTCCAGCATCGATGTCAGGGCGAATCGTTCCGGCACGGCCACCGAGGGGCCACCGGCGATCCGCTGCGCGTCTCCGGCGGTCAGCATCGGCGAGAGGGTCAGACAGAGCTCGTCCAGCACGCCGGCCGCCACGAACTGACCCAGCATCCTGGGTCCGCCCTCGGTCAGCAGCCGCTTGAGTCCCCGGTCCGCCAGTTCGCGTACGGCCCTGGCGGGGTCCACCCGGGCCCCCTCCCCCGCGATCACCACCTCGGCGCCCGCCCTGCGCGCCTCCTCGATCCGGCCCGCAGGGGCTCCGGAGCCGGTCAGCACGAGGGTCGGGACGAGCGGCGAGACGAAGAGCGGCAGCGAGAAGTCCAGGTCCAGGCTCCCGCTCACCACGGCGATCGCCGGTGCGGGCCCCTGCCCGGCCGCGGCCCGGCGGGCGGCGAAGGCCTCACGGGCCCTGGCCGGCCGGTAGCCCTCCAGCCGCACCGTCTCCGCCCCCGCCACCACCACATCGGCCAGACCGCGCAGCGTGCCGAAGATCCGCATGTCGCTCTCGCACGAGATCGGCTGGGAGCGTCCGTCGTGCTGGGCGGCGCCGTCGAGCGTCGAAACCATGTTGGCGCGCAGCCAGGGACCGTCCTGTTCGGGGTACGCGTAGACATCGGCCAGATCGTCCAGACTCCACTCCCCCTCGTCGTCGGCCGGTGTCGTGTCGGTCACAGGGAAGAGGCGTCGCATGCCCCGCAGTCTGGCACGGCCCTCACGGCCTGGTGCACGACAGCGAGCGGCGTCACGCGACTTTGCCCCCGGCGTTGTCGTCGGTCGACGACGCTCCGCGTCGCCCCCCTCCTCCGCCTCGGATTCGAAGCCGCATGGCGCCGCTCGCCGATCCACTCTCCATCGTGCAGCAGGCCGTTAAGCTTGACGGTTGTGTCGTCCTCCACCGCCGTGCCGGGGCAGAGCCCCATAGCCGAAACGGCCCCGCTGTCCCTGTGCGCGCTCGAACCGCACGTTCCCGCCGACCGACTGGTCGCCGAGATGGTGCCGCCGCCGCGTTTCGACTCCGTGCGTTTCGATACGTATGTCCCGGATCCGGGCCGGCCGAGCCAGACCGAGGCGGTCGAGGTCCTGAGCGGCTTCGCGGCCGGGCTCGGCGGGGCGCATGCCACCGGCTCCGGCAGGAACAAGAGAGCGCGAAGCGCGTCCTCGGAGGGGTGGTGGCGGGCGACGGGTGGGCGGTTCAGCAGGAAGCCGACGGCGCCCGCGTCCCCCCTCGGGGTCTATCTCGACGGCGGCTACGGCGTCGGCAAGACCCATCTGCTGGCCTCCCTCTGGCACGCCACGCCCGCCGCGCCCTCGCTGAAGGCGTTCGGCACGTTCGTCGAGCTGACGAACCTGGTCGGCGCGCTGGGCTTCCAGCAGACCGTGCGGACGCTGAGCGGGCACCGGCTGCTGTGCATCGACGAATTCGAGCTGGACGATCCGGGCGACACCGTCCTGGTGTCGTCGCTGCTCAGCAGGCTCGTCGAGGCGGGGGTCGCGCTCGCCGCCACCTCCAACACGCTGCCCGGCAAGCTCGGCGAGGGCCGGTTCGCCGCCGCCGACTTCCTGCGGGAGATCCAGGGGCTGTCCGCGCACTTCCGTCCGCTGCGGATCGACGGCGAGGACTACCGCCACCGCGGGCTGCCCGAGGCCCCCGCGCCGTACTCCGACGAACAGGTCACCCGGGCCGCGTACGCCACCGAGGGCGCCAGCCTGGACGATTTCCCCTCGCTCCTCGACCATCTCGCCCGGGTCCATCCGAGCCGCTACGGGGCGCTGACGGACGGCCTGCGGGCGGTCTGCCTGACCGAGGTCCAGCCGGTACCGGACCAGTCGACCGCGCTGCGGCTCGTCGTCCTCGCCGACCGGCTGTACGACCGTGAGGTCCCGGTGCTCGCCTCCGGGGTCCCGTTCGACAGGCTGTTCAGCGAGGAGATGCTCAACGGCGGGTACCGGAAGAAGTATTTCCGGGCGATCTCCCGGCTGACGGCGCTGGCGCGCGACGCGAAGGGCCTGGTGGCGCAGTAGGTTCGGGGCACAACACCCTTCGGGGGCGTACCACCCGAGGTGCCCTGCGGGGCGCCTCGTTCCTCCCGTAGCAACCGCGCACACCGTTTGAAGGGATCCAGCATGGCTACCACGCGTCAGGCGCACACGATCTGGGAAGGCAACCTGATCCAGGGCAAGGGCGTCGTCACCTTCGACTCCTCGGGCATCGGCGATTACGAGGTCTCCTGGCCCTCGCGCGCGGAGAAGGCGAACGGCAGGACGAGCCCCGAGGAGCTCATCGCGGCGGCCCACTCCAGCTGCTTCTCGATGGCGCTGTCCAACGGTCTGGCCACGGCCGGTACCCCGCCCACCCGGCTGAACACCCGGGCCGAGGTCACCTTCCAGCCCGGTACCGGCATCACCGGTATTCACCTCACCGTCCAGGGCGAGGTGCCGGGACTCGACGAGGCGGGCTTCGTCAAGGCCGCCGAGGACGCCAAGGCGAACTGCCCGGTCAGCCAGGCGCTGACGGGTACGACGATCACGCTCGCCGCGTCCCTGGCCTGATCCCACGGGCCCCCGTGGGGCCGTGACACGCACGAGGCACGGTGACCCGCATGGTTTCCGCGCGACGATACGCGTGGTACACACATGCGGGTCACTTCTCCTGTCCGCCAGCAGGGAGTTGCCTCATGTCATCAACAGCAGCACGACACCTCGCGACACGACGACAGGTCCTGGCCGGCAGCGGCGCGGCCGTTGCCTCGATCGCCTTCACCGGGGCGTTCTCCGAACTCTTCGCAAGTACCGCCGCCGCCCGGGGACACAGCGGCTACGGCCCGCTGGTGCCCGACCCCGACGGGCTCCTCGACCTCCCGAAGGGCTTCCGCTACCGGGTCCTTTCCCGGGAGGGCGACCCGCTCCGCTCCGGCGAGGGCCAGGTCCCCAGCAACCACGACGGGATGGCCGCCTTCGCGGGGCGGCACGGTCACGTCCGCCTGGTGCGCAACCACGAGAACCGCGTCACCGCCAGGATCCCGGTCCCGGCCGTCGAGGGCCTCACCTACGACCCGATGGGCAAGGGCGGCTGCACCGCCCTGGAACTGGACGGCCGCAACAACGTCCTGGGCGAACGCGTCGCCATCGCCGGTACCGCGGTGAACTGCGCGGGCGGCCGCACCCCTTGGAACACCTGGCTGACCTGCGAGGAGACCGAGGACCGGGCCGGTACCAACGGCTACACCAAGGACCACGGCTTCATCTTCGAGGTGGACGGCGCCGATCCGCGCCGCACCGGCGCCGTGCCGCTCACCGCGATGGGCCGCTTCCAGCACGAGGCGATCGCGATCGATCCGAAGAGCGGGATCGTGTACGAGACGGAGGACGCGTTCGACAAGCCGTTCGGGCTCTTCTACCGCTTCCTGCCGAACAAGCCGCTCGGCGGGACGGGCTCGCTGCGGGCGGGCGGTCATCTGGAGGCGATGCGGGTGCCGGGCGTCCCCGACCTCTCCGTGGTCCAGGAGACCGGCGCGAGCTTCGACGGCGTCGAGTGGGTGCCCGTACCGGATCCGCAGGCGGCCGTGACCCCGATCCGGTTCCAGGACTTCGGCCCGAAGGGCATCACGCACGCGCAGAAGCTGGAGGGCTGTTACTGGGGCGGGTCCGCGGTCTACTTCGTCTCCAGCTTCGCGCACAGCTCGCAGGGTTCGGCGGCCGACCACTACGGCCAGGTGTGGCGGTACGAGCCGAAGCGGCGCCGCCTCACGCTGGTGATCGTCTTCGGTCCGGGAACGGACGTCCAGCTGCCCGGCGAATCCCCGGACAACATCTGTCTGGCCTCCGACGGCGGGCTGATGGTGTGCGAGGACGGCGACGGCGCCCAGCACGTGTTCGGCCTGACGCGGGGCGGCGAGGTGTACGCGATGGCGCGGGGCCGCCAGAACATCGGGACGCCCGAGGAGCCCGCGTGGGGCGAGTTCGCCGGGGTCACGTTCGCGCCGGACGGCGGGACGATGTTCGTCAACTGCTACACGCCGGGGACGACGTTCGCGGTGACGGGGCCTTGGCGCTGACGCGCTGACGCGCGCGTGGAGGGCGGGCCGTTGTCGCCCGCCCCCGCGTGCCGCCCGGGGCGGGATCTCCCGGTCGACGAGGCCATGACGCCCCTGGTGGAGGACGCGTGCGGGCTGTCCGAGCAGGTCGACGAGACGACGGCCACGATGGTGGCACGGCTGCACTCGATGAGCGTGATCTGCCTGCGCTACCCGTTCGTCGGCGGCTTCGACGAACGGCTGCGCGCGCACGCGGCACATCTCACCGCACAACCGGCCGCCGGTGCCCGGGATCTGTGGACCTGTCCGGAGGTCCCGGACGCCGCACGGGCCGCCCTGCCGGCCCTCGACGTACCCGGCCCGGGTGCGCACGCGGTGCATCTGCGCGCTCCCGAGACGCTCGTGCCGTTCCCGACGCGGGAGCTCCTGCGCCGCTACCTCCCGACCGCCCGGCTGCTGCGCCCGCTGCCCGGACGTACCGCGCCGGTGGACACCGCGGCCGCGCGACGACTCCTCGGCTTCACCGCGGAGCGTCTGCTGGACGGCCCGAGTGAATCCGGGAGCGACTTCGATGCGCAGGAGCGCCGCACACATCCCTCCATCGGACAGTCCGATACTTTCCGCGAGTGATCAACTCTGCACCAAAATTTATGGCTCTGACTGTTCTGGGTACGGTGCTCGGCAGTCTCGCCGGGTGTGGGAGCGGCGGTACGTCCTCCAGCGACCACCCCTCGGCCGGAGGGCGTACCCCCACTGCCGTCCGTGCCCCCTCGGCATCGCCGTCCGTGGGCGCGACCCCCACCACGACGAGGCAGCCGCCCACGCCGGCCCCGGGCGGACTGACGCCGGTCTTCGCACACGGGGCACGGACGGGCGAGAAGGTGGTGGCGCTGACCTTCGACGCCGACATGACGGCCGACGAGGGCCCGCGCGCGGCCGCGGGCGAGCACTTCGACAACCCCGAACTGATCGCGCTGCTGCGCCGGTTGAAGGTGCCCGCGACGGTGTTCATGACGGGGCGGTGGGTCGATGAGTACCCGGCACAGGCCCGGTCCATCGGCGCCGATCCGCTCTTCGAGGTCGCCAACCACTCGTACAGCCACTACGCCTTCACGTCCCCCTGCTACGGGCTGCCGACCGTGGCGAAGGGCGACATGCGCGGTGATGTGGAACGGGCCTTCGCCGCGTTCCGGAAGGCCGGTGTGCGCAATGTGGTGCCGTACTTCCGCTTCCCCGGCGGCTGCTACGACGACGCGGTGCGGCGCGCGCTCGCGCCCGAGCGGGTCACGGCGGTGCAGTGGGACGTGGTCAGCGGCGACGCGTTCGCGACGAACGCGGACGCGGTGGCGCAACAGGTGCTGGACGGGGTGCGTCCCGGCTCCCTGGTCGTCATGCACTGCACCCGCAGCGCGGCGCCGGTCACGGACCGGGCGGTGGGTCAGGTGGTCCCGGAGCTGCGCAGGCGCGGGTACCGCTTCGTGAAGGTCTCCGACCTGATGCGCGGCTGACCGGGCGTCGTCAGCCCTAGCACGCCGAGCGCTGGGCCTCCTGCCATTCGCAGACCGGGCAGAGCGTGATGCCCTTGACGGACTCGGGGTACTCGGTCGGCTTCCGGCACAGGACGCACTCGGCGTACGGAGGTCCCGCGGCGGGCTCCGCCCCGGCGGGTGCGGGGGCGGCGGCGGGCGTCCCGCAGTACGACTCGTCCTTGCGTTCGTCCATGTGCAGGAGCCTACTCAGCCGCGCAGGGAAGTGAGTCTGCAGGTGAACGCGACCGCCGCCGCCGCGAGGGCGGTGGCCGCGAGCAGCGGCAGGACCGGCAGGTGCACCGTGCCGGTCCGCGAGCCGGTGACCAGACCCGTCACGGCGTGATGCGCCGGCGAACCGCTGGTCACCAGGGTCAGCAGGGCGGCGAGCACGGTGGCGAGGACGGACCACCCGCGCCGGTGCAGCACCGGCCGGGTGCACAGCGCGCCGACCACCGCCCCCAGCAGCACGCAGCAGGCGGCGGCGAGCAGACCGGCGAGCCCGGCGGGCAGCAGCGGCACCCGTACGGCGTTGTCGGTGCTGGCCGGCTTGCTGATCAGCACGACGAGCAGGGTGCCGGCCGCGCCCAGCAGCCCGGCACACCCGAGCGCAGCGAGCAGCGCCGCCAGATGGACCCGCGCCGAGCCCACCGCCGCCGCGGCGACGGTCCGGGCGGCGGGCGGCTCCTGGCCGGCGCAGAGCTGGACGAGCCAGGCGGTGACGGGCAGGAGCCCAGCGGCGGCGTACCCGAGCGAGTCGAGAACCGGCTGCCCCGACTGCACGCCGATGCCGAGGAAGGCCGCGTACAGCAGTACGGGCGCGAGCCAGCGCTGGGAGCGGACGAGCAGGTCCGCCTGGTAGCGGAGGAGCGCGGTCATGGTGCCTCTCGGGTCGGACGGCCACCCGGCGCGGGGGTGGTGGCAGCGGGATCCGGGGCGGGCGTCAATTGCCGGACGTGCCAGGGCGGGCGCGCGGTGAGCAGGGCGAGCAGCAGCGCGTCGGAGTGCGTCGCCGCGACGGTGAGACGTACACCCCCGTCGGGCGTGGACGTGCGCTCGGGTGCGCCCGGCAGGTCCGTGGGGAGTGCGGCATCCCGGGGGCCCGCCACGTCGATCCGTACGCGCGGGCCCTGCTGCGCGTACGGATCGACGGGGACGGCGAAGAGCCCGTGCGCCTCGACCCGGAACACGGTGTCGACCACCCCGGCGAGCCGACGCGGATCGTGGTCGACGAAGACGACGGTGGAGCCCGCCGCGACCCGTTCGGCCACCGCCCGGTCCAGTTCGTCGCGGGCCTCGGCGTCCAGGCCGGTCCATGCCTCGTCCAGGACCAGCAGTTCCGGTTCGGCGAGGAACGCCTGGGCGACGGCGACCTTCTGGCTGGTGCCCTTGGAGAGTTCCGCGAGAGGTGTGCGGGCATGGCCGGCCGCGCCGAGGCGGACGAGCCACGACTGCGCCCGCGCCGCCGCCTGCGAAGTCCGCAGGCCATGGATCCGGCCGAGGTGCACGAGGTACCCGGCCGCGGTGAACGGCAGTGCGGCCGGGAATCGTTCGGGGACGTACGCGGTCCGGGGTCTGCGGCCGGAGATCCGGCCCTCCGTCGGGGTGTCGATCCCGGCGAGCAGCCGCAACAGCGTGGACTTGCCGGTGCCGTTGGCACCCTCGATCCGGACCAGGCCGTGCGGCGGCAGGTCGAGGTCGACCCCGCGCAGCACCCATGGCCCGCCCCGGCCGTACCGGCGGCCGACCCCACTCAGTCTCAGTTCGCCGATGCCTTCTCCTGCTTGAGCTCGCTGGGCCGTACGATCACGAAGCCCTCACCGTCCAGCCGCAGCTGGACGGCCTCTCCCGACCCGCCGCGCATCATCGAGCCGAAGCTCTGCGAGCGGTGCAGCGACGTGGTCAGACTGGCACTCCAGCCGACCACCGCGTCCGTGTCGACGCACACCGGCTGCTGGGGCGTGACGGGTATCACGATGGGGTGGCCCTCACACATCAGCCCGAGCTTGCCGTACCCGCTGAAGACGCTGTTGAAGATGCCGCCGCCGGTCATTCCGGCGCCCTTCACGGTCTTGATCTCGTAGGAGAGCGTGGCGTCGAAACAGAGCACGTTCCGGCCGTTGATGGTGAGGACGTCGCCCTGTTCCATCTCCACGATGAAACAGTTCGCGGCCTCGTGCGCGAACCATGCCTCGCCCTGGCCGCGGACCGCCATCAGCGGCAGCCCCTCACCGGTGACGGCGCGCTTGAGCAGCCCGCCGATGCCCTGCCCCTTGCGCTCGAACTGCAGATCGCCGCGGAATGCGATCATCGATCCCTGGCGGGCGTGCATCTCACCATTGACGGCGTACTTGATGGATTTGGCGTTCTGCAGGGTCATCCCGGGGGCTGTCGCCTGCTGCGCCAGGTTCTCGCTGGAAAAGAGATCGCTCTTCATGCGCTGCATCCTCACCCGGAGCGATTCATTCCGCCAAGAAGCGTTTCTTCGGCGGCTGGCAGACTGGACCGGGTGAGCGACAACAACACCCCCGCACTCCCCTCCGAATCCCCGGCCACGTCTCTGCCGGAGTCCGGCACCGCTGTGGCGGACAGCCCGTTCAGGTCCGGGCGGACGAGCCGCGACGAGGCCCCGCAGTACGTGCTGCCGCTGGTCGTGCACATCGAAAAGACGGCTCCCCCGGCGCGCAACGACGCGCTGCGGACCGCCGCCCGCGCGGTGCTCGTGATGCTCTCCGACGAGCGGTCGGCCGGCGAGGGCGAGTGGGCGCGGGCGATGCGGGACTGGCAGGACGCCCGGATCCGCAAGGTGGTGCGTCGGGCGCGCGGCGCGGAGTGGCGCAAGGCGTCCGCACTGCCCGGCCTCACGGTCACGGGCGAGAGCGCCGAGGTCCGGGTCTTCCCGCCGGTGCCCCTCGACGGCTGGCCGAAGGAACTGGCGAAGCTCCAGGTGTCCGGGACGGATCTGGACGACCTCGAACCACCGGCCGTGCCCGACCTCGCGGGCCCGGTGCTCTGGCTCAATCCGGAGCTGGAGATGTCCGCCGGCAAGGCGATGGCACAGGCCGGGCACGGCGCACAGCTCGCCTGGTGGGAGCTGTCGGAGACGGAGCGCAAGGCGTGGCGCGAGGCGGGCTTCCCGCTGTCCGTCGCCACCCCCGGGGCGGGCCGCTGGCGGGAGCTCACGGTGAGCGGGCTCCCGGTCGTGCGCGACGCCGGATTCACCGAGATCGCGCCCGGTTCGTGCACGGTGGTCGCCGACCATCCCGCGCTGCGGGGGTGAGCGGGGAGGGGAGGGCGGGGCCGGTCGACCGTCCCGCGCCCCGCCACCCGTCGCGCTGCCCTGATCTCCCCGGGCACGGAACCTCAAATGAAGCTCTGAACGTCCCCCTGTTCGGATTGACCACTGCTCGCCGGGGCCATCAGCCCTGCACGGAGTGGAGGAGGGGGACGGCATGGAGCTGGGAATCGGTATCGGCTGGCGGCCGGAGATCGCGGACGTGGTCGAGGCGCTGCCGGGGATCGACTGGGTGGAGACGGTCGCGGAGAACATCTGCACCGGTCATCTGCCCGACTCGCTGGTACGGCTCAGGGAGCGCGGTGTCACCGTCGTCCCGCACGGCGTCGCGCTGGGGCTCGGTGGGGCCGAGCGCCCCGACGCCGGCCGGCTCGCGGATCTCGCGGCCCGCGCCGAACTGCTCGGCACTCCGCTGGTCACCGAGCACATCGCGTTCGTACGGGCCGGGGGCCCGCGCACCGCTTCGCCGGGACTGGAAGCGGGCCATCTGCTCCCCGTCCCCCGGACCTGGGACGCACTGGACGTGCTGTGCGAGAACGTACGGATCGCGCAGGACGCGCTGCCGGTACCGCTGGCACTGGAGAACATCGCGGCGCTGATCTCCTGGCCCGACGAGGAGCTGACGGAGGGGCAGTTCCTGGCGGAACTGGTCGAGCGCACCGGCGTCCGGCTGCTGATCGATGTCGCCAATCTGCACACCAACCACGTCAACCGCGGAGAGGACCCGGCCACCGCGCTCGACGAACTGCCGGTGGAGGCCATCGCGTACGTGCATGTGGCGGGGGGCGTCGCGAAGGACGGCGTCTGGCACGACACCCACGCCCACCCGGTCACCCGGCCCGTCCTCGACGTCCTCGCCGAACTCCGCTCCCGGGTCGACCCGCCCGGTGTGCTGCTGGAGCGGGACGACGACTTCCCGCCCGCCGCGGAGCTGGCGGACGAACTCACCACGATCCGCGCCACACTGGACCGGGCGGCCTCCCGCAGCATCCCGGCCCCGTCCGCCGGAGGGGGCGCGAGCCGGCCCGCCCCGGGTGCCGAGGAGTCCGCGCACCCCGACTCGGCGCGCGACCGGGTCGCGGTCGCCCAGACCGCTCTGCTCTCCGCCCTCGTCGCGGGCACGCCCGCCCCGCACGGCTTCGACCATCGCCGTCTCGGGATCCAGAGCCGCGCCCTGGCGGCCAAGCGGGCCGGGGTGGTCGCCAAGGTGGCCCCCGAACTGCCGGAGATCCTGGGCGCCGGGTACCGGGACGCGTTCCTCGCGTACGCCAGGACCCGTCCCATGTCCGCCGGATACCGGCGCGACGCACTGGACTTCGCCGAGGATCTGCTGATCGCCGGCCGGCCCGCCGACGCCGCGGCACGGCGCCGGCTGACGTACTGGTGGCAGGACCGGGCCGGCGCGCGACCGCCGCGCCGCACCACCCGGCTGGTACGTGCGGCCCGCGCGGCCCTGGTCGGAAGGTGACCGGAGGATGACCGACACGAACACGCTCGCACTGCTGGTGGACCTCGCCGTAGCGGTCTCCTGCGTCCTCCTGGTCGTGGGACTCGCCCGTGCCTGCGGCGGGTCCGGCGGCTCCGTCCACGACCTCCTCGAAGTCGCCTTCCTGAACGGGGGGCCGGGCAGGGTCGTGGACACCACGCTCACCGCGATGCACACGGACGGACGGCTCACCATCGGCGGCCCCGGAATCGTCGCCGTCCAGCAGGTGGACGCCCGTGACCCGGTCGAGCGCGCGGTGCTCCAGACACATGCCACCGCTCCCAGCGGCGCTCTGCACACCCTGCGCGACGCGGTGATGCGGCACCCCGCGGTGCAGGAGATCGGCGACGGCCTCGCGGCCCGCGGGCTGCTGGCTTCGCCCACGACGACCCGTGTGTGGCGCCGCTGGGGCGTCGTGCAGGGCCTGGCCTGTCTGCTGGCCATCCCGCTCACCGTCGTGGTGACGGCCATGCAGTTCATGGCCGACGACTCGCCCGAGACGGACTTCTCCGTACCCTTCGTCTTCAAGGCCCTCCCGGCCCTGATCATCGGCTTCCCGATCGGCTTCGTCTGCGCGGGCATCGCCCGGGGGCGCGTCACCAAGCCGGGGCGGCGGGCGGCCGAGGTGTACCGCTCCGCCCACGCGTACAACCCCCAGCCGGCCCACCTGGTGGCCACACTCGGACTGCGCGCCCTCCCCGACCCCGTACTGCGGACGCAGCTGATCGCGGCGGCCAGGATGCGCCCGGCCGGACGGCCTCTGTTCACGGGCCCGGGTTCGGGCTCGCACGCGTCGTCGGACTCCTCGAACCTGTTCGTCGCACCGGTGGTCTGGTGCGCCGGTACCAGCCCCGGCAACGGCAGTTGCGGGAGTTCCAGCGACGGAGGCAGCGGCGGCGGGAGTGGTGGGGGGTGCGGTTCGGGGGCGAGCTGCGGCTCGGGATCCGGCTGCGGCGGATCGAGCGGCTCCGGTTGTTCCGGCAGCAGCGGTTCCAGCTGCGGTGGTGGTTCCAGCTGCGGTGGTGGTTCCAGCTGCGGTGGTGGTTCCAGCTGCGGTGGTGGTTCCAGTTGCGGTGGTGGGGGTTCCAGTTGCGGCAGCAGTTCCTGAGCGCCTGCGGCGCCCCGCGCTCTCCCCCGCGGCGCCGCACCCTCCGCATGCTGAACAGGCCACGGCGTTCCGCCGCCCGTCCCGAACAGGAAGCCGCCATGCTCCGGGTTCTCCTTCTGCTGGTCGCATGGGGTGCGGCGGCGATCTCGTGCGTCCGGCTCTGTCTCGTCTCCGTCCGCACGGGGCTGCTGCCGGACACGGCCTCGGATGCCGTGCGAACGGGGGCGGACGGCCATCAGCTGACCCTGTACGAGACCGCGTTCCTGGCCGGCGGCCCGCATCGGGTGGTGGACCTGGCGCTGGTCACCATGCACCTGCGGCGGCGCCTGCTGCTCGCCCACACCGGCTGGGCGACGGTCGTCGACCCCGAGGGCCGGGACGAGATGGAGCGCACGGTGATCCGCGCGATAGGGCCCCTGGGCCAGTCCCCCATTCCGCCGGTACGGGCGGCAGCGGCGGCCGCCGATACCGTGCGTGCCCTGGCCGACCGGCTCGTCGCCGCGGGGCTGGCCGTCCCCGGAGGTGTCGGGACCGATGTCGCGGCCGCGGTCCGCGCGGTGCGGGGAGCGGCTCTGCTGGTGGTCGCGATGGGCGCTGCCGCACTGCTGATACCCGGTCAGGAGGCGCGCTCCGGCGGCCCGGTGGTGTCCGTGCTCGTCTGGTTCGGGCTGCCGCTCGCGCTGACCCTGGGATGTCTGGCGATCGCCCGGATGGAGGTCCATCCGTACAGCTCCTGGGCCTCGCCCGCCGGCCGGCGGCTGCTGGCCGCGAACGAGACCTCGGTGTCGGACGCCGACCACGACGTCCTGGCGGCGATGGCCGTACGGGGCGTCCGCGCCGTGCACGATCCGGCACTGCGTGCCGCGCTCGGGGCCAGGCGTCCTTCCGGCTGACCGTCACCCGGCCGTCCGGGAAGCGGAGCCGTGCTCCGCGTGCTTCTCTGTGGGGTCCGGGGTCGCCGCAGGCCGGTGCCTGCGGCGAACCCGGATCCGAACCCGGTGTCGCTGGAACGACGGGCAGCGCGGAACGCGCCGACGCCCGCCGTCTGATCTTCCGGGCTGGGGTGGTCGGAGCCCGCTCGCTACGCGAGCCCGGCCACCAGGTCTGCGACCGACTTCCTGCGTCCCGTGTAGAACGGAACCTCCTCACGGACATGCATCCGAGCCTCGGAGGCCCGCAGGTGGCGCATCAGGTCGACGATCCGGTACAGCTCGTCGGCCTCGAAGGCGAGGATCCACTCGTAGTCGCCGAGCGAGAAGGAGGCGACGGTGTTGGCCCGGACGTCGGGGTAGCCGCGGGCCATCTTGCCGTGGTCCGCGAGCATGCGGCGGCGGTCCTCGTCGGGCAGCAGGTACCAGTCGTAGGAGCGCACGAAGGGGTAGACGCTGATGTAGTTGCGCGGCGTCTCGTCGGCCAGGAACGCCGGGATGTGCGACTTGTTGAACTCGGCGGGGCGGTGCAGCGCCATGTTCGACCAGACCGGCTCCAGCGCCAGGCCCAGCTTGGTGCGCCGGAAGAGGTTGTACGCCTCTTGCAGCTCGTCCGCGGTCTCGGCGTGCCACCAGATCATGACGTCGGCGTCGGCACGCAGGCCGGAGACGTCGTAGGTGCCTCGGACGGTGATGTCCTTCGCGGCGAGCTGGTCGAACAGCTCCTGGACCTCTTCCGCGTAACCGGCACGGTCCGCGGGCAGGACGTCGCGGAGCCTGAAGACGGACCACAGCGTGTAACGGATGACCTCGTTGAGGTCCTTGGCCTTCTTACCGGCGTTGGGGATCTTCTCGGGCGCACTCATACGGCTATTGTCCCGCCTCGCTCCGAGTGCCCTGAACCAGGGTCGGCGTGGCGATGATCTCTTCCCCGGAACCGCCCGAGATGTCGCGGACGATCTCGTCGGCGGCACGGTGGGCGCTGGCGATGCACGCCGGGATGCCGACGCCGTCGTAGACCGCTCCGCAGACCCGCAGCGCGGGCAGCTTGGCGACCTCGTCGCGGATCCGGGCGACCCGGGAGAGGTGGCCCACGGGGTACTGGGGCAGTCCGCCTATCCACCGGGTGACCTCGGTGTCCACGGGATTCGCGGTCAGTCCGGTCGCCGCAGCGAGGTCGCGCAGCGACACATCGACCAGTTCGCCGTCCTCACGGTGCAGGTGGTCCTCCTCGCCGTACCGGCCGACGGAGGTGCGCAGGACGAACAGGTCGGGGGCTCCGTCGGCGACCCAGTTCCACTTGTGGGTGGAGAAGGTGGAGGCCTTGATGGTGCGACCGTCCACCGGGGGCACGAGGAAGCCGGAGCGCCCGTGGAGTGCGTGGGTGGCGGCCACGTCGGAGCGGCGGAACGCCATGGTGACCAGGGCCATCGATGCGTACTCGACACCGGCGAGCTCGGCGGAGGCGGCCGGGGACTCGGCGGCGAGCAGGGTGGAGGCGGACCAGGCGGGCGCGGCCAGCACGATGCCGTCGGCGGTGATCACCCGGGCGTCCGTGCGCACGTCCCAGCCGTCGGCGGTACGGGTCAGGCCGAGGACGGGGGTGGCGGTCAGGATCTCCCCGCCCGCCGCGCGCACGGCGTCGGCGACCGCGGACGGCAGGGTGCCGATGCCGCCGTCGATGCCCTGGAACACCGGTCCGGTCTGCTGCCGGGCGGCGGCCCGTTCCTGGACGCGCCGGACACCGTCGAGCAGTGAACCGCCCTCCCGTGCCACCTCGAAGAGCTGGGGCACGGCGGCGCGCATCGAGATCCGGTAGGCGTCGCCCGCGTACACCCCGCCGAGCAGCGGCTCCACGAGCCGGTCGACGACCTCGCGGCCCAGCCGGTCGGCGACGTACGCACCGACCGCGACATCGTCGCCGACGGGGGTCGGGGTGAGGTCGCGCTCCTGCGCGATGCGGGCGAGGCCCTCCGGGGAGAGCACCGCGCCGAGCGCCGCCGGGTCGCTCGGTACGCCCATCACATGGCCCTTGGGCATGGGTCGCAGGGCGTCGCGCGTCCAGACCGATGCGGTGGCGGTGGCGGGTGGCTGGAGGCGGTCGCCGAGCCCGACGGCGCGCGCCAGCGCGACCGCTTCCGGGCGCCTGGCGAGCATCGACTCGGCACCCAGGTCGACCCGGGTCCCCGCGATCTCACCGGTCATGAGCTTGCCGCCGAGCCGGTCGGTGGCCTCCAGGAGGGTGACCCGCAGCCCGGCCCCGAGGAGCCGGTGGGCGGCGGCGAGCCCGGCGATGCCGCCGCCGATGACGACGACATGACCCGTACCTGTGTCCGCGCGGTTGTGTGAACGCTGCATGCCCCCACTCTCTCAAACCTCATCCGAGTCCTGAACGTGACCGCTTCGAAACCGGTATCGGGCAACCCGCACCCCTGCCCCGCACGTCGAACCGGCACCATCAACCACCCGTCCCGGGAGAGCAGTTATGCAGACAGACCGGCATTCCGGCCGTTCATCCGTCCGTCGTTCACGCGCGGTCCTGGCCGCCGGGCTCCTGGCCGGGCTCCTCGCCCTCAGCGGATGCGGCGCCGGGGACAGCGCGAGCGATTCGGGTTCCGGCGACAGCAAGAAGGCGGTCTCCGCGGGCGAACGGAGCGCCGCGGACGCCGCGGACGGAAAGGCGGCACAGGGCCCGCAGGAGGCGGGCGGTTCGCCCGCGGAGCGGAAGAAGTCCGATGCCCTGCCCGTCGGCACCCATGTCATCCGTACCGCCTCGCTCTCGGTGGAGGTGAAGAGCGTGCCGAGGGCCGCGGCGGCCGCCCGCTCGGTCGCGGAGAGCGCGGGCGGTCTGGTGGCGGGCGAGGAGACCGAGCGGGTCGACGACACACGCGAAATGTCACATATCGTGCTGCGTGTCCCGCAGGGCGAGTACGACGCGGTCCTGAGGGATCTCGCGGGTGCCGGGAAGCTGCTCTCGCGCACGTCGTCCGCGAAGGACGTCACCGACCAGGTGGTCGACGTGGAGAGCCGGATCGCCACCCAGCGGGCGAGCGTGGCACGGGTGCGCAAGCTGATGGACCGGGCCGAGAAGCTCACCGACGTGGTGGCGCTGGAAGGGGAACTGAGCAGCCGTCAGGCGTCCTTGGAGTCGCTGCTCGCCCAGCAGGCGTCGTTGAAGGACCGCACCACGCTGGCCACGATCACCCTCGACCTGTCCGAGCCGGAGACGGCGACGAAGGGCGGTGACGACGACCCCGGCTTCCTGGACGCGCTCGGCGGCGGCTGGCACGCGTTCGTCACGATGCTGCGGTGGCTCGCGATGGCCGTCGGTGCCGCGGCCCCGTTCCTGGCGGCGGTCGCCGTTCTCCTGCTGCTGTGGCGGCTGCTGCGGAACCGGCCGGCCGCACGCCGTGCGCCGCGTGCGTCCGAGCCGACCGAGCCGACGTCCGCACCCCCGGCGTCGTAGCGTGTTCCCTTCGGACTCGATGTCGAAGGGACCAGGTATGACGGCGGAGCGACTGGTGGTCATCGGCGGTGACGCGGCGGGCATGTCGGCCGCGTCCCAGGCCCGCAGGCTCAAGGGCCCCGACGAGCTGGCCGTCGTCGTCTTCGAGCGCGGCCACTTCACCTCGTACTCCGCCTGCGGCATCCCGTACTGGGTCGGCGGCGATGTCGCGGAGCGGGACGACCTCATCGCCCGTACACCGCAGGAGCACCGGGCCCGCGGCATCGACCTGCGGATGCGCACCGAGGTCACGGAGATCGATGTCGCCGGACAGCGGGTCCGGGCGCTGGACCTGGAGACCGGCGAGACGTACTGGACGGCCTTCGACAAGCTGGTGATCGCGACCGGTGCCCGGCCGGTGCGCCCGGCGCTGCCCGGCATGGACGCGCCGGGGGTGCACGGAGTGCAGACGCTCGACGACGGGCAGGCGCTGCTGGATTCGCTGGACCTGGCACCGGGACGCAGACGGGCGGTCGTCGTCGGAGCGGGCTACATCGGCGTCGAGATGGCGGAGGCGATGCTGAAGCGCGGCTTCGAGGTGACCGTGCTCAACCGCGGCGAGCAGCCGATGGCCACGCTCGACCCCGACATGGGGCGGCTGGTCCACGAGGCGATGGACGGCCTGGGCATCACCACGGTCAACGGGGCCGAGGTCACCGCGATCCGCACCGGACCGGACGGCCGGGTCAGCGCGGTCGCCACCGGCGACGGCTCCTGCCCGGCGGACGTGGTGGTGCTCGGCATCGGCGTGGAGCCGGAGACGACGCTGGCGCGCGCCGTCGGCCTCCCGCTGGGCCCGCACGGCGGTCTGCTCACCGATCTGTCGATGCGGGTGGTCGGGCACGACAACATCTGGGCGGGAGGCGACTGCGTCGAGGTCCTCGACCTGGTGGCGGGCCGCACCCGTCATATCGCGCTCGGCACCCATGCCAACAAGCACGGCCAGATCATCGGGGCCAATGTGGGCGGCGGGTACGGGACGTTCCCCGGCGTGGTGGGCACCGCGGTGAGCAAGGTGTGCGATCTGGAGATCGCCCGCACCGGGCTGCGCGAGAAGGACGCCCGCGCGGTGGGGCTGCGCTTCGTCACGGCGACGATCGAGTCGACGGGCCGGGCGGGCTATTACCCGGGGGCGCGGCCCATGACGGTGAAGATGCTCGCCGAGTACCGCACGGGGCGGCTGCTCGGTGTGCAGATCGTGGGCCGGGAAGGGGCGGCCAAGCGCGTGGACATCGCGGCCGTGGCGCTCACCGCCGGGATGACGGTGGACCGGATGACCGCCCTGGATCTGGGCTATGCCCCGCCGTTCTCCCCGGTCTGGGACCCGATCCTGGTGGCGGCCCGCAAGGCGGTCACAGCGGTGCGCAGGGCGGGCACCGCCTGAGTCGCGGTGCCCGCCCCGCGTCGTTCAGTGCGCGGTGCGCTCGTGCACGTACTCCACGAGCCGCGTCAGGGCGTCCGGGTCCATCGACGGCATCACGCCGTGGCCCAGGTTGAAGACGTGCCCCTCCAGGCCGGCGGCCGCGTCCAGCACCTCCTGGGCCTTCTCCTCCACCGTGGCCGTCGGAGCGAACAGCACGGCGGGGTCGAGGTTGCCCTGGAGCGCCTTGCCGGGACCGACCCGCCGCGCGGCCTCGTCCAGCGAGACCCGCCAGTCGACGCCGACGACATCCGCGCCGGCCTCGCCCATCGCCCCGAGGAGTTCACCGGTGCCGACACCGAAGTGGATGCGCGGGACCTCGTACGGGGCGACGGCCTCGAAGACCTTCGCCGAGGCGGGCAGCACCGAACGCCGGTAGTCGGCGGGGGACAGCGCGCCCACCCAGGAGTCGAAGAGCTGGACGGCCGAGGCGCCCGCCTCGATCTGTACCTTGAGGAAGGCGCCGGTGATCTCGGCGAGCCGGTCGAGGAGATCCGCCCAGAGCTGCGGGTCGCCGTACATCAGGGCCTTGGTGTGCTCGTGGTTGCGCGACGGGCCGCCCTCCACGAGGTAGCTCGCGAGGGTGAAGGGCGCGCCCGCGAAGCCGATCAGGGGGGTGGCGCCCAGTTCCGCGGTGAGCAGGCCGATGGCCTCGGTGACGTAGCCGACGTCCTCGGGGGCGAGGTCGCGCAGCCGGGCCAGATCGGCGCGGGTGCGGATCGGGTCGGCGATGACCGGACCGACGCCGGGCTTGATGTCGAGGTCGACACCGATGGCCTTGAGTGGTACGACGATGTCGCTGAAGTAGATCGCGGCGTCGACCTTGTGTCGGCGCACGGGCTGCATCGTGATCTCCGCGACGAGCTCCGGAATCATGCAGGAGTCGAGCATCGGGATGCCCTCGCGGACCTTGAGGTACTCCGGGAGCGAACGTCCGGCCTGGCGCATGAACCAGACCGGTGTGTGCGGCACCGGCTCGCGGCGGCACGCCTTCAGGAACGCCGACTCATGGGTGGCGGATGTCTTCGTCTGCTGGCCCATGGGGCGACCGTTGGCACTCACACCCAGAATCTTCGCACGAAGCCGTAAGCCGCCGGGCCCGCCCGGGTGTCCCTCCCTGCGCGAGGCTCCGGTTCCGCCTACTCTTCCCCGCATGGCTCCGGCTCAGGGACAGTTCTCCGATCAATCCGATGGCGCTGACAGCAAGGACAGCGCGGAGGGTGGTTCCGTCCCGCCCGCTTTCCGGTCGGCGGTGGACGCGTTGCGCTCGGCGCGGCTCCGCCCGGAGCTGGAGGTGGAGTCGACACGGCCGCCCAAGCGGCTCGCTCCGTACGCGTATGCCCTGGAGGCCGCGGTCGTCGAGGGCGAGGACGATCTCGCGGACGGCCGTCTCGTGCTGCTCCATGATCCGGCCGGGCACGAGGCCTGGCAGGGGACCTTCCGCCTGGTGACTCTCGTGCGGGCCGAGCTGGAGCCGGAGATGGCTTCCGATCCCCTGCTGCCGGAGGTGTGCTGGTCGTGGCTGACCGGCGCGCTGGAGGCTCGCGGCCTGTCGTACGGGGAGGCCGGCGGCACGGTGACGCGTGCGGGGTCGCACTACTTCGGCGCGCTGGCCACGAGGCGTCCGGCGACGCAGATCGAGATCCGGGCGTCATGGACACCGCGCGAGGGCCGCGGCGGTGTGCCGGACACGGCGGCGCATCTGATGGCATGGGGCGATCTGCTGTGCCAGATCGCCGGGCTGCCTCCGTCGGGTCCCGCCGACGCGGCGGTGGTGACGCTCCCCCAGCGGCGCGGCCCCCAGGTTTCCTGAAGCCTCACCCTCGAAGGCCGGTAACACTGCGTGACTTAAGACGCGGCGCTACCGGCATTTTTTTCGTACAATCGATCGCATGTCCGATTTGCCCTAATTGTTACTCAGCAAATCGTGATCTTCCCCTAAAGGAGGACGGGTCTGCTGCCGAAGAGGTCAATGACCCTTCAAGCACGGTTCGCCCCGGCTTCATCCCCGAGCCGGCCCGTCCCGCCACTCCCCAGGAGGCCTGGTGTCCGTTCTCCTAGAGCAGCCCGCAAGCCTGGTCGCCTACCGCCCGAACAAGCCGACGGCCATGGTCGTCGTGGCCGACCCGCGCGTCCGTTCCACCGTCACCCGCCATCTGTGGGCACTCGGAGTACGTGACGTCATCGAGGCGTCGTCCATCGCGGAGGCCCGTCCCCGCGTCGGCAATCCACGCGACATCTGCGTAGCCGACGTCCACCTGCCCGACGGTTCCGGGCTGACCCTGTTGTCCGAGACCCGAGCCGCCGGCTGGCCGAACGGCCTCGCCCTTTCCGCCGCCGACGACATCGGCGCCGTACGCAACGCCCTCGCGGGCGGCGTGAAGGGCTACGTCGTCACCGGCACCCGAACCAACATCGGCCACCCCACCCGTCCCGGCGTCGCCCCCATCGGCGCCAATGCCGCCCGTATGCACCGCCGGCCCCCCGGCACCCCGAGCCACCCGGGCGGCTATCGCGAACTGTCCGGCCGCGAGGTCGAGGTCCTCCGGCTGGTCGCCGAGGGCCAGTCCAACAAGGCCATCGGCGTCTCCATGGGCCTGTCCGCCCTGACCGTCAAGAGCCACCTCGCCCGAATCGCCCGCAAGCTCGGCACCGGAGACCGTGCCGGAATGGTCGCCGTCGCCCTGCGAACGGGCATCATCCACTGACCCTCGCCCCCAGGCAGGTCCGCGCGGCCTTACGGACCGGCTGGTTTACATGCATCGGCGCCCGTCGACGGAACGTTCCGTCGACGGGCGCCGCACTTACACGGATACCCTTGACACGTGACCGACGCCCAAGAGACCGCAGCAGACACTTCACTGCGAACCACCGGGGGCGCTCCCCCGGACGACGTCGCCCCGGCGCCGATCCCCTTGCTCGAACCGCGCGAGGGCATTCCCCCGGTGGTGGCCTCCGACGACGCCCTCGCCCGGGTGATCGCCGCCTTCGCCGCAGGCTCCGGCCCGGTGGCCGTCGACGCGGAGCGCGCCTCCGGCTACCGCTACGGCCAGCGCGCCTACCTCGTCCAGCTGCGCCGCGACGGCGCGGGCAGCGCACTGATCGACCCGGTCGGCTGCCCCGACCTGTCGGGGCTCGGAGAGGTCCTGCACGGCAGCGAGTGGATCCTGCACGCGGCCACCCAGGACCTGCCCTGTCTGCGCGAAATAGGGATGACCCCCAGCGGACTCTTCGACACGGAGCTGGCCGGGCGCCTCGCCGGCTTCCCGCGGGTCGGCCTCGGGGCCATGGTCGAGAACGTGCTCGGCTACTCCCTGGAGAAGGGCCATTCCGCCGTCGACTGGTCCACCCGCCCGCTGCCCGACCCGTGGCTGCGTTACGCGGCGCTCGATGTCGAGCTGCTGATCGATCTGCGCAACGCCCTGGAGGACGAGCTCGACCGGCAGGGCAAGCTGGAGTGGGCGCGGGAGGAGTTCGACGCGATCGCCTCGGCACCGCCCGCTCCCCCGCGCAAGGACCCGTGGCGCCGCACCTCCGGCATGCACAAGGTCCGCCGCCGCCGTCAGATGGCGGTGGTACGGGAGCTGTGGACCGCCCGCGACGAGATCGCCCGGCGCCGGGACGTCTCCCCCGGCAAGGTCCTGGGCGATGCCGCGATCGTCGAGGCCGCTCTCGCGCTTCCGCCGAACATCCACGCGCTCACCGCCCTGCCCGGGTTCGGCCACCGCATGGGACGGCGGCAGCTGGAGCAGTGGCAGGCGGCCGTCGACCGGGCCAAGGCGCTGCCGGACTCGGAACTCCCCCAGCCCGGCCAGACCGTCGCCGGTCCGCCGCCGCCGCGCGCCTGGGCCGACAAGGACCCGGCGGCCGCGGCCCGGCTCTCGGCCGCCCGCACCGCCGTGTCGGAGCTCGCCGAGCGACTGCACATGCCGCAGGAGAACCTCATCACCCCGGACACGGTGCGCCGGGTCTGCTGGGAGCCGCCCAGGAACCCGACCCCGGACGCCATCGAGACGGCGCTCACCGGATACGGGGCGCGACGCTGGCAGATCGAACACGTGGCCCCGCTCCTGTTCCGCGCGCTGACGTCGGCGGCCTGAGAGCTCGCCGACGAGGGTCGTATTCACGCCAGGTTGCGCGGCCCCCGGCCGCACCGCGTCCTTGATCGCCGGACGGGCTCTTCTTCCGCCCCGTCCGGCGATTGCCGTTCATGGCACCGCCGACGACCGGCCCCGCAGCCCGTGTCCGCTCCGTCCGACATCCGGAGCGCCTGCGGCCCGTCCGGCATTCGGGGCGAAACGGCCGCCGCACCCACCCCGTTCGCATGTGACCTTCACCGCTCCCGCCGCAAGGGGTGGGCAGTGTGGTTACCCGCAAGTAGCATGAGGGGGTGGCGCGCCGGTGGGCGTGCCCCGCAGCAGTGCCATCCCGCACCCTGGAGGAGAGCCACCGTGCCTCGTACCATCCGGGACGTCGTCTTTGTCGACGGCGTCCGCACCCCGTTCGGCAAAGCGGGCCCGAAGGGCATCTACCACGAGACCCGCGCCGACGATCTCGTCGTGAAGGCCATCCGGGAGCTGCTGCGCCGCAACCCGGACCTGGACCCCGCACGGATCGACGAGGTCGCCATCGCCGCGACCACGCAGATCGGTGACCAGGGTCTGACGCTGGGCCGCACCGCCGGAATCCTGGCCGGTCTGCCGCAGTCCGTCCCCGGTTACTCCATCGACCGCATGTGTGCGGGCGCCCTGACCGCCGTCACCTCGACGGCCGGCTCCATCGCCTTCGGCGCGTACGACGTCGTCGTCGCCGGTGGTGTGGAGCACATGGGCCGCCACCCCATGGGCGAGGGGGTGGACCCGAACCCGCGCTTCGTGTCGGAGAAGCTGGTCGACGAGTCCGCCCTGTTCATGGGCATGACCGCGGAGAACCTGCACGACCGCTACCCGCAGATCACCAAGCTCCGCGCCGACGAGTACGCGGTCCGCTCCCAGGAGAAGGCCGCCAAGGCGTACGCCGACGGCAAGATCCAGCAGGATCTGGTGCCGATCTCCGTCCGCCGCACGAACGCCGAGGCCGGCGAGACGGGCTGGGGGCTGGTCACCGCCGACGAGCCGATGCGTCCGGGCACGACCCTGGAGTCCCTCGCGGGTCTGAAGACCCCGTTCCGCGCCCACGGCCGGGTCACCGCCGGAAACGCCGCGGGCCTCAACGACGGTGCCACCGCCTCACTGCTCGCCGCCGAGGACGTCGCCCGCGAGCTGGGCCTCCCGGTCAAGATGCGCCTCGTCAGCTACGCCTTCGCGGGTGTCGAGCCGGAGGTCATGGGCTACGGTCCGATCCCGTCGACCGAGAAGGCCCTCGCCAAGGCCGGGCTGACCATCGACGACATCGGCCTGTTCGAGATCAACGAGGCGTTCGCCGTCCAGGTCCTCGCCTTCCTCGACCACTACGGCATCGCCGACGACGACGCGCGCGTCAACCAGTACGGCGGCGCCATCGCCTACGGTCACCCGCTGGCCTCCTCGGGTGTGCGTCTGATGACGCAGCTGGCCCGCCAGTTCGAGGAGCAGCCGGAGGTCCGCTACGGCCTGACCACCATGTGCGTCGGCTTCGGCATGGGCGCCACGGTCGTCTGGGAGAACCCGCACTTCGACACCGCAGACGGAGGCAGCAAGTGAGCTCCACCACCGAGCTTCTGAAGGGTGCGGCCGAGCTGTTCCCCGGCGAGGTCGTCACGCAGGCGCACGTACGCCACCTCGACCTGCCGGCCGGTGCGGGCCGCTTCGCCCTCATCACGCTGGACAACGGCCTGGACCACACCAAGCCGACCACCTTCGGACCGCAGTCGCTGGCGAACCTGAACGCCGCCGTCGACCAGGTCGAGAAGGAGGCGGCCGAGGGTGCGATCACAGGTATCGGGATCACCGGCAAGCCGTTCATCTTCGCGGTCGGCGCCGACCTCAAGGGCGTCGAGCTGCTGAAGAACCACGACGACGCGCTGGCCATCGGCAAGGGCGGCCACGACGTCTTCCGCCGGCTCTCCGGCCTCGCGGTCCCGACGTTCGCGTACTACAACGGTGCGGCGATGGGCGGCGGTGTCGAGGTCGGTCTGCACTGCACCTACCGCACCGTCTCCAAGGCGCTGCCCGCCTTCTCGCTGCCCGAGGTCTTCCTCGGTCTGGTTCCCGGCTGGGGCGGCTGCGCGCTGCTGCCGAACCTGATCGGTGCCGACCGCGCGGTCTCCGTCATCATCGAGAACTCGCTGAACCAGAACCGCCAGCTCAAGGGCAAGCAGGTCTTCGAGCTCGGGATCGCCGACGCCCTCTTCGACGGTGCGGACTTCCTGGAGCAGTCGCTGATCTGGACCGCGAACGTGCTGAACGGCACGGTCACCGTGGAGCGCCCCGAGGTCGACCGGGGTGACGCGTGGGACCAGGCCGTCGCCCGCGGCAGGGCCGTCGCCGACTCCAAGGTGCACGGTGCGGCCCCGGCCGCGTACCGCGCGCTGGAGATCATCGCGGCGGCGAAGAACGGCGACCTGGGCGCCGGCTTCGACGCCGAGGACCGGGCCCTCGCCGACCTGATCATGGGTGGCGAGCTGCGTTCGGGTATCTACTCCTTCAACCTGGTCCAGAAGCGCGCCAAGCGCCCGGCCGGAGCTCCGGACAAGTCCCTGGCCCGCCCGGTCACCAAGGTTGGCGTCGTCGGTGCCGGCCTGATGGCCTCGCAGCTGGCGCTGCTGTTCCTCCGCCGTCTGGAGGTGCCGGTCGTGCTGACCGACATCGACCAGGAGCGCGTCGACAAGGGTGTGGGCTATGTCCACGCCGAGATCGAGAAGCTGCTCGGCAAGGGCCGCATCAACCAGGACAAGGCCAACCGTCTCAAGGCCCTGGTCTCCGGTGTGCTGGACAAGGCGGAGGGCTTCTCCGACGCCGACTTCATCATCGAGGCCGTCTTCGAGGAGATCGGCGTCAAGCAGCAGGTGTTCGCGGAGGTCGAGGCGGTCGCCCCGGCGCACGCGATCCTCGCCACCAACACCTCGTCCCTCTCGGTCACCGAGATGGCGTCGAAGCTGCAGCACCCGGAGCGGGTCGTCGGCTTCCACTTCTTCAACCCGGTCGCGATCCTCCCGCTGCTGGAGATCGTCCGCGGCGAGAAGACCGACGACGCCTCGCTGGCCACGGCGTTCGGCGTGGCGCGGAAGCTGAAGAAGACCGCGGTGCTGGTGAAGGACGCCCCGGCGTTCGTCGTCAACCGCATCCTCACCCGCTTCATGGGCGAGATCCAGAACGTCATCGACGAGGGCACCCCGGTCGAGACGGCGGAGAAGGCCATCGAGCCCCTCGGCCTGCCGATGTCCCCGCTGGTGCTGCTGGAGCTGGTCGGCCCGGCCATCGGCCTGCATGTCTCCGAGACCCTGAACCGCGCCTTCCCGGAGCGTTTCACCGTCTCCGAGAACCTCGCGGCGGTCGTCAAGGCGGGCAAGCGCGGCTTCTACGTGTACGGCTCCGGGAAGCCGGAGCTGGACCCGGAGGTCGCCGCTCTTCTCAAGCAGGGCGACGCCGTCCTGTCCGAGGAGCAGGTCCGCGACCGCGTCCTGGACGCGGTGGCGCAGGAGATCGGTCTGATGCTGGACGAGGGCGTCGTCGCCGAGGCCCAGGACATCGACCTCTGCCTGATCACCGGCGCGGGCTGGCCCTTCCACCTGGGCGGCATCACGCCGTACCTGGACCGTGAGGGCGTCTCGGAGCGGGTGAACGGCAAGAAGTTCCTGGCGCAGGGCGTGGCGAGCGTTCCGGCGTAACACCGCGAGCTCGACGACGGAGGGTACGGCCCGGTGGACGGGCCGTACCCTCCGTCCGCGTTGCCCGGGGCGTCCGGGCCCGACGGGGCGATGACAGAATGTCCGACCTCACCCCAGGGGTGGACGACGTCCCCTCCCCGAGCAGAGACGGCGGTCACGGTCAGGCATGGCGGGCACCACAGGCCACCTCAGTCGCAGAGCGCTGCTCCTGGCGGGCGGCGGGACCGCGGTGGCGGCGGCCGGTGGCGTCCTGCTGGGCGGAGCTTCGGGTGACGGTGCGGGCGACGACCTGCCGACCGCCGGATCCGTCGGACTGTTCGACATCGACACGGCGTCGAAACTGCTCCCGCCGAGCCCGCTGCACCATGTCTCGGGCCCGCAGTCGATCTCGTACGGCAGCGCGGCCGGCGAGGTGTACGCGCTCCAGGTCGTGCCCGCCTCCGTCCGGCTGCCCGACGAGGAGCGGCCTCTCGGCGGCCGGGCCCGGCGGCTGGCGGGCGACATGTGCGTGACGGCGCTCTCCCCCTCGGGGGAGGAGACCGGGCACATGCATCTGCGGGGCTTCGGTCACGGGATCTCGTTCGGGGTGGAGCACTCGGACGGGAACGTGGCTCTGTGGGTGGAGTCCGATGTGGACACGCGGACCGGGTACGGGCGTGCCGTCGCCCGGGTCCCGTTCCACGACGGTGCGGTGCTCGACAGCGCGTCGCCCCGGATACGGCACCATCGCCCGCTGCCGAGCAGCCACAAGGTCCATCCGACCCTGGATCCGACAGGCCGCCGCGTTCTGGTCAGCCACTGGATCGGCCGGACCCATCACTACGCGGTCCACCGTGTGGAGGACTTCCTCGCCGGACGGTACGCGCCGCTGCACCGCGTGAGGGACAGCGCGCTGCGGGACGGCGAGACGTTCCAGGGCTGCGCCCTGTACGGGGATCACATCTACCAGCTGACCGGGAAGCCCTACACGGACGCGGCGGGCGACAATCCGCCCTCCTCCGGGGGCAACACCTACGTTTCGGCGATCGACGTACGCAGCGGGCGGGCGGCCGGGCGCCGCAAGGTGACCGTCGCACCGGGGCTGGACTTCCGTGAACCGGAGGGGATCGCCGTACGGCCGGGTCCGGAGCCCCGGCTCTGTGTGGGCTTCTCGGTCAAGACTCCGGGGCGACGGAAGCTGACGGTCTACTCGTGTCAGCCGTGACCGCGAACCACGATCGACGAACGTGGCAGCCGAACACGCGAGCGAGTGTAACGAAGATCACAGCGCACCTCGCCCGTTCATAACTGTTCGGCATCCAGACATCGAATGTTCGACTTTTCAGCCAATGAAAGTTCACCAAAAGCGTCAGCAGTGTCTAAAGTTCGGTCGGATGCTTCACAAGTTCCTTACGCACCGTCCGCACCCATGTTCGATCGCGGTTCGGCCCCCACTGTGACGTGCGGCAGACCCTGTCCGCACCGGCGACGCAGCCGTGCGCCGCACCCAGGCACAGAAGGAGGAGTCGGCCGCTCATGGGCAAAGCACGACGTCAGGCCGCGTTGGGTTTTCTGATCACCGCAGCCCTGGTGCTCAGCTTCGTCGCCATGCTGGCGGCGGTGGTGATGGCCTCCTTGCCCGTCTTCGCCTGTGCCGCGGCGGTCAGCTACGCGGCCGACCTGCTCCTGCACACCTCCGAGTCCTCGACCCTCGACCGGCTCCGGGACTCGCGCTTCGGCCTCACCATCCGGTTCCTGATCCGGCAGTTCCTGCTGCTGGCGCTCTGCGGCTCCATCCACAACCTGGACTCGTTCGTCGTCCAGATGACGTCCGTGGGACTGCTGCTGCTCTTCGTACTGCAGCTCGCCTACGGCGCCCTGCTCAAGCGGGTCAAGTCCGAACGGGCCGCGCTGCCCTTCACCACGCGCGGACTCGACCTGGACGCGCTGGGGATCCGGCGGCTGCCGCACCCGTTCCTGATGAACAAGCACGTCCGCAAGATGCTGCACCTGGACATCCCCCTGGTCGGCGGCGCGATCGGCACGATCGCCACCGACCGGTGGGAGTACGTGACATACGGCGGGATCGCCTCGGTCTGGTTCGCGTTCGTCGCCTTCCTGGTCCTGGTGCCCGGGGCACGGAACGCGCTCATCCTGCCCACGGCCGACGACGCCATCGACGAGCTGAACTGGCAGCTGCGGCAGTACCGACCGCAGGTCGCGCTCTACTTCACCTTCGCCGCCGTCTCCAGGGACTTCATGTACCAGGTGAACATGTGGCTGGAGTCGCTGGAGTCGCTGGATCTGCGTCCCATCATCGTGCTGCGCGAACGGGCCACCCTGAGGTACCTGGACGCCACCTCCGTACCGGTCATCTGTGTCCCGAAGGCCGAGTACCTGGCCCGTGTGGAGATGCCCGAACTGCGGGTGACGCTCTACCCGGGCAACGCCGGCAAGAACGTGCACATGCTCCAACGGCACGAGGTCAAGCACGTCTTCATCGGTCACGGCGACAGCGACAAGCTCGCCAGCAGCAACCGCGTCAGCAAGGTCTTCGACGAGATCTGGGTGGCCGGACGGGCCGGGCGGGACCGCTACGAGCGCATCAAGCACGCGGTCACCGCCCACCAGATCGTCGAGGTCGGCCGGCCCCAGCTGATGCCGCTGCACCGCTGGACGGGCTCCGTCGGCCAGGAGATCCCGACCGTCATCTACGCCCCCACCTGGGAGGGCTGGACCGACGACGCCTGCTACACCTCGGTCATCCCGGCGGGCGAGCACCTCATCCGGACCCTGCTCGCGCATGAGCGGCAGCTGCGCATCATCTACAAGCCCCACCCGCTGACCGGCACCCGCTCCCCCGCCGCCGCGGCCGCGCACCGGCGCATCATCGCGCTGCTCCAGGACGACAACGCCCGCCGGTTCGGCCGGAAGATCCTGGACTCGAAGACCGCGGCCCGTCGGCTGGCCCGTATCGACAAGCGGCTCGCCGCACTCCAGGAGCGTGGCGTCCGCTCGAAGTACCCGGACCTGACCGAGGAGGAGCGGACCACCCGGATCCGCAAGTTCCGTGACCAGGCGGGCACCCTCTACTGGGACTCGCTGCCCGTCGACGCGCACCACGTCGTGACGGACAGGGTGCCCACGCTGTACGACTGCTTCAACCACTCGGACCTGTTGATCGGCGACATGTCGAGCGTGGTCTCGGACTTCGTGGCCACCCGCAAGCCGTACGCCATCTTCAACCTGGAGGGGCTGCCGGACGCGGAGTTCCGCAACGAGCAGCGCACGGCGTACGCCTCGTACCTGCTCGACTCCGAGTGCAACGGCCTGGAGACGGCGCTCTCCGCGATGTTCTCCCGGGACCAGGACGTCATGGCCCCGTACCGGGAACAGCTCAAGGACTATCTGCTCGGGCCGGACAATCCGCCGTCGACCGTGCGCTTCGCCGACGCCGCGAACGATCTCTATCTGCGCGGCCTGCGGGACTTCCCCGTCGAGTACCCGGAGCAGCCGGGATTCCCCGAGCCCCAGCCGCACCAGCCGGTCTGAGACCCGCCGCCGCACGCCCGTCACCCCGCCCCGCCCACAGGAAGCAGCAGACCTTGACCATCCGTGCCTCCCGTCGCCGTACCGTCGCCGTCGTCCTCGCCGGTGGCACCGGGCAGCGCATCGGGCTCGCCACCCCGAAGCAGCTGCTGAAGATCGCCGGGAAGTCGATGCTCGAACACACCCTGCACGTCTTCGAGAACGCCCCGGACATCGACGAGGTGGTGGTCCTGATGACGCCGGACCATGTCGCCGACGCCGAGAAGATCGTCGCGAAGGCCGGTCTGCGCAAGGTGTCCCGGGTGCTCGCGGGCGGCAGTACCCGGAGCGGGACCACACACCTCGCGATCGAGGCGGTGGCCGCCGGACTCGACGGTGACGAGGACTGCAACCTGCTGTTCCACGACGCGGTGCGTCCGCTGCTGTCGCAACGCGTGGTCGAGGAGTGCGTACGGGCGCTGGAGCGCCACCGGGCCGTCGATGTGGCGATCCCCTCCTCCGACACCGTGATCGTGACCCGGACGCACGGCGACGACGGCGAGTTCATCACCGAGGTGCCCGACCGCGGACGCCTCCGCCGCGGCCAGACGCCCCAGGGCTTCCGGCTCTCCACGATCCGCCGGGCGTACGGGCTCGCGGCGGCCGACCCGCTGTTCCGGGCCACCGACGACTGCTCGGTCGTCGTGAAGTACCTGCCCGACGTACCCGTGCACGTGGTCATGGGCGACGAGCACAACATGAAGGTCACCCAGCCCGTCGACGTCTTCATCGCCGACAAGCTGTTCCAGCTGGCCTCGACGACCGCTCCGGCGCACGGCTCCGAGACGTCCTACTGGGAGCGGCTGGCCGGGCGGACCCTCCTGGTGTTCGGCGACTCGTACGGGATCGGCACCGACATCGCGCGCATGGCCGAGGAGTACGGGGCCCGGGTGTACGCCCTCGGCCGCTCCGCCACCGGCATCCACGCGGAGAACCCCGAGGAGGTGGCGGCGGCCTTCGCCAGGGCGTACGCGGAGGCCGGCCGGATCGACCACGTCGTCAGCACCGCGGGTGTCCTCCCGATCGGCCGGCTCGACGAGACCGACGGGGCCACGATCCGCGAGGCGCTCCGGATCGACTACCTCGCCCCGGTGAACATCGCACGCGCCGCGTACAAGTACCTCGCCGAGACCGCGGGCCGGCTGCTGCTCTTCACCTCGGGCAGCTACACCCGCGGGCGCGCCGAGTACAGCATCTGTTCCTCGGTCGAGGCGGCGATGGTGAACCTCACCCAGGCACTGTCGGAGGAGTGGGCCGAGGACGGCATCCGGGTCAACTGCATGAATCCGGCACGGACCGAGGCACCCGGCCGGGAGTCCACCGGTTCGTCGCTCGCCTCGCGGGAGGTCGCGCGCAGCTCGCTCGACGTCCTGCTCTCCGGCATGACCGGCCAGGTGATCGACGTGCGCCGGCCGGGTCCGGCCCCGACGCCCGGCTCGGCATTCGAGTCCGCCCTGTCGCAGGTGCTCGACGACTCCGGGAGCCGACCCGTCTGACCCCGTACCGGAGACCGGCGCCCACGGAATTCGGAGCTGAAGCCGCCACGGCCACGGATCCAGGAGGACCCGCGTGAAGATCGCTTTTCTGATGTACAGCGCCTATGGACGGGCCGGTACGTCCGTCGCCACCCAGACGCTGGCCAACGCGCTCGCGGCCCGGCAGCACGAGGTCGAGCTGGTGAGCCTGTTCCAGTACCACGACGTTCCGCCGCTCCGCTTCGGGCCGGGCGTCACCCTGCGCACCCTCGTGGACACCCGCAACGGCTCGCCGGACCTGGAGAACCCGCTGCACGCGACGGCGTCCCAGCACTGCACGGGTTTCAAGGCCGACGACAAGAACCGCTGCAGCCGGCTGATGGACGAACGGGCTGCCGCCTATCTCCAGAGCTGCGACGCCGATGCCGTCATCGCCACCGCCCCCAACACGGTGTCCCTGCTGACCGATCTGGGGACCGGACAGTACATCGCGCTGGGTCAGGCGCACACGCACTACCACCACCAGACCGCGGCCTTGCGGAAGATGCTGGACGCCGCGATTCCGCGGCTGGACGGCTTCGTCACGCTGACCGCGAAGGACGCCCAGACGCACCGAGACGCGTACGGCGCGGTCGGGACGGCATTCCAGGCCATTCCCAACGCCGTCCCCGGCACCTTCCTGCGGGCCGACGTGCACGGCTCGCGCATCGTCACGGCGTCGGGACGACTGGTCGACTGGAAGCGGTTCGACCTGCTCGTGAACGCCTTCGCGCAGCTCGGCGGGAAGCACCCGGACTGGACCCTGCGGATCTACGGGAGCGGCGACGAGAAGGCGAAACTGCGCAAGCTCATCGACGATCTCGGGGCGAACGAGCGCATTCTCCTCATGGGGCACACGAGGCAGCTGCGTGAGGAGCTGGCCAAGGCGGCGCTGCACGCCTCGACCTCGACGGACGAGACGTTCGGCCTGACCATCGTGGAGGCCATGACCTGCGGTGTGCCGGTACTCAGCACGGCAGGCCCGCACGGCCCGTCCGAGATCATCTCCGACGGGGTGGACGGCGCGCTCTCGCCCGTGGGCGATGTGGACGCGTTCGCCGAGAACCTGGACCGGCTGCTGAGCGACGCCGAACTGCGCGTGCGGCTGGGCTCGAACGCGGTGGAGAAGTCCCGGCACTACAGCAACGAGTCGCAGGCGCAGGCGTACGAGTCGTACCTTTCGCGTCTGCTCACGGCGCGCGCCTACCGGCCCGAGGCACTGTGCCGGGCCACCCCCGCGGGGGACCTGGAGTTCGCGGTCGATCCGGCGCGAGCGCCGGGCAGCCGGTTCACCGTGCTGTGTGTCAACGCGGCGGACGGGCGGCAGGCGCTGCTGGCGGCGCAGGCCGAGCAGACGACCGACGGGCGCCTGTACGCCTGCGTACCGGCGCAGCTGCGGCTGGCCTCAGGAACGTGGAACGTGCTGCTGCGCCGCGAGGACGACGGTGTCATGCGCCGGGTGAAGGTCGACGAGCTCCAGCAGTCGGCGAATGCGCTGATCTCCTCCCCGGCCCAGGCCGGCCCGGTGCGGTTCCGCACGTTCAGGCGTTCCGAGGACGGGGGCTTCCTCCAGATCGTCTCGCGCGAGTTCCCCGCTCATGCGGAGGTGCTTTCGGTGGAGACGAACGGCTCGCATCTCAGCGTCCGGTGCTACGTTCTGGGGGTCCCCTCGGTGCCCGGCGGTCCGCAGGTCGACCTCGCCGGTCACGGCGCGCAGGTGATCGCGCAGAGCCGGAAGAACGCGGACTCCTGCATCACCATCCCGTGCGCGTTCTCGGACGGCGGGGCCGTCTTCACCCTCGATCTCCATCAGTACGCGGACCGGATGATCGACGTCGACACCATCTGGGACCTGTCGCTGAGCATTCCGGGGAATCTGACGGTGACGGGCGAGGCGCACCGGCTGCGGCTGGGGCGGTTCGGCGACGAGATCATGCAGCGCAAGCACATCCACGTCTATCCGAAGCGGACCGTCACCACCGCGGAGGGCCGCTCGGTGACCTTCAACCCTTACTACACGGACAGCAATTACCTGTCGCTCGGGCTGAAGTCCGCCTCCTGAACCATGAATCCGCCCACGGACGTGAACGGGGCACTCACCGCGGTGGGTGCCCCCGGTCCGTGCGGACCTCGCGACTCAGACCCGCACCGAACGTTCCAGCGCCAGGCCCGGCTCACGGTTCTGCCGGGCGATGTGCAGAGCGCCGTCCGCACCGATCAGCGCGAGCACCACGCGGCCGTACGCGTCGCACGCCAGCGCCGGTCCGCCCGTACAGCGCTCGCCCGTCGGCGACCACCACACGCCCGCCCCCTCGTTCTCCGTACCGCAGGCGGTGAGCATGATCTGGCCCTCGGGGTCGCGATGGGCCAGTACGGTGCAGTCGTAGCCGTCCAGCATGGCGCGCAGCGCCGCCACGGGGCCGTTCGCGGCGGAGCTGTTGAGCGGGATCGCCCAGGTGCCGGGGCGGTGCGCGACGACACCGCCGGTGGCCTCGTCGGCCCAGTAGTACGTCACCCTGTCCGGTGCGGTCTCCAGGGCCGAGGCAGTGCCCGGGACCTGGGCGAACGGTATGTCCTGGTCCTGCGTGAAGGCGCCACCGGACTCGTTCCGGCTCCAGCGCATCGCCCGCCCCTCCCCCGGGACGAGCACCTCGACGCGTCCGGAGGCGGTGGCGGCCACGGCCGCCCCGTCCCGGAGCCGCCCGCCCTTGAGGTCCTGCCAGCCCTCCCATTTGCCGCCCGGCTTCTCACGCCGCAGCGCGAGCCTGCCGTCGGCGTTGCGGACGAAGACGTGCAGCAGCCCTTCGGCGTTGACGACGGCCGTCGGCGCCCCGAGCCGGGCCGCCTTCTCGCGGTCCTTGTGCGGATTGCCGAGGGAGTGCCACGCGGTGACGGGGCGTCCGGACTGGAACTGGGTGGCATGCACGAGGTCGACGACGGGTCCCGCGTCCTTGCGCACCGTGCGGCGTCCGGTGAAGTACACGAAACCGTCGGGGCCCTGAGTCACCGACAGCCGAGTCAGGCCGGCCGCCGGGAAGAGGTCCGGTCCCTCCCAGTCGGGGCCGCCGGGACGGACCTCCGTCCAGCGGAGCATTCCCTCGTCGCAGAGCGCGTAGGCGGTGAGCCTGCCGTCCTTGCCGAGCACGAGCCAGCGGCCGTCGGCAGTCGCCCGCGCCGCTCGCTCCCTGCCTGCGTCGTGGACGTCGGCGCCCGGAATCGGGGCCCTTCCCCGGGCAGCGCGCCTGGATCTGACCGGCATGACGTGAAGTCGTCCTTCCCCATGGTTCCTCGGCCCCGGCATCGGAGGCCGTCTCGGCTCTCCGGCACGCAATGGGCCGAACCCACCCATCATAGATTCCTGGTTCGCCCCGGGAACCAGCGCTCCCCCGGCGTCGGGGGGAGCCCGCCGGGCAACCGCCCTATCACGGACAGGAATAACAATTCGATTCCGGAGTTGAAGATCGCGCGAAGGATTACACAAGATTCGAAAACCTGTCTATAGTGCACGCTCAGCCCCCCACATGCGTGGACCGGCCCCACCCGAGTCCCCCAGCCCCATCGGCCCTTCCGCGGCCACGAGATCAAGGGACTCGCAGGATGAGCCATGACGTCGTTCCCCCCGGCCCGCACCCGTCACGGCGGGCCGATTCCCGTAGGAAGGGGCGCAGCAAGGACGCCGGGAGCGGACGCCCTCGGCGCCGTACCGGCCGCATTGTGCTGATCAGCCTGCTCGTCCTGGTGCTCGCCGCCGGCGGCACCCTCTACTGGCTGTACAGCCGCCTCGACGGGAACATCAAGGGCGTCGACATCGACAAGGCGCTCGGCGACGACCGGCCCGAGAAGCTGCCGACCAGCGGTCAGAACCTGCTGGTTCTCGGCTCGGACTCGCGGGCCGGCGCCGAGAACAAGGAACTGGGCGGCGGCGGCGACGTCAGCGGCGCCCGGTCCGACACCGCGATGGTGGTGCACATACCCGAGGGCCGCACCCAGGCCGTCGCCGTGTCCATACCCCGTGACACCCTCGTGACCCGGCCCGAGTGCACGAAGGCCGACGGCTCGACGGCGCCGTCGGCGAACCGCGTGATGTTCAACTCCGTATACTCCCAGGTCGGCCCGGCCTGTGTGGTCAAGACCGTCGAGAAGATGTCCAAGGTCCGGATCGACCACTACCTGGAGATCAACTTCGCCGGGTTCAAGGATCTGGTCGACGCGATAGGCGGCGTCACCGTCGACGTACCGCAGGACATCGACGACAAGTCCTCCGGTCTCCACCTCACCAAGGGGACGCACAAGCTCGACGGCACCCAGTCACTGGCGTACGTCCGGACCCGGCACGGCATCGGGGACGGCAGCGACCTCGGCCGGATCGGTCTGCAGCAGCAGTTCCTGCTCGCCCTGCTGAGCGAGGTCAAGTCGCAGGACCTGCTGGGCAGTCCGACCAAGTCGTACAAGATCGCCAACTCCGCCACCAAGTCGCTGACCACCGACTCCGGGCTCGCCTCGTTGACGTCCCTCGCGGATTTCGGCCGGTCGATGAACGGCGTGAACCCGAACACCATGGAAACGATCATGCTTCCGGTGGCGTACGACAAGCAGGACCCGAACCGGGTGGTGGCGGCCCAGCCCCAGGCCGGTGAGTTGTGGAAGGCCATCCGCAACGACGGCACGATCCCGGAGTCGGCGAAGAAGTCCCCCGCCACCGGCGGCTGACGGGGCGTCGTCGGCCGGTCCGTGACACGCTTCCGGCATGCCGACCGAACGGACCCTGGTGATCGTGGACGCGGCCAACGTGGTCGGGTCCGTCCCCGACGGCTGGTGGCGGGACCGGCGTGGGGCGGCCGAACGGCTGCGGGACTTCCTGGTCCCGTTCGCCGCGGCCGGTCTGCCGGGGTGCCCCGGCCCCGTCGAGCTGCTGCTGGTCGTCGAGGGCGCGGCTCGCGGCATCGGATCGGTGTCCGGGGTGCGGGTGGAATCGGCATCCGGGAGCGGCGACGACCTGATCGTGGAGCTGACCGGGGCCCGGGGGGAACGCGCCTGTGTCGTCGTCACCGCCGACCGCGAGCTGCGGCGGCGGGTGGCGGAGTGCGGGGCGCGGTGCATGGGCCCCCGTACGGTGCGGCCGCTGCCGCCGTCGCGCACCAGCTGAGGTCTTCCGTCCGGATCAGGCCGCCCCGCGTGATCCGGGTGGGAGGTCCCGGCCCCGGCCGACCGGGACGTTGATCCGGCTGTGTCCGCGCCCGTACGCGAAGTAGATGATCACGCCGATGAGCATCCAGACGGCGAACCGCAGCCAGGTCTCGGCCGGCAGGTTCAGCATCAGCCAGACCGAGGCCGCCACCGAGAGGATCGGGAGCAGCGGCACCCACGGTGTGCGGAACGCGCGGTGCAGATCGGGGCGGGTCCGGCGCAGCACGATGACGCCCAGGGCGACGACCACGAAGGCGAAGAGCGTGCCGATGTTCACGAGCGTCGCCAGTTCGTTGATGCTCGTGAAGCCCGCGACGATCGCGATGACCACGCCGAGCAGGATGGTCGGGCGGTACGGGGTGCGGAAGCGGGGGTGGGTCACGGAGAAGAATCTCGGGAGCAGCCCGTCGCGGCTCATCGCGAAGAACACCCGGGTCTGGCCCAGCAGCAGGATCAGACAGACCGTGGTGAGGCCGATGGCGGCTCCGAAGCTGATGAACCCGGCGTAGACGGGGTGGCCGACGGCCTTGAAGGCATCGGCCAGCGGAGCCTCGACCGACAGGTCGCTGTAGTGCTCCATGCCCGTGACCACCAGCGACACGGCCACATAGAGCACGGTGCAGATGAAGAGCGAGGCGAGGATGCCACGTGGCATGTCACGTTGCGGCATCTTCGTCTCCTCGGCGGCGGTGGCCACCACGTCGAAGCCGATGAAGGCGAAGAAGACGACGGAGGCGGCGGTGAAGATGCCCATGACGCCGAAGTTCGTCGGGGCGTAGCCGAACATCAGCTGGATCAGCGGCGCGGTCAGTCCCGAACCGGAGGGCTGCGGCTGCGCCTCGGGGATGAAGGGCGAGTAGTTCGCGGCCTTGACGAAGAACAGTCCGGCGACGATGACGATCAGGACCACGGCGATCTTGATGGCGACCACGATCGTCGTGACCCGGGCGGAGAGCTTCATGCCGAGCACCAGTACGACGGTCAGCACGAGCACCAGCGCGAAGGCCAGGACGTCGAAGCCGAATCCTTTCGCCACATCCGTTCCGGAGAGCACTTCGGGCATGGCCCAGCCGAAGTTGTCCATCAGCGAGCGGACGTAGCCGGACCAGCCGACCGCCACCACCGCCGTGCCGAGCGCGAACTCCAGCACCAGGTCCCAGCCGATGATCCAGGCGACGAGTTCGCCGAGCGAGGCGTACGAGAAGGTGTAGGCGGAGCCGGCGACGGGGACGGTGGAGGCGAACTCGGCGTAACAGAGCGCGGCCAGGGCGCAGACGATGCCCGCGACCACGAAGGCGAGGGCTGTGGCGGGCCCCGCCGTCTCCTTGGCCACCTTGCCGGTGAGCACGAAGATGCCGGTGCCGATGATGACGCCCACTCCGAAGACCGTGAGGTCCAGCGCGGAGAGGGACTTCTTGAGTGCGTGCTCCGGCTCCTCGGTGTCGCGGATGGACTGCTCGACCGTCTTGGTCCGGAACAGTCCGTCCCTGCTGGGTGGTGTCTCCTGCTGGGCAGTCACCGGCGTACCTCCACGCACTCGTCGTGAACGCCATGATTGGGACCGCCCCGGCGGCGCAGGGCCGCTATCGGGAGATTTCACACGAATGGGCCGGTCGGACCACCCTTACAGGGTGGCCGACCGGCCCATCGGCCGTAACGCCGTTCGCTCGTACGGACCCGTGCTCCGCGGGTCAGTCGCGGACGGGTTCGATCACGGCCTCACTGTCCGCGCCCGTCTCGTAGCGGCCGTCCAGCTTGGCGACGAGGCCGGTGACCTGGCGCGCGATGTCCGGTGCGGTCAGCCCGATCTCGGCCAGGACCTCCTTGCGGGAGGCGTGGTCGAGGAAGCGCGGCGGGATGCCGAAATCACGCAGCGGTACGTCGACCCCGGCGTCGCGCAGCGCCTGGGAGACGGCGGAGCCCACGCCCCCGGCCCTGCTGTTGTCCTCGACCGTGACGACGACCCGGTGCTGCTCGGCGAGCGGGGCCATGGCCTCGTCGACCGGCTTGACCCAGCGCGGGTCGACGACCGTCGTCGAGATGCCCTGGGCATCCAGCAGATCGGCGATCTCCAGGCACATCGGGGCCAGCGCTCCGACGGAGACCAGGAGGACGTCCGGCCGGGCGGTGCCGGGCTCACGCAGGACGTCCATCCCGCCGACCCGGCCGACGGCCTTGACGGCAGGGCCGACCGCGCCCTTGGAGAAGCGCACCACGGTCGGTGCGTCGTCGACCTCGACGGCCTCGCGCAGCTGGGCGCGGACCTGGTCGGCGTCGCGCGGTGCGGCGATCCGGAGCGTCGGCACGCACTGCAGGATCGACATGTCCCACATGCCGTTGTGCGAGGCGCCGTCGGTGCCGGTGACACCGGCCCGGTCCAGGACGAAGGTCACACCGCACTTGTGCAGCGCGACATCCATCAGGACCTGGTCGAAGGCACGGTTGAGGAAGGTGGCGTACACCGCGAAGACGGGGTGCAGTCCGCCGGTGGCCAGGCCGGCCGCGGAGACCGCGCCGTGCTGTTCGGCGATGCCGACGTCGTAGATGCGGTCCGGGAACTCCTTCTCGAACTTGGTCAGGCCGACCGGCTGGAGCATGGCCGCGGTGATCGCGACGATGTCCTTTCGCTCCTTGCCGAGCTTGACCATCTCCTCGCCGAAGACGGAGGTCCAGTCGAGGCCCGAGGTGGCGACCGGGAGGCCGGTGTCGGGGTGGATCTTGCCGACGGCGTGGAAGCGGTCGGCCTCGTCGAGCAGCGCGGGGGTGTAGCCGCGGCCCTTCTCCGTGAGGCAGTGCACGATGACGGGCCCGCCGAAACGCTTGGCGCGCTGGAGCGCGGACTCCAGGGCCTCGATGTCATGGCCGTCGATGGGACCGACGTACTTCAGGCCGAGGTCCTCGAACATGCCCTGCGGGGCGATGAAGTCCTTCAGCCCCTTCTTGGCGCCGTGCAGTGTGTCGTACAGCGGCCTGCCGACGACGGGGGTGCGCTCAAGAAGGTCCTTGCCGCGGGCGAGGAAACGCTCGTAGCCGTCGGTGGTGCGCAGTGTCGCGAGGTGGTTGGCGAGGCCGCCGATGGTCGGCGCGTAGGAGCGCTCGTTGTCGTTGACGACGATGACGAGCGGGCGGTCCTTGGCGGCGGCGATGTTGTTCAGCGCCTCCCAGGCCATGCCGCCGGTGAGCGCGCCGTCACCGATGACCGCGACGACGTGGTCGTCCTTGCCCAGCACCTCGTTGGCCTTGGCGAGGCCGTCGGCCCAGCCGAGCACGGTGGAGGCGTGCGAGTTCTCGATGATGTCGTGCTCGGACTCGGCGCGGGAGGGGTAGCCGGAGAGCCCGCCCTTGCTCTTGAGCTTCGAGAAGTCCTGCCGGCCGGTGAGGAGCTTGTGCACATAGCTCTGGTGACCGGTGTCGAACAGCACCTTGTCCTTCGGCGAGTCGAAGACCCGGTGCAGGGCGATGGTGAGCTCGACCACACCCAGGTTGGGGCCGAGGTGGCCGCCGGTCTTCGATACGGCGTCGACGAGGAAGGTCCGGATCTCTTCGGCGAGCTGGTCCAGCTGCTCGGGAGTGAGCCGGTCCAGGTCACGCGGTCCACCGATGCGGGTCAGCAGAGCCACCCGTGCCTCCTTGCGTCTTGAGCTGGTCGAGCATGCCGATCCGATGAGTCTAATGTTCCGCTCGTCCTCCCGGGCATCGGGCATGGAATGTGCTGTCCCACCCCGTGCCCGGCACCCGGAAGTGCCCGGCGCCCGGTTCGGGGCGCCGGGCACAGGACCGTGCGGCGTGGTGGTTACGCGCGGCCCGCGGTCTTCTGGGTGCGGCGGGAGACCGAGTCGATGACCACGGCGGCCAGCAGCACCGCGCCGGTGATCATGTACTGGATGGCGTTGGCCATGCCGATCATGTTCAGGCCCTGCTGGATCGACTGGATCACGATCATGCCGAGCAGCGCGGACCAGACCTTGCCCCGGCCGCCGAAGAGGCTGGTACCGCCGATGACGGCGGCCGCGATGACCAGCATCAGTGTGTTTCCGCCGCCGACGCTCTTGGTGGCGCCGCCGGAGAGGCTGGCGATGAAGAGTCCGCCGAAGGCGCCCAGCATTCCGGAGAGCGCGAAGACGGTGATCCGGATCCGGTCCACGTTGATACCGGCGCGGCGCGCGGCCTCCGGGTTGCCGCCCACGGCGAAGACCTGGCGGCCGAAGGTGGTCCGGCGGGCCACGAAGTCCGCGACGACCAGCACGGCGAGGAAGAGCACCAGGGCCAGCGGCAGGCCGCGGGCGCCGGAGGGCTCGTTCAGGACGTACGCGACGGCGAAGCACAGGATCGCGACGATGCCCGTGCGGAGCAGGACCTCGGTGGTGAGACGAGCCGGCAGGCCCGCGGCCCCGCGGCGCCGACTGTCCATCAGGAGCGAGGCGGCGTAGGCGAGGACGGCGACCAGGGCGACACCGTACGCGACGGCCTTGTCCTCGAAGAAGTAGTTGGTGAGGTTCTCGACGATGCTGCCGGACGGCGTGTTGATCGAGCCCTCACCGCCCATCATCCACTCCTGCAGACCGCTCCAGCCGAGGAAACCGGCCAGGGTGACGACGAAGGCCGGCACCCCGATCTTGGCGAAGAAGAAGCCGTGCAGCGCGCCGAGCACCATGCCGGAGAGCACCGCGACGAGCACCGCCGACCAGTCGTTCCAGCCGTGGTTGACGTTGAGCACGGCCCAGACGGCCGCACCGACACCGGCGACCGAGCCGACGGACAGGTCGATCTCGCCGAGCAGCAGCACGAAGACGATGCCGACCGCCATGATGCCGAGGCCGGAGCTGTAGACGGCGACGTTGGCGATGGAGCTGGCGGAGAGGAAGTTGCTGTTCTGGAACTGGAAGACGACCGCGATGACGATCAGGCCGACCAGGACCGGCAGTGAGCCGAGCTCGCCGCCGCGCACCTTGCGGGTGAACTCGGACCAGTAGCCCTTGAAGCCCTCCTCGCGGACGAGCAGGCGCGGGTCCACCGCGGGGACGGGGGCCGCCGACGGCTCGGCCGCGGGTGTCGCCGCGGACTTGTGATCGGCGGTTTCGGGGGTCTTGGCGAGGTCGCTCACTTCGCGTCCTCCTTCGTGGCTGTGCGGGCCTGGCGGCGCGTGACGGCGTTGTCCGTGGCACCGGTGATCGCGGAGATGATCTCCTCGTGGGACGTGGTCGCCATGTCGAAGACTCCGTTGTTGCGGCCCAGCCGCAGCACCGCCACCTTGTCGGCGACGGCGCGCACGTCGGCCATGTTGTGGCTGATGAGGATGACGCCGTGGCCACGCTCGCGCAGCCGCTCGACGAGGTCGAGGACCTGGGCGGTCTGCTCGACGCCCAGGGCGGCGGTCGGCTCGTCGAGGATGACGACCCTGGGGTCACCGATCAGGGCGCGGGCGATGGCCACGACCTGGCGCTGGCCGCCGGAGAGCGAGGCGACCGGGATACGGACGCTGGGTATCCGGATGGACAGCGTGTCGAGCAGTTCCTTGGCGCGCTTCTCCATCCCGATCTCGTCGAGGACGGAGGCCTTGCGCAGTTCGCTGCCGAGGAAGAGGTTGGCGACCACATCGAGGTTGTCGCAGAGCGCCAAGTCCTGGTAGACGGTGGCGACTCCGAGTTCCTGGGCGTCGTTCGGCCGGTTGATGCGGACCGGTTCGCCCTCCCACTCGATGGCGCCTTCGTCGATCGGGTGGACACCCGAAATGGTCTTGACGAGGGTCGACTTGCCGGCGCCGTTGTCGCCGACCAGGGCGACCACTTCGCCGGAGCGAATCTCCAGGTCCACATCGGTGAGCGCCTGGACGGCGCCGAACCGCTTGGAGATTCCGCGCAACGCCAGCACGGGCGTAGCGGACACGTGAATCATCTCCTTCGCCGCCTGACCGGCGGGGATGGTGCTGCTGAGCACAGGGGGCGGTGCCGGTCACCGGGCCGCCGGGAAGAACGGAACGTCTTCGGGGACCGCCTCGGAACGTCGTCGCCGGGGGACGACCACGCGCCGAGACCGCGCCCGGGAAGGAGTTCCGTGCCGGCCGGGGCCTCGCGGCGCGCCCCTGGGGGCACCGCGCGCGGTGACCGGAACCGGTGGGAAGTCCGGCGCCCGCCCCTGCTGCGGGGCATGTGACGGGGCGGGCGCCGGACCGGACCGGGGTGACGTCTGCCGACGGGTGACTACTTGACGCCGGCAGCGTCGCAGGCCGCCTTGTACTGGGCGGTGCAGATCTCCTCGACCTTGTAGACCTTGTCGGCGACGATCGTGGAGGCGATGTTCTCCTTGGTCACGACCGAGGCGTCGTACAGCTTGGACGGGGTGCCCTTGAACTCGCCCGAGAGGCTGTCGACCTTGACCGGGGCCAGGTCGTCGATCTTCTCGCCCTTGAGCAGCCGGACGGCGATCTCGGCGGTGGTCTCGGCCTCCGGCTTGATCTGCTTGTAGATCGAGAAGGCCTGCTCGCCCGTGAGGATGCGCTGCAGACCGGCGAGCTCGGAGTCCTGACCGCCGACCGGAACCTTCACACCCTGCTTCTTCAGGGCCGTGATGATCCCGCCGGCCATGCCGTCGTTGGCGGAGTAGACGCCCTGGAAGCCGTCCTTGCCCAGGGAGTCGATGGCCGCTCCCATCTTCTTGTTGGCCTCGTCCGCCGACCAGTCCGGGATGTCCTGCTCGTAGACGACCTTCTTGACCTGCTTGTCGAGGACGCTGTGCGCGCCCCGCTTGAAGAAGGGGGCGTTCGGGTCGGTCGGCGAGCCGTTGATCATGACAACGTTGCTGTCCTTGGCCTTGGCGCCCATCGCCTTGACCAGCGCCTCGCCCTGGAGCTGGCCGATCTTCTCGTTGTCGTACGACACATAGGCGGAGATCGGGCCCTCGGCGAGACGGTCGTACGCGACGACCTTGACGCCCTTCTTCGCGGCCTGCTGGACCCAGGACTTCGCCGCCTTGTAGTCGACGGTGTCCAGGATGATGACCTTCACGCCCTGCGTGACGAGCGCGTCGAACTGCTTCTTCTGGGTCTCGCTGTCCTGCGCGGCGTTGTTGTACTTGACCTCGCAGTCGGAGCACAGCGCCTTGATCTTCGCCTCCATGATGGGGCGGTCGAACGTCTCGTAACGCGTGGTCTTGTTCTCCGGCAGGAGCAGGCCGATGGTCTTGCCGTCGCCGCCGCTGCCGGAGTCCTTGTCGTCACCGGCCTTGCCACAGGCGGCGAGGGAGACGGCCATGGAAACTGCGGCCGTGCCTATGACGATGCGTCGCGTCGTTGCGTTCATGCGGGTTGCCTCCCTGACGAGGCCGCGACGTCGCGGCCGAGGTGGCTGGAAGTCAACTCGGCTGCGACGGCAGCGTCAAGGAGTAAATCCTTAACGAGATGACAACGGTGCCATCCGTTATCTAAGTGAAGGCAGGGGTCGCCGTCGACAGGGTGCTTTCCAAAAGGGTTGAATCCCCCATCTCGCTCAGCACCAGCGCCAGCGCACCCAGCACCTCGGCCCGGCCGCCGAGCGCTCCGGGCAGCACCGAGAGCTGCCGGGCGGCGCTCGGAATGGCGTAGCGGGAGACCGAGTCACGGATGGGCGCGAGCACCAACTCGCCCGCCTCCGCGAGCGAACCGCCGAGCACCACCCGGCTGGGGTTGAGCAGATTGCAGAGATTGGCCACCCCGCTGCCGATGTGCCGTCCGACGTCCGCGATCACCCGACGGCAGCCCGGATCGCCCTCACGGGCCAGCTGGACCACCCGTTCCATGGTGAGGTCGGGTCCGTGACTGGGCTGGAGCAGCGGCAGCACGTAGCGCGCGGCCGTGAAGGTCTCCAGGCATCCCCGGTTGCCGCAGCGGCACACCGGGCCCGATTCGTCGAGCGTGATGTGCCCGATCTCACCGGCCGTGCCGCCCGGCCCCCGGTAGATGTGCCCGTCGATCACCAGACCGGCCCCGACCCCGCTGGCGACCTTGATGTAGGCGAGGTCCCTGACCCCCCGGCCGCTCCCCCACACCAGTTCGCCGAGCGCCCCGAGGTTGGCGTCGTTGTCGACGTACACCGGCACCCCGAGCCGGCCCGCGAGCTCCTCGCTGGGGTTGATGCCCGTCCAGCCCGGCAGGATCGACGTGGAGCCCAGCGTGCCGGACTCGACGTCGATCGGGCCGGGTACACCGAGGCCGACCCCGATCACCTTCTCCGGGCTGATCCCGGTCGTCTCGATGAGCCGCTTGACCAGCCGCTCGGCCCGGCCGAACCCCTCGGCCGACGAGGCGTCGACATCCAGCGGCTCGGACTCCTCGGCGAGCACCTGGTGGGCGAGATTGCCGACCGCCACCCTCAGATGCGTATGACCGAAGTCGACACCGACCACGATGCCGGCGTCGCCGCTGAGCGAGACGCTGCGGGCCCGGCGGCCGCCGGCCGAGGTGGGGGTAACCTCGACCGTGCCGCCGTCCTTCAGTTCGCGAACGATGTTGGAGACGGTGGCCGCTGACAGGCCGGTGCTCCGTGCGATCTCCGCCTGCGTGAGCGAACCGGCCATGCGCACCGCGCGCACGACCCGCTCAAGGTTGGCGCGATGCAGAGATGTCTGCGACCCCGGAGTCTCCATCGACGCTCTCACTCCTACCGTTTTCTCTAACATGTGAACTCTAAGCTGACCGTTTTGGGGTACTCCCCGTCAAGACCTTGAGCATGCGAAGCCTCGGATGAGCACCGTGCCCTCACCTGGGTGGTCTTCCGCACATGGCGAACCGCCCGTCGGCGCGTGGCCGGCGGGCGGTTCGGATCCCTGCGGAGGTGACGGGTGCTACTTCACCGCACCCGCGGTGAGCCCTGCGACGACCTGCCGCTGGAAGACGATGTAGGCGGCGAGGACCGGCAGCATCGCCATCACCAGACCGGCGAAGAGACCGGACCAGTCGCCCTTGTACCCCTGGCTGTTGGCGAGTTCGACCAGCCCCTGGGAGAGCACTCGGTGGTCCGGGTCGGTGTTCAGCACGGTCGGCAGCATGTACTGGTTCCACTGCCCGAGGAAGTTGAAGATGCCAACGCTGATCAGGCCGGGTTTCGCCATCGGCAGCATCACCTGGAAGAACGTCCGGGTGTGCGAGGCCCCGTCGAGCATCGCCGCCTCCGCCACCGAGGTCGGCAGCGTCCGGAAGAAAGAGGTGAGGAAGAAGACGGTGAACGGCAGCGAGTACGCGATGTAGACCATGATCAGTCCGTGTCGCGTGTTCAGCAGGGCCATGTTGTTCATGACGAAGAACAGCGGGACCAGCGCCAGGATGATCGGGAAGCTCATCCCGCCGATGAACAGGTAGTAGATGAAGCGGTTCCCAGGGAAGTCGAACCGCGCCAGTACGTACGCCGCCATCGAGCCGAGCAGCAGAGTCCCGACGAGCGAACAACCCACCACCACGACGGTGTTGAAGAAGTAGTCGCTCATGTGCGCCTGGCTCCAGGCGCGCGACCAGTTGTCGAAGTGCAGCTTGTCGGGGAGCGCCAACGGCGTCGACAGGATCGAGTCGTCGGACTTGAACGACGACATGACCGCCCAGAGCAGCGGCATGACGACCAGGATCGCCCAGATGATCAGGACACCGTGCGAGAAGACGTTGAGGACCTGGCCCTCGCTGCTCTTCTCCTTGACCGCGGGAGCGGGCACTTCGGCCACAGGGGCCGGTTCCGCCGCCGGGGCCGCAGGAGGGGTGTCAGTGGTCTTCACGTGTACTCACCTCGTACTGTCGAGCCGGACACAGAGGCCGACCTGTGGTGCTTGTGGTGCCTGCTGGGGGTCCGGGCGCCGTCTCCCGTCAGTCGCGGCATCAGAACTCCAGCCGCTCGCGCCGGCCCAGTCGCATCACAATGGCGGCGAAGGCCATGGTGACGATGAGCAGTCCGACACCGATCGTCGTCGCGTATCCGGCCTGTCCGTCGCGGAAGGCGGTCTGGTACACGTACAGCGGCAGAACCGTGGTCGAGTAGTCGGGGCCGCCGGGGCCCACGGTCATGACCTGTACGGCGGTGAACGCCTCCACGCCGAGGGCCAGGATGCCCATGTAGACCCAGCCCGACTGCACCGTGTCCCAGAGCAGCGGGAGGGTGATCCGGAAGAACGTGGTGAAGCGGTTGGCACCGTCGAGGAGCGCCGCCTCGTAGAAGTCCTTCGGGATGGACGCCATGCCGGCGGAGAAGAGGACGACGAAGAACCCGACCGTCGACCAGACCAGCACCGACATGACGCAGATGAGCGCGAGGTTCGGATCGCCCAGCCAGTCCGGTTGGATGGAGCCCAGACCGATCGCCTTCAGTGTCGAATTCAGCACCCCGCTGGTGGGGTTGAACCCGAACTGGAACAGCAGGGCGACGATGACGATCGACAGCACCTGCGGGAAGAAATAGGCGATCTTGTAGAAACTCGACCCGCGCACACCGGAGACCGCGGCGTTCTTGCGCCGCCGGCCTCCGACATTGAGCATGAAGGCGAAGAACAGCGCCAGGCCCAGCGTCACCAGCGGCAGCAGCAGCACGAGCAACACGCTGTGCTGCAAGGACTTCCAGAAGATGTCGTCCTTCAGCATCCTCGTGTAGTTGTCGAACCCGACCATCTTGAAGTCCGGGCTCAGGCCGGTCCAGTCCGTGAACGAGTAGTAGATGGACTGGATGAACGGCCAGATGACGAAGACCGCGTACAACGCCAGTGGGACCACCAAGAATCCCACGATGAAACGGTACTTGCCGTGCTGCATCGTTTACCGACCCCGATCTTTCCGCGGGTGCCGCCGCTGGTGACGGTTGCTCACTGGTGCTTGTAGTGCTTGATGGACTGGTCCTTGGCCGCCGCGTCGGCGAAGGCCTGGATCTTCTTGATGGCTTCCGCAGGGGTCGCGCGGCCGGCCATCATCTCGCCGATACCGGCGACACCGATCTGCTCCTTCTGGAGCTTCACGTACCAGTCCTGCAGACGCGGGTTCACCACGTTGTCGCCGGCCTTCTTCAGCGAGTCGACGCCGGACTGCATGGCGGTCGACAGGGTCAGACCGTCGGTGCCGCCGTTGAAGGCGCTGAGCGACTTGACCTGCTTGGTGAAGTTCTTGGAGGACTCCTCGGAGAGCATGATGCGCAGCTGCTCCATGCCGCCCTCGGGGTTCTTCGCGTTGGCCGGGACGACGAAGGGCTCACCGCCGGAGGCCCAGATGGTGCCGAACGGCATCTTGTCGGACGAGTCCAGGCTGGACGGCGGCGCGACCATCATCTTGAAGTCCTTGGGCGTGGTCGGCGCCGCCTCGTTCTCCACCCACGAACCGTTCGGGATGAAGAGCGCCTTGCCCTTGGTCCACTCGGTCTGCGACTGGATGTGGGTCAGGCCGGGGGTGCCCTTGAGGATGTACCCCTTCTGGTACAGCTCGTAGTACGCCTCGAACGCCGCCTTGACCGCGGGGTCCTTCCAGGCGTTCGGCTCCAGGTTGTCGATCTTGTCGAGAACCTCCCGGCCACCGATCTTGGCGATGAACGGGTAGAGCGAGAACGGCAGGTAGTACGGGTACTTACCGGCGTACGTCCAGCCGGCGATGCCCTTCTTCTTCGCCTTCGCGCAGAGGGCGAGCATGTCGTCCCAGTTCTCGGGGTACTGCGCGTCGAGGTTGTCGAGCGCGGTCTGCGAGTACCAGACGCCGTACACGGTGTACGCGTAGTACATGATCCAGACCGGGTCGCCGTCGAACTGACCCATCTCCAGGACACCCGGGCGCAGCGTGTCGCGGACCTTCTTGGTCGGGTCGTCGATGGACGGGGCGTCCATCAGCGGCGTCAGGTCCGCCAGCTGCTTCTTGCCGACCAGGACACCCATGTCCATCTGCTCGGCACCGGAGTTGTCGATCAGGTCCGGCGGGGTGCCGCCGTTGAAACGCGGCTGCAGCTGCGACTGGATCTTCTGGGTCGCGACGTGCTTGACCTTCGGGGCCTTCGGGAACGCCGCGTTGTACTTCTTCTCCGCGTCGATCGCGTACTGCTGGCCGAAGCCGCCGTCGAAGATGACCACCTCAAGGGGGGCCGTCTCATTGACGCCGAGCGGGTTCGTCTTGCTGACCTTGCCCTTCTCGACCTTCTTGTCACTGCCGCTGTCGCTGCTCGCACACGACGACAGGAAACCCATCGTAGGTACGGTGAGCAGGCCGAGCGCGGCAGATCGCTTGATCACATCGCGACGGCCGAGGCCCTCATTCTTGTGGGCGGAGGTGGATCCCATGCTCAAGTCCTCGCCTTCTCCAGGACTCAGGCGGTGTGTACCGGTCGCCCGTCGATATTCGCCTCAGGCGAAGGGCCCCGCCACCGCGGTCAGTTGCGCTTGGGTAGTGCTGATTTCAGGCTAGCCATGTGCAGTGGGGGGCTTCGGGAGATCGGGCAGCGGATGCACTTGTCGTGCCCCGTGACCGTTCCCCCGTGTCCCCCTTGTCCGCAGCGCCGGAAACAGCTGTGCAGACGCCGACAGGTATAGTCCACTTGCGCCCGACTGAGCAAGATCGAATGCAAGGTTGAGCAGCAGTCTTTCCCGAGTTGAGACCTCGCGGATACCTGGACCCCGTGCGCCTCCGTCCGGGTGTAACGATTTCCGCATTACGGTCGATTCGACTGGCGGTTCGCGCTCAACACCCTTGACACATCACGCCACTTGGCTCCCTACTGGACCTTGCGCATCTCCCTGACAACGTTGTCCAAGCGCACTTCCTCGGGAGGAATGGCTCCGCATGCAGCCCCGACATGGTTCTCGCAGGAGACAAAGCCGTACGGCCGCACTGGTCGCGGCTTCACTGGTTCTGGTCGTGACAGCCCCCACCGCGGCCGCCGCGCAATCGGCCGGGACAGGCGAAAAGCGCCAAAGCACCTCGGGTGAACGGACATTCGGCTCGTCATTCGAAGCGGATGAAAAGCAACCGGACTGGCGCAACACCGTCGAAGAAGGCTCTGGCGGAAAGAAGCGGTCATCGGGTGTCGACGGCGGATTCTCCACTGGAATACCGGGCAATGTCACCGACAAGGTGACAGACGTCCGTGCCAGTGGCGAGAACACCGGCGGCGGGGAGGTGAAGGAGAACCTGGTCGACGGGGAGTCCGGCACCAAGTGGCTGACCTTCGCGCCCACCGGCTGGGTCGAGTTCGATCTCGTCGAACCGGTCAAGGTCGTGACCTACGCGCTGACCTCGGCCAACGATCACGACGAACGCGACCCGAAGGACTGGACCCTGCAGGGCTCCACGGACGGCAAGGACTGGAAGGATCTCGACTCCCGGACCGGCCAGAGCTTCACCGAGCGGTTCCGGACGAAGTCGTACGATTTCACATCCGACGCGGCCTACCAGCACTTCCGGCTGCAGATCACGAAGAACAACGGCGCCTTTGACGCCACCCAGCTCGCCGACATCCAGTTCTCCGACGGCGGCACCTCGGCCCCGGCGCCGGAATCGATGCGCAGCCAGGTCGACCGCGGCCCGTCCGGCTCCCCCACCGCCAAGTCGGGTGCGGGCTTCACCGGCAGGAAGGCCCTGCGGTACGCCGGCACGCACAAGGCGGACGGCCGGGCCTACTCGTACAACAAGATCTTCGATGTGAACACGGCTGTCACCCGTGACACCTCACTCTCCTATCTGATCTATCCCCAGATGGGCGAGACGGACCTCTCCTACCCGGCCACGCACGTCTCGGTGGACCTGGCGTTCACGGACGGCACGTACCTGAGCGATCTGCGGGCCACGGACAGCAACGGCGGCCTGCTGACCCCGCAGGGTCAGGCCGATGCCAAGCGGCTCTACGTCAACCAGTGGAACAAGGTCGACTCGGCGATCGGAACGGTCGCCGCGGGCAGGACCGTGGACCGGATTCTGGTGGCGTACGACTCCCCCAAGGGTCCGTCGAAGTTCCAGGGCTGGATCGACGACATCAAGATCGCCCCGAAGGCGCCCGAGAAGCGCCGCGCGCACCTCTCCGACTACGCGTCGACGGTCCGCGGCACCAACTCCAGCGGTTCTTTCTCGCGCGGCAACAACTTCCCCGCCACCGCGCTCCCGAACGGCTTCAACTTCTGGACCCCGGTCACCAACGCCGGATCGACCAGTTGGCTGTACGACTACGCGCGCGGCAACAACGACGACAACCTGCCCACCCTCCAGGCCTTCAGCGCCAGCCATGAGCCGAGCCCCTGGATGGGCGACCGGCAGACCTTCCAGCTGATGCCGTCGGTGGTCCCCGGTACCCCGGACGCCTCCCGCAAGGCGCGGGCCCTGCCGTTCCACCACGAGAACGAGACGGCGAAGCCGCACTACTACGGTGTGACATTCGACAACGGCCTCAAGGCGGAGATGACACCGTCCGACCACGCGGCCCGGATGCGGTTCACCTACCCCGGTGCCGACGCGAGCGTAGTCTTCGACAACGTCTCCAACGACGGCGGGCTCACCCTGGACCCGAGGACCAGTTCCTTCACCGGTTACTCCGATGTGAAGAGCGGCGGCTCGACCGGCGCCACCCGCCTCTTCGTCTACGGCGTCTTCGACGCGCCGGTCACCGCGAGCGGCAAGCTGTCCGGCGGCGGGGGCGACGACGTCACGGGCTACCTCCGCTTCGACGCCGGCAGGGACCGCACGGTCGAGCTGCGTCTGGCGACCTCGCTGATCAGCGTCGACCAGGCGAAGCGGAACCTCGCCGCCGAGATCCCCGCCTCCCGATCCTTCGGACGGGTCGAGGACCGGGCGCAGCGGGCCTGGGACGACATCCTGGGCAAGGTGGAGGTCGAGGGTGCCACGACCGACCAGCTGACCACGCTCTACTCCAGCCTGTACCGGCTCTACCTGTACCCGAACTCGGGCTTCGAGACGGTCGACGGCAAGGACAAGTACGCCAGCCCCTTCTCCCCGCAGGTCGGCTCCGACACCCCGACCCACACGGGCGCGAAGATCGTCGACGGCAAGGTGTACGTCAACAACGGTTTCTGGGACACCTACCGCACGACGTGGCCCGCGTACTCCCTCCTCACGCCGGACAGGGCCGGCGAGATGGTGGACGGCTTCGTCCAGCAGTACAAGGACGGCGGCTGGATCTCCCGCTGGTCGTCCCCCGGCTACTCCGACCTGATGACCGGCACCTCCTCGGACGTCGCCTTCGCGGACGCCTACGTCAAGGGCGTGAAGTTCGACGCCGAGGCGGCGTACGAGGCGGCGCTGAAGAACGCCACCGTGGTCCCGCCGTCCTCGGGCGTCGGCCGCAAGGGCATGCAGACGTCCCCGTTCGTCGGTTACGCCGACACCTCCACGCACGAGGGCCTGTCCTGGTCGCTGGAGGGCTACCTCAACGACTACGGCATCGCGCAGATGGGCCGGGCGCTCTACAAGAAGACGAAGAAGGAGCGGTACAAGGAGGAGTCCGAGTACTTCCTGAACCGCGCCCGCAACTACGTCGGTCTCTTCGACAGCAAGGTGGGCTTCTTCCAGGGCAGGGACGCCAAGGGCGACTGGCGGCTCCCCGCGGACCAGTACGACCCTCGGGTCTGGGGCTACGACTACACGGAGACGAACGGCTGGGGCTACGCCTTCACTGCCCCGCAGGACAGCCGGGGCCTGGCGAATCTCTACGGCGGGCGCGCCGGCCTGGCGAAGAAGCTCGACACCTACTTCGCCACTCCGGAGACGGCGGGCCCCGAGTTCGTCGGCTCGTACGGCGGTGTCATCCACGAGATGACGGAGGCGCGTGACGTACGGATGGGGCAGTACGGCCACAGCAACCAGGTCGCACACCATGTCGCCTACATGTACGACGCGGCCTCGCAGCCCTGGAAGGCCCAGGAGAAGGTCCGTGAGGTACTGGGCCGGCTCTACACGGGCAGCGAGATCGGGCAGGGTTACCACGGTGACGAGGACAACGGCGAGCAGTCGGCCTGGTACCTCTTCTCCTCGCTCGGCTTCTATCCGCTCGTGATGGGCGGCGGCGAGTACGCGGTCGGCTCGCCGCTGTTCACGAAAGCCACGGTCCATCTGGAGAACGGCCGCGATCTGGTCGTCAGGGCGCCGAAGAACAGCGCGAAGAACATCTACGTGCAGGGCCTGAGGGTCAACGGCAAGAAGTGGAAATCGACTTCACTGCCGCACGACCTGCTGGCCAAGGGCGGCGTCCTGGACTTCGACATGGGTGCGAAGCCTTCGTCGTGGGGCACGGGCAAGGACGCCGCACCGGTCTCGATCACCACGGACGACAGCGTGGCGAAGCCGAAGGCGGACGTGCTGAAGGGTGCGGGCGCCCTGTTCGACAACACCTCGGCCACCTCTGCCACGGTCGCCTCGGTGGACCTGCCGGTGCCCTCGGCCACGAACGCGGCCCAGTACACGCTGACATCGAGCGCGGCGGCCAAGGCCCCGACGGGCTGGGTCCTGCAGGGCTCGTCGGACGGCACGACGTGGAAGGACCTCGACGAGCGGTCGGGCCAGTCGTTCGCCTGGGACAGGCAGACGAGGGTGTTCTCGGTGCGCACTCCGGGCTCGTACGCGCACTACCGCCTGGTGTTCGCGGGTGAAGGGAGCCTGGCGGAGGTGGAGTTGCTCTCCTGATTCTCCACCCGCTCCAGGGTGCGCGGGCGGCCGGTGCCTCGCTCCGAGGCGCCGGCCGTCCGCATGCCGGGCGGTCGGCGGGGTGTGGAGCGGCCGGCGGGGTGTGGAGCGGCCGAGCCCCCGTTCGGTCAGTCCCGCTCCGGGGTGCCCGGAACGACCTGGGGGAACAGACTCTCGGGCAATGTCACATTCCACGCCGTGATCACCGGATTGCCGTGCTCGGTGCCGAGCCGCGAGACCGCTCCCGTGGCGAGCTGGAAGAGCGTGCCCTCGGCCGGGGTCAGGCCGAGGTAACGGGCGGTGAGTACACGCAGGAAGTGGGAGTGGGCGACGAGCGCGATGTCCCCGTCCGTGCCGCGTTCCGCCGTCCTGGCGACTTCGGCCAGCACCCGGTCGGCTCGGGCACCGACCTCGGCAGGTGTCTCGCCGGGGTGCGCCTCGGGGCCGGGGGCGACCCCGTCGGTCCACAGATTCCAGTCGGGGCGGGTGCGGCGGATCTCGTCGGTGGTCACCCCTTCGTAGCCGCCGTAGTCCCATTCGCGCAGTTCGGGGGTGACACGGGGTGCGGCGAGCCCGGCGAGCTCCGCGGTGCGCCGGGCGCGTGCGGCGGGGCTGACCAGGGTGAGCGCGATCCGTCGATCGGCGAGCAGCGGAGCCAGCGCGCGGGCCTGGCGTTCACCGAGGGGGGTGAGGGGCAGATCGGTGTGGCTCGTGTGCTGCCCGGACCGCGACCACTCTGTCTCGCCGTGCCTGATCAGGATCAACTCGCCCATGGGTGTCATCCGCTCTCTGTGCTGTTCGTACTGCGTAACCGGCAAACCCCCTGGTCCACGATCGCATTCCACGCGCCCGGGACGGGGCGGCCGATGCCTCGTTTCCCGGGTACGGCAGGCCCATGTCCCGATCAACGACACCGCATCATCGCAACCGAGCAGCGAGGCCAAGGGGTGTCCCGTAATCCGTGGTGGATCAGTGCGCGGCGTCGGATGCGGTGCGTCGCAAGGCGGAGGGACGTCCGCATACCGGATGTATGCGAACGTTCCGACAACGCGGCGAGGTGCCGTAGCTGTCGTCGCGCCCACCAGGTGTTACGGGACACCTCTCAGGACCCACCGGCGAATGGGCTGTCCGGGCCATCCGGAACCGGTGGATCGTCGAGTTCGCGCCGGAGTACACGGGCCCGCTCCACTTCCGGATTGAGAACATGGAGGTCGAGGTAGATGTCGAGTGCCTCGCGCAAGGCGCGCCTGGCCGATTCGACGGCTTCCGTCGCACGGTAGGTCTGGCCCAGGTGGACCAGTGTCAAGGCCTGTGGTCGAGAACGCGGGTCAGTGCCGCATCCGCTTCGCTGGCGGGGGCGACGGTTTCCGCCATCTCAAGGGCGTACGCACGCAGCAGGTCGTGGCAGGTGAAACGGCCGGGGACGCGTTCCTGAACGAGGTGGTGGGCCTGGAGGCGGTGCAGCCGTGTACGGAGGCGGGCGAGGGGCAGACCGGTGAGGCTGGCGGCGGGCAGGCTGATGTCGGCCCCGGGTGCCTGGGCGAACTGCCGGAAAAGACCTGGGTCAAGACCTGGACCCCCGTGAAGTGGAAGTCCCGCGCCTGGTGCTCCGACTTCGCGAAGTACACCTGGTACTGGGGCGGCGCAAAGGTCACGGGGCTCAACGCGTCCGCCGGTTCCTTCCACAGCTACGGGCTGACCAACCACGCCTGGCACTCTCGCGCCGACGTGGCCGAAACGAAGGGCGCCAAGGGCGCCTGCGTACCGAAGAAGGGCGATGTCGTCAGCTACGACTGGGACAGGGACGGAGTCATCGACCACGTCGGGGTCCTCACCGCGTACAGCACCAAGTACAAGGCGTACTTCTCCGTCGAGGGCAACTCCGGCGAGAAGCTCAACTACAAGAACACCAAGCAGTCGGCGGTGGCGCCGTACGTCGTCGGCTACACCTCGCCCAAGAAGCTCCGAGGTGGCCGCGCAGCGGTGAGCCGGTACGGGAAAGGGCCGCACCCCTTCGTCCTGCGAAGAGGCGCGGCCCACCGCCCTGCCGGATCGTCTACTTGCGGATCAGGCTGCGGAGCACGTACTGCATGATGCCGCCGTTGCGGTAGTAGTCCGCCTCACCGGGGGTGTCGATGCGGACGACCGCGTCGAACTCCACACCGGTGTCGGTGGAGACCTTGACCGTGCGCGGCGTGGTGCCGTTGTTCAGTTCGGTCACGCCGGTGAAGGAGAAGGTCTCCTCGCCGGTCAGGCCGAGGGCCTCGGCGCTCGCGCCCTCCGGGAACTGGAGCGGGAGGACGCCCATGCCGATGAGGTTCGAGCGGTGGATGCGCTCGTAGGACTCGGCGATGACGGCCTTGACACCGAGGAGCGCGGTGCCCTTGGCGGCCCAGTCGCGGGACGAGCCGGAGCCGTACTCCTTGCCCGCCAGGATGACGAGCGGGATGCCTGCGGCCTGGTAGTTCTGCGAGGCGTCGTAGATGAACGACACCGGAGCGTCCGCCTGGGTGAAGTCGCGGGTGAAGCCACCCTCGGTGCCCGGGGCGATCTGGTTGCGCAGGCGGATGTTCGCGAAGGTGCCGCGAATCATGACCTCGTGGTTACCACGGCGCGAGCCGTAGGAGTTGAAGTCGCGGCGCTCGACGCCGTGCTCCGTGAGGTACTTGCCGGCCGGAGTGTCGGCCTTGATCGCACCGGCCGGGGAGATGTGGTCGGTGGTGACCGAGTCGCCGAGCTTGGCGAGCACCCGGGCGCCGGAGATGTTCTCGACCGGGGTCGTCTCCATGGTCATGCCCTCGAAGTACGGGGGCTTGCGCACGTAGGTGGACTGCGGGTCCCACTCGAAGGTGTTGCCGGTCGGGATGGCCAGCGCCTGCCACTGGGCGTCGCCCGCGAAGACGTCCTGGTAGGACTTGTTGAACATGTCCTCGCCGATGGTGTTGGCGACGACGTCGTTCACCTCGGCCTCCGACGGCCAGATGTCCGCGAGGTAGACCGGCTTGCCGTCCTGGTCGATGCCCAGGGCGTCCTTGGTGATGTCCACCTTCATCGAACCGGCGATGGCGTACGCGACGACCAGCGGCGGGGACGCCAGGTAGTTCATCTTGACGTCGGGGTTGATCCGGCCCTCGAAGTTACGGTTGCCGGAGAGCACCGAGGTCACGGCCAGGTCGTGCTCGTTGACCGCCTTGGAGACCTCCTCCGGCAGCGGGCCGGAGTTCCCGATGCAGGTGGTGCAGCCGTAGCCGACGAGGTTGAAGCCGACCTTGTCGAGGTACGGGGTCAGACCCGCCTTGTCGAAGTAGTCGGTGACGACCTTCGAGCCCGGGGCGAGGGTGGTCTTGACCCACGGCTTGCGGGTCAGGCCCTTCTCGACCGCCTTCTTCGCCACGAGCGCCGCGGCGACCATGACGTACGGGTTCGAGGTGTTGGTGCAGGAGGTGATCGCGGCGACGGTGACGGCGCCGTGGTCGATCTCGTACGTCGTGCCGTCGGGGGCCGTGACCGTGGTCGGCCGCGACGGGACACCGTTGGTGGAGGCCGGCGAGTCGGAGGCCGGGAAGGACTCCTTGCCCGACTCCTCGTCCTCGGAGACGTAGTTGCGCACGTCCTGGGCGAACTGCTCCTTGGCGTTCGCGAGGACGATGCGGTCCTGCGGGCGCTTCGGGCCGGCGATCGACGGGACGACCGTCGACAGGTCCAGCTCCAGCTTCTCGGAGAAGTCCGGCTCGGCGGCCGGGTCGAGCCAGAGGCCCTGCTCCTTGGCGTACGCCTCGACGAGCGCGACCTGCTGCTCGTCACGGCCGGTCAGGCGCAGGTACTTCAGCGTCTCGTCGTCGATCGGGAAGATCGCGGCGGTGGAGCCGAACTCCGGCGACATGTTGCCGATGGTGGCGCGGTTCGCGAGGGAGGTGGCGGCGACGCCCTCACCGTAGAACTCGACGAACTTGCCGACGACACCGTGCTTGCGGAGCATCTCGGTGATGGTCAGCACGAGGTCGGTGGCGGTGGTGCCGGCCGGGAGCTCGCCGGTCAGCTTGAAGCCGACGACGCGCGGGATGAGCATGGAGACCGGCTGGCCGAGCATCGCGGCCTCGGCCTCGATGCCGCCGACGCCCCAGCCCAGCACACCGAGACCGTTGACCATGGTGGTGTGCGAGTCGGTGCCGACGAGGGTGTCGGGGTACGCCTGGCCGCCGCGGACCATGACCGTACGGGCCAGCTTCTCGATGTTGACCTGGTGGACGATGCCGGTGCCCGGGGGGACGACCTTGAACTCGTCGAAGGCGGTCTGGCCCCAGCGCAGGAACTGGTAGCGCTCCTTGTTGCGGCCGTACTCCAGCTCGACGTTCTGCGCGAACGCGTCGTTGGTGCCGAACTTGTCGGCGATGACGGAGTGGTCGATGACCAGCTCGGCCGGGGCGAGCGGGTTGATCTTGGCCGGGTCGCCGCCCAGCTCCTTGACGGCCTCACGCATGGTGGCGAGGTCCACGACGCACGGCACACCGGTGAAGTCCTGCATGATCACACGGGCCGGGGTGAACTGGATCTCCTGGCTGGGCTGCGCCTGGGAGTCCCAGCCGCCGAGCGCCCGGATGTGGTCGGCGGTGATGTTCGCGCCGTCCTCGGTGCGGAGCAGGTTCTCCAGCAGCACCTTCAGGCTGTAAGGGAGGCGCGCGGAGCCCTCGACCTTGTCCAGCCTGAAGATCTCGTACGACTCGTCGCCCACGCGCAGCGTGCTGCGGGCGTCGAAGCTGTTCGCCGACACGACAGTCTCCTTCATCAATGTGCGCGTACTCCGCGCCGCGCCTGATTACGGCGGGCGCCGCGTGGTGCCGCCTACGGCCCCTCGACCATCCGCTAAGGTAAGGCTTAGTTAGGCAACCCTTACCGAGTGGCGGACTGCGGTGCGCCTTCGGCATATATCTCGATGTCGAGATAACTCTAGTACATCACTGCCGCACGGTCATGTGCGGGCGGGGTGACTGACCTCTCGCAGTGGAGGTTGAGCGTTTGTCACCGAAGATTGGTGACCGCTGAGTTTTCTCACCGAAGGTTGAGTGATCGTTTAGGTCTGGCTGTCCGGGGAGACGGCGGGGGAACCGGTACGCGCGTACGGCGATCCCGTGCTCAGCGCCTTCGAGCTGGACTTCTTCGCCGACGGTCAGCGCCGACGCGCCGCGTTGGGTGCCGGATGGAACGTCCGGTTCGAGGACGTGCCGCCGGTACGCGGGTTCCGTTGGAGCAAGGGCGATCGCAGTTTCCCGGGCTGGTACTACGCGGTGACCACCGGCGGGCATGTGGGTTACGAGTCGTGGCTGGAGCGGGGCCGTCTGATCCTGCTGGACTTCGCCCCGGACGTGGTGGGGATCGCCTCACAGCCGTTCCGGCTGCACTGGCGCGAGGGCGAAGAGAAGCGGCGGCACGCACCTGACTACTTCGTACGGCTGGCCGACGGGCGCGCCCGGGTGGTGGATGTCCGTGCCGAGGACGATGTCGACGAGCGGACCGCGGAGGCGTTCGCCGCGTCCGAGCGGGCCTGTTCGGCGGTGGGTTCGGAGTTTGCGCACGTCGGGGTCCCGGATCCGGTGTTCATGGCGAGTCTGCGGTGGCTGGCCCGCTACCGGCACGGGCGGTGCGGCCGTGAGACCGATGTCGTCGAGCGTCCGGTGGAGGTCTTCCGGCAGCCTCAGGGGCTGCGGGCAGTCGCTTCAACCGGTCACAAACCCGTGACGTCCCTGGCCCTTTTCAACACGGAGCCGAGCGCGTCCACCGCGGCGTCGTGCCGCCTCGCGCGAGCCGCCCGGTCCGCCGGCACCAGCCGCGCGGCGGCCTGCACGGCATAGGCGTCCGGGGCGCCGAAAGCAGTCCGCGGGTGCTCTCCCGTATCCGCGCAGTGCGTCGTGACGTCCTTGACCGCCTGGAGCACCACTGCCCGGTCCACGCCCGGCTGCATGGCCAGCCGTACCTGGAAACGCGCCATCCACTTCTCGCGGTCCTTGTCCCTCGCCGCGTCCGTTGTCCCGTCCTTCTTCGCCACATGCCCTCCCGGGTGATCGGCAGCCGTCTGTCATAGAACTGGAGGCCGGGGCATCGAGGTGGGTTGCACAAACGAGATCGCTGATGAGTCTCAGGTGACTGCCGGGAGCCACACTGGCTCCACCGACCCGGTCCACAGTCGCAGAACGTCACGGATCACGGGTTCTCGCACGGCTTCCAGCCCCGCGCACACCCTGCCCGGAAGGCCTGGTGACAGACAGCCTGCCTTGGTGACAGATATCGTGCTTCGGCTCACTAGGAGCAGTCACTCAACCTTCGATGAGAATCGCTCAATCTTCACTGCGACAGGTCAGTGACCGCCCTCATCCGATCAAGGCGTTCACTCAGCGAACCCAGTCGTTCCGCCTTCTGTCTCGGTGAACCCAGCCGTACGGGCAAAACGTGCTCGGGGTGCGGGGTGGCTGTACCGGCTGGGGCGGATCTTGCAGAGCCATACGCAGAGCTGTCGTACGTGAATGCCGTATGCCGGCGACAGCGCCGTCCGCTGCTGGACTGTGTGACGGCCCGCTTCGAGGACGTGGCTCCGGTACGGCCGTTTCGGCGGTCACGTGGTGAGCGTCGCTTCGCAGGCTGGTACTGGGCGACGACCGGGCAGCACGTCGGCTTCGAGTTCTGGGTATGACGAACGGCCAACAAGGTGAACCTGGTCAACCGGAAGGCGGGAAGAGCACCGGACGACGCAGAGGGGAGGTCTGATTGTGTGCGATCCAATCCGACGGCCGGTTCGGCACAGATCTGCCCTGATGCTGCCGAAAGGCCGTCCCGCCTCCGCACCGGCAAAACATCCGAGGAGCAGGAACGACGATGGCGCCCGATCCGACAATCGCCCAGGTGACCATGACCCTGGCTGCCCTTGCAGCCACCGGGGCCACCCCGCGTCCGTCCGGCGAAACCCTGGAGCATCAGACCGAGCGAATCATCACCGGCATCGACGCGCAACTGAACGATCCCAGCCTTGCGACGCAGGGCGTGTGGAAGCTGGTGTGGCTCGCCCTGAGCGAGGCCAACGCCAATATGGCCTACATCGCGCAGAGCACCAACGGCTCGAACGAGTTCGCCGTGGTCGCTCGGGGAACGGACGCCGATCTGACCGACATCCTCGAGGACCTCGATGTCGGCACAGTCGTCCCGTTCCCCGAAAGCGGATCACCGAAGCCCATCGCCGTTTCCAAGGGGGCGATGGATGCGTTCAAACGGGTTGTCAACGCGCGCTCGATCGCCTCCCCCTCCCCGAACGTCACGCTCGCTCAGGCGCTCGCCGCCGTGCTCAAGTCGGCGCCCTCCTCGCCGCAGCCGACCGTCCATCTGACCGGTCACAGCCTGGGCGGTTGTATCGCCACCATGCTCGCGCCGTACCTGCAGGCACAGACCTGGCCGAAACAGCCGAAGTTCGCGGTGATCACCTATGCCGCTCCCACTGCCGGCGTGCAGAGCTTCGTCGACTACTTCGACTCCGTGCCGTGGGTCATCGACGAGCGCCAGAACAACGCCTACGACCTGGTACCGCACGCGTGGGCCGATCTCGACACCACCGCCGGCTGGTACCCCGGCCCGGGACCACAGGCGACCGAAGAAGTGAAGCTGCTCATCGGGGCGATCTCCAAGCGCACCAGGGGTAACGTCTACGTCCAGCCCGGCACGCTCTGCCTGATGAACACCGGATACACGAGCTTTGCCAAGAACCTGGTCAACAAGACCACCCAGGACTTCCTCGGCCAGATCGCCTTCCAGCACGCCAACTCCACCTACCTGGACCTGGTGGGGGCGCCTGCCGTCCCGTCCGGACCGGTGGTGACCGACGTGACCCCCACCTTCGGCGCACCAGGCGCCACGGTGACCATCAACGGCACCGGTTTCAGTCCGGACAGCGTGGTCGACTTCGGACGCTTCGCCTGCACCAAGCGCGACATCGACCCCTCCGGCATCAGGATCACCGCTCAGGTCCCCAACGGAACCGGCGTCGTCCACGTCCGCGTCACCAACACCCTCGGCACCTCCCCGGCCGTCGCGATGGGGCAGTTCGCCTACGGCGGACCCGCACCTGTGGTGGTCAGTGCGGTCGGCCCGACCAGCGGAAAGGTCGGCACCCCGGTCACCATCAGCGGCTCGGGCTTCGCCGATGGCGCCACCGTGCACTTCAAGGACAAGGCATCCGATTCGGTCAAATTCGTCTCCACCGGCCAGATCACCGCAACCGCGCCCGGTCAGCTCGACGACCGCCAGACGGTGAACGTCACCGTGACGGTCGGCAAGGCCACCTCTCCCACCAGCCCGGCCGACGAGTTCACCTACACCGGACGGTAGCGCCCGCACGCGCCCGTTCCCAGGGTGGCCCTTCGAGCAGCCCGGGCCCTGGCCGCCGACGGGGTCGAACCGTGCCCGGGCGAGGGATCGCCGCAGGACCGTTCGCCCTGCGGCGAGCAGGCCACGGAGCTGTGCGGCACGGCCGAGCAACTGCCGAGCTCGGCGGAGCCCGCCGTAGGGGTCGCTGCGGACGGAGTTGCGGTCGGCCGCGGTGATCCCCGCCGGACCGACCGCACTCCATCGGGTCACCAGGGCGCGCAGGCCTGCGGCATGCGCCTCGATCCGGCCGAGCCCGTTGAGGCACCCGGGAGATCAAGCGCGGACCAGTTCCAGCGCCTGTTTCAGGTTGTACTCGGCGATGCCCGCCATGAAGGCCCGGTCGGGGAAGTCCCCGTCGAGCAGCCGCAGCGGGCCTGCCGTCAGCGAGAGTCGCTGTGCGAGCATGTAGAGCGCGAGACGGTGCCCGTCCAACCCTGCCACCTCCAGCGGCCGGTAGGCGTCGTGCAGGCGGATCCGTAGAAACACGTGCTCCCACTCGACGTCGAAGTACATCACCCCCTCGATGTCGATCACCACCGGGCTCCCGTCCGCGTCCACCAGCACATGGTCGGGCCCGAGTTCGCCGTGCACGACCGTGTACTCCGCGCGCGGCCGCACCACCGCCGCCAGGCTCAGCAGCCGTTCCTCCAGCCGGTCGCGGGCGTCTGCGATGCGCGGATCGCGCGAGGCCGCCTCGGCGAGGTCCCGCAGCGCGCGGTCGAGCACCACCCCCTCGCACGACGTGCCGCGCGACGTTCCTCCGCCGTCGACCACAGCCACCTTGCCGTACGCCGGTGCCCGGTGGCCCCGCATCGCCTCCAGCGACTCCGCGAGCCGGGCCATGACCGGAGCAGCGGCGCGCCGGTCGCGCGCGAGCAACTCCTCCAGGCTCTCCCCCTGGAGGTCCTCGACGATCGCGAGGTCGGCCGGGCAGTGGGCGCCGTCGCGGTCGACAAGACGGATCGCCGGTACGCGGACGCCAAGCGCGTCCAGCCGCGTGTGCGCGGCCTGGAACGGATCGAGCCCCGGGCCGGGCGAGAACGGATCGGTGAGGTCGTCGTCGCCCTCGGCCGCCGGCCAGTAGTTCTCGGCGTCGTCCCACAGGTAGGCGATCGCCGTCGTCGCGTCGTCCATCACCAGGCGGTACACGCCCTTCTTGCTGCCGCCCGCGACCCGCTCGGCCGCCTCCAGTCGCCGCCCGCCACCCAGCGCGGCCCGCGCCGCACCCGCCAACTGCTCACGCGTCACCGACCTGGGTGCCACGTTCCGAACCGCCTCTCCGCCACGACAACCCGCGCACCCTACGGGAGCATCGACGTGAGGGCGATTGGTTTGTTCCGGATCCGAGCGCCCGCTGACTCCGGTCCCCTGGGACGTCCCGCTGCCGACCGGGATCACCGGCGGCGACCGCCGAACTGAGCTCTGCGGAGAACCGGCGACAGGTGGATACGCGAGCTCCCCGTACCGAGGAACGACAGCGCCTGACCACGTGTGGCGGTCAAGGTCTCGTCGTCACTTGGTCAAGACGAGGCTGACGTTGTGTCCGCCGAACCCGAACGAGTTGGCCAGCGCGGCAGACCACTTGCCGGTGCGCCGCCCACCGCGCACCACGTCCAGTTCCACGCGCGGGTCGAGTTCGTCGAGGTTGCGCGTGGCCGGCACCGTGCCGTCCCTGAGCGCGAACAGAGCGGCCATGGCGCCAACCGTTCCGGACGCGCCCATCATGTGACCTGTCATCGACTTCGTCGCCGTCACCGCGGCGTGGCTGCCGATGACCCGGCCGATCGCCTCGGCCTCCGCCAGGTCACCGGACTCCGTCGAGGTGGCGTGGGCGTGCACGACCCCGATGTCCGCCGGGGCCAGGCCGGCGTCGCGCAGCGCCAGTTCCATGGCGAAGGCCTGGCCTTCCGCGTCGGAGGCCGTGATGTGGTTTGCGCTCGAACTCACGGCACTGCCGGCCAGCGTTCCGTAGGCACGTGCTCCACGGGCCCGGGCGAACTCGGCGCGTTCGAGCACCATCATCCCCGCGCCCTCGCCCATGACGAACCCGGACCGCTTGACGTCGAACGGACGGGACACGGTCTCCGGGTCCACGGACTGCGTCGACAGGGCCTTCATCTGGGCGAATGCCGCAATGGTGAAGGGGTGCAGGCATGCCTCCACCCCACCTGCGACGACCACGTCCGCCCGCCCGCTGCGGATCAGATCCCGCCCCAGGGCGAGGGCCTCCGCCCCGGACGCACAGGCACTCACCGGAGTCCTGGCGCCTCCCTTCGCGCCCAGGTCCATGCTCACCCGAGCAGCCGACCCGTTGGGCATCAGCATGGGGACCGCGAACGGCGACAGCCGGCGAATCCCGGCGCGTTCGAAGACGTCGTCCTGCCCCAGCGTGGTGAGGACACCACCGGTCCCAGTACCGATGACGACGGCGAGTCGTTCCGGCTCGACCTGCGGAGCACCGGCGTCCTGCCAGGCTTCGCGCGCACTGAGAACGGCGACCTGCTCACTGCGGTCCAGCTTCCTGGCCTCGACCCTCGGAAGCAGGGCGGCAGGATCCACCGTGAGCCCGGCCGCAACGTGCACGGGCAGGTCCGCGGCCCACTCCTCCTCCAGGAAACGCACCCCCGACTCACCGTCCAGCAGCCCCGACCACGACGTCGGCGCATCGGCTCCCAGTGGCGTCATCGCACCGACACCCGTCACCAGCACACGACCTTTGCGGGTCACACGAGCCTCCTTGAATTGTGCAGATGCTACATAGCGCCTGACTCGGCCACATGGGGATCATGCCAGCGTTCAGAGGGGAAATCAGGGCAGGAGTCGACCAGGAGTCGACCGATTCGAAAGCGAGAGATTGTCCCATCCCAACCATTGGTAACTTCACTGAGACGGGGCAGGGGCGCGCTCGGCCGTCGACGTAACGACGCCGGCCTGAAGGCGTAGCCAACGACTTCTCAGCCGCCCCGCCCGGTACCGCCTCTCCCGCCACTGCCCGCGCCCGTAGAACGGGCATCGCTCCCCGCCCGGCTCCGGGAGCCTTCGCCGCCGGCACCACGGAGGTGGTCGCCACCGGGCCGCCCCCCGAGGTGGCCACACACTTCGGTGTCCCGCTGCCGCGGCGTCCGTCCCGCCGACGCCCCGGCAGCCGGCCGGCCTCGCCCGGCGCTCGCCGCCGCGGCCCGGACCCGCCCCGCCGTTCGGTAGTCTCGCCGCCGCACGCCGCCCGCCCGGTGCCCCGACGGGCGTATCGGCCCCCGGAGCGGTACGGGTGCCCGGACGAAGGAGGAACATGAACGACGTCACCGAGTTCAAGGACATCTCCCCGACCACCCTCGCCGATCTCCTCGGGCGGGAACAGGTCATGGACCTCGGCATCCGCCCCCTGTGGCCCTCGATGCCGCGCGTCGCCGGCCCGGCGTTCACCGTGCGGTGCCCCCCGGGCGACAACCTGATGCTTCACGCGGCCATCCACCGCGCGGAACCCGGCTCGGTCGTCGTCGTCGAAGCGGGCGACGTGGACTACGCGCTCGCCGGCGGAAACGTCTGCGCCGTCGCGCAGCGGCGGGGAATCGTGGCGTTCGTGACCGACGGGGTGATCCGTGACCTCGCCGAGGTGCGCGACATGGGCTTTCCCGTCTTCGCCAGGGGGGTCGTCCCCATCCCCGGAGCCAAGAAGGCCGTCGGACCGCTCAACGGTCCGGTCCGGTGCGGCGGCGTGGACGTCCACGCCGGCGACATCGTGGTGGCCGACGAGGAGGGCGTCGTGGTCACTCCCCGTGCCCGCCGGGCGCAGGTACTCCTCGATGCCCGGCAGAAGTTGGCCAAGGAAGCGGGTGAATCCCTCGACGACTGGGAGAAGGCGCATCGCGCCCGCATCGACAGGATCCTGGCCGAAAGCGGATTCGAAGGCGCCGTCGAGGGCTGATTCGGGGACCGGGGCAGCGGACCCGAGGCCAGGGCAAGGCCGCCGGGAACAGCGTGGATCCGGCGGCCGGAGCGCAGCGTCGGCCCGGTTCCCCGTTCCCCGTTCCCCGTTCCCCGTTCCCCGTTCCCCGGACGGGCGTACACCGTTCGCGGTCACGCCGGTCCGGGTGAACCATGGAACGCACGATGCGCCGTTCGCCGCACCCTTCACACGCGACCGGCCGCGCAACTTCCGTGCCTCCACGCCCTGCCGTCACCCGAATGCCACACCCCACCACAGGTCTCATCTCATATCTGAGATAGCCTTTCGCCATGTCAGACGATTACCTCGTACGCATCGGCAAGCTCATACGTGACGCCCGTCAGCACCGGGGCTGGACACAGAGTCAGCTCGCCGAGGCGCTCGCCACCAGCCAGAGCGCCGTGAACCGCATCGAGCGCGGCAACCAGAACATCAGCCTTGAGATGATCGCGCGCATCGGTGAGGCACTCGACAGCGAGATCGTGTCGCTCGGCTACGCCGGGCCCATGCACCTGCGAGTGGTCGGTGGTCGCCGGCTCTCGGGCTCCATCGACGTCAAGACGAGCAAGAACGCGTGCGTGGCCCTGCTCTGCGCCACACTGCTCAACAAGGGCCGTACGGTGCTGCGCCGGGTGGCCCGTATCGAGGAGGTCTACCGCCTCCTGGAGGTGCTGAACTCCATCGGCGTGCGGACCCGGTGGATCAACGACGGTACCGATCTGGAGATCGTCCCGCCCGCCCGGCTCGACCTGTCCGCCATCGACGCGGACGCCGCCCGCCGGACCCGTTCCATCATCATGTTCCTCGGCCCGCTGCTGCACCGGGTGGACTCGTTCAAGCTCCCGTACGCGGGCGGCTGCGACCTCGGTACGCGGACCATCGAGCCGCACATGATCGCGCTGCGCCGGTTCGGCCTGGAGATCGCCGCGACCGAGGGGCTCTACCACGCCCGGATAGACCACTCGGTCACGCCCGACCGTCCCATCGTGCTGACCGAGCGCGGGGACACCGTGACCGAGAACGCGCTGCTGGCCGCCGCCCGGCACGACGGCACGACCGTCATCCGCAACGCATCCTCCAACTACATGGTCCAGGACCTGTGCTTCTTCCTGGAGGCGCTGGGCATACGCGTCGACGGCATCGGCACCACCACTCTGACCGTGCACGGCTCCCCGCACATAGACGTGGACGTCGACTACTCCCCCTCCGAGGACCCGGTCGAGGCGATGAGCCTCCTCGCCGCCGCCGTGGTGACGGAGTCCGAGCTGACGATCCGCCGGGTACCGATCGAGTTCCTGGAGATCGAGCTCGCGGTGCTGGAGGAGATGGGCGTCGACTGCGACCGTACGACGGAGTACACCGCCGACAACGGCCGTACCCGGCTGGTCGACCTCACGGTCCGGCCCTCCAAACTGGAGGCACCGATCGACAAGATCCACCCCATGCCGTTCCCCGGGCTCAACATCGACAATGTGCCCTTCTTCGCGGCCATCGCCGCCTCCGCCCAAGGTCAGACCCTCATCCACGACTGGGTCTACGACAACCGGGCCATCTACCTCACCGACCTGAACCGCCTGGGCGGCAGGCTGCAACTCCTCGACCCGCACCGGGTGCTGGTCGAGGGCCCGACCCGGTGGCGCGCCGCCGAGATGATGTGCCCGCCCGCACTGCGTCCCGCGGTGGTGGTGCTGCTCGCCATGATGGCGGCGGAGGGCACGTCCGTACTGCGCAATGTGTATGTGATCAACCGCGGTTACGAGGAACTGGCGGAGCGGCTCAACTCCGTGGGGGCACAGATCGAGATCTTCCGGGACATCTGATCGGCACGATGTCGTGCCCCTTGGAGGCAAGGGGCACGACACCTCAACATGCCAGCTGACCTGCGGATACTCACCCTCACGGCCCTCCACTGATCACTGTTGTTTTTCAGCATCTTGTGCAACGCACGTGCAAGATGATCTTGAATAGTTGACGGTACGTCAGAGAAGCCTGAGTAACCGTCAGCCTTCACGGAGAGTTGTCGCCGAAGTGGCCTCGCAACGTCCGATGTCGGTCGCGTCACGCCGACCGCGTCTGGTCGACGAGGTGAACCGCTATCTGCCCGACGTCTCCGGCCTCGCGACGCGAGCCTGGGGTCCGGCCGCGCATCCGAGTCCTCCGGCTGACCACCTCGCCACGCAAGAGGACCCGCACCACGCGGGCGCGGGTCCGCTGTCGCAGACGGGCGCCGTGACGGGCTGAGCCTGCGCCGACCTCGTGGGAGCACCCGCCGTGACGTCCGGGCCAGCGGGGTGTCGGGCCGCCCTACGTTGAGCAGCGTGACAAGCCTACGCGCCCCAGGCTCTGGCCCTCAGCACATAGCCGCGGGGAGCGCCGAGACCAACCGACAGCTGACCGACTCCACCCGCCTGATGTATTCCGCCGACATGGCCGCCTTCACTGCCTGGTGCGCGAGCGTCGGTCGGCGGCCGCTGCCTGCTAACCCGGAGACTGTCATCGAGAAGGCGCTACATGGACTGTCAGGACGATTGGCGACGAGGGCCTCGATTGCAACCGGGCGGTTGATCTGCAGTTTCGGCGCGACGCCGTCAAGCACGGCCCTATCCGGCCGAGTCGCTGCAACCACGCCGCAAATCTGCCCGATTCGAGGGGGATTCGGGGCACCGCCACAGCGTCATGAACTATGCCAAGAATCCATGTAACGCCCTCTGAACACCTTGCGGATCCGCCGCCAGGGTTTGCGGCCGAGGCTCTCGACTATGCGGAAGCGGCGGTGGGTGCCCCGCATGGCGTCGTCGTCGGGCAGTCGGTCGAGGAGTCCGGCCGCGCGTTCCTGGTATCCGGCCACTCAGCTCAGGTCTTCGGCCGCCGAGCGGCGGGCGTGGAAGTTGAGGGTGGTGTCCTGGGCGAGGGCGATCAGGAGTTCGGCCCCGCGATCCCGGTTGTGCCCGGGCGCGTGCCCGCGTCGATCTCGTGCTGCTTCAGCCAGTTCCGCAGCGTCTCGCGGGAACCGATACCGAGCTTCCCGGTCACCGCCTGCAGAGCGGCCGTCTCGTTCGGGTAGTCGTCGCGCACCTCGGCGACCATGCGCACCGCACCGCGGCGGAGCTCAAGCGGATAACGGGAAGGTCGTGCCATGACTCGATCCTTTCATGAAATCGAGTCTCCACCTGACCCGGGCGGTTCAGTACCCCCCGGAAGAGTTTGTCCATGTCCGCGAACCGTCGTTGCACCTTCTTCGGGTCGCCGGTGGCGACGGAGATGGCAAGGTCGAAGTCCCAATCCGCCACAAGGTCGAAAAGCCTCGCCCGGACCAATTCACCGGACCACCGCGTCGTGTTCATGATCGGCCAAGTTCGCCAGATTGACGGCCGGCCTGAAGGCTGCCCCATCACAGGACAGCCATCAGCCTCCCAAAACCCACCGGGCCACCGCGATCGCACTGAGCATCAGCGGCGGCGCCAACCACCAGGGGCCCATCGCGCGCCGTACCGTGGGCGGGACGACCGTGACGAGCAGTCCGAGGCCGCTGACCACGACGGCGAGAAAACACATCAGTGTGATCGCACCGTACGCGTCCTGGTCCCAGCTCCCCGAAGGGCGGGTGATCAGCGCCGTATAGCAACAGAATGCTGCGATCGCATAGAGGAGTGTCAGCGGTACAGCCATGACCCGTCGAAGGCAGCCGCTGTCGTCCCCGGGCGCACGTGTGGTTTCGAACTGGTCGGACATCAGCGCAGTGCTTTCCTGGCGTTATCGAGGTCGTTGTTGAATCCCCGGCCGTACGCCTGGGCCTTGTCGCCTTCCCAGTAGGGCCCACCGTTGTACCGCGCGGCAAGTTCTTGGTACTGGGCGGACGTCATCTCCTCTGCGGGCACGTTGGCGAACTCACTCTCCGCTTTGAGTTGCGCCAGGTATTCGGACGCGATGAAGATGTTCTGCCCGGGGTCCTGGAGGGACTCCTCCACGACGGCGCGCTGGTGTTCGGTCAGGTTGTCCGGATCATAACCGAGCACTTCAGCACCACGTCGGACCTGGATCGCGATGGGTCCGAAGGAAGTCTCGTCGGGGCTACCGCCGAGACGACCCGGCAGATTCTCCGGTGAGATAGGGCTCAGCCCCCAGGGTGCGTCGGCCTGCTCACGGATCGTGTCGACCACGTCGTCCGCGTACCCCGGCTGGCCTGCGATCTCCTGCCATGCGATGCCCGCGACCATGTCCGGAGGCAGTCCGGAGTTCTTCGCCGCAGCCTGGATGATCTCCTTGTTCGCCGCGATCCACTCCTTCTTCTCCTGGTCCGAGGACGGAGGAAGCCAGTAACCATCCTTCGGCTGAGGCAGGTTGGCGACCTGCGTCCTGATGTCACGAAGCGTCGGCGAGACCGGAGCACTGCCGACCTGTGCCGTGTAGTCCTGTTTCGGTCCGCTGCCGGGCAGATGGGTCAGAGGGTTGCTGCTGGCCTCGTGGGCCTCGCGCTGCATGGCGGCGATGGCTGAGAAGATGTCCACGCGCGGGACGTTCCGCAATCGGAATTCAGGAAGCAGGTCGTAGGCCTGCTTCATTCCGTGTACGCAGATGTCACGCGCCTCCTTCTCCGTTGTCTTGGCGAGGTGAAAATTGCCCCCCGCAGCATCGTGCAGTCGGTTCGCCTCGTCCTTGATGTCGTCCACGTCCATGGTCAGCTCAGCGAAGAAGTCGAGCACGCCCGTTGTACCGCGCATGTCCTCCCACTGACGCATGGGCTCCGCGTCCTGCGCCTCACGGGTGATCGCGGTTCCCTTGGTGGCGATCAGTTCGGCCAATGCCTGTTCATTGGCCTTGCCGTTGGAGTAGTGGCTCTTCGCGGTCGTCAGCGCGTAGGCACAGCTACGGAGCGCACTGGCCGCCTTGCCATAACCCTCCGCAAGGTTGGTCACCAGCTTGCGTGCCTCAACGACGCGAGCCTCATAGCGCTGACTTCCTTCACTATGCCAGTGCGTCTTCTTCTCAGCCCGCTCGGCGGGCTCGTCAGCCTCTGCCAGCATGTTGCGTATTCTGGTGAATTCATCGGCGTCCGCTCCACGAGGGCCGGGTTGCAGCCCTCCAGGAACTCGACATCACTGCGGTGACTCAGCCCGCTCACTTCGCCTCCGGTGGTACGTAGCTACCGTCACGCAGGATAGTTTCCAGGAACTGCTGGGCGTTGCCGTCGTCCACGGTGACGAAGTCCGTCCCGGCGCTTTTGAGTCGCGTGGCGAGAGCAGCGAAGAGCGCGACCGCGTCCTGATACTGGTCGTCAGCGAACCTGCCGAAGCGTTCGACCTGTGCGGCTACGTCGCTGTGGGCCCGTGGTTCCCGCGCCATGGTGCACAGGTCACCGTCCGGCCGCCCCTCGTAAAGGAAGCCCGCGATCTCGATCAACAGATTGGCGTTCCCGTTGATGGACGCGCTGTTGTAGTCCAGCGTGCCGCCGGCGGCCGCACCTCCTGGGCCGCCGCCCTGGTCGGCCGGCAGCTGATTGAGCTGCATACCGGTAGCCCGGCGCGCCAGAGCGCTTGCCGGGCCCGCCCCATCTGGCAGTACTGGACACGTCCCGGCTTTGTCAGGGCCGCTCTCACCCGCCCCGGCATCACCCGGATCAGGCTGCCCTCAGCTTCAACCTAACTGCTGCGACAGCGGGTTGGTGCAGGTATTCCACCTCCACGCGAACCAACAGCGCCTCACGGCGCAAACGGAATGCGTGCCAGAGCCACTTACACAGGAGTACGCCGACAGTCGGCGCCGTACAAGTGATCGTGCATCACCTCGTACGAAGGAGAGTGCACCAAAGTTGATGCGGTGACGGGTGGGTGCCGCAAGTCTGCTGTGGTCGGTTTCGGGGTGGCGGAGGGGCGACTGACGATGGCTTTGGACCCGCATCGGCGGCTGGAGTTTGAGGCCGTTCGAGGTCTGTCGAGTGCGGTGCGATGAGCCTGCGGGAGATAACGAAGGAGGCCGGGCCGGGCCGCCGTACGTTCACGACGTTGGTGGGCGAGGCACCGGTCGCGCCGCCGAAGAGGACGTCGGAGCACCGGGCCGCCGGCAAGCACCAGCGGGTCACGCTCCGCCTCCAGGAAGCCCGGCCCTGGAGCGCCGCGGAGCCCGGTATCGGTCCGTATGAACCGGCGGGCCCGCACCGCCGGTTCGACGTGGCCCCCTGCTCGGAGCCAGCCGCATCCCGGCCGCCTCCCTACGGATGAGTTCGCGGAACGAGGTCGGTCACCAGCCCCTCGAACGCGGCCCGTCCCGCCGCTGTCCAGCCGCACACGAACTTCCACCAAGGGCGAGCGAACCATGAACCAACCGACCACCTGCAACCGGCAGTGGGACCGGGCAGAACGCCGTGCACGCGCCTGGGCCGACCGCATGGGACTGCTCACGACCCCGGACGAGAAGCGGCGTCTGGAGAGGATGGGGCAGGGAAGGATGGCCGGCTTCGTCGCTCCCCGAGCGGACCCGGCCGAACTCGAACTCCTGGCACAGTGGGGTGCCTTCATCGCACTGGTCGACGACAGCCTCGACCGTGGACCGGGCAACGGCAGTACCTCGCACGTACGGGCCCTCATGGACTCCCTGGTCTCCGTGGTGGACGGGTCGGCCACCACATCTGATCTGTCCATCCCCGCGGTGCGGGCGATCGTGAACCTGTGGAACCGCTCGACACCGGCCACCAGCCCGCAATGGGCAAGGCGGTTCGCCGCCCGCTACCGCGACTTCGCCGACGCCACCTGTGAAGAATCCCTGCTGCGCACCAGGCGCACTCCCCTTGCGCTGTCCCGCTACGTGGAGATGCGCCGGCACACCATCACGGTGCTGCCGCTGCTCGCTCTGGTGGAGCGCGGGCTGTCCGGCGAGGAGAGCGACCTGGAGAGTCTGCGCGAGGCCACCGCGGATCTCGTCGCGTGGACCAACGACCTGGCATCGGCGGAACGGGAATCCGCTGAAGGAACGGACAACCTCGTCTCGATCCTCGCGCGTGAACGCCGGTGCACCCACCACGAGGCTGCCGCGATCGCCCGCACGATGATCAGCGAACGCATGGACGCCTTCGACGCGGCAGCGGCAACCGCGCTCGCTCAAGGACCGCACAGTGCAGGTCTGAGCGTACGAGTCGATCGGATCCGCTCCTTCCTCGACGGGGCCCTGGCCTGGCAGGGAGAAACGCGACGCAACGACCCCGAGGCAGCAGGCCCCGACGCCGCCCGGCCGGCCGAGCCAGAGCGGGCCGGCAACAATCCTCCGCCCTCTGGTCCGGCCACCGGATCGCCCGGCCCCTGGCAGGCACCGACAGACGTGCCGAGGAGCATCGACCGCCTCACCCGGCATCTTTCGTTGGCCGTCTCGCCCGGAGGAGCGGTGACCGACCGGTGCGCCAGCCGGGTATTGGAATCGGCACTGTTCCTCGCCCTCCTGCGCGCCGCACGGACACACGAGCCCCAGCAGGAACAGCTGACCTTGTTTCTGCGCGCACGCCGGGTGGGCGCGGATCCCGTCGACGCCCTTTTGATCGATGCCTGTCTCCACCCCGCCGAAACAGCGGGACGGGCACGCCGGGCTGTCGCGGAGCTCGCCGGACAGCTGAACCGCGGAACCGGTGGGCGCGGCCGGTTCAAGGCCGCCATGATGCGGGCAGTGCTTCACCTGCTGTGCGACGCCCCCATGACGGACGACGATCTCCTGCCGTCGATGCCGCCGGACCGGATCACGACGTACACCGATGTCAATCTTCTCGCCATCCGGGTGATCTGCGCCCGGGCGACCGGCCACCCGCACATGGTGACCGGAGCCGAACGCAACCGGCTGGTCGACTCGCTGGGCACCGGCCGCAACCGGCTGTTCTGGGAGGCCGGCGCCACCACCCACCTGCTCGCCCTGCACGCCGTTCGCGGCTTCCGCCCCGGCCACCCGGTGGTGGACGACGGCATTCTGAGGATGACGCTGGCTCAGAACCGCGACGGAGGGCTGCCGTTTCTCGACAGCCAGGACCTCTGGCTCGCAGCCGTCGCCGGGCTGGCCTTCCTTGCCGATGACCGGCTGCGCCCGCTCACGGGCCGGATGGGCGAGTTCGTCGCCTCCTGGCAGGCGCCCGACGGTGGCTGGCCGTTCGCCAGCGCCATGTCCCAGACAGACCTCGACACCACCACCCGCTGCATGGAGTTCCTCCAGGCCAGTGCCCCCGAGCGCTACGCCTCCCGCCTGCGACGGGCCACCCGATACCTGGAAGCCATGGCCGGGCCGGACGGCGGCTTCCCAACCTGGGTCAGCAGCGATGCGCCCGACCTGGACATGACCGCCGGGGCCCTCCTCGCACTCGCCCCCACCGGGCGGCACCACGCATTGCTCACCAGGTCCGCCGGGTTCGTCCTCGACGCCCAGCGACCTGACGGAACCTTCGAGCGCAGTTGGACGATCAGCGAGTCCAGCGGGATCCTCCGCACGCTCAACGCCCTGCACGCGGTGCCGCAGCCTTCCGCTTCCCTCGCCGCCCGGATCGCCGAGGCGACCGCGCGAGCAGTGTCACACCTGACTGCCGTGCAGAACGCCGACGGAGGCTGGGGCCGGCAGAACAACGACTCCAGCGACGTGCTGTCCACGGCACAGGCCGTGCCCGTCCTGGCCCGCCACGGCAACCACGCGTGCGCCCGCCGTGGCATCAGCTACCTCCTGGCCCACCAGGACTCCGACGGCGGATTCACCTCTGTACCCGACCAGACGGGCCCCCGCCCGCTGCCGTTCGACTTTCCGGTCCTGGCCTCCCTCCACACCCTGCCGGCCCTCCTCACCGCCGCCTCGCTCACCCAGGACCCGGCCACCCCGTCGCCGTGTTCCGCGACCCACCGAAGAATCCGGTCCAGCAGCCGAACCCCGAGCACCGTGGACTGGTCGGCCCTCGACGTCAGGATGAGCGGAACGCTGCTGGAGCCTCACGACGCCGGCTACGAGCAGGCACGGCTCGTGGTCAACCAGCGCTACGACGACGTGCACCCGCAAGCCGTGGCCTACCCGGCCACCGCCGAGGACGTTGCCGCGTGCGTGACCTTCGCGCGAGAGCGCGGCGTGCAACTGACGATCCGCTCCGGCGGCCACAGCTACGCGGGGTACTCCACCGGTCCCGGCCTCGTGGTCCACCTGCGCGAACTGAACTCGATCACGGTGGGCGACGGCCGGGTCAGGCTGGGTGCGGGAACGCTGGGGATGGCGGCCCACACGGCACTGGCCGCATCCGGAGCGGGCCTGCCGCTGGGGCGCTGCCCCTCCATCGGGGTGGCCGGAGCGACCCTGGGGGGCGGCCTGAGCGCCTTCACCCGGTCCTGGGGCCTGGCCATCGACCACCTCACGGGTGTGGACATCGTCACCGCGGACGGACAACTCCGCAGCGTCAACGCTCATTCCCCGGGTGCCGACCGCGATCTCCACTGGGCCATGCTGGGCGGTGGCGGAGGCAACTTCGGCGTGGTCACCGCACTGGACTACACCACCGTCGACATCAGCGACATGGCCTTCACCCGCATCGTCATGCGCTGGCCCATGAAGGACATGTCCGCCCTCATCCAGGGCTGGACAGCCTGGAACGCCGACCCGAACCTGCCGCGCGAACTGTGCACCGCCATCGAACAGCTCAGCGACAGAGGCGCACCGTCCGAACTCGTTGTCACCGGAACCTTCATCGGCACCCCCCGCCAAGTCCAGCCGCTCCTCGACAGCCTGGTCACCGCCGTCGGCAGGCCCGAGAGCGACCGCGTCACCCACCCCGTCAGCTACGTCCAGGCGGCAGCCGAACCGGAGCGCTGGGGCGGGGGAACCATCGGGCCCCGCGTTGCCTTCGCAGCCAAGTCGCACATCGTCCGCCGGCCCATGACCCCGGCGGCAGCCGACGACATGGTCGCCGCGGTCAACCGGCTCCACCGGCTCAACGGCGTCACCGGAGCCGGAGGGCTGCTCATCGACTCCATGGGCGGGGCGGTCAACGACGTGGCACCGGACGCCACCGCCTTCCCCCACCGGTCGGCCGTCGGTGTCGTCCAATACCACTCCTACTGGCACGAGTTCACCCCGCTGCCCCACATCGAACAGCGCATGCAGTGGCTCCGCGACATCCACACCACCATGCGCCCCCACCTGGGCACCGGCGGCTACGTGAACGGCATGGACCCCGAACTCGACGACTGGGAAACCGCCTATCACGGCGACAACCACCCCCGCCTGCAACGCGTCAAGGCCGCAGTGGACCCGGACCAGTTGTTCACCCAGCCCCAGGCCATCACCCCCGCCAAGACACCTTCCACCGGTACGGTCACGACGCACACCGGATCACGCCCCACCGTCCGGGCCCACGGGCACCGCTCCGACGCGGAGCTCACCCGGCTGGCACGAAGGCTTCACGGGCGGCTCCTGCGCCCGGGCGACCCGGACTACGACAAAGCCCGGGTGCTGCACAACCAGCGCTACGACATCGTCATGCCCGCAGCCATCGCCCGCATCGCAGACGAGGACGACGCCGCGGCGTGCCTGGCCTACGCCGCCGAGACCGGCACAGCGACCGCTGTCCGCGCGGGTGGCCACAACTACGCAGGCTTCTCCACCACCCCAGGGCTGGTGATCGATGTCGCCGCCCTGAACAGCATCACCGTCTCACGCGACAGGGTGCGCCTGGGCGCCGGTGTCAGCAGCACGAGCGCCGGACAGACCCTCGCACGCTCCAACCTGGCGATCGCAGCAGGACGGTGGGGATCGGTCGGGGTCGCCGGCTTGACCCTCGGTGGCGGCAAGAGTGCCTTCTCCCGCGCTTGGGGACTTTCCTGCGACGTACGGATCCTGCTCGATGGCAGCGGGCCCTCCCAACCCATCGTGCACGGCGCCTGGATCGGCGGCACCGCCTCGCTTCTCCGCGTGATCGACCGCCTGATCGCAGCCGTTGGACGCCCGCCGAAACGGATCAACATCACACCCGGCAGCTACGTCGAGTCCGCCATGGTCACCGACCACCCCCTGCGCGACAGCGCGACGCACTCCGAATCCGCCTGGCCCGCCCCTGCCTTCACGGACCCGGGTGCCTGCAACGACTCGGGTGACACCCCCGGCGGCGATGACCGGATGGCCTGGGCCGGGAAGTCGCACATCGTGCGTGCACCCATGACCGAAGCCGCCACCGCCGTCCTGATCGCAGGCATCAACGACCTCCACGGGCTCGGCGCCACCGGCGGCTTCTACCTCGACTCCCTGGGAGGCGCCGTGGCCGACATCACCAGCAGCGCGACGGCGTTTCCACACCGAAACGCCCTGGCAGTCCTTCAATACATCACCACATGGCCCCGGACATGCCCGCCCTCCGACTCCGCCGCCCGGCTGGATTCGATGCGAAACACCCACGCCGCCATGCAGATGCACCTGGGCCCCGGGGCCTACGTCAACGACACCGACCCCGAACTCCTGGGCTGGGAAAACGCCTATTACGCCGACAACTACCCCCGCCTGCAAAGGGTCAAGGCGACCTACGACCCCGGCCAGGTGCTCGACTTTCCCCAGGCCGTCCGAGTCCCCTCCCTGCCAGCCTTCCCCACCCTGCCGGCCTTCCCCACTCAGCCACAGGACACAGCCGGCACCCGCTCCACGGACGGACCCCACAGCCAACCAGCAGCCCCGATGCGTACCTCCACTCCGTGGCCAACCGGCAGGGGCGAGCCCGTCCCGCCACCATGGAAGTGACGCGATGGTCCCCACCTCCCCTCCCTCGCGGACGGCATGGCCGTCACAGCAGCGAACCTCGGCCCCTTCGCCATGACGCTCAACGCACCGGAGATCATTCGACATGACCGCACGGTGGGACGGCCTCGGCAAGGTCGTCCCGGCCGGGGGAGCGGCGGTCACACGCCACGCGGCATCCTCAGAAGCTGTTGTCTTTCCGGGCTTGAGAAGCTGTGTCTGAGCCATGCATGACAGGTTGAGTCGATCGTTACTGCAGGCCAGCGCCTTGCCCGCGCATACTGGTTTTACCGAAGGGTCATTGTCAGGGGGTGCCGATAGCGTCTTCGGCGTGATCCAAGCAGAAGATATCCTCGCCCAACTGGACAAAAGCGCGACCGAGTTCACCTTCCCCGACCTCGGCCATGGTTACTCCTACGCCGTGGACGCACGGATGCACCTCTTCCGCGACCTGGAGCGCTGGGCCCTGATCGTCGAGACCGTCGGCTACAACCCGCGCATGGAAAACCTCGTCGATGTGGTTCACATCTTCGGTAACTGCCTGACCACCGGCGGGCCGGGTTTCGTGAACGGGGACTTCCTCGACCGAGTCGAGAACATGGGAGAGATCGACGACGAGGAGACCTACTACGCGGGTGATGCTCCTGTAGTGGTCAGAGGCCGACCGCTCGCCGTGGACGCAGGGGCCCACGGGCCGCGTCAGGAGAGCCGCTGGCCCAGCCGCCCTGCGAGCGGGCCCAGTCCGCCAACACGGTCACGACGGCGTTCAGCACGTCGGCCGGGACCTGCCCGTTTGACATCTGCGCCGACAAGAGAGGCCGCAGCCGGTTACCCCAGCCTGTGTCCGACAGCCTGGACCCAACCACTACACAAAGCCAAAAGATCAGCCGTCGCCCTTGGGATACCCCTGGGACTTCTCTGGGACTTTCGGCCGCATCAAGGGGCACGACCCTGAAACAACCGAAAGACCATATGCGCAGGTCAGCCACTCTCAACCACCAAGGCCGACAGGTCACGGGCCTCGCTGGTCTCTTCCGGGACATCTGACGGGTGGGACCGCCGGGCCCCTTTTGACCTGCACCTATGTGGGTCGGGGAGGGGTCCGACGCCGCCCGGGCCGGGCTTCGGAACGCCGTCCCCGTTGCCGAGCAGCCCGCACGCGCGGGCGAGCGGGAGTCACGCCCGTTCACCGCGGTGCGGGGCGTTGTGGTCAGCGCTGGTGGCCGACGTCGCGGACGAGGTCCAGGCCGAGGACGCGGTCGAGATGGGCGAAGGTCTCGAACCTGGCGCCGGCCGGCACCTCGGACCGTCCTGCCACATCGGCCAGCAGGTCCAGGACGGCGGCGACACCGAGATCGTCGGCGAGCGCCGCGTGCGACTCCCGCAGCAGTTCGGCGGGGATCGGCCTGGACGGCTCCTGTGCCCAGTCCGCCACCTGTCGGCGCCACCGCCGCAGGGTCTGCCGGGCGTCGGCCAGCGCTTCGCCGGTGACCGTCACCGGCGCGTCGTAGGGGCGGCCGAGCAACAGCAGACGTACCGCCAGCGGATCGGCGGCCTCCGGCACGGACACGTCCGGGAGTTCCGGGGCGAGGAGGCGACCGGGGTCGGGGGCGCCCTCCTCCGGGAGGACCGTGCCGACCTCCCCCACCTCCATCCGGACCCCGTCCGGGACGTCGCCGGTGTCGGCGCCCCGGGCGGCCACGTGCACGTCGGCGGGGCCGCCGAGTGCCGCGTCGGGGCGGTGGGCCCCGACGACCACCGGCGGATGGATGCCGAGCACCGCCATCACACGTTCGAGCGCCCGTCTCTGATCATGCGTCAGCTCCGGTGTGGTGAGGACCGTGACGACCTGCAGACCGTTCAGCTCCGCGGTGCGCGCCAGTACGTCACCGATCAACGGGACCCGCAGGTGCACCGGGCCGATCCCGGTACCGACGGCGGCCGGCAGATGGACGCAGCTGCGCAGGAGGCGGCGTGGTGCGGCGGGGATCTCCACGAGGTGACCGGTGCGGGTGTCGGTGATTCGGAGCATGATGCGGAGGCTAGTCCGGGGTGCCACCGACACGTGGGAGAAACCGGGCGGGGCGGTGGTGTCGCGGAGGACGGAGCGGCGGAACGGGGCGGGGACGGCGGGCTCGTGGCGCTTCGGCGCGCGGTGTCACCAGCACGTCCTCGGGGCGGCGGCTACGGCGCCGGGAACGGCCGGCGTCCGAGGAATGCCACGAGCCGGTCGACGGCCGAGGCGTCCTCGCCGACGGGATGGACCGGGCCGAACGGCATGTTCTCGCCCCGGTACCGCGGCTGCAGTGTGGCCTCCGCGCGAGCCAGGACTTCTGCGGCTTCCTGATCGAGGGGATCGGCTGCCCGGTGGCGACCGCCAGGTCCCCGCCGTGGGTCAGGTACTCCATGACGGTCATGGTGAACACCGTTTCGCCCGGCATGCTGCCGCTCAAGGCCGTGACCTGGCGATCGAATCCGTACGCCCCCCATCCGGCGACGACACCGGCCGCTGCCGTACGGAACTCGCGGGCGGGGTCGGCGCCGCATCGGTGGTTCGCCGCGTCGACGTCGTGGGACCGGCCCTGGGCGCCGGCCTCGAACACGAGCAGCCATCCGACGATGTGATGGATCAGCGCCTCGACGTCGCAGTCGTCGCACGGCGTCGGAAGGCTCAGCTGGTCCGCCCCGACTCCCTCGATGATGTCTCCGGTCTTGGACAGCACACCCGAAAGAAGGTCGACTTCGCTTATGGACGGAGCCTGGACGCCGCCCGGGGATGCGGTCTTGAAGAAACGCGACACCGCGGCCTGGTCGGCGTGGTTCCGCCGGCTGGGAGATCCCTGGCCAGGGGCGGCGATCAGGCCTGATCCCAACGAATGACCCGGGCGGCCGGGCACGAAAGGCCTCAGGGCACGAGAGGTCTCAGTTCTCCTCGGTCAGCTGCTCGTCCAGTTCGTCGAAGAGCAGTTCGCCGTGGTCGATCTGCCCGGTCCGGTAGGCGGATCGCGCCACCAGGTGGGCGGCGACCGGACCGGTCATCATCTGGAAGAAGCCGATCAGCGCGAGGGTGGCGAGATCCATGCCGCTGCGCAGCCGCAGGGCCACCCCGCCGAGCACGAGGAGCATGCCGAGGGTCTGCGGCTTGGTGGCGGCATGGCTGCGGGACAGCACGTCCGGCAGCCTCAGCATCCCGATCACCCCGAGCAGACAGATGGCCGCGCCGACGAGGACCAGTACCGCACCGGCCGTGTCGAGGATCTGGAGCCAGAGCTTCACCGGCCTTCTCCCCCGGTGCCGGCGCGTCCGTCGTCCCTCCCGATCGCCTCCGTACCGTGCCGCGATGCCGGCCGGTCGCGCACGGCGATGAATCGCGCGATGCCCACCGACCCCGTGAACCCGAGGAAGGCCAGCACCAGCATGATCGGAAAATAGAACGGGTCACGCGCGAAGGCGGACTTGGCGCCGAGGCCCGCGATGATGAGGGCGGCGCACACGTCCAGTGAGATGGCCCGGTCCAGCATGGAGGGGCCCCACCAGATCCGGGCGAGAAGCCCCGCTCCGGCGACGATGATCACCACGACGGCCGCGGTGAGCAGCACCCGGTCGATGGTCTCCGGCCCGCTCATGCCCACTCTCCTCTCTCGTGCCCGACCGGTGGAGGTGGTTCGGCGACGCGGGCGATCTCGTCCGGGGTGCCGAAGGCTCGGACGATCAGCCGTTCGAGCCGCCAGACGGAGCGCCGCGCCGCGTCGAGCGCGGCGGGTCTGTCCGCGTCGAGGACGTGCAGGAAGAGGGTGGCCGTGTAGCGGCGCACCTCGACGATCGATCCGCCGGGGACGTTCGACACGGCGACGGCGGTGGCCGCGAGCATCAGGTCGGAGCGACAGCGCAACGGTACGGCGATGACCGCGGCCCGGTGCGGATGGTCGACGAAGATCTGCCGCGTGACCCGTACGCCCGAGGTGTACATGTCGTAGAGCAGATAGCCGGCGAGCAGCAGGATGCCCCAGGGGTGCAGGCGGAGCCCGAGGTCGACCCGGGGCAGCGGGAAGGCCAGGCAGACGGCCACCGCGACGACCGCGCCGGTCAGTACGTTGGCCCAGTGGAGGCCGGACCAGAGCAGTACCCAGATGAACGTGAGCCAGGCGATCAGCGGGAGGTCCAGGACGCGTCGCCGCCGACCGCCGAACTCACAGCTGAAGGGCGGCAGGTCCTTGTTCCGGAAGGACAGTCTGATGCGGCGTTTCACCGGCCGAGCACCGCCTCGACATAGGGGGTGCGTGCGATGAGTTCGGCGGCCGCGCGGTCGGTGTAGGAGGTCAGCGGTCCGCCGAGGACGGTGAAGGCGAGTCCGAGCACGACGGTCGCCGCGGTGGCCGCGGTCATCAGCCGCGGGAGCTGCGTCGTGGTGGTGACGGCGTGTCCGTGCAGGGTGGCCGCCACCGCGCGCCCGGCGGGCTGATGGCGGGGGCGGACCGCTTCGTCGCCACTGCCGGGGATGTGGTCGGGGCCCTCGTCGACGTCGTCGTCCTCGTCGGAGTCGGACTCCAGGACGGTGCCGGCCGCGGTCTGTCCTGGCGGAGCGGCCCGCCAGAACGCCAGGTTCCAGACCTTGGCCGTCACGTACAGGGTGAGGAGGCTGGTCACGGCCGATCCGATGACGAGGATCCATGCCCAGACACCGCCGTCGGCGACACCGGCCCGCATCAGCCCGAGCTTGCCGATGAACCCGGACAGCGGCGGGATGCCGGCCAGGTTCATGGCGGGGACGAAGAAGAGGACGGCGAGCAGCGGGGCGGCCTTGGCCAGTCCGCCGATCCGGGTGAGTTCGGTGGTGCCGTCCCGGCGCTCGATCAGCCCGGCCACCAGGAAGAGCGTGGTCTGGACGGTGATGTGGTGGGCGACGTACACGATCGCGCCCCCGTACGCGTCCCGGGTGGCGAGGCCGATGCCGAAGACCATGAAGCCGATGTGGCTGATGAGGGTGAAGGAGAGCAGTCGCTTCAGGTCGGTCTGGGCGACGGCTCCGAGGATGCCGACCACCATCGAGGCGAGCGCGGCGGCCATCAGCAGGTCGCCGAGCCGGTTTCCCGGGAAGAGCAGGGTCTCCGTGCGCAGCATGGAGTAGACACCGACTTTGGTGAGCAGGCCGGCGAAGACCGCGGTGACGGGGGCGGGTGCGGTCGGATAGGAGTCGGGGAGCCAGGCGGCGAGCGGGAAGACGGCGGCCTTGATGGCGAAGACGGTGAGCAGCATCGCCTGGATCAGGGTCTGTACCCCGAGCGGGAGTTCGGCGAGCCGGCCGGCCAGCTGGGCGAAGTTGGCGGTGCCGGTGGCCGCGTACGTCATGGCGATGGCGGTGAGGAACAGCATGGACGAGAACAGCGAGATGATCACGTAGGTGGAACCCGCGCGGACGCGGGGTCCGGTGCCGCCGAGGGTGAGCAGGACGAAGCTGGCGACGAGCATGATCTCGAAGCCGACGTAGAGGTTGACGAGGTCACCGGAGAGGAAGGTGCAGGAGACCCCGGCGACCAGGATCAGGTACGCGGGGTGGAAGACCGCCACGGGTGTCTCCTCGTCCCGGTCGGCCATGCCCTGGCCGAGGGAGTAGATCAGCACGCAGAGCGTGACGGCCGAGGAGACCGACAGCATCAGCCCGGACAGCCGGTCGGCGACCAGCGTGATGCCGAGCGGTGGGGCGAAGTCGCCGAGGTGGACGGTGAGCGGGCCGCGGGTGTCGGCGACGACCATCAGCGTGAGGGAGAGTCCGAGCACGGCCGTGAGCACGGCGACGCTGACGAAGCGCTGGACCTGCTTGAGCCGGGTACCGACGGCGAGGCTCAGGCCGGTGGCGCAGAGCGGCAGCAGTACCGGCAGGGGGACGAGTGCGTTCATCCGGTGGCTCCCGGGTCGGCGTCGGCATGGGCCTGCTTCTGTGCGTAGTCCTCGGGGTCCGCGCCCAGTACGTCGTGCCAGAGGTCCCCGGTGGCGTACCTGCCGCGGGCCTGGAGGGCGCGGTCGGCGCGCAGCCTGGCCCGCAGGCGGCGGCGCTCCTTGCGGTAGCGGGCACGGTCCTCCTCCGTGACGTCGGGGGCGGCGCGGTAGCGCTCGCGCAGTTCGTCCCGCTCCCCCAGCACCTCGGAGCGCAGTGCGATGCGGCGGTCCTCGTCGTCGTCGTGGACCTCGTCGGTGCCGGTGAGCTGGTGACTGCGGTAGGCCATGGCGAGGAGGAACGCCGTGGTGGCGAGGGTGATGACGATCGCGGTGAGCGCGATGGCCTGTGGCAGGGGGTCGGTGACCCGGTGCAGCGGAACGCCGTAGAGCAGCGGTTCCCGGCCGGCCGACCCGGTCGCGGCGAGGACGAGCAGATTGATGCCGTTGCCCGCGATCACCGCGCCGAGCAGGATGCGGGTGAGGGGGCGGGTGAGCATGAGGATGCCGCCGACCGCGCACAGTACCGCGGCGGTTGCCAGGAGCGAGGCGCTGACCGTCATCCGGGGGTGCCTCCCGTCCCGGGTTCCGCTCCGGGTGGGGTGCGGGCGCTCGTCGCGGCGGCCTTTTCGAACGCCGCTCGCTCGATCTGCCGGTCGATCTTGGCGCCGAGCGCGCGCACGATGTCCAGCACCACGCCCAGGACCAGGAGATAGACCCCGAAGTCGAAGAGGATCGGGGTGCCCAGGTGGTATTCACCGATCAGCGGCAGTCGGCCGTGGTGGGTCCAGGCGTGCAGGACCGTTCCCTCGGAGAGGCCGAGCAGGGCGACGCCGGTGGAGATGAACAGCCCGAGTCCGGTGAAGAGTCCGGGCTGCAGGGGTGCGGCCTCGGCGAGTTCGAATCGGCCGCCCGCCAGGTAGCGGGTGATCAGGGCCAGCCCGGCGACGAGCCCGCCGACGAAGCCGCCGCCCGGCATGTTCTCGGCGCAGAACAGCAGATACACGGAGAGGACCAGGACCGGGTGGAACAGCAGCCGGGCCACGACCTCGAAGACGATCGAGCGGTGCTCGGGCGCGAGCGTCGAGCCTGCCGCGAGCCAGCCGCGCTCCGGCGCCCCTTCGTCACCGTGCGGCAACCCTGTCAACTCGGCCCCCGTCAACGACCACGCGGTACGTCCCCGGACCTCCTCCCGCAGCGACTCCCCCTCGGTGCGGCGGTGCAGATAGATCAGACTCGTCACGCCGATCGCCGCGGCGGCGAGCACGGCGGACTCCCCCATCGTGTCCCAGGCGCGCAGATCGACCAGGATGGTCGCCACCACGTCCTTGAGGCCGTGGTGGGAGACCTCCTCGACCATGGCCGCGCCGGCCGGTGGTGCCGTACGGGCGGCCGCCGCGACCCACACCACCACGCCGAGCGTCGCCGCCGCGGCCAGCGCCACCGGGATGCGCAGGGCGCGCCGCCAGGTGCTGACCGACTCCTGGAAGCGCACCGGCATCCGCCGCAGCACCAGCACGAACACGATCATCGACACGGTCTCGACACAGAACTGGGTGAGCGCCAGGTCCGGGCCGCCCTGGACGACGAAGAGCAGCGCGGCCCCGTATCCGGTCAGCCCCGCCAGGACCACCGCCTTCATACGGCGGCTGACGGTGAGACAGAGCAGGGCCGCCGTGCAGGTCAGCACGGCGACGGCGCCCTGGAGCGGGACGTCCCAGGCCCGCGGGACGACGGCACCGCGCCAGGGCTGGTCCACCCCCAGGACGGTCAGCTGACCGACGAGCATGACGAGGAGGGTGGTGGCGAGGTAGACGGAGAGCGAGCCGCGCTGGACAAAGCCGGTGAGCTGGAGGGAGAGCCGTTCAAGGCCGAGCAGCAGGTGTCCGAAGACGCTGTCGGCGGTCGGCCACGCGATCCGCCGGGAGAGCCGGGTCACGGTGGCGCGCCCGGCGAAGAGCACCGCACCACCTGCCAGGGCGACGGCCGAGAGCAGCAGGGCGGTACCGAATCCGTGCCAGAGCGACAGGTGGTACGGACGCGCGGACGAGGGGAACGTGTCGGCGTACGCGCTGAGCAGCCGGTCGACCCGTCCGACGCCCGGTCCGAGCACCAGCCCGCAGACCGCGAGCACGGCGGGCGGCGCGAGGAACGCCGCGCCGACCCGGTGCACGGGGGTGTCCTCGACCCCGGGTTTGCGGGCGAAGGCGCCCCAGACGAACCGTACGGTGTATGCGACGGTCAGCGCGGACCCGGCGACCGTGACGCCCAGTGCCCAGCGGTCCGCGGTGTCGCCCTGCAGCAGCGCCTCGAACGCGGCCTCCTTGGCGGCGAATCCGAGCAGCGGGGGCAGGGCGGCCATGGACGCCGCGGCGAGCACCGCGACCGTGCAGACGTACGGCAGTGCCCGGCCGACGCCGGAGAGTCTGCGCAGGTCCCGGGTGCCGGCCGCGTGGTCGACGATGCCGGTGACGAGGAACAACGGTGCCTTGAACAGGGCGTGAGAGAGGATCATGACCGCGGCGGCCAGTGCCGTGTCCCGGTCGCCGACCCCGGCGAGCAGGGTGAGGAAGCCGAGCTGACTGACGGTGCCGTAGGCGAGGACCAGCTTGAGGTCGTTGAGGCGCAGCGCGCGCCAGCCGCCGAGCAGCATGGTCGCGGCGCCGAGGACGATCACGACGGGCCGCCAGACCGGCACGTCGGCGAAGGCCGGGGCGAGCCGGGCGACCAGATAGACACCGGCCTTGACCATCGCGGCGGCGTGCAGATAGGCGCTGACGGGGGTGGGCGCGGCCATGGCGTTCGGCAGCCAGAGGCTGAACGGCCAGATCGCCGACTTCGACAGGGCGCCGCACAGGATCAGCACCACCGCGACGGAGACGGCGAGGCTCGCCGCGGGCGGGTCGGCGAGGATGGCGGAGATCCGGTAGGTGCCCGCCGACCGACCGATGATCAGGAAGCCGACGAACATCGCCAGGCCGCCGAGGGTGGTCACGGTGAGTGCCTGGAGCGCGGAGCGGCGGCTGTGCTTCCGCTCGCTGTCGTACCCGATCAGCAGGTACGAGAAGATCGTGGTCAGCTCCCAGAACACATAGAGCGAGATCAGGTCGTCGGCGAGGACCAGGGCGAGCATGGCGCCCGCGAACGCGAGGAGGTTCCCGGCGAAGCCGGCCAGTTGCGGGGTCCGGTCGGTGAAGTACGAGGCGCAGTAGAGCAGGACCAGCGTGCCGATTCCGGCCGCGAGCAGCACCATCAGCTCGGCGAGCGCGTCGAGCCGCAGATCGACGGTGACGTCGTACGCCGGCATCCACTGCCACGACCAGGTGACCGAGCCGCCGGACGCGGCGGTGTTCCACTGGGTGGCCGCCCACGCGGTGGCGGCGGCCGGTGGCAGCGCGAGCACGACGAAGGCGCGCCGGCCCAGAGCCCGTACCAGCGGGCGCGCACAGGCGGCCAGGACGAAATGGCAGACGATGAGCGCGGTCATACGGGCCCGGGGGGCGTCCCGCGCCTGCCCCGGGAGGGCGTCGCGGGCCTGGATGATGCATCACGGGCAAAGGGCACCAAATACAGATATATCCCTGAACGCTCTTCACCCGTACGGCGCGCCGCGCCCGGCCCGGCGCGCTGGGTTCGCCCGCGCCCTGCGCGGACACCGGGTCGGGCCTCCCCTGCTCGCCGGGGACACCGTGGCGCGCCCGGCCCCGCTCACCCGCGGACAGCGCCGGGGCTCGTTCACCCGTGCTCGCCGCAGACCCCGCTGCGGTCGCAGTACGGCGCGTTCCCGGTGCGTCCGCAGCCGCACAGCATCACCCGGGTCTCCTGGCGCGCCCCCTGGGGGGTGACCACTTCGAGGTCGGGGCGCAGATGGAGTACGCCGTCGACGTGCAGCGAGACATGCGTCGGCACCTCCGGCACCCCGTCGGAGGTGCCGGAGGTGCGGTGGTACTGCAGTGCGCCGCTCGGGCAGCGGCGGATGACGTCGGCGATGTCGTCGGCCGGGGCGTTCGCGGGCTGCATCCACGGCTTGCGGGCGGTGTCGAAGACCGACGGGAGACCGCGGACGCACCCCCGCGACCACCCGGCCCGCCACTCGAACCAGCTCGGAACAGGCGATTCGGGATCCCGGATGGCGGAGATGTGCGTGATCAGTGATGCACTTGTGAGCCCACTTTCTTTTCATTTTTGCAGTGTGACTAATATCTATGTGTCGAAGTTCTCAACGGATTTGACCAGCCGTGAGGCTGGCATCATCGTCAAGGAGCACGCCCTGCGCACGCGCGCCACACGGCGGACCAAAATCGACCACCATGTCGCTGCGGACGGCCCTGCTCGTACTGGCCATCGTTCCCGGCGTCGCTCTGGCCGCCCTCTGGGCCGTCACCAGTGGCCAGACCCTGCTCGACTTCCAACGCCAGGCCACCCAGGGGAAGTTGGCCCAGAAGGCGGGCCAGCCGTCCAACATCGTGTATTACAACCTGCAGGCGGAGCGCCGGCTCAGCGCCGAGGCGCTCGCCCGGCACAAGGGCGCCAACGACGCACTGCAGCGGCAGCGGAAGCTGACCGACGACGCGATCAAGAGCTTCCAGTCGCTCTCCGACGTGGCGACCGACGACGCCCCCGGCGAGGTCCGCGACGCGGTCCGCAAGGCGCGCGAGGCGATCAACCAACTGCCCGCCCAGCGCGCCCTCGTCGACGACGGCGGCAATGACCAGCAGAAGGCCGTGTACGGCTACTACACCGATCTGATCACGGTCGACCTCGAACTCTTCACGGCGCTCAGCCATGTCGACAACGGCAGGATCACCACGCTCTCGCAGCCGCTCGTCGACCTGTTCTGGACCAAGGAGATGATCTCCCGTTCCAACGCGTTGCTGATCCGCGGCTGGCCGAGGGGGAAGCTGAGCAGCGAGGACCTGCGGCAGATCCGGGAGGCGGTTTCCGGCCAGTCGCTCCAGTACTCCACCAAGGTCGTTCCCTATCTGCCGTCGGACGAGAAGGCCATGTGGGAGGAGATCACCCACAGCCCGGCCTGGAAGACCAAGACGCGGGTGGAGAACGAGGTACTGCGTCCGGCCGAAGCCGATGCCGCGGGCTTCGTCCGTGTCGGCGCCGAGGAGAAGACCTGGCGCGGCGCGATGGACGAACTCGATCCGCAGATCGAGAAGCTGCTGGAGCACCGCACCGCCCTCGTGGTCGAGGAGGGCAAGGGCAGCGTGATGTCGCTGCTGTTCAAGATGGTGCTGACCACGGTGGTCGGCCTGGTCGCCGTGATCGCGGTCATCTGGACCACCTGGCGCCTCACCCGTAACCTCCGCCGCCGGATCGGCAGCCTGCAGGAGCGCGCCGAGGAGCTGGAGAGTGCCCTGCCCGATGTCGTCGAACGGCTGGGCCGGGGAGAGCGCATCGATGTCGAGTCCGAGGCCCGCGCCATCGAGCACGACAACAGGGACGGCGGGTCCGACGAGCTGAGCCGGCTCGGCGACGCACTCAATCTGGCTCGTACCAGTGCCCTGGCGGCTGCGGTCGGACAGGCCGACCAGCACCGGGGCTTCGAGCGGCTGCTCCAGCGCATCGCGCGCCGCACCCAGCAGCTGATCGGCCAGCAGCTGAAGAAGCTGGACGAGCTGGAGCGCAAGCACGAGGACCCCGAGGTGCTGGACGGCCTCTTCGACCTCGACCACCTCACCGCCCGACTGCGGCGGTACGAGGAGAACCTGGTGATCCTCGCGGGCGGTTCCCCGCACCGGCGCTGGCGCAAGCCGGTCCCGCTGCTGGACGTGATGCGTTCCGCCCAGGGCGAGGTGCAGGACTACCGGCGTGTGGTGCTGGACCTCGACGGCAGCCCCTGGCTGTCGGAGCGGGCCGTCGGCCCGGTCTCCCATGTGCTCGCCGAGCTCATCGAGAACGCGCTCGCCTTCTCCCGCCCGCCGAGCCCGGTCGAGGTCAGGGCCGCCAAGGTGAGCCGTGGTCTGGCCATCGAGGTCGAGGACCGGGGCCTGGGAATGGAGGAGGACCAGCTGGCCGCGGCCAACGAGCTGATGGTCCGGCCGCCCCGCATGGATGTGCTCGCCCACTCCGACGACATCCGGCTCGGCCTGTATGTCATCGCGCGGCTCGCGGACCAGCACAACCTGAGGGTGGAATTCCGTTCCTCGGCGTACGGCGGCACCCGGGTGGTCGTGCTCGTCCCCGACGAACTCACCGTTCCCGAACCGCCCTCCGGTCCGGTCGGCGTACCGTCCCCGGCACCCGCCGCCCCCGCAGCCGCGCCCGCCGCCACGACGGCCGCCGGTGAGCCGCTGCCCACCCGCGTCCAGGGTCAGGCGCTGGCCGGGGTCACCGCGCTGAACACGGCGGGCGTTCCCCGCGCCACGGCAGAACAGCCGTACACCGTGGCCGAGCAGCCGTACCGGCCGGCGGACGACGCGTTCCCGGGCGGCCGGGGACGGCCCGGCCCGGCACCGGAGAACACGGTCCCGGCGCAGGACGAGCGGTACGGGACGCCCACGGATCCGTACGCCGCACCGGCCGTGCCGTACGGCAGGCACGAGGCCCCGTACGACACGACGGAGCAGCCGTACATGACGGCCGCCGGCCAGTACCCCGTGGACCAGCCGTCGTACCCGGTGCCCGAGGAGTCGTACGCCGCTCCGCCGCAGGAGCCGTACGCCGCTCCGTACCCCTCCGGGGCCGGGGCGGGCGGTCCCGGTCTCCCGATCCCGGGGCCGCGGCGGTCCGACGGCGCGCGCCCCGCGCAGCTGCCGATCTCCGTGCCGGACCACCCGGCGCCGCCGGAGCCGGAAGCCGTCCGCCGGGAGAACGGGTCCGGACCGCCCGCCCTGCCCGCGCCCGGAGCGGAGCCCCCGCTGCCACGCCGGGTGCGGCAGGCCAGCCTGGTGGACGAACTGCGGGTCGCCCCGGCCACCCGGACCGCCGTGCCCGGTTCGCCGAACTCGAACGAGAACGCACCGCTGCGACCGGCCCCGCGCCGGGCCGGAGCCGCGATCGGAGCGTTCCAGCGCCGGTCCCGTGCCGCCCGGGCGACCGACGAGACGCCCACGCGGCCGGCACCGTCCGCCACCCCCCTCCCCACGAGAGAAGAACGGTCATGACACGCACAACCGCCACCCACCAGGATCTCGACTGGCTGCTCGACGGCCTGGTCGATTCGGTGGCCGAGACCCTGAACGCCGTGCTGCTCTCCGACGACGGCCTGGTGGTGAGCCACTCGCGCACCATCGACCGTGCCGACGCCGAGCGGCTGGCCGCCATCTGCACCGGTCAGCAGAGCCTCGCCCGCGGTGTCGGGCAGCTCTTCGACGGCGGCGGCGTGCACCAGGTGATCGTCGAGCTGGCGGATCTCTGGCTGTTCATCATCTCGGCCGGCCAGGGCACCCACCTGGCCGTGATCGCCTCCCAGGAGGTGGACGCCGAGATCATGTCGCTCGCCATGCACAACCTGGTGCAGCAGGTCGGCCAGAAGCTCGGCACCCCGGCCCGCGACGACTTCGACGCCTTCGGCACCGGGGAGGGGCAGCGCGCGTGACCCCGTACTGGGAGGAGGAGGCCGAGAAGGACGGGGCGGGCACGATGGTGCGCCCGTACACCATCACCCGGGGCCGGACCGCTCCCGAGCGGGACGACTTCAGCCTCATCACCGTGCTGACGACCACGCGGGACCCGCGGGACGAGCACGGCGCGCCGATCCTGCCGGGACGGCTCCAGCCGGAGCACCGGCTGATCCTGGAGCGCTGCCGCCGCCCGTCCGCGGTCGCCGAGGTCGCGTCCGGCCTCGGGCTCCCGGTGTCGGTGACCAAGATCCTGCTGGCCGACCTCGTCGCCCAGGGCCTGCTGCTGGCCCGTGCCCCGCTGTCGGTGGCGCGGGCGGCAGGCGGGGCCGACATGGGCCTGCTGGCCGCCGTTCGTGACGGACTCCGGAGACTCTGAACCAAGATGACAAGCAGTCAGGCGGCCTCCGCCGCCGTCAAGATCCTCGTCGCCGGAGGTTTCGGCGTCGGCAAGACCACCCTGGTGGGCGCGGTCAGCGAGGTCACCCCGCTGCGCACCGAGGAATATCTGACCCAGGCCAGCGTCGGTGTCGACGACCTGGCCGGTGTCGGCCGGAAGGACACGACCACCGTGGCCCTGGACTTCGGCCGGATCACGGTCAGTCCCGAGCTGGTGGTCTACCTCTTCGGCACCCCGGCCAGGAACGCTTCTGGTTCATGTGGAACGACCTCGTCCACGGGGCGCTCGGCGGTGTCGTGATCGCCGACACGCGCAGGCTGGAGACGAGCTTCGCCTCGATCGACTTCTACGAGAGCCGGGACATCCCGTTCGTGGTCGCGATCAACTGCTTCCACGGCCACAACACCCGTACGACGGAGGAGATCAGGGCCGCTCTCGACCTCGATCCCCATGTGCCGCTGCTGATCGGCGACGTCCGGGAGCGGCCGTTCGGCCGGGACGTGCTGCTGGCCCTGGTGGACCATCTGATGAGCCTGCCCGTAGCGGCCGGCTGACCCCTCGTACCCCCTTACTTTTCTCGCTCTGGAGAGATCTGAGATGGCATCACCTCTGCGCGTCCTGGTTCACGGCGGCGGCATCGGCGGGCTCACGCTCGCCACCGCGCTGGCCCGGCGCGGCCACACCGTCGAGGTCGCCGAGCTCCGCGACGAGCTGGAGGCGCTCGGCGTCGGCATCATCCAGCCGTCCAACGCCCTCCATGTCATGCGGGAGATCGGGGTCCTCGACGACTGCCTCAAGGCGGGCTTCGAGTGGGAGATCCTGACCATCGCCGACCCGGCCGGCGCCACACTCGCCGAGATACCGCAGCCCCGCATGGGCGATGCCCCCTCCAACAACGGCATCCCGCGTCCCGCCCTGGCCCGGCTGCTGAACGACGCCGCCGTCGCCGCCGGGGCCATGATCCGCTTCGGGACCACCATCACCGAGCTGGCCGACGACGGCTCGGGGGTGGACGTCACTCTCTCCGACGGCTCCACCGGACGCTGGGACCTGGTGGTCGGCTTCGACGGCATCGGTTCGCCGCTGCGCACCCGCCTGTACGGGGACCGCTACACCCCCGAGTACACCGGCTTCGCCAACTGGCGGGTGACGGTGCCCCGGCAGTCCCGGGTGCGGGGAGTCGTGATGGGCACGGCGGGCAAGGAGGCCAAGGCGCTGCTCACCCCGATCACCGAGGAACTGATGTACCTGGGCGCGGTGTTCGCGGAGCAGGAGGACTTCCGGCCGGACCCGGAGCGGGCCCATGAACAGCTCACGGAGCGGCTGGCGATGTTCTCCGGGCCGGTCGCCGAGGCACTCGCCACCGTCACCGACCCGGCCGCGGTGGTCTACTCGCGGATCTCCCAGGTGACGGTCGATGAGCCGTGGCACGTGGGCCGGGTCGTGCTGGCCGGTGACGCCGCGCACGCCTCCACGCCGCACATCGCGCAGGGGGCGGCGATGGCCGTCGAGGACGCGCTGGTGCTCGCCGAGTCGCTGGACGCCGAGGCGGACGTGGCCGAGGCCCTCGAAGCGTGGGAGGCCCGCCGCCGCCCGCGCGCCATGTGGGTGCAGGCCATGTCGCGTGCGGTGCTCAAGCAGGAGACGGGCATCGAAACCACGCCCGAGGAGGACGAACTGCTGAAGGTCGGTATTCCGGGCGCGGCGCATGTGCTGGTGAAGCCCTACTGATCCGCGCGGAGCCGGACGTGGGGGGGGGGGGGGGGGGGGCCCGCGCGCCGCCCGGCCCCCCCCCCCCCCCCCCCCCCCCCCCCCCCCCACCCCCGCCCCGCCCCCCCCCCCCCCCCCCGCCCCCCACCCCCCCCCCCCCCCCCCCACCACCCCCAAGACACC